>JBKJPY010000057.1:0-40155 GCA_046594195.1 Acidimicrobiales bacterium | reverse complement strand
GAAGAAGGAGAGGCCGCCGAGGCAGAGCGTGTAGCTCACCTTGACCGCGTGGCGCTTCACCTTCACCGGGTGCAGGTGGTACAGCACCGAGTTCATGATCACGTAGGACCGGTTTCGGGGGCTGTCGGTGTAGCCCTTCCGGAAGATCGAGCCCGGGCGGAAGATCGAGTTCCAGGCCTGGCTCGACTGGGTCTTGTCGATCAGTTCGGAGACCTTCGAGGGGCCCTTGTTCTGCATGGTCTTGGCCATCGGTCTACTGCTCCCGATCCTGTGGGCCTGCGGGGGAAGGTGCGGCGATCATCCGAGACGCATCCCGTAGCCGTACCCGTGGGTGTTCGTGCGCTGGTGACCGTCGCCGTTGGCGGCCGGGTCCCCGATCTTGCCGAGGATGATCACGCCGGTGGGGCACCGGTCGACACACAGGGCGCAGCGGGTGCACACGTCGTCGTCGATCAGGAACACCACGTTGTCGCTGGGGTCGATGCCCGGGAGCTCCGTGCCCTCCGCCTCGGCGATGGACTGCGGCTGCACCATGTGGATGCACTTCCACGGGCAGATGTCGACGCACCCCTCGCACATGATGCACTCGGACTGGTCGATGTGGATGAACTGCTTCGGCTTGACCGCCTTCGCCAGGTAGTCCGCATCGACCTGCACGAGGGCGTAGTCGGTGCGGAACTCCGGCATCGGGGGGTTGGCATCGGTCTTGGCCATGGGTCAGGCCTTCACGAGCGGGCGGCCGTAGGTGGACTTCTCGACCTCGTCGGACTTCTTCTGGCCCCGCTTCTGCCACACGGACCAGAGCACGACGGTGAGCGTGAAGGCGAGGCCGTAGATGCCCACGGCGATGAGGTCGGCCAGGGTCTGCTTGGAAATCACGACCGGCGAGAACTGGGCCAGGCCCGTGGAGCCGGGGCCGGCGAGGATGGCGTCGGAGCGCATGGCGAGCTCGCTGCCCGAGTAGGTCAGCCACTGGTGAGGGACCACGCCGAAGGCCCAGAACAGGCCGAAGGTGCAAAACACCGACGAGGCAGCCGCCTCACCCCAGGTGAGGTAGGCGTCCTTGGGCCGACGCTTGGAGTAGAGGACCACGATCCCGGCCAGCAGGAACATCACGATGAGCGAGCCCGTGAAGGCCACGTTGGTGAGGCCCTTGCCGGCGTTGCTCACGATGGTCCCGAGCTGCGACAGGACTGACTCTGCACCGATCACTGCGACAGCTCCTCCTCGTGAATCCGATCACAATCTGTTCGACCGACCGAAGCCACACGCACGACCCGGTCGGGTTCTTGGTCTAGCACGCGACCTCTGGGACCACACATTCCGAGGCTCCCTTGTTCCACACCCTTTTCCGGTGCCCCCCGCCACCTTGGATGAACCCTCAGATCGGCGGGTCAGCGACCACCCGACCGGGGTGGGCGCACGCCGCCCCACGGGTCGACCGACCGCCCGATCGGCGGCTTGGCCCCACCGGGAGGGGCAGGCCTAGAGTGGCCGCGTTTCACCTGTCAGCCGCGCTGCTGCCGGGTGCCGATCCGCCCGCGGAGGAATGCGTTGACCGAGATCCCCGAGCACCTGCTGAAGAAGGCGGCCGCTGCCCGCGCCGCCAGGGCCGGCGGCGAGGCTCCCGCCGACGCCGCGGCACCCGCCGGTGGTGACGCCCCGGCTGCCGCAGCAGCCGACGCCCCCGCAGCCGTGGAGAAGCCCAAGGCTGCGCCTGCACCGCTGCCCACCCTCGACGAAACGGCCGCCACGCCGGTGGTCGACATCCCCGTCGTCGCTGCCGCCAAGGCCCGCAAGCGCATCCCGTTCTGGGCGGCGCCGGTCCTCGCGCTGCTCCCGCTCTGGGGCATCATCTACGTCTTCTCGGTGCAGCCGCCGCCCGCCGGCGAGACCGACCCGTTCGTGATCGGCAAGGAGGTGTACACCGCCAACTGCGCTGGCTGCCACCTCCCAACCGGCGCCGGCGTCACCTCGGGCGGCACCGGCCAGCAGCTCAACAACGGCCACGTCCTGGCCACCTACAAGGACCCGCTCGGCCAGGTCTACTGGGAGCACTACGGCTCGGCCGAGGGTGCCCGCCCCGACGGCACCTACGGCGATGGCACCCAGCGCAACGTCAACGACCTGAGCAACAACATGGGCGGCTTTGCGGGCCTCTCCCCCGAGGAGATGGCCGCGGTGGTCATCTACACCCGTGAGGGGCTGAACGACGGCAAGCCCGCGGACGACCCGAACTTCAACTCGGAGCTGTTCGCCCAAGATCCGGCCGCCCTGGCGGCCCTGGTCGAGGCCGTCGTTGCGCTCGACCCGAACGATCCCGACGCGGTCGCCACCGTCGACGGGGCCGAGACGAACTGAGCCGGTCGTCGGGCCTCGTCCGGCCCGACGCTCCGTACACTCCCGCCATGTCCCCCTCCACTACTGATCGCGCCGACGTCCTCGTGGTCGGCGGCGGGCCGGCCGGAGCGTCCACCTCCTACTGGCTGGCGAAGGCAGGCGTCCGGGTTGTATGCGTGGAGCGAAAGGTGTTCCCGCGCGACAAGACCTGCGGCGACGGCCTGACGCCCCGTGCCGTGAAGCAGCTTGCCGACATGGGGCTGTACTCGTCGCTCGAGAAGTACCACCGCTACACCGGCCTGCGCGCCGTCGCCCACGGCGTCACGCTCGAGCTCAACTGGCCGGACCATCCCGTGTACCCGGACCACGGGTTCGTGGTGAAGCGGCGCGACCTGGACCAGCTCGTGTTCGAGCATGCCGGTGCTGCCGGGGCCGAAACGCACCAGGGCACCGAAGCCGTCTCGCCCATCGTCGAAGGCGGGCTCGTCACCGGCGCAGTGGTCAAGGACAAGGGCACCGGCGAAACCCGGGAGATCCGGGCCCGCTACATCGTGATCGCCGACGGCGCGAACTCCCGCTTCGGTCGAGCGCTCGGGACGGCTCGCAACCGCAGCTACCCGCTCGGCATGGCCATCCGCACGTACTACGAGAGCCCCCTCCACGACGAGCCGTGGATCGAGAGCTGCCTCGACGTGCGCGACCGCAACGGCAACTCGATGCCGGGGTACGGGTGGATCTTCCCCGTGGGCGACGGCACGATCAACGTCGGCATCGGCCTGCTCTCCACGTTCCGCGACTGGCGCGACGTCAACACCTCGCACCTCATGCGGGAGTGGGCGGCCACCGCCCCCGACTACTGGAAGATCGACCCCGAGAACCCGGTCTGCGCCCCCACCGGCGGCCGCATCCCCATGGCCGGCTCGGTCAACCCCAAGGTCGGCCCGACCTGGGCCGTCGTGGGCGATGCCGGCGGCTCGGTCAACCCGTTCAACGGCGAAGGCATCGACTACGCCTACGAGACCGGTCGTCAGGTGGCGGAGTTCCTGACCGAAGCCGTCACCACCGGCGACGGCATGGCCCTGCAGCAGTACCCGAAGTGGCTCGAGGCGGAGTACGGCCTCTACTTCAAGGTGGCCCGGCTCTTCGCCCAGGTCATCGGCCAGCCCGCCCTCATGCGCGAGCTGACCCGCGTTGGCATGCGCTCGCGCAGCCTCATGGACTGGGTGCTGCGCATCATGGCCAACCTCCTCCAGCCCGACGAGGTCGGCCCCGCCGAGGCCGCCTACGCCATGGCTTCTGCCATCGTGAAGCGCGTCCCCGAGCCGTTGCCCTGAGGCGAAGCCTCAGGGCAACGGCTCCGCGCGCGTCGCTGGTTGCGCGCGTCTTCGAGCACTCCGCTGCTCACGGGTTCCTACTCGCCGACTTCGTCGTCGAGCTACCCATGCCCTTTTCTCTCCGCTCTGCGTGACGGCGCCGGGTCAGTCCTTGGGTTTGCCCGGCAGGGGGTCGAGCCAGCCGCCGGCGTCTTCTGCCAGGCGGTCGGCTTCGGACGGGCCCATGGTGCCGGGGTCGTAGAGGTGCACCTCGTCGTGGTGCTCGAGCACCTGCTCCACGATGCGCCACTGCTCGTCGAGGGCGTCCTCCCGGCCGAACCGCCGGGCGTCGCCGTCCATGGCGTCGTCGAGCAGGCGCTGGTACGCCTCCTCACGCGGGCCGAGCGCTTCGGCGTAGGACACCTCGAGGTCGATGGGCTCGGGGATGAGGTCCTCGCCGGGCTTCTTGGCGTGGAGGTGGAGCTGCACGCCGTCCTCCTTGCCCAGCTGGAACCGGAGGTAGTTCGGCCCCGGCTCCGGGGCGCCCTCCGGGGTGAAGAGGAGCCGCGGGGGCGCGTTGAACGTGATGACCGCCTCGGTGCCGGTGACCGCCAGGTCCTTGCCGGTGCGGACCAGCCACGGCACGCCGGCCCAGCGCCAGGAGTCGATCTCGAAGCGGACGGCGGCGAAGGTCTCCACGTCCGACCCGCCCTCGACGCCCTCCTCGTCGACGTACCCGCGGTACTGGCCCCGTACGTAGCAGTCCGTCGAGATCGTCCGCACCTGGCGCAGGAGCTTCACCTTCTCGTCGCGCAGGGAGGCGGCGTCGGCGCCGGCCGGTGGTTCCATTCCGAGCAGGGCGACGATCTGGAGCAGGTGGTTCTGGAGCACGTCGCGCAGGGCCCCGACGCTCTCGTAGAACTTGCCCCGGCTGCCGACGCCGAAGTCCTCGGCCATGGTGATCTGCACGCTCGAGATGAAGTTGCGGTTCCACACCGGCTCTAGCAGCGAGTTGGCGAAGCGGAACACCAGCAGGTTCTCGACGGACTCCTTGCCGAGGTAGTGGTCGATGCGGAAGATCCGCTCCTCGGGGAACACGGAGTGGATGCAGGCGTTCAGCTCCGCCGCGCTCGCCTGGTCGCGGCCGAAGGGCTTCTCCACCACCACGCGCCCGGCATCGGCGATCCCGACGCGGCCGATCCCCTGCACCACGTCGTCGAACAGCACCGGGGGGATCGCCAGGTAGAAGAGCGGGTTCGACGTGCCGTCGAGCACCTTCGCCAGGTCGTCGTAGACCCCGGGCTCCCGGTAGTCGCCCGAGACGTACGACACCCGCTCGATCAGCCGATCGACCACGTGCGGGTCTGCGTCGGGGACCAGTTCGGCGAGCGAGGCGCGCACCTTGTCGCGGATGAACTCGTCGTCGCCCGCCGAGGAGGCGACGCCGATGACCGGCGTCTCCAGCCGCCCCTGCGCAGCCATGGCGTAGATCGCCGGAAAGATCTTCTTGTAGGCCAGGTCACCCGTCGCACCGAAGAGGACGAGGGCGTCCGAGCGTTCGTTGCTCATCCGTTGCCCTCCCCGCCGTGCTGTTCGCCCTGCGGGGACTCCATCTCGATGGCGTGGCCGCCGAACTGGTTGCGCAGGGCGGAGATGACCTTCATCGCCTTGTCCTCCTCGCGGTGCTGCGAGGTGAACCGGGCGAAGAGCGCCGCCGAGATCACCGGCGCCGAGATGCCGTTCGCGACCGCCTCGGTCACGGTCCAGCGCCCCTCCCCCGAGTCGGCAGCGACCGATGCGATTCCCTCGAGGTCCGGTGTCTCCTCGAGCGCCTTGATGAGCAGGTCCAGGAGCCACGACCGCACGACGCTGCCCTCCTGCCAGCTGCCGATGGCGGCTCGGACGTCGATGCCGAGGGGCGTCGCCTCCAAGATGGCGTAGCCCTCCGCGTACGCCTGCATGATCCCGTACTCGATGCCGTTGTGGACCATCTTCGTGTAGTGGCCGGTGCCGACCTGGCCGACGTGGGCATAGCCCTTGCCGCTGGGCGGGGCGAGCGCGTCGAACAGCGGCTGGGCGATGGCCACCGACTCGGACGTACCGCCCACCATCAGGGCGTACCCGTTCTCGAGGCCCCAGACGCCACCCGACGTGCCGCAGTCGATGAAGCCGATGCCCTTGGCGGCCAGTTCCTCCCCGTGGCGGATCGAGTCCAGGTAGTTCGAGTTGCCGCCGTCGATCACGAGGTCGCCCGGCTCGAGCCGGTCGCCGAGCTCAGCGATCACCGAGTCCGTGATGGGACCGGCCGGCACCATCGACCACGCCACCTTGGGCTGGCCGTCCGCGACCAGCAGCGGCACCAGCTCCTCGAGCGAGTGGGCGTCGGCCTCCGGCTTCGCCGGGTCCATGCCGACGATCTCGTGGCCGGCGCGGCGCAGGCGCTCGGCCATGAAGCCGCCCATCTTCCCGAGGCCGATCATCCCCAGCTTCATCGCGTCACCGCCCGGTTCACGTGCTCGGTCAACTCGGCGAGGGTGGTGCGGCACGCCCGCAGGCCGTGGCGGTCGAGCGTCAACAGGTCGCCGTCAGCCTGGGCGTGCTTGAGCTCCGCGAAGGTGAAGTCCTGGCCGGGGATCGCCGCGTCGGCGGCATCGCTCCCCACGACCTGGAGGAACACGCCGGTGGGCGGGCCGCCCTTGTGGAGCTGGCCGGTGGAGTGCAAGAAGCGCGGGCCGAGGCCGAACGTGGTGGCGACCTTGTGCTCGTCTCGCAGGTCCAGGCGGAGCTCCTGCAAGGCCGCGACGTCGTCGTCGTTGGGGTCGATGTAGGCCTGGAGGGCGAGGTAGTCGCCGGACTTGAGCTGCAGGAGCACCTCGTCCAGCGTGGCGTGGGGGAGGTCGCCCGCTCCGTCGGCGAGGACCTTGCTCGTGGCCTCCTTGGCCTCGGCCACGTTCGGTTGGTCGAAGGCGTTGATGCCCAGCGCCGCCCCGCAGAGGGCGGTGGCCACCTCCCACACCAGGACGTGGGCGCCGAGATCGAGGGGGTCGTCGAGGTCGAGCTCGATCACGGGATGGCCCTCGTCGGCGAGGACGTCGAGCCCCACTGGATGGTCGACGTCGCCGATCGAGATGAACAGGCGGTCAGTCCCGTAGACGTCGACGGGGCCGAGCGCCTCGCCGGCCACCGGGATGACCCCCGTGCCCGCCTTGCCCGTGGACTCGGCGAGGAGCTGCTCGAGCCACAGCCCGAAGCTCTCGATCCTCGGGTCGATCACCAGCGTCACCTTGTCCCGTCCGGCGCGCACGCCGGCGGCGAGTGCGGCTCCGAGTCGGAGGCCGACGTTCACGGCGGGATCGACGGCCCGCAGCATCGGCGACACGTGCTGGGCGGCGGCCACGAGCGCCACCCAGTCGACACCGGCCAGGGCGGCCGGCGCCAGGCCGAAGTAGCTGAGGGCCGAGTACCGGCCGCCGATGTCGGGGCGGTTCTCGAACACGTGGCGAAACCCGCGCTCGCGGGCGAGTTGGGCCAGCGCCGAGCCCGGGTCCGTCACCACGGCGAAGCGGTCGCCACGACCCACGCGATCCCAGAAGAAGTCGAGGTGGCTGCGGGTCTCAACGGTGGAACCGGACTTCGACGAGGCCAGGAACAACGTGGTGTCGGCGTGCAGGTGGGCAGCGAGGTGGCCGACCGCCGCCGGATCGGTGCTGTCGAGCACGTGCAAGCGCAGGCCATGCTCGCTACTCGGGAAGGAGCGGGCGATGACCTCGGGGAACAGGCTCGATCCCCCCATGCCCATCACGACGACGTCGGTGAGCCCGTCGGCGCGGCAGCCGGCGACGAAGCCGTCGAGCTGCTCGATCGCCCCGGCCATCTCGGCGGGGACGTCGAGCCAGCCAAGGCGGTCGCTGATCTCCGTGGGATCGGGGGCCCACAGGGTGTGGTCCTTGGCCCAGAGCCGGGCGACGGCATCGGACCCGGCCAGCTCTTCCAGCACCTCGGACACCGGTGCGCCGAGCGCTCCGAGTCGGATCTGACGGATTCCGGCACTGCTCACGGCTGGCTCCTCGGGTGGGGCGGGATCCCCTCGGTTCTACAGGCTGCGCACCTGGTCACGCGCCCGGCCTACCGGCTCGGCATCGTCCCGACCACCCCGCCGTTCGCGAGCAGCTCGTCGATCGCTTCGGCCGGCACCGACTCGCTGAACAGGTGGCCCTGGGCCAGTTCGCACCCGAGGCGCTCGAGCACCTCGCCCTGCCCGGCGGTCTCGACGCCTTCGGCCACCGTGTCGAACCCGAGGTTGTCGGCCAGCACGAGAGCCGCGGACACGATGGCCAGGTCGTGCGACGAGGGGTCATCGAGACCAGCCACGAAGGAGGCGTCCACCTTCAAGATGTCCGCAGCGGAGAACCGGCGGAGGTAGTCGAGGGTGGCGAAGCCGGTGCCGAAGTCGTCGATCGCCAGGCGGACCCCCAGCTCCTTGAACCGCCGGAGTTGCTCGACGATGGCGTCGGGGTCCGTCACGAGATCGGCCTCGGTGACCTCCAAGCACAGCTGGCCCGGCGGAACGCCGTGGCGAGCCAGGCAATCCGCGACGAAGTCGACGAGGTCCGCATCCGCCAGCTGGCGCGCCGACAGGTTGGCGGCGACCTCCAGCGTCGGCCAGCGCGCGGCGTGGCGCGACGCCTGCTCGATCACCCAGCGGCCGAGCGGGAGGATCAAGCCGGTGTCGGTGGCGACCGGGACGAACGCGCTCGGCTTCACCAGGCCGATCCCGGGTCGCTCCCAGCGCAGCAGCGCCTCGACCCCGACCATCATCCGATCACGAAGGCGCACCACCGGCTGGAAGTGCAGGACCATCTCGTCGGCGCGCAGGGCGTCGCGCAGGGCGTTCTCGACCTCGAGCCGGGCCATGGCCTTGTCGCGCAGGCCGACGTGGAAGAGCGCCGTGCGGTTGCGGCCACGCTCCTTGGCGTCGTACATCGCCAGATCGGCGTCTTGGAGCAGCTCCGAGGGATCGGCCGGTCCCGTGGCCTGGACGACGCCGATGCTGGCCGACACGACGACCCGGCCGCCGGGAAGGTCGATCGGCGCAGCGAGGGCGTCGGTCAGGCGGGCGGCGAGGGCTGCCACCTCCTCCACGCTGTCGAGGTCCGGGCACAGCACCACGAACTCATCGCCCCCGACGCGCGCGACCAGGTCGGCGGGCCGCAGCGCCCGGCGGAAGCGGTAGCTGACCTCTTGGAGGAGCTGGTCGCCGGCGTCGTGGCCGAGGCTGTCGTTGATCAGCTTGAAGCGGTCGAGGTCGACGAACAGCAATCCGGCCCGGACCCCGTCCTCGCGGAACGCGTCGCGCAGCCGGGCCAGGAGGTTGCGACGGTTGGGCAGGCCGGTGAGGTCGTCGTGGAGGGCGCCGTGCGCCAGGCGGGCCTGGAGGTGGTGGCGGTCGACGGCGATGGTGGCGAGGTCCGCGGCCAGCGCCACGAGGTCGTTCTCCTCGGGTGACAGGGCGCCCTCGTGGTGGCGCAGGAACACGAACCGGCCGACCAGGCCTTCGGAACCGGTGAGGTCGACGGCGAACGCCCGGACGTACCGGCCGCCGGACGCCGCCTTGACCACGGAGTCCCAGCCGAGGCTGCTGCGGACCGCCTCGTAGTCCGCTGACGGTTGGAGCGGCGGGCGACTGATCCCCGTGCGTTCGAGCACGGCCAGGACCTCGTCGTCGACGGTCGGCGAGACCGACAGGTAGGCCGGCCCGTCGAAGTAGCCGATCACGACCTCGCCCTCCCCGAGGCGCCGGGCCGCCAGATCGCCGACGGCGAGGAGCGACTCGCCGACCAGGGCGCCCCGAGCGATGCGCTCGAGCAGCACCGTCTGGTCGCTCAGGAGGTTGGCCGCGTCCCGTTCGCCCTGCACCTCGCGCCCGGTGAGCAGCACCAGGTGGTCGCCCAGCTCCTCGCTCCCGGAGCGCTCGACGCGCAGCCGCCGCCAGGTCCCGTCGTCCGCCCGGAAGCGCAGCACCCGCTGGCGGCCGGGGCCGGTGCCCAGGACCCGACCGATGTGGGCGCCGCTCGCAGGCTCGACGAGGAGGTCGTCGGGGTGGACGAGCGTGGTCAGGAGCACACCCGTTACCTCATCGACCGCACGGCCCAAGATGCGTTCGACCGACGGGCTGGCGTAGGCGACGCAGCCCGCCCGATCGGTGACGACGACGAGGTCGCTGGCGCCGCGCAGCAACGTCGATGCCCACGCGTCGCGCTGGCGGTAGGTCTCCGACTGGCTGTCACGGTCGGTGATGTCGCGGCCGATGGCGATGAGCTGGCCGACCCCGTGCCGATCGATCGCGTTGGAGACCATGAACTCGGCCTCGCGAAGCCGGCCGTCGGGCGTCACCATCGTGACCTCGATGGGCCCGTGCACGCCGGGGGTCGCTGCGGCGGAGGCGAGCGCCTTCACGTGCAGGTCGTGGTTGGCTGCCTTGGCGAACAGCTCGAACACGCTGAGGCCGATCACGTCCTCGGGATTCCACCCGAAGGTCTCGCCGCCGAGCGAGCCGAATCCGGTGATGACCCCGTCCGGGTCCAAGAGGATGACCGTGTCCGGCAGCGACGCGAGCAGGACGGCCGCATCGACGCCCTCGGGCAGCCCGCTCACGTCCGGCCAGCTGGTCACGATGCGGCGACCGCTGCGGCCGCGTCGCCCGTGACCTCGATGATGCGGTCGACGACCGCATCATCGTGGGCGAGGCCCGGGAACATGACCTCGTAGGCGCCGGGGGCGAGGGCGACCCCCCGTCCGAGGAGGGCGTGGAAGAGGGCGGCGTAGCGCGCCTCGTCGGTGGTTCGGGCCTCGGCGTAGGTGGTGGGCGCCGTGGAACCGAGGTGCAGGCCGAGGAGCGGACCGGCCGTCGTGACCACCGCGGGGATGCCGGCGGCGTCGAGCGCGCCCCGGAAGCCAGCGGCGAGCCGCTCGGCCTGGCCGATCAGCCAGGCGTAGGCGTCGTGGTCGCAGAGGCCGAGTGCGGCGAGACCCGCCGCGGTGGCCAGCGGGTTCCCCGAGAGCGTGCCCGCTTGGTACACCGGGCCGAGCGGAGCCAGGTGGTCCATCAGGTCGGCGCGCCCGCCGAAGGCGCCGACGTTCAGGCCGCCGCCGATGACCTTGCCGAAGCAGGTCAGGTCCGGCGTGATGCCGAAGGCCTCCTGTGCACCACCCCAGCCGAGGCGGAACCCGGTGATCACCTCGTCGAAGATCAAGAGCGCACCGACGCGGTTGCACTCGGCGCGCAGGCCGGCGAGGAAGCCGTCGACCGGCCGGACCAGGCCCATGTTGGCAGCGACGGGCTCCACGATGACGCACGCAACCGTGTCGTCGAGCTCGGGCACGTCGTTGTACGGGGCGATGATCGTGTCGGTCACCGCGGCTGCCGGAACGCCGGCCGAGCCGGGCACGCCGCCGGGGCTGTGGGCCGGGTCGAGGTGGGCCACGGCCGACCCGGACTCGGCGAGGAGGGCGTCGCCGTGCCCGTGGTAGTTGCCGGCGAACTTCACGACCTTGTTCCGACCGGTGGCGCCGCGGGCGAGGCGCAGCGCGGTCATGGTGGCTTCGGTCCCGCTGGAGACCATGCGCACCTTCTGACACGACGGGACCCGGCGGCGGATCTCCTCGGCCAGCAGCACTTCACGCTCGGTCGGCGCGCCGTAGGAGGTGCCGTCGCCCGCTGCGGCGCGGATGGCCTCGATGACCTTCGGGTGGGCATGGCCGCCGATGACCGCCCCGTAGGACTGGACGAGGTCGAGGTACTCGGTGCCCTCGACGTCCCACACCCGCGCCCCCGCGGCACGGGTCACGAAGTACGGCGTCCCGCCCACGGAGGTGAAGGCGCGCACCGGCGAGTTCACCCCGCCAGGGATGACGTCGCGGGCTCGGTCGAACAGCTCCTGGTTCGAGGTCATCGTCAGCCCCCCAGGGCTTCTGCTGCCTCGCGTGCGAGGTAGGTGAGGATGAGGTCGGCGCCCGCCCGCTTGATGGACGTGAGGTGCTCCATCGCGACGAGGTGGCCGTCGATCCACCCGTTGGCCGCCGCCGCCTTGATCATGGCGTACTCCCCGGACACGTGGTACGCCGCCACCGGGATGTCGTGTTCGGCGCGCACCTTGGCGATGACGTCGAGGTAGGCGAGCGCCGGCTTCACCATGATGAGGTCGGCGCCTTCCATCACATCGGCGCGCACCTCCTCGAGGGACTCGCGGACGTTGGCCGGATCCTGCTGGTACGCCTTGCGATCGCCGCCGCCAGCGATCTCCACGTCGACCGCCTCCCGGAAGGGCCCGTAGAGGGCCGAGGCGTACTTGGCGGCGTAGGCGAGGATGGCGACGTCGGGGTACTCGTCCTCGTCGAGGGCGTCACGGATGGCGGCGACCTGGCCGTCCATCATCCCGGAGGGGGCGACGATGTCGACGCCTGCCTCCGCCTGGGCGATGGCGACCTCGGCGTAGCGGTCCAGCGTGGCGTCGTTGTCGACGGTGCCGTCGGGGGTGAGCAGCCCGCAGTGCCCGTGATCGGTGTACTCGTCGAGGCAGAGGTCGGCGATGACGACCAGCTCGTCGCCGAACGCGTCGCGCAGGTCCCGGATGGCGAGCTGCACGATGCCGTCGGGGTCGCTGGCCCCGGTGCCCTCGGCGTCCTTGTGCTCGGGCACGCCGAACAGCACCACCGACGGGACACCCAGGCCGACCAGCTCCTTGGCCTCTTGGACCAGGGACTCCCGCGTGTGCTGGACGACGCCCGGCAGCGAGGAGATGGGGTGGGGCTCGGTGATGCCCTCCCGCACGAACAGCGGCGCGATCAGGTCGTCGGGCGTGAGCTGCGTCTCGGCGACCATCCTGCGGAGCGCAGGCGTGCGACGAAGACGCCGGAGGCGGCGCTGGGGGAACACCCCTGCAGCCTACGGGCGACCACCCCGTCCCGCCGAGGTGAGGTCAGGAGATCCAGGGGTCGCACAGGCCGATTCTCATGGCGGAGCCATTCGAACCGTCGCTCCATCGCCCGGCGCCTCGCCGCGGACCCGCAGCGGGCGTGAGGCTTCGCCATGCCCCATCCCGTTACTCGGGGAGGAGCTTCGAGAGGGTGGCGAGGTCGAGGTCGGACATCGACGGGACCGTGTGGTGGGCGGCGGACAGGTCCGTGTGGCGGGTGATCTCGCTGGGGATGGCGACCACGGTGAGACCGGCGGCGACGGCGGCGGTGACGCCCGGGTTGGAGTCCTCGATGGCGATCGTGCGGGCGGGGTCGGCGCCCAGTTCCTGGGTGGCGTAGCGGTACGAGGCCGGGTCCGGCTTCCCGCGGCCCTCGACCTGGTCGCGCGAAGCGATGACGCTGAAGTGGTCCCGCAGGCCTAGGCGAACGAGGTGGGTGTCGACCCAGGTCTCCGGCGAACTCGACGCGATGCCCAGCGGCACGCCGGCGCCCGCCAGTTCGGCGAGGAGCGCCTCGACGCCGGGGAGCGCGGGCAGCGTGTCGCGCCACGAGCGGTCCTGGCGGGCGTAGCGGGCTTCGAGGTCCTCGCGGTCGAACTCGACGCCGACCGCCGCCACCATCGCCCGGTGCGAGTCGTCCTCTCCGTGGCCGACGACGGTGGCCCAGGCCGGGATGGACAGTTCGAGGCCGATCTCCGCCAGCGCGGCGGCGTACGCCTGGTAGATCGGGGTCTCGCTGTCGAAGATCGTCCCGTCGAAGTCGAAGACGACCGCCTGGGGCAGGCCGTCGCTCACGGGGCCAGAAGCACCGGGCGGGCACCCGGATGGGTCACGGCGGTCGCGCCGGAGCGCACGGCGTCTGCCAGCGCGGCCTGCGGGTCCTCGCCTCGGCGGGCGGCGGCGATCCACCCTGCGGCGAAGGCGTCGCCTGCCCCGGTGGTGTCGACGGTCTCGACCGGGAAGCCCTCGACCATCAGGGTCTGGGTCCCATCGGTCCAGGTGGCGCCGGCGGCACCATGCTTCACGGCCACGGCGCCGACGTGTTCGAGCACGGCCCGGACTCCGCCGAGGGCGTCGATCTCGTCGTCGTTGGCAAACACGAGCGACGCGCCGTCGACCCAGTTCAAGAACGTGTCTGCGCCGACGGCCTTGATGGGGGCGGTGCTGGCGGCATCGATCGACACGGCCGCTCCGCCGGCGATTCCCGCCGACAGCGCCGCCCGCCCAGCGTTGCGCGAGCCCTCGTGCAAGATGGCGTAGCCCGAGAGGTGGACCCACCCGGGCATCGGGTCGAGGCCGCCGACGATGGCCGACATGGGGAGGCGGTCGTTGGCCCCGCGGTCCGGCAGCATCGTGCGCTCGCCGTCGGCGGCCACCAGCACGACGCAGGTGCCCGTGGGGTACTCGTCGAGGATCGGGCCGACGAACACCACTCCGGCAGCGTCGAGGTCGGCGGCGGCGATGGCTCCGAGGTGGTCGGCACCGCGCGCGGCCATCAGGTGGGCAGGATCACCCAGCGACGCCAGCCAGCAAGCCGTGTTGGCGGCCGAGCCGCCGCCGGTCAGGCGGATGCGGGCGGCGGTGTCGCTGCCAGCAGCGATGGGATCCTTGTGGGCCACGACCACGTCGACCATCAGGTCACCGACCACGAGCACGTGGCTCATGCGGAGGCCGCCGTGGCGATGCGGCCTGCGAGGGCGGCATTGGCGAGGATGATCTCGGTGTTCGCCCGGAGGCTCTCCCCGCCCGACGCCTCGTGGAAGTGGGCCAGGAGGAACGGCGTCACGTCCTTGCCGGTGACGCCGACGGCTGCGGCGGCCTCGAGCCCGTCGGCCAGGACCCGGTCGTGCAGGTCCGGGTCCACCTGCCGGCTCGACGGGAGGGGGTTGGCGACGAGGAGGGCGGCGGTCGATCCGATGGCCGAGCGCGCCGCCATGACGGCCGCCACCTGCTCCGGGGTATCCACCCGGTGCGGAACGTCGTGGCCGGAGTCCGCCAGGTAGAAGCCGGGGAAGCGGTCCGTGCCGTACCCGAGCACCGTCACGTTGAGCGACTCGAGGCGCTCGAGCGTGGCCGCGACGTCGAGGATGGACTTCACGCCGGCCGACACGACCGTGATGGCGGTCGAGCCGAGCGTGGTCAGGTCGGCCGACTCGTCGAAGCTCTCGCTGGCACCCCGGTGCACGCCGCCGAGGCCACCGGTGGCGAACACGCCGATGCCGGCGAGGGCGGCGAGCTCCGCGGTCGACGCCACGGTCGTGGCACCGTGCCCGCCGCGGGCGACGACGACGGCCACATCGCGGACGCTGGCCTTCACCACGTCGTCCGACCCGGCCACCACGGCCAGGGCATCGACGTCGAGCCCGATGCGGATGGTCCCGTCGACGATGGCGATGGTGGCCGGCACCGCTCCCTGGGCTCGCACGGCTGACTCGATCTGGCGGGCCACGTCCAGGTTGGTCGGGCGGGGCAGGCCGTGGGAGATGATCGTGGACTCCAACGCCACCACCGGCCCACCGGAGCGCAGCGCATCCGCCACCTCGGGGTGCACCGCCACGCAGTCGGGCAGGTCGTCGAGCGTCGGGCCAGCCATGGGCGAAGTCTGGCAGACCCCTGCCGGCGCTCAGGCCAGCGTCGCCTGCACCGCAGCGACCAGGCCGTCGATCGTGTGCGGGTCTGCCTCGGCGGTGACCGACAGGCCGTGGGCCCGGATCGTGTCCGACGTGACCGGCCCGATCGAGATGAGGGTGGGCGGCAGTCGGGCGGCACCGACGGCATCGCACAGGTTGGTGACGCTGGATGACGACGCGAACGTGACGGCGTCGGCACCCGCAACGGCATCGGCCTGCGCTGCGGTGAGCGGCACCGGCCGGCTCCGGTAGGCGTCGACGACGTCGACCTCCCACCCGGCCGCCCGCAGCCCGTCGGGCACGACGTCGCGCGCCACGGCGGCCCGGGCGAGGAGGACGCGTCCGCCACCGCCGGGTGGGGCCGGAAAGGCGTCGACCAGCCCCTCGCCTACGAACGACGCCGGCACGAGGTCGGCCACGACCCGGTGACGGGCGAGGGCGGCGGCGGTGCCCGACCCGACGGCGGCGACCCGCACACCGGCGAGCGCCCGGGCGTCGGGGACGTGGGCGAAGGTCCGCTCGACGCCGTTCGGCGAGGTCAGCACGAGCCAGTCGTAGGAGCCGATCTGTGCCACGGCGTCTACGAGCGCGGCGCCGCCGTCGTCGGGGTCGGTGATCTCGATGGCCGGCGCCTCGACCACCTCGGCTCCCAGGTCGCGCAGCGCTCCGGCCAGCACCGAGGCCTGGGCCCGCACCCGGGTGATGACCACGCGACGGCCGAACAGCGGGCGCGTGGTGAACCAGTCGAGCTCCGCGGCGGCGACTCCGCCCACCACGATGACCGACGGAGCCGCCAGTTCGTGGTCCCCGAGCGTGGCGAGCGTGGCCCGGGTGGTGCGCTGCGCGGGCCGGCTCCCCCACTGCACCGCAGCCGCCGGCGTGTCGGGCGAGCGACCGGCTTCGATGAGCCGGGCTGCGATCTGCGGCCAGCGGCCGACCCCCATGAGGATGACGATCGTGCCGCCGACGCGGGCGACCGCATCCCAATCGACCGTGCCGTCACCGCTCGACGGATCCTCGTGGCCGGTGACGACCGTGAACGAGGTGGACGAGAACCGCTGCGTCACCGGGATGCCGGCGTAGGCGGGCACAGCCAGGGCCGAGGTGATGCCGGGCACGACCTCGTAGGGGACGCCTGCGGCCGCCAGGGCCGCGGCTTCCTCGCTCCCGCGAGCGAACACGAACGGATCCCCGCCCTTGAGCCGGACCACCGTCTGGCCGGCCAAGCCCCGCTCGACGAGCAGCGCCGTGATCTGCTCTTGCGTCATGCGGTGCACCTTCGGCGCCTTGCCGACGTCGATGCGCTCCGCGGCGGCCGGGGCGAGGTCGAGCAGCTCGGCGGCAGAGAGGCGATCGTGGACCACGACATCGGCTCGGGCGAGCAGCTCGGCACCCCGCATGGTCAACAGCCCAGGATCGCCGGGTCCTGCGCCCACCAGGTACACGGTCACGGCGCCGATGGTACCGGAGAGCCCCGTCGCCCTACCCGGTACCCTCCGTCCCATGTTGGCGAACGTCGGTGCACCTCAGCGACGGGGAGCAGAAGGCGCCGACCGATGACCGAGGTGGTCGTCGGCCTCGGCCTGACCAAGGACGCCACCATCGATGACGTCCGGGCCGCGATCGACGCAGCCCTCAGCGAGATCGACTGCGGCTGGGTCGACGTCGTCGCCGTCGCCACCACGCTCCGCCGTCGGGGCCATCCCGCCGTCGGCGCGCTGACGGCGGACACCCGGGTCGCGCTGACCCTGTTCGAACCGTCGGAGCTGGCTCGGGTCACCGTGCCCGACCCGTCGGCCGCTGTCGGCGCGCGAGCCGGCGCCACCAGCGTTGCCGAGGCCGCCGCCCTCCTCGCCGCTCGCGCCGAGATCCTCCTGCTCCCCAAGCAGGTCAGCGACGGCGTCACCGTCGCCCTCGCCGAGCGAGCCACCCCGCCGGAGCACGAGGCCCCGGGCGCCTGAACAGACGGCGGTCAGACCAGCTACTGGCCCAGGGCCCGGCGGAGGTCCTGAGCCACCTGGGTGCCCAGGGCAATCGGGTCGTCGTCGAGCGACCGCATCCGGACCAGGTCTGCCGACGCCGTCCCATCGGTCGCCAAGAAGGCCGAGAGCCGCAGCGTGCCGGCATCGGCCACGTCCCCGAGGTCGTCGACGAACACGGCGTGGGCGCCGGCGGGCAAGTCGCAGTCGCCGCCCAGCTCCACCAGAAACGCCCGCTCGGCATCGACGCGTCGGCGCGACGGTTCGTGCTCGATGGCCTGCAACATGCCGAGGACCACGTCGTCCTCGGCCCGGCACTCGATGCCGAGCGCCCCCTGACCGACCTGCGGGACCATCTCGTCGGGCGAGATGATCTCGGACAGGTGCTCCGCCAGCTGGAGCCGTTGCAGCGCCACCGCCGCTACGACGATCGCGCCCCCGTCCGGGACCTTGGAGAGCCGGGTGGCCATGTTGCCGCGGAGCTCGGTGAACACGAGGTCGGGGCGGATCTGGGCCAGCTGCACGCGCCGACGCATCGAGCCGGTGGCGACCGTCGCTCCGCGTGCGAGGTTGGTGAGGGTGCCGCCGACCAGCGCGTCGCGCGGATCGCCGCGCTCGGGGACCGCGGCCAGCACCAAGCCGGGGATGGACTGCGACGGCATGTCCTTGGCCGAGTGGACGGCAAAGTCGGCCCGCCCGTCGAGGACGGCCGCCTGGACTTCCTTGGCGAACACCCCCTTGCCGCCGAAGTCGGAGATCGGCACATCGAGGCGCCGGTCGCCCTCGGTGTCGACGATCACGAACTCGACGTGCAGGTCGGGGAAGCTCGCTTCGAGCAGCCGGGCGACATGGGTCGCCTGCCACAGCGCAAGCGAGCTGCCGCGCGTGGCGGCACGGACGACGGGCACGCCGGAGCTAAGCGGGATCGTCGAGGTCGAACAGCTGGCGGGTCGCGTCGGCCAGACGCTCGCCCGTGGCCGATCCGGCCGTGTCCTTGAGCGTGACGGTCGGCTGGTGCAGCAGCTTCGCCACCAGGCCCTTCGTGAGCGCCTCGACGGCGTCGCGCTGGCGAGCGTCGAGCCCGTCGAGCTTGGCCTCGAACCGCGACAGCTCGGCGGTACGCACGTCGTCGGCCCAGCCTCGCAGCGAGGCCACCACGGGGGCGGCCGAGCGGGCGGAGGCGGCCGATCGGAAGCGAGCGAGCTCCTCGTCGATGATGGCCTCGACCGCAGCCAGCTCGTGGGAGCGCCGCTCGATGCCGACTTGGGCGAAGCGCCGGAGGTCGTCGATGTTGAGCAGGGTGACGCCGTCGAGGTCGGCGACCGTGGGATCCACGTCTCGGGGCACGGCAATGTCGACGATGAGCAGGTCGGCACCGGCGCGCTCGGCCATGACCGGGGCGAAGTCGTCGTGTTCGACGACGGGCACCGTGGCGCCCGTGGAGGTGAGGAGGAGGTCGACCTCGAGCAGGGCGAGCGAGAGGTCGGACAAGCGGACGGCCTGGCCACCGATGCGGTCGGCGAGGGTCCGAGCCTTGCGCCAGGTGCGGTTGGCGACCAACACGTCGGCGACGCCTGCGCCCTGGAGCGCGGTGGCCATGCCCTCGGCCATGTCGCCGGCACCCATGATCAAGACGCGCTTGCCGACGAGGTCGCCGAGGCGCTCGGCCGCCATCTCGACTGCGGCGTGCGACACCGAGGCGGTGCCCCGGGCGATGCCGGTGTCCGTTCGAGCCCGCTTGCCGGTCTCCAGCGCGTGGCGGAACAGCAGGTTGAGGACCGGTCCGGCCGTGCCCTCTTGGCCGGCCTGCTCCCAGGCGCTGCGCACCTGGCCCAGGATCTCGGCCTCGCCGATGACCGAGGAGTCCAGCCCGGCGGCGACGGAAAAGAGGTGGCGGATGGCCTCGGCGTCGTAGTGGACGTACAGGTGGTCGGCGAACTCATCGGGCGGCACGAACGCCAGTTCCGACAAGAAGTTGCGCACGTCGGCGTAGGCGCCGTGGAAGCGCTCTGCGATCGCGTACACCTCGGTGCGGTTGCAGGTCGACAAGACGACCACCTCGCCGATGTGTTCGCGCGCGCCCAAGTCGTGCAGCGCCTTGGGCAGGCGCGCACCATCGATGGTCATGCGCTCGAAGAGATCGAGCGGCATGGTTCGGTGGTTCAGTCCGATGACGACGACAGACACGCCTGTAGGCGCTCCTTGGCTTCGGCCAGATGGCCTTCACGAATGAGATCAAGTGTTCCCGACTCGACCGCCGACCGCCAATCCGGGCGGCGCCCGAGCCCGCCACTGGCGACGTCCTCGAGCCGGATCTCGTCGACGAGCGCCAGCGCGGCGAGCACCTCGGGGGTCACGGCGAGGCTTGCCTGGTCACAGAGCCAGCGAGCCGCGCCCGGGTGGACGCCGTCGGTGGACACGGCCAGTGTCACCGGACCTTCGTGCCAACTGGCCGGCAGGGCGACCGGCCCGCCCTTGGGATCCGACGCGTCGTTGGCCCAGGTCCCTGCCGCGTCTGCGTCGGCGACGACGCGATGGTTGACCGCGACCTGGTTGGTGGCCGCGAAGACCAGCGACCACGAGCGACCGTCGTCCGCCACCCCGAGGGCGGCGTAGGCCGCTTCCTCCCAGCGGATCCGACCGGCCCCGGCCAGCTCGGCCAGCGGCGCGCCCAGCTCGGGGGCGCGGACGGTGACGCTGGCGTCGGCGGCCAGCAGCCCGAGCACCTTGCGCGTGGCGACCGCTCCCCCGCCGACCACCAAGCACGGACGCCGGGCGAGGTCGACCATGACCGGGTAGCGGTCCGACACCGTCAGCGCTCGTCGCTCAGGGCGCGCTCGAGTTCCTGGCGCACCGCGTCGGGGAAGGTGCAGTACAAGACGTCGCCCTCGTAGCGGGCCAGTTCCTTGATCACAGCCGGACGGACATCTGCGGCCACGAGGATCAACAGCGCCGAGGTCCCGGGGTCCAGCCACCGGCCGACGTCTTTGACCCAGTCGTCGTCGAGGCCCAGGTCGATGAGCTTCGCCATGAGCGCGCCGCCCCCGGCACCTGCGGCCGCGGCGGCGAGGAACACGGGCCCGCCGAAGAGCAGCCCCACGAGCATCCCCCAGATGGTCCCGGTCATCGCGCTGCGCCCGGGGGTGGGGTCGATGGTCTGGTGGATGCGCACCTTGCCGGCGTCGTCCTTCATCACCACGACCGCGTCGGACAGGGCGATCTCCCCCTCCTGCTGGAGGTGGACGAGGGCGAGCAGCACCTCCTCGGCCCGGGTGACCTTGTCGAAGGACACCCCGATGATGTGGTCGACGTCGCCGTCGACGGGCGCGGACACCTCGGCAGAAACGGCATCAGGTGCAGGCAGGTCGCTCATCGCGTCCACCCTACCGACGCCGGATCCCGCACCGACGGGCGCCTGCCGCCCGTTCAGGCGTTGAGGTCCCGGTGCTCCTGGTAGAAGCTCAGGATCTGGAGCTCGAGCGCCAGGTCGACCTTCCGGAGCGAGATGCCGTCGGGAACGGTGATCACGGTGGGAGCGAAGTTCAAGATGGACCCGACCCCGGCGCCCACGAGCTTGTCGGCCACGTCCTGGGCCGCCGAGGCCGGCGTGGCGATCACGCCGATGCCCACGCCGAGGCGCTTGGCCAAGACGGCGATGTCGTCGGTGTGGTGCACCTCGATGCCGTGGATCAGCTGACCCACCTTCGACCGGTCCGAGTCGAACAGGGCCGCTACCGGGAAGCCCCGCTGGGTGAACCCGCCGTAGTTGGCGAGTGCGCTCCCGAGGTTGCCGGCCCCGACGATGGCCACCGGCCAGTCGTGGGTGAGGCCGAGTTCGCGACTCATCTGGAAGAGCAGGTACTCGACGTCGTAGCCCACGCCGCGGGTCCCGTAGGAACCGAGGTAGGACAGGTCCTTGCGCACCTTGGCGGCGTTCACGCCGGCCATTTCGGCGAGGCGTTCGGACGACACGGTGGTGATCTTCTCGTCGACCAGTTCCGCGAGGCTGCGCAGGTACACCGGGAGCCGGGCGACGGTGGCCTCGGGAATGTGTCGGACGCGATCGGACATGGCTCCGCAACGCTAGTTCGGCCATTCACAAGCGAGCGAGGCGGGCCCTCGCCCGTCCTCAGCGCAGGGCCCGGCGCAGGACCTTGCCGCTCAGGTTCAGCGGGAGTTCCTCGACGAAGTTCACCTTCTGAGGGCACTTGTACCGCGCCAGGCGCTCGGCGGCGAACTCGATGACCGCGTCCTCATCGAGCGAGTGGGCCCCGTCGACCACCACGAACGCCTTGACGGCTTCGCCGGTGTGCGGGTGCGGGACGCCCACGACTGCGACCTCGCGGATGCCGTCCATCTCGAGGAGCACTCCTTCGACTTCCGCCGGGAACACGTTGAACCCCGACACGATGATGAGGTCCTTCGCCCGATCGACCAGGAACAAGAAGCCCTCGTCGTCGACCATGGCGATGTCGCCCGTGTGGAGCCAGCCGTCGTCGTCGATGCAGGCCCGGGTGGCCTCGGCATCGTTCCAGTAGCCCTGGAACACGTTGGGACCCTTCACCCAGATCTCACCGGGGTCGCCCACGAGGACGTCTTCGCCTTCGGCATCGACCAGGCGCACGTCGACCCCGTCCACGGGTGCGCCAACCGAGCCGGGACGCCACGGGAGACCGACGGACGCCGTGACCACGGGCGACGCCTCGGTGAGGCCGTAGCCCTCCCCCACCTCGAGCCCGAAGCGGGCGCGGATGGTCTCGGCGACGTGCGGGTCCAGGCGGGCCGCACCAGACGTGGCGATCTTCACCGTGGCGAAGGAGTCCTCGGGCAGGTCCGGCATGGCCGCCCAGGCCGCCCACATCTGCGGAGCACCCGGCAAGACGGTGACGTCGTGCTTCCGGATGGCCTCGATCGCCGACATGGGGTCGAAGCGCTCCACCAGCAGCACGGAGGCGCCAGCGTGCAGTGCCGTGCCGAGCACGACGTTGAGCCCGAAGATGTGGAACATGGGCAGCACGCCGAACCCGACGTCGGCGGCGTCGCCCCCACCGCGCAGGGCGATGGTCTGCTCGAGGTTGGCGAGCAGGTTGCCGTGCGAGAGCATCGCCGCCTTGGGCGAACCGGCGGTGCCGCTCGTGAAGATGAGGACGGCGAGATCGTCGGGGCCGCGGTCCACCACCGGCACGGCGGGAGTGGCCAGCAGGTCGTCGAGCGGGATGGCGCCCTCGCTGCCCCCCTCGCTGTGGATCACGAACTCGAGGACGGGCAGCTGGCTGCGGTCGATGGCATCGGCCGTCGAGCGCCCCGACGGACCGACGAGCATGGCCCGTGCCCCCACGGCCGCCAGCTCGCGCTCGAGCTCCCGAGGCGGGCTGAGCGGGTTCAGCGGGACGGCCACTGCGCCGGCGCCGAGCACCGCGAGGTAGGAGGCCACGAAGTACCAGTTGTTGGCGCAGATGATGCCGATGCGGTCGCCGGGGTCGATGCCCAGCCCGATGAGTCCGGCGCGCAGGCCGCCCACCTGCTCCCGCATCTGCCCGTAGGTGGTGGTGCGACCGCGGCTGATCAGCGCAGTGGCATCGTCGGGATGGCGGTCGATGATCGCGGCGAGATTCACGGAGACCTCAAGGTGGTGGCACTCGGGGCCGGAACCCGGCCGCCCACCAGTGGAGCACACGAACGGGGCTCCCGTCCGATCCGCGTTCGCGCCGCTCGGTGGCACACTGTGTCGATGGGGGGGCCGGATCTGGTGATCGACTGCGAGGACCTGACCCGCTCGTTCCCCTCGGGCATCGCCCTCGACTCCCTCACCTTGGACGTCAAGCGCGGCGAGGTGCTGGCGCTGCTCGGGCCCAACGGCGCGGGGAAGACCACGACCATGCGCCTCCTCAACGGCGTCTTGCTGGCCGACTCGGGCCGGGCCCGGGTCCTCGGCATGGACCCGTGGGCCCAGGGCGAGGAGCTGCGGCGCCGGACCGGCGTGCTCACGGAGAACGCCGGGCTCGACGAGCGGTTCACGGCGCTGGAGAACCTGGAGTTCGTCGGACGGCTCCGCGGCATGTCCGAGGCGGAGGCCCGGGCGAAGGGCGGCGCCCTGCTCGAGCGCTTCGACATGGGCCAACGCGCCGACGTGAAGGTCCAGGGCTTCTCGACCGGCCAGCGCAAACGGGTCGCGCTCGCACGGGCCCTGCTGCACGATCCGGAGCTCCTGTTCCTCGACGAGCCGACCTCGGGCCTCGACCCGGCGGCGACCCGTGACGTCGTCGACCTCATCGGGTCGCTCGCCGCGGACCACGGCCGCACCGTCGTGCTCTGCACGCACTTCCTGGGCGAGGCCGGCAAGCTCGCCAGCCGCATGGCGGTGCTGTTCCGCGGGGTGATGCACGCGTTCGGCACGCCGGACGACCTCGCGGCCGAACTCTGGTCGCGCTTCGAGGTCCGCCTCGACCTCGGTGCGCCCGCCGCTCCCCCGCTCATCGCTGCGCTGCTTGCCCTCCCCAACGTGCACGAGGCCACCGCCACCGAGCGCGGCGCCCTCGTCTTCACCACCGCCCGGGCCGACGTCCCGGTCGTGGTCGCAGCCTGCGTGGCCGCCGGGTCACCCGTCTTCGGGGTCGACCCCCGGGACCCCAACCTCGAAGACGTGTACTTCGCCATCGAGGCTCGGGCCGCCACCTCCTCACCCAGTTCGGCTCCTGCGGTTGCGGAGGAGGTCCTCGCGTGACCACCGTCGAAGTGCCCCGCAAGGCCCGTGGCAGACGGGAGCACATCGATCGGGACGCCGTGCGGGCGATCATGCGACGAGACCTGGCGGCGGTCGGTCGTTCCAAGGCCGTCGTGTTGCCGATGCTCCTGCTCCCCTTCTTGATGCTCGTGCTGCTACCCATGTCGGTCGCCATCGCCGCCCGCGGCAGCAACTGGGACGTCACCCAGTTCCTCCAGATGGTCCCCGGGCGCCTTGCTGCCCCCGTCAACCGGGCCCCGGAGCACGAGCGCTTGATCATCCTCGTGCTCGGCTACCTGGTGGCGCCGCTGTTCCTCATCGTCCCGCTGATGGTCTCGGCGGTGCTGGCCGGCGATGCGTTCGCCGGGGAGAAGGAGCGCAAGACGCTCGAGACCGTTCTGCACCTGCCCGTGCGCGACACGGACCTCTACATCGGCAAGCTGCTCGTGGGCTTCGTACCGTCCGTGGCGGTGTCGTGGATCGGCTTCGTCCTGTTCTGCCTCGTGTCCAACGCCGCGGCGTGGCCGATCATGCACCGCTTCTTCCTGCCCACGAAGCTGTGGGCGTTGATGATCCTGTGGATCGCGCCGGCCGTCGCCGCCCTCGGCCTGGGGATCATGGTCCGGGTATCGGTCCGGGTGAACAACACCCAGGAAGCCCAGCAACTCGGCGGCGCCGTCGTCCTCCCTCTCGTGATCATGGCGGTCGGCCAGACCACGGCCCTGATGCTGGCCGGCCTGTGGCCCACGTTCCTCGCCGGCGCGGTCCTGTGGGTCGTGGCCATCTGGCTCAACGTGCGCGGCTCGCGCAACTTCACCCGCGACGCCATGGCCGCCCGCCTCTGAGGCGCGCTCGCCTAAGGCCACCGACTCCGCACCTACTCGATTTCGGTGCCGTCGGGGCGGTGGACGTGCCAGTGGCCGTGCCCGTCGGGCTTGAAGAGCCCTGCCGGATCGACCTTCCCAACTGTGCCGGAGCTGCACCGCGACGATCTTGTGGCCGACTGGGAGCGAGCGGAGCGCGAGGAGCCGCTGGTTAGCATTGACCCACTGCCATGAGTGCCCCGTACGACATCACTGCTGCCGAGCATCTCGGCGGCCATCGCCTCCGGCTCACGTTTGCCGACGGCTTCGTTGGCGACGTCGACCTTTCCGACCGGTTCCAGGCACCGAACGGTCCGATGTTCGAGCCGCTTGAAGACGTCGCCTACTTCGCAAAGGTTGCCGTCGATCCCGAGCTTGGCACCGTGGTCTGGCCCAACGGCGCCGACCTGGCTCCGGACGTTCTCCACGAGCAGGCCCTAAGCCTGGCCTGATAGTCACCCCGAGCCGGTGTTCTGGGGCAGGGGCGGGCGGTTTTAGGGCTACGCGCCGCCGGGCTTTGGCGATTGGCGATCCTGGAACTGGCGGCGTGTATTGGCGTGGGGGAAGGGCTGATCGGGCACCGCAAGATTGAGGGCGGTGCACAATGGCTCCCAGCCGTCGCCGGGTTGCCACTCGATCAACCTGCTGGGGTCGATGGTGGCCCGCACGGTTGCGTTGTGCCGCTCATAGGCAGCCATCGCCAGTCCGGGATCGGAGACATCGACAGGGAAGCGTGAATCCATGACGGCCTTCCACATCTCATGCCAAGCGCCCAGCCCCGGCGGAGGGCCATCTCGAAGGACGGCGAGGATGGTTTCGCTGGCACTTTCCCACCAGATCTGTGGATTGGCTCGGGTCGATAACAGGACCGGCGCATCCGGGAACGCTTCGGCAATCTCCGTGTAGAACGCCGCCGCTGGCCAGTCCACCACTGCTCCGTAGTCCGCGAAAAACTCTCCCCAGACGGGAAGCTCTCCTGCTGCGGCCCTCCGCCAGATCGCGACATCCTCGGGCCGAGAGAACACCTCCATCATGTGGTAGGTCGGCTCGCCGAGCAGCGTCTCCAACGCCGTCTTGAGTGACAGCGTGCCGGTGCGGCCCAACCCAGCGCCCACCACCTTGATCCCCATGAACTCATCTTGTCGGTTCCGGCCGCCCAGCGCCACCGTCGCGATACCGCTCCTGTCGGAAGCCGCACCTTGGACGGGAGCGCCACTTGGGGATCATCCCCCATGTGCGGGTCGGGGGCAGGGCGTTGGTGCGGGCTGCCAAGGATCTGTCGGCTCCCACCTCTGGCCGGCGGGCGGGCAGCTAGCTGAGCAGGACGAGCTGGAGGGTGGCGGCGAGCAGGATCAAGCCGAGCAGCACGGCGAGCACGATGGTGGTGGCAGGCCTCACGGCTTCTCCTTCAGGGTGACGGGGGTGATGGTGCTCGCGCGGACCGGCTCGTCGCCGATGGCGGCGAGGACGACCTCGTCGCCGGTGCCGATGCTCAGCTCGTTGGCGGCCGACGTGCGGTTGGCAACGATGGAAACCAGACCGTAGGAGTCGACCACCAGGCCGACCTCGCCGGTGGGCACCTCGGCGTAGGTGTCGTGGCGCACCCCGGTGCGGACCTTCCCGGCGAACCGCAGCTCGACGCGGGGCCCGAAGGGCTCGATCTCGGTGGGGTCGACGTTGAGCTGGAGGTTGCCGAACCCGTCGGTCCACAGCACCTCGGCGACGACCGCTCCGTCGTCCACCCGGGTGATGGGGATCATCCCGGGGGTCAGGCCGAACACGTCGATCTCGGGGCCCAGCTCGAGGAGGTCCACCCCGTTGCAGAGGTGTGCGGCTGCCGGGCCGAAGATGTCGCGCCCGGCGAAGGTCGGCCCCGGAGCAGGGAGCTGGTAGTCCAGGTTGGTGAGCTCCACGGCCCGCGTGGCGCCACCGACCATCGAGACCGCCGGCGCCAGGAGCCCGTTGTCGGGGCCGACGAGGATCGATGCGCCGTCGCCGACCTCGATCGCCACGGCTCGCCGTGCGGTCGCGACGCCGGGATCGACCACCGCGAGCACCACGCCGGGCGCCAGGTACTGGGCCGAGCGGGCCAGCGTCAGACCGCCGGCACGCACGTCGTGGGCCGGCACGTGGTGGGAGATGTCGATGACCCGCACCTCGGGCGCGAGCTGGCGGATCACGGAGTGGACCACGCCGACGAATTCGTCGGTCGTGCCGTAGTCGGTGAGGAAGGAGATGGTGTCGAAGCGAGCCACAGGCCATCGACCCTACGGCGTCCGAGGTCGAGCGCCCCACGTGGCGGCACGTCGGCCCGACCGGGTGCGGGGCGGCTCAGCCCATCTCGTCGGCGCGGGTCTTGGCCGCGACGACGGCGTCGATGATGGCCGCACGCACGCCCGCGTTCTCCAGCGCCCGCAGCCCGGCGGCCGTCGTCCCGCCGGGCGAGGTGACGTTGGCGCGGGCCTCCGCGGGTGGGGTGCCGGCGGCGAGCAGTTCGGCCGAGCCGCGCAGGGTCTGGATCGCCAGGTCCGAGGCCACGTCGCGGGAGAGCCCCACGAGGACCCCCGCGTCGATCAGCGCCTCGGCGATCAGGAACACGTAGGCCGGACCGGATCCCGACAGGCCGGTGACAGCGTTGATCTGCGTCTCACTCACCCGGGTGACCGTGCCCACCGCACCCAAGACCTGCTCCGCCCACACGAGGTCGTCCTCGTCCGCGGCCGCCCCTCCGACGATCGCAGCAGCGCCCATGCCCACGAGCGCAGGGGTGTTGGGCATGGCCCGCACGATGGCGGTGCCGGCCGGCACCGCGGCCTCCATCGAGGCCAGCCGCACGCCAGCGGCAATCGACAGCATCCGGCGGATGCCCAACTCGCCCAACTGGGCGCACACGTCGGTGATCATCTGAGGCTTCACCGCAAGCACGGCGCCGTCGGCCGAGACCGGCTCGGCGAGGACTGCGATTCCGGGGTAGCGCTCGCCGAGGACCTCGCGACGCTCCGCGTCTGGCTCCACCACGGCCATCTCGGCGGGGGCCGCCCATCCGCCGGCCAGGAGCCCGCCGAGCAGGGCCTCCCCCATCTTCCCGCCGCCGACCACTAGGAGCTTCGTCATGGCCAGCAGGCTAGGCGACCGTCCCCTGGGGCTACCCGGGAGAGAAGGACGGGTTGCAGCCGATCCGGGGGGAGAGGGAGGACCGGCTGCAACCCGACGAGTGCCGGCGTCGAGTGCACCTTCCCTCGATGCCACCCGTTGCGCCGGTGCCAACAACATACCGAAAGATATGGAAAGGTGTCAAGAACTCTTGGAATGAGGATGAGGTCAGTCCGGAAAGCGGGAAGCGAAGCCGATCCTCATGGCCGGCCGGAAGCACTGCTCGACGTAGGCGTAGAACGAGCCGAGGATGCGATCGAGCTCGCCGTCGTCGACGGCGTGCACCGGCAGCGATCCCTGCAGGAAGACCGCGTCCTCGATGCCGATGACGAACGCCAAGCCGTTGAGGCCCTGGTTGCGGCGCAAGAGGTGCTCGTAGAGCCGGCCGTGGTTCTCCTCCGGAGCGGGCATCACGTAGGTCTCGAAGTGGAGCGTGCGCTGCCGCAACGTGAACCACACCGTGTAGACGTCCTTCTCCTCGCCGTGCAGGCGCAGGTACCAACGTCGGCCCTCCGCGGCCGGTGCCCGCTCGACGACAGCCACCACCGGGTTGTCGGCCAGCTCGCGAGCGGCCCACGCATCGATGCGGGCTTCGATCGCGTCGAGCTCGTCCTCCGATGCGATGTCGCTCATGCGGCGCAATCGACCAGGGAGCGGTGCGACAGGTCGGCGTAGACCCGGCGGAGACGGGCGGCGGCGGTGGACCACGTAAAGCCCTGGGCCCGACGCGCCGCATCGGCACCCATGCGGGCGGCCAAGACGGGGTCGGCGAGCAGGGAGCGGACCGCCGACGCAAACGCGCGGGGATCGCGCTGCTCCACCAGGAAGCCGGTCTCGCCGTGGTCGACGAGGGTGCGGAGCCCGCCGACCGCCGCAGCGACCACCGGGATGCCGCAGGCGGCGGCCTCCAGGGCGACGAGGCCGAAGGACTCGGACCGACTGGGCACCAGCACCACGTCGGCTGCCCGGTAGTAGGTCGACAGCAGGTGGTGGGGCTGCGGCGGCACGAAGCGGATCTGGTGGCGCACGCCCAGGTGGTCAGCCAGTTCGAGGACGGCGCGGAGCTCGTGGTCCCCCTCGGCACCGCTGGGTCCGCCCACGACGACCAGCTCGGCATCGGGCCGGTGCAGCTCGGCGAGGGCGCCGACCGCCACGGGCAGCCCCTTCAGCGGTTGGATCCGGCCGACGAACAGGAGGACGGGGTGGTCGCCGAGCCCGAGGGCGTGGCGTGCGCCGGCCCGGTCCCCCGGGGAGAAGAATGCGTGCTCGACGCCTGGGGGCACGACCTCGATGCGGCGCGGGTCGGCGCCGTAGAGGGTCTCGAGCTGCGCCACCTCTTCGATCGAGTTGGCCAGGATCACGTCCGAGCAGCCGATGACCTCGGCCTCGGCGTCGATGCGCCGCTGCGGCTCCGGGTCGCCCGTCTCCGCCTTCACCCGGGCGAGGGTGTGGAACGTCGACACGAGCGGGAGGTCCAGCTCGTGCTTCAACCGGTGGCCGGCCACCCCCGACAGCCAGTAGTTGGCGTGGATCACGTCGACCGGACGCAGGGCGAGCTCGGCGCGGACGCCGCTGGTGAAGGCATCGACGGTCTCCGGCAGCTGCTCCTTGGTGAGCTGGGCAGGGCCCGCCGGAACGTGCACGACGCGGAACCCGGGTTCGACCGCCACCTCACGGGGCAGGGCTCGATCCCAGCTGCGCACGTAGACGGTGGTGCCGACGCCGGACTGGGCGAGCGACGCGGCCAGCTCCCGCACGTACACGTTCATGCCGCCGCTGTCGCCCGTGCCCGGTTGGGTCAGGGGCGACGAGTGCAGGGAGAGGACGGCGAGCTCGGTCACGGGTGGCACGTGGGGGTCAACGCCCGGCGAGCGCCTCGGATTCCGGATCGTCGGAGTCGACTTTGGGCCCGTCTGCGCCCACCACCGAGAGCGGCACGGGTGCCGGGGGCGCGGAGTCGTCGTCCGCACCGTCGGCGAACACGCCCTGACCGGCCAGTTCGGGCTCGAACCCGGCGGCCCGGCGCTCCGCCCGGAACGACTCGTAGATCTGCACGAGGGTCTTCTTCTGGTCCTCGTTGAGCCAGATGTCCCGGCGGATCTCGGTGATCAGGTCCGTGTCGCCTTCGCGAGGCTCCAGGATGCCCGCACGGATGTAGAGCGTCTCCGAGCTGATCTCGAGGGCCCGGGCGATCTGCTGGAGGATCTCCGCCGATGGCTTGCGCAGGCCCCGCTCGATCTGGCTGAGGTACGGGTTCGAGATCCCGGCCATGTCCGACAGCTTGCGCAGCGAGAGGTGGCCCACCTTGCGCTGCTCGCGGATGAACTCCCCCAGATCATGCCAACGGGCTTCAAGCTCGGCCATAACCAAAGGCTACGGCCTGGTCCCACACAAACCCCAACCGACGCAAGCGATCGCTAGCTGTGCGCGAGCGCCCCACAGGGATGGAAGCGACGAGCCCGAGGTTGGGTTCCGAGCGCAGCGAGGCATGGGTTCCGAGCGCAGCGAGCCCAGGGGGTTTGGGGGACGGAGCTCACGGAGTCCCCCAAGACAGCGAGGTGCGACGCAGTCGCGCCGAGCTGCGAAGGCCGCCGGGCGTCAGCCCGTCGATCGAAAGCTCGAGGAACGGAGCGAAGCGAGTGACGAGACCCGGCGGCGTCAGCCGCCCGACAAAACGTCGTCGACGCGGGCTTCGCCGCTGCGGTACCGGCGGGTGATCTCGGCTTGCAGCGCGTCGATGCGGTCGAAGAGCTGGCGCCGGAATCCGGAGACCTCGTGTTCGAGCTCGCTCAGGTCCGTAGCGACCTGGGACAGCGGCTCGTCGTCGGCGTCGCCGGGCGACTCGATCGGCACGCGGTCGGTGATCTCGACGAGACGATCGGCGAGGCGGCCGGTGAGCTCGCCTGGCTCCATGTTGGCGGGGAGCCGGCCGGGTCCGGGCGCGTGGATGCGGTCGGAGAGGATCTCGGGCAGCCGGTCGACCAGGTCGGACACGTCGTAGGGGTCACCGCCGTGGCCACGTCGGTCGATCTCGCCCGTCACGATGTCGTGGCGGCCCTGGACCATGCGCCGCAGGTACGAAAGCTGGGTCTCGACGGTCTGGCATTCGCCACGCAGGGCGCGCAGTTCCGCGACGGGCCGCGCTTCGAGGCCGGCGAGGTAGTCGTCAGCGAGGATCCGGTCGAGCTCGGTGTCCATGGCGCCTCCTGGGTTCTGCAGCCGGCCGATGGCAGCGACTGTACTGCGGCGGCTTCAGTCGGTGGTCAGGCGGCGCGGGCGAGGTAGAGGCCGATGAGGCCGGCCCAGGCCGGTGCGACGACGAGCAGGGAGTCGAGGCGGCGCAGGGCGGGTGCGTGGGCGCTGGCCTTGGGCAGGAGGGCCGAGGCGAGGATCTGACCTGCCGGGCAGGCGATCATGGCTAGCACCGAGAAGCTCCAGATGTCGCTGCCGTGGTCGTTGAACGGTGGGGCGTTCACCACGGCGAACACGCAGGAGGCGGCGGCGATGAACAACATCCCGGCGAGGGGACCCTCGATGCCGTTCGTGGCCCCGGAGCCGACGATGTAGTCGCTGGCGTCGTAGACCATCACGAACACGAGCAGGATGATCAGGGCGCCGATCTCGTACTCGGCGAGCAGCACGAGCGAGGCAGCCGCGCCGCCGCAGATGCCGGCCGCCGCAACCGTGTGGCCGGCACGGGGGATCGGCAGGCGGCCGGGCTCCGGCGTGCCCAGGGCCGCCGCGAGGGCCGCCGCGACCAGCAGGAAGTAGCCGATGCCGAGCGCCTGGGTGCCCATGGTGGCCGCGACGGCCAGGCCCGACGCGCCGAACGCGGCGACCGCCCGGTCCGCGCTGGTCCGGTTGCCGCGGTGGGCATCGATGATCTGCGACGCCGCCGCACCGGCGACGACTCCGTAGAGCACGGCGAGTCCCCAGGGGCGCAGCGCATGGGGCACGAGGACCGCCACGACCGCGAGGGCCCACAGCAGGCCGAGGCGCACCTTGGGTCCCTGCGTGTTGTACGGGATGCCGTAGCGCCGCCGGAACGGCGCGAGGTGGTCCTCCTGTTTGGGCAGGACGTCCTCGGGACTGGGTCGAGCGGCGCGGATCCGGCGGAGCCGGCCGGTGTGCGTTTCCGCGGGATGGCCGGCGGACCGCGCCGGGCGGGCACCTGCCGGCGGGGCGGCGACGGGCGGGCCGGAAGGGGCCGGCACCGCCGGGGACGGACCCGGCTCCGGTGCCCGGAAGGTCACGCCGGTGGGCGGGGCCGTGGGACGCTTCGGGCGCGGGGCACGGGCGACCGGCTCGGGGCGAGGACCGGGCGCCTCGGGGATCGGGCGCTTGGGGCGCGAGGCGGGTACGGCCGGAGGACGGGTCGGAGCGGGACGCGTGGCTGCGGGCGGCCGTGGGCCAGGGCGCGGGGGCCGCGGCGGACGGCGCGGTCCCTCGGGCTGGTCGGCGTCGGTCACGAGGCTCCACCCGAGACCGGGGGCAGGACGGCCACCTCGTCGGCATCGACCACGGGCGAGTCGGCGCCGGCCGGCTCGCCGTTCACCCACACGGCGCAGGTGGGCAGGACCGCGGCGAACCCATCGCCGTACCGCTCGGTGGCGGAAGCGAGGATCTCGGCCACCGTTGCGCCCGGCACGAGGTCCCGGGCGGTGCCGGCGGCGGTGCGGGCAGCTGCGAAGAGCCGGAGGACGGCCATGGCGGATGGGGAGCCTACCGGCGGGCCGGTGCGGCGGCCTATCCGGGTCGTGGTCCGACAGCCACCCGGTACGGTGTCCGGGCCATGACCCGACTGCTCCTCGTCCGCCACGGTGAATCGATCTGGAACGCGGATGGGCGTTGGCAGGGGCAGGCCGACCCGCCGTTGTCGGACCGGGGTCAACACCAAGCCGTCGCCGCGGCGGCGGCCATTGGAACGGTGGATGCGCTGGTCACCTCGGACCTCGAACGGGCCGCCGACACGGGCGCCATCATCGGCCGGATCCTGGGCATCGACCCGGTCCTGGTCGAGCCCCGCCTCCGCGAGCGCGACGCCGGCTCGCTCTCCGGGCTGACCCGGCCCGAGATCCACGAGGCCTTCCCCGGGCTCCTTCCGGATGACCCGGCTGGCTTCGCACCCGGCCCCGACGGCCTTCCGGCCTGGCCGGCCGACTGGGAGTCCGACGACGACCTCTGGGAACGGGTCGAGGTTGCCCTCCTCGCGCTCGGTCGCCTGGTCCCCGAGGGCGACGTCGTCGCCATCACCCACGGCGGCGTCATGTACGCCATCGAACGCCGGCTCGGGGCGCCCGATCGCGGGCGCCTCGCCAACCTCGGGGCCGTCCGGCTCGAGGTCGTCGACGACCTCCTCGCGATCGGCCCCCGCCTCGACCTCATCGACCCGACCACGGCGACGGCCATCGAGGCCGACCGCATCTGAGCTCGGCGAGCGCGATGGAGGTCGACGTCATCCGAAGCGCCAAGCGCCGCAAGACCGCGCAGGCCCGGATCGTCGCCGGCCGCCTTGAGGTGCGGATCCCCGCTCGCTCGTCGAAGGCCGAGGAGCAGCGCCTCATCGAGGTCTTCCGGCGCCGGTACGAGAAGGCGGGCTCGTCGACGTCGATCGACCTGACGGCCAGGGCCAAGGCACTGGCGAAGCGGTTCGACCTGCCGGTGCCAACCGAGATCCGCTGGGTCACCAACCAGGCCCACCGCTGGGGGTCGTGCACGCCGTCGACCGGCGTCATCCGCATCTCGGACCGCATGGCGTCGTTCCCGCCGTGGGTCGTCGACCACGTCATCGTCCACGAACTCGCCCACCTGGTCGAGCGGCGCCACGGCCCGGCGTTCCACGCCCTGGCCACCCGCTACCCGCTGGCCGAGCGCGCCGAGGGCTACCTGCTGGCCAAGACCGGGGGCGACGGGCCCGATGCCGACGCCCTCGCCAACGACGAGGAGGAAGCGGCGGAGGGGGAAGCGGCGGAGCAGGCGTCCGCGGATGAGGTGGCCGAGGGCTCGGGCGCGCCGGAGCTCCCCGGCGACGGCCGCCTGTTCAGCTGAGGCGGGTGGGGTCCTCCGCCAGCCGGGCGTCGTCGATGAGCTGCCCGGTGGCGGGATCGGTGCCGTAGGTGCCGGCGTCGAGCGCGGCAATGGCGGCATCGACGGCATCGAGGTCTCGCTCGATCTGGCTCAAGGCCTCCAGGTCCACAGCCGGGGGCGAAGCCTGGTGCGCCGCCGGCACCGCCGTAGCGGTCTCGTCGCCGGCCGCCTCCGCACCCAGCTCGACGCCCTCGGGCAAGAAGGCGGCGAGGTCGACCTCGACCTCCTGGGAGGCCCCTGGGACGGACGGCATCGGCTCGGGCGTGAAGTCGGAGGTGGGGGCGTCGGACACGGTGGGCGAGCCTACCGGTCGGCTCCCGACCGCCATCGGGGTGGCATGATCCCCCCGCCGACGAGAACACGTTCCTGTTCGCCGGGTCGGCCGAAGGAAGGTTGCTCCCGATGTCCGTGGTGCTCGTCGACAAGCCGGATCCGCACGTCACCGTGGTCACCCTGAACCGCCCGGACCGGCTCAACGCCATGTCGATCGACCTGGTGCTCGAGCTGGCCGAGGCACTCGAAGCCATCCGGTCCGACAACGCCTGCCGCGTCATCGTGCTGACCGGCGCGGGCCGGGCGTTCTGCTCGGGGCTGGACCTCAAGGACCACGGCGCGGTCCCCGGCATCGACGGCCTCCAAGTCGGCCAGATCGCGCAGCGGTCGATGCACGTGTACTCCCGGTTGACCCCGCTGATGCGCTCGCTCCCCCAGCCGGTGATCGCCGCGATCAACGGCGACGCCTATGGCGGGGGCATGTGCCTCACGCTCGGTGCCGAGCTGCGGTTCGCCGCTGAGGGTGCCCGCTTCAACGCGACGGGCATCGTGAACGGCCTGAGCAGCACCGAGATGGGGGCGTCGTGGCTGCTCCCCCGCCTCATCGGCGCCGCACACAGCAACGACCTGCTGATGACCGGACGGGTGATCGACGCCGACGAGGCCCAGCGCATGGGCCTCGTGTCCCGGGTCCTGCCCGCCGGCGAGCTGCTGGCGGTCGCCCTCGAGACCGCCGGTCGGATGGCGGCGTACAGCGCCTACGGCCTCGCCATGACCAAGAGCACGATCTGGGCCAACCTCGAGATCGCCAGCCTGGCGGCTGCCCAAGAACTCGAGGACCGCAACCAGCTGATGATGGGGTTCACCGCCAACCTGCCCGAAGCGATGCGGGCCTTTGCGGAGGGCCGCGACCCGATCTACACCGACGAGCCCCGCCGAGACCTCTTCAGCTGATCCCGAGACCCACCCCTCTTCGGGGGAACGGGGTGGTCACACGGCGATGAGGACGGCGGCGCAGGCTGCGACGCCGAGGCCGATGACCTGAGGGAGATGCAGGCGCTCGCGCAGGTGGGACTGGGCGAGGAGGATCGTCGACGCCGGGTAGAGGCCGGTGAGGGCGGCGACGACCGACAACATGCCGTGGCGAAGGGCGACGAGGTAACAGATGTTCGCACCCATGTCGAGGGCGCCACTCACCATCACCGACGGGCTCAGGCGGGGCACCTCGAACGAGCGAAACCCCACCTGGCGGGCCACCAGCAGGGCGAGCAACGGCACGGACGTGAGCCGTGCGGCAAGGAGCGGCCAGAGGCCGGCCTGCTCGCCGGTCTGGTGCAGGAGCACGAAGAACAAGCCGAAGATGGCACCGCCGCCGAGGGCCAGAAGCAGGACGCGCCGGCCGGCGGGCGCCTGGTGCTCGCTCACCCGCTCGCGGGTGATGAGCACGACGGCGACCAGCGAGACGGCGATGCCGGCGAAGGCGAGCATGCCCGGGCGCTCGCCGAGGACGATGCCGGCGAGGATCGGGACGACCGATGCGCTGAGGGCGGTGGTGGGCGCGACGACGCTCATCGGTCCGGCGGCGAGCGCCTGGTAGAGCAGCACGAGGCCGACGCCGCCGAACAGCCCGGCGACGGCGCCGAAGGCGAGGTCGCGACCGCTCGGGGCGCTCGCACCGACGAGCGGCATGGCGACGAGCAGGACGATCAACCCGGTGAGCTGGGCGCCGAACGCCGTCAGCAAGGGCGACGTGCGACGGGCGGCGAGGCCCCCGACGAAGTCGGCGGACCCGTAGGCGAGGGCGGCGCTGAGGGCGAGGGCGATGGCCATGGCGGGACGTCTTTTCCGTGCAGTGCTTCCGTGGATCAGCCAGCCCTGTCCCTCGGCCCACGGTCACTGTGCTGTACCGGTTGGTACATTGTAGGGCTAGATCACCCTGTTGCACCATTCAGACCATCAGGGTGACCGCCGCCACGGCGACGTGCGCTCGGTAGCCTCACCAGGTGCCTGATCCCGACGAGGTCGCCGCTGCGATCGCCCGCAACGCCCGCGAGCTGCGCAGCGACCGGCAGTGGTCGCTCGACCAACTGGCGACCCGCTCTGGCGTGAGCAAGGGGATGCTCGTGCAGATCGAGCAGGCGCGGACCAACCCGAGCATCGGCACCCTCTGCCGCCTCGCCGATGCCTTCGGCGTGAGCCTGGCCCAGCTGGTCGAGCTCAGCACCGGGTCCAGCGTGCGGGTGATCGACGCGTCCGAGGTGGTCCGGCTCTGGGAAGGCGCAGACGGCTCGGCCGGGGATCTGCTGGTCGGGACCGACCGGTCCGAGCATGTCGAGCTGTGGCGCTGGCACCTGGCAGCCGGCGACGAGCACGACTCCGAGGGGCACCTCGCCGGGACCCGGGAACTGCTTGCAGTCCTGTCGGGCACCTTGACGCTCGAGGTCGACGGGGAGGAGCACCGGGTCGAACCCGGCGGCGCCGTCCTCTTCGACGCCGACCGCCCACACCGCTACCGCAACGCCCACAGGCGAGCGCTCGACCTCGTCCTCGTGGTGGTGCAGCCGCCCTTGGTGGAGCCGGGGTCCGCCTCGCACCCCAGCTGATCAGATCCCGGGCGAGTCCTCGGCGGCGTCCGCTGCGTCGGCGGCCTCCATGATCGCGGCACCCGCCTCGATCTCTTCGGCGACCTCTTCGGCTGCGACTTCGGCCGCAGCCACGTCCTGCGCAAGTTCTTCCTCGGTCTCGGCCTCGTGCTCCCGCGGGACGGCCGGAGCCGGACGCCGGCGACTGATGAGGATGTACAGGAGCGAGCCGAGGATCAAGATCCCGCTCATCCAGATGTTGACGCGCACGCCCCAGATGAGCGATGCCTTGTCGATGCGAAGGTCCTCCACCCACAGGCGCCCGATGCCGTAGCCGAGGACGTACACGGCGAAAAGCGCACCCGGCCGGAGCTTGCGCTTGCGATCGATGAGGACCAGCACGCCGGCCACGCCGAGGCTCCACAGCGCTTCGTAGAGGAACGTCGGGTGGAACGTCGTGAACTGCTCGTAGCCCACCGGCCGGTTGACCAGATCGATCTTGAGACCCCAAGGGAGTTGGGTCGGGCGCCCGAACAGTTCCTGGTTGAACCAGTTGCCGAAGCGGCCGATGGCCTGGGCCACGGGAATCGCCGGAGCAACCACGTCGAGCAGCGGCGCGGCCGGCAGCCCCTTCTTCTTCACCACGATCAGCCCAGCCACGACCCCGAAGAGGATCCCGCCCGGGATGCCCAGGCCGCCGTTGGTGATGTTGAAGGCCGCGCCCCAGTCGCCCTGGTAGGTCTTCCAGTCGGTGGCGACGTGGTACACCCGAGCGCCGATGACCCCGGCCGGCACGGCCCAGAGGGCGATGGTGCCGATGTCATCGGGGTTGCCGCCACGGACCTCCCAGCGCTTCGACGAGATGACCACGGCCGCGATGACGCCGAGGGCGATGCACAGTCCGTAGAGCCGGAGGGTGACCGGGCCGACCGAGAAGGTGTTGAAGCTCGGGCTGGGCAAGGCTGCGAACAGGGAGGAGGCGAGCGGGGTCATCACCTCACCGGGTTAGCACAGCGATGGCCCGCCCCGACGACGGTGCTCAGTCGAACGGCGCGCCGGCGACCTCGGGCCGCCCGTTGTTCTCGAGCAGGACGAAGCGGTGGCGTCGACCGAACCGGTGCGCCGGATCGTGCCAGCGCACCCGGTAGGTGTGGCGGCCCGCGTCCGGACCGCCGACGTGCGTCAGCTCCAACGCCCAGCCCTGGTCGTCGGCCGTTCGCCCGCCGGGGGCAGCCAGGACCCACGTGGCGCCATCGTCGTCGGACTGCTCGACGCGGACGAGGGGCTCGTGCCAGTGCAAGCCCCCCGGGGCCACGTCGACCCACGTCTGCTCCCAGATGGCGTCGTCGGTGGCCGTCGGATCCGTGAAGCTCGGCTTCGACGTGAACCGCCGCTCGGGGTCCGCCCCGGTCGGCGCCGTGGGCAAGAAGCGCCGGACCTTGAGCGTCCACGTGCGGTCCTCGACGTCCGAGAACAGCCCGTGGTCGATCGTCTCGGCCGCCACTGCGGCCGCTTGCGCGGCGAGGAACCGTTGGGTGTTCGGGCCGTAGAGGGTGTGGCCGCCCTCGTAGAACTGGCGCCCGTACTCCTCTTCGGTGGCCACGTAGCCCCAGAAGTCGTTCACCAGTGAGCAGACGACGACGCGCTCCACCGCACGGTCGGCCACCGCCCCCTCCACGGCTCGGGCGATGCGGCGGCCGGATTCCGTAGTGATCTCGAACGGCAGGCCCACGAGGACCGACGGTCCGACGCGCAGGACCTGGACCAGCAGCCGACGCGGGAACTCCTTCTTCTTCAGCACGAGCCCCTGCAGGTAGCGCGACCCAATGACCCACTTGGCGCCGTGCGGGCCCTGGCGGCCGATGCGCCGGGGGTGGCCCGCCTTGAACGGAGGGATCCGGTGGATGACCGGGGTGAGGTTCTCGGTCGCCCCGGCCACGAGCGCGGCGCCGACCGCCGGCCGGTCGGGGATCTCGACATCGCCGATGCGGCGGTTCTTCGGCCTGTCGAGGTCCACCTCGCGCAGCCCGGCGTCGAGGGCAACGGCGTCGGTGAGCTCGTGCCCGAGTCGGTCGTACAGGTCCGCCGCCTCCAGCCCGATGCCCGAGCCGATGCGCTTGGCTTCGCGGTGGCCGGCGAGGCCCGGCCGCAGCGCGGGGGCAACGTCGGCATGGGTGCCCTCGGAGGCGCCCACGACGGGACGGGCATCGTGGCGGCGCAGGATCTGGTGCTTGAGCTCGCCGACGAGGTAGGCCCAGACGTCCGCGTTGTACTCGTGGGCGTGCTGGGAGACGCCGGTCCCGTGGATGGCGAACATGAGCGCCGCCGACAGGGGCTCGGTCCCCGGGCCGTCGCTGGCCTCGGTGATTCGATCCACGCGGATCATGTGGAGCAGCGGGTTGACCGCAACCCACTTGCGCTGCGGGTCCATGCGCTTGTCGGTGACGGTGCGGTTCTTCACGTACGGGTCGTGCGAGCGGTTGCGGGTGAGGCCCCACACCTCGGTGTCACCGACCGCGACCTTCGCGGGCGCCCGCGTGTCGTGCGCCCGGATGACGGCATCGGCGATCTGCTGCACGAGGAACTCCGTGAACGCCGGGTCGAACCCGGCCCGGTTGGACGCGTGGTGGTTGTAGAAGTCCGTGCCCAGGAACTGCCCGGGACCGGCGTGGGTGTGGGTGGCGCCGATCCAGATCCCGGCCAGGGGGATGTCGGTCCGCTCGGCGACGGCCTCGGCGACGAGGTACTGGATGACCGACGAGCCGGCGAGCAGGTCGCACTGGACGATGGCGAGCGAGGACGTCCCCGAGCGCAGGTGGGTCACCCGGGCCCGCAGGCGGGTCCGGAACCCGTTCCCGTCGTGGGCGTTGGCGGAGTAGCCCGCCTTTGGCAGGCCCGGCGGCGGCGTGATGTCGACCTCGGCTGCGCCGGCGAGGACGCCATCGACGGCCGGCAGGTCCGGCAGCGGACGGGCCGTCACGCCGAACTTCGCTCGCCTCGTGGCCCCGTCGACGAACGGTCCCAGCACAGTCGTGATCCCCGTCCCCATGCCCGCCGACCCTACGCCCCCCACTATCCGATACACCCCGACGACCGGTTGGGTTCGAGCGGAGCGAGCCCGGGGGGTTTGGGGGACGCTCCTATAGCGAGTCAAGTGGTTGTTGGAGTTGCCGGTGGATCTGGCGGGCGATGTAGCGCTTGAGGCAGCGGCGGATTTCGCGGTCGGTTTTGGGGTT
>JBKJPY010000046.1:0-33887 GCA_046594195.1 Acidimicrobiales bacterium | reverse complement strand
CGTTGCGCAACGACGGACGCATCTGGTGCCCGAAGGATCCCGACGAAAGCCGCCCGGCCGATCGGATCCCCGAGGAGGACCGGGACTACTACCTCGAGCGCAAGTACCCGAGCTTCGGCAACCTCGCCCCGCGCGACATCGCCAGCCGGGCCGCCAAGGTTGAGGTCGACGCCGGCAAGGGCGTCGGGCCGCTGAAGAACGGCGTGTACCTCGACTTTTCCGAGGCCATCGGCCGGCTCGGCCAGCACACAATCCAGGAGCGCTACGGCAACCTCTTCGAGATGTACGAGCGCATCACCGACGAGTCGCCGTACGAGCAGCCGATGCGGATCTACCCCGCGGTCCACTACACGATGGGCGGGCTGTGGGTGGACTACGAGCTGATGACCACGGTCCCCGGCCTGTACGCCGCGGGCGAGGCGAACTTCTCCGATCACGGCGCCAACCGCCTCGGTGCCTCCGCGCTGATGCAGGGACTGGCCGACGGCTACTTCGTCCTGCCGAACACCATCAGCAACTACCTCGCTCCGCAGCTCGGCACGAAGCCGGTCCCGACCGACCACCCTGAGTTCAAGGCGGCCGAGACGGCGGCTCGTGAACGCTTCGCCGGCTACCTCGCCATCGGTGGCACCCGGTCCCCCGACTCCTTCCACCAGGAGCTGGGCAAGATCATGTGGGACTACTGCGGGATGGAGCGCACCAAGCAGGGTCTGGAGAAGGCCCTCTCGGAGATTCCCGCCCTCCACGCCGAGTTCCGCAAGGACCTCCGCGTCACCGGCAGCGGCCAGAGCACCAACCAGACCCTCGAGAAGGCGGGCCGGGTGGACGACTTCTTCGAGCTGGCCCAGGTGATGTGCCTCGACGCCCTCACCCGCGAGGAGAGCTGCGGCGGCCACTTCCGCGCCGAGCACCAGACCGACGAGGGCGAGGCCGAGCGCGACGACGAGCACTTCGCCGAGGTCGCGGCCTGGGAGTGGACGGGCGACCCGTCCAACCCGATCCGCAACACCGAACCCCTCACCTTCGACAACGTCCACCTCGCGGTCCGGAGCTACAAGTGAACGTGCTCAACCTCACCCTCAAGGTCTGGCGTCAGGACGGTCCGGACGCACCGGGCAGCTTCGACACCATCGCCGCCGACGACATCAACGACGAGATGTCGTTCCTCGAGATGCTCGACGTCGTCAACGAGCGATTGATCAACGAGGGCAAGGAAGCCGTGGTGTTCGACCACGATTGCCGCGAGGGCATCTGCGGCACCTGCTCGCTCATGATCAACGGCCAGGCCCACGGCCCGGCCAAGGGCACCGCCACCTGTCAGCTCCACATGCGCAAGTTCCACGACGGCCAGGAGATCGTGATCGAGCCCTGGCGGGCAACGGCGTTCCCGGTGGTCAAGGACCTGATGGTCGACCGCTCGGCCTTCGACCGCATCGTGGAATCGGGCGGCTTCATCACCGCCGAGACCGGCGGGGCACCCGACGCCAACCTGACCCCGATCCCCAAGCCCGTGGCCGACTCCGCCATGGACGCGGCCGCGTGCATCGGCTGCGGCGCCTGCGTGGCGGCCTGCCCGAACTCGCCGGCCAACCTGTTCACCGCGGCCAAGGTGAGCCACCTCAACCTGTTGCCCCAGGGCCAAGCCGAGCGCTACAGCCGGGTCGAGGCCATGGTCGACACCATGGAGGACTTCTTCGGGTCCTGCACGAACCACGGCGAGTGCCAGGAGGCGTGCCCGAAGGAGATTTCGATCGACTTCATCGCCCTCATGAACAAGGACTACCTCGCCTCCAAGTTCAAGAATCGCAAGCTCGTCAGCCGCAAGTAAGCCCGATCGACGACCGCCCGAGGCCCGTACCGATACCGGTGCGGGCCTCGGTCGTTTCCGGTGGCGAGAGGCTCGAGGGTGATCGGTAGGGTCAAGGAGATGGAGCTGATCCTCGTCCGACACGGTCAACCGGCGTGGGTCACGCCCGATGGGAAGGGTCGCAACGACCCGGGGCTCACCGAGCTGGGACACGCCCAGGCGAGGGAGGCGGCGGCTCGCCTGGCAGACACTGAGGACCTGCCCGGGCGCGGCGACGTCGACCGGCTGTTCGTGTCCCCGGCCGTACGGGCCCAGGAGACGGCGGCCCCGATCGCCGAGGCGCTGCGGCTGCCGGTGGAGACCCGCGAGTGGCTCTGGGAGCTGCGCAACCCCGACTCGTGGGAAGGCGCGCCCATCGAGGAAATCGAACAGGCCTTCGCGGTCCTCAACGGGCGGACGCGAGAGGAGTGGTGGGAGGGCCACGAGGGCGGCGAGTCCCTGCGCGCGTTCCACATCCGCGTCACCACCGGCCTGCGCGGGCTCCTGGCGGACCTCGGGATCACCCCGGCCGATGAGGACGGGCTCTGGGACGTCAGCGGGCCGGCCGCCGACGGCGACGTGGACCGGATCGTGGCGGTGGCCCACGGCGGCACCAACTCCACGATCATCGCCCACCTGCTGAGTACCCCGCCTGAGCCGTGGGAGTGGGACCGCTTCTCGATGGGGCATGCCTCGGTCGCCCTGCTCGCCCTCACGCCGATGGCCGGGCACCACATCTGGTCGCTGCGATCGCTCGGGGACGCCGCCCACCTCGCGGTCGACGACCGCACCTCCTGACCCGGCGAATCGGCCGACCATCCGGCCGGGTGCATCCACCGGTCCGTACCGGTACGAACGTCCGTCGAGGGCGGTGCAGGCCCCGTGTCGGCGGTACGGTCAACGGATGCCCACCCCTGCCAGCCGACGCGCCGGAGCCACCACGCTCGCCGTCGCCCTCCTGTTGCTCGCCGCCTGCAGCTCGACCAGCAGCGACGACGCCGATGCCTCGACCAAATCCAAGAAGACCGCAGCCTCGTCGACCACGGTGGTGCAGCCCGAGGGCAAGGCCATCGAGCGGTACGCGGACTACGCGACCAAGAACTACGACGATCCGAGCCACTGGGTCTGCCGACCCGATCAGAAGGACATCTGCGACAGCGGCCTCGATGCCACCGTCGTCGAGGCCGACGGCACCCTGGAAGTGGAGCCCTTCGAGCCTGCGGCCGATCCCCCGATCGACTGCTTCTACGTGTACCCGACGATCTCTCGGGACAAGGGCGCGTACAGCGATTGGGAAGCCTCCGACGACGAGGAGGGCTACGTCACGTTGAACCAGGCCGCTCGCCTGCAGTCGCAGTGCCGGCTTTTCGCCCCCGTCTACCGACAGGGGACCCTCGGTGGCCTGGCTTCCCGCATCAACGGTGGGACGACCGAGGAGCAGGGCGATCCCTACGCCGATGTCCTCGACGCGTTCCGCACCTACATGGCCGAGGACAACCACGGCCGCGGCGTCGTCCTGATCGGGCACTCCCAGGGGACCGGGATGCTCCACCAGCTGATCGACGAGGAGATCGACCCGAACGCCGACGTGCGCAAGCAGCTCGTGGGCGCCTACCTGGCGGGCGGCTCGGTCGGGGTGCCCGAGGGCAAGGCCGTCGGCGGCGACTTCGAGGAGGTCCCGCTGTGCACGAAGGGCGGCGAGGCTGGCTGCATCGTCACCTGGGTCACGTTCCGTTCCACGTCCCCACCCCCGAGCGACTCGTTCTTCGGGCGGCCCGGCCGCGACGGCACCGTCTCAGGCTGCGTGAACCCCGCTGCGGTCGGTGGTGGCGCAGGCGACCTCGACGCCTACCTGCCCGCCAACTCCGACGCATCGATCCTCTCCTCGCTCGGCACCACCACGAAGGGCAAGACCTGGGTCGATCCGTCGGCGGGCGACATCACCACGCCCTTCGTCCGCCTTCCCGGGCTGGTCACCGGCGCGTGCGAGACCACCGACGGGTTCACCTACCTGGCCGCCACCGTCAACCCCGACCCCGAAGGGCCTCGGTCCGACGACATCGTCGGGGACCTCACGCCGCAGTGGGGCCTCCACCTGGTCGACGTCAACCTCGTGATGGGAAACCTGGTCGACGACGTGCGCGCCCAGTGCAGGACGTACACGGGCTGATCTCACCGGCCGGCGCTACGGTCCAGCCATGTGCGACACCCTCGTCTCCCTCGGTGACGACGGGGTCTTGTTCGCCAAGAACAGCGACCGCGACCCCAACGAAGCCCAGATCCTGCGCTGGCACCCGGCTGCCGACCACGAGCCGGGCGCCACCGTCGCCTGCACGTGGATCTCGATCCCCCAGGTCGCCCACACCCATGCCGTCCTGCTGTCCCAGCCCTGGTGGATGTGGGGTGCCGAGATCGGGGCGAACGAGCACGGCGTCGTCATCGGGAACGAGGCCGTCTTCACGCGCGACCTCCTCGGCCGGGCCCGCCCCGATGCCCTCCTGGGGATGGACCTCCTGCGGCTCGGCCTCGAGCGCGCCCACACCGCCGACGAGGCGGTCGGCGTGATCGTGGACCTCCTCGAGGCGCACGGCCAGGGTGGGTCGTGCAGCCACGACCACCCGAGGTTCCGTTACGACAACAGCTTCCTGGTGGCCGACCCCGACGGCGCCACCGTGGTGGAGACCGCCGGTCGGCACTCGGCCACCGAGACCGTCCGTGGTCGCGGCCGGGCCATCTCGAACGGCCTGACCATCCCCGCCTTTGCCCGAGCGCATGCCGACCCGGTCAAGAGCCGCATCACGGCCTGCGCCGCGCGGCGCGGGCGCACCGAGCCGGCGGCCGCGACGGCCCGGGGGCCGGCCGACCTCTTCGCCACCCTGCGCGACCACGGACCGGGTGGCGCGCCGCGCTGGTCGCGTGTCCATGGCGGGCTCACGGCACCGTGCGTGCACGCCGGCGGCACGCTCGCATCGAGCCAGAGCACGGCCTCGTGGGTGGCGGACCTGCGCAGCGGGGTGCAGCACTGGGCCACCGCCACCAGCGGTCCGTGCACCTCCCTGTTCAAGCCGGTCTCGGTCGACGAGCCGGTGGACCTCGGGCCCACGCCGACGAACCGCGACGACCTCGCATCGATGTGGTGGCGCCACGAACGGTTGCACCGCAGGGTCCTTCGAGATCATCCCGCATCGGTCGCCCGCTTCCGAGTCGAGCAGCAGCGGACCGAGTCGGCGTGGTTGGCGCATCCGCCGGCGAGTGCGGATGCCTTCGCGGCCGCCGAGGCGATCGAGCGCAGGTGGATGGACGACCTGTGCGGGGCCGACCTCCCCGACCGCCGGCCCCGATGGGTGCGGGACCAGTGGCGCCGCTTCGACGGGCAAGCCGGACGGTGAGCGCACCGGTGATCGTCGTCGGCGCCGGCCTCGCGGGGCTCGCCGCGGCCCGACGCCTGGCCAGCGCCGGGCGCGAGGTCATCGTGCTCGAAGCTCGCCATCGCGTCGGCGGTCGAACCGAAGGCGGCACGACCGCCGACGGGACCCCCATCGAGCTCGGCGGCCAGTGGGTCGGACCCACCCAGAACCGCATGTACGAGCTGATCGCCGAGCTGGGCCTGGAGACGTTCCCCACGTGGAACGAGGGCGACCTCGTCATCCGCCTCGGTGGCAAGCAGTCGCGCATGGGCTCGCAGCGCGGAGCGGTCCCCAAGCTCAACCCGTTCGCGCTCGTCGACCTGGCCCAGGGCCTCGCGCGCTTCACCAAGCTGTCTTCGAGCATCTCGCTCGAAGAGCCGTGGGCGTCCGACGGTGCCGCCCGCCTCGATGGCGAGACGTTCGAGACGTGGATCCGCCGCAACCTGCGCACCTCGACCGGGCGGGCCTACTTCCGCATCGCGTGCGAGGCGGTCTTCTCCACGGAGTCCACCGACCTGTCCGCCCTCCACGCCGCGTTCTACGCCCACTCGGGCTCGGACCTCGAGACCCTGCTCTCGGTCGACCGCGGCGCGCAGCAGGACCGCATCGTCGGAGGCTCGGTGCGCATCGCCGAAGCCATGGCGCACGAACTCGGCGACCGGGTCCGGTTGGGTGCCGCCGTGCGCACCGTCGAGCGCGATGACCGAGAGGTGCGCATCGTCCTGCGCGACGGCGAAGTCATCCGAGGATCGCGTGCCATCGTCACGCTTCCTCCCACGCTCGCCGGCCGCCTCGACTACGCGCCGGTGCTGCCGTCGTGGCGCGACCAGCTCACCCAGCGCCTGCCCGCGGGCTCCGTGATCAAGCTCTACGCCGTCTACCCCGAGCCCTTCTGGCGGGCCGACGGACTCAACGGGCAGGCGGCGTCGGACGAGGGCCCGGTGAAGGTCACGTTCGACAACACCTCACCTTCGGGCGCGCCCGGGATCCTGGTCGGGTTCATGGAGGCGAACGACGGTCGCCGGTGGGCCCGCCGCACCGTGGAGGAGCGTCGCGCCGCTGCCATCGAGTGCTTCGTTCGGTACTTCGGACCCCGGGCGGCAACGCCCACCGAGTACCTCGAGCGCGACTGGATGGCCGAGGAGTTCAGTCGCGGTTGCTATGGCGCCCACTTCACCCCCGGGGTGTGGACTGCCTACGGCGACGCGCTGCGCGAACCCATCGGGCGGATCCACTGGGCCGGGGCGGAATGCTCTCCGGTGTGGAACGGCTACATGGAGGGCGCGGTGCGCTCCGGCGAGAGCACCGCCAACGAGGTCGCCGCGCTCGATAGCTGAACCGGGTCTGACCGCATCCTGGAGCGCCGCCGCCGGACCGCCGCGTCCCGCTGCGACCACCAGCGAACCCTTGCCTCGTCTTGCGTGACGGGCGTCATGCGTAGTAGCGAAGAGCCGTTCTGCGGGGACTCAACTCGCGCTCCGGGTGGCCGACCAGGCCGGCCGACGCGGCCCTCGGCAGACGCTCCTGTCCCCACGCCGAACCCGACGAAGGATCCACGGTGCACCTGCTCGCAGCCGAAGGCGGCTATCAGTTCTTCATCCTCGGAGGGTCGGACAAGGCCCTCCTCTTCATGTCCTTGGGCATCGCCCTGCTCGCCCTGGTGTTCTCCGCCGTCATGGCCAAGGGAGTCATCGACTCCGACGAAGGCACGCCGGAGATGCAGGGGATCGCCACGGCGATCCAGGAAGGTGCGATGGCGTACATCACCCGCCAGTTCCGCACGATCCTGTTCATCGTCGTCCCGCTGTGCTTCGTGGTGTTCTTCACCTCGGCGGAGATCCTCAAGAGCGAGAGCGAGACCGCCCTCAGCTTCACGCAGTCCGGCCTCTACCGGACCCTGGCGTTCATCACCGGCGCCGTTTTCTCCGGGGCCATCGGGTTCCTGGGCATGTGGCTCGCCACCCGCGGCAACATCCGCACCACCGCCGCCGCCACCAAGAGCGACTACCCCGGCGCCCTCAAGGTCGCCATCCGCACCGGCGGGTCCGTGGGCCTCGCCACCGCCGGCCTGGGCCTCTTCGGCGCCACCACGATCATCCTGATCTTCCAGAACACCAGCTCGGCCATCCTCGTCGGCTTCGGCTTCGGCGGGTCGCTGCTCGCCCTGTTCCTGCGGGTCGGCGGTGGCATCTTCACCAAGGCAGCCGACGTCGGCGCCGACCTGGTCGGCAAGGTCGAAGCCGGCATCCCCGAGGACGACCCTCGCAACCCGGCCACCATCGCCGACAACGTGGGCGACAACGTCGGCGACTGCGCCGGCATGGCCTCGGACCTCTTCGAGTCCTTCGGCGTGACCCTGGTGGCCTCCATCATCCTCGGCGTGTCGGCGATGACCTCGATCGGCGTCGGCCCCGCCGATGCCGCCAAGGGACTCGTCTTCCCGGTGGCCGTGATGGCCCTCGGCCTCGTCGCCTCGCTGGTCGGCATCTACGCCGTGCGGGCCAAGGCCGGCGAGTCCGACGCCCTCAAGGCCATCAACCGGGGCATCGGCGTCGCCCAGGTCCTGGCCATCGCCGCGGCTGCGGCCCTCGCCTTCGGCTACGTCGGCACCCCCAAGGCCGTCGGCGGTGGCGAGCTCACGGTGAGCAGCCCTGGTGCGCGCATGTTCGGCGCCGTGCTCGTCGGCGTGGTCCTCGGCTTCGCCGCCTCCAAGATCACCGCCTACTTCACCTCCACCACCACCAAGCCCGTCCAGGACATCGCCAAGGCGACCCGTACGGGCCCGGCCACCACCGTGCTCGAGGGCATGAGCCTCGGCCTGGAATCCGCCGTGTGGGCCCTCATCGCGGTGGCCGTCGCCATCGGCGGCGCCGTCGCCCTCGGTGGCGGCTCGTTCAAGTTCTCGGTGTACCTCGTGGCGCTCGCCGGCATCGGCATGCTCTCCACCACGGGCATCATCGTGGCCGAGGACACCTTCGGCCCCGTGGCCGACAACGCGGCCGGCATCGCCGAGATGTCGGGCAACTTCGAGGGCGAGCCCGAGAAGATCATGGTGGCGCTCGACGCGGTGGGCAACACCACCAAGGCCGTGACCAAGGGCTTCGCCATCGGCTCGGCGGTCATCGCCGCCGTCGCCCTCTTCGCCTCCTACGGCGAGACCATCATCGAGCAGCTCGGCCCGCTCTGGCGCGGCGGCGAGTCGTTCATCATCAACGTGGCCGACCCGAAGGTCTTCATCGGCCTGCTCATCGGTGGCTCCATCGCCTTCATCTTCTCCTCGCTCGCCATCCGCGCCGTGTCCCGCACCGCGGGCGTGGTGGTGCAGGAAGTTCGCCGCCAGTTCGCCGACGGCAAGATCATGAGCGGCGAGAAGCAGCCCGACTACGGACCCGCCATCGACATCTGCACCGCTGCTTCGCTCCGCGAGCTGGCGACCCCGGCCATCATCGCCGTGCTCGCTCCCGTGATCATCGGCTTCGGCCTCGGCCCGATCTCGCTCGGTGCCTTCCTGGCCAGCGTCATCGTGGTCGGCCAGCTCATGGCCAACTTCCTCAGCAACGCCGGCGGCGCCTGGGACAACGCCAAGAAGTACATCGAGGACGGCGCCGAAGGCGGCAAGGGGTCCGAGGGCCACAAGGCCGCCGTGATCGGCGACACCGTCGGCGATCCGTTCAAGGACACCGCCGGCCCGGCGCTCAACCCGCTCATCAAGGTCATGAACCTGGTGTCGCTGCTGATCCTCCCAGCCATCATCAAGCTCTACGACAAGCCCAAGCTGGCCCTCCTGGAGCAGTCCCCCAAGTCCGGTGCGATCGTGATCGCCGTGATCGCCGCCGTCGTCGTGGTCGCCGCCATCGCCTACTCCAAGGTGTCCGGCGAGAAGGCCGCCCTGGCCGCCGAAGCCGACGTGGTCGCCGCTTCAGCCTGATCCAGGCTTGCTGCTCAGCAGCATCCGCACGACCCCACCGGCGTGCGCCCACCTCCTCGGAGGCCCGGGCGCACGCCGGTGGCGCGTCCGGGCCCATCCGACGCCGAGGGTCTCGGCGGCGTGCGCCAAGGCGTCCAGGACGGCCGGTCGACTGACCGAGGGGTCCGACGACGTATCCCGAGGTGCACGAGGAGCTCCTCGGAGGATCACGGGATGCTCCTGTTCTCCCACGGCCCTCTGGGAGCCCGCTTGACGCTGCCTGGCACCGTTGCGATGGGGCCGGTGCGGGTCCTCGACGTCAGGCGTCGACGGGGCGCTCCGGAGCCTCGTTCGCAGGGTCGACGGCCTTGTGGCGGCGGCTGCGGATGACCTCGATGGCGACGGGCGTGAGCGACAGGGCGATGATCCCCAGAATGGCGATATCGATGTGCTCGCGCACCACCGTGACGTTGCCCAGGAAGTGGCCCAGCCAGGTGACCCCGACGGCCCAGACCAGCGCGCCGATGAGGTTGTAGGTGACGAACGTCCGATACCGCATCTTGCCGACGCCGGCCACGATGGGCACGAAGGTCCGCACGATCGGGACGAACCGGGCGAGGAGCACCGTCTTGGGGCCGTACTTCTCCATGAAGACGTGGGCCTTGGCGACGTGGCTCTGCTTGAACAGCCGGGAATCCTCTCGGGTGAACAGCGCGGGACCGACCTTGTTCCCGAACCAGTAGCCGACCTGGTCGCCCAGCACGGCGGCGACGAAGAACAGCGGGAGCAGCAGGTAGATCGAAGGCATGCCCTCGTACACCGCTCGGAGGGCCTCTCCCGTTTCGCCCGGACTGGTGAAGGCGTCCGCTCCGCTGCTGGTCATGAAGCCAGCGAGGAAGAGCAGCGAGTCGCCGGGCAGGAAGAAGCCGAAGAACAGGCCGGACTCGGCGAAGATGATCGCCGCGATCGCCCAGGCGGCGCTGGCGCCGGCCTTCTCCAGCCAGAACTCCGGCTTCCAGGGGGCGCTGGCCAAGATCGTCGCGAGCATCCGTGCACCCTAGGTGGGAGTTCCTGCCGACGGGAAGTCCTCGGTACCGGCCCCACAACGCAGAACGACCCCGCCGTGAGGCGGGGCCGTTCTCAAAGGGTGGTGGTCACCGGCTCAGGAGCCGGTGGAGGTACTTCAGGCCTGGCGGGGCCGGCGAGCGCCGTAGAGGAAGGCGCCACCGAGGACGACCGCAGCAGCGCCGATGCCGACCAGCGGGCCGGTGTTCGAGCTACCGGTGCGGGGCAAGGTTCCGTCGTCCACGTTGTCGACCGTCTCGGCCAGCACGTTCACGTTGATGAACTGCTCCACGTCGCCGCAGGTGGCGGTGACGAGGTGCACGCCCAGCGTGGCGGTCTTCGGAATGGTGATCGTGGTGGTGAAGTCACCGTTTTCGTCGGCGGTAAACGTGCCGAGCACGGTGCCATCGTCCCAGGTGACCACGACCTCGGCGCCGGGCGCACAGCCCTCGCCGGACACGTCGATGGTCTCGCCGCGCACGACCGTGACGCTCGGGATGTCATCGGGCGTCGTGGTGCTCGTGGTCGTCGTGGGGGGCTGGCAGCCGTAGCCGGTGCAACCTTCCTGAGCGCCGGCGGGGCCGCCGCCGACGAGGGTCATCCCGAGTGCGACGAACGCACCAGCAAGGACTGCCGCCTTGACCTTGGATCGAATCATGCTTACCTTCCACCCTTCACGCAGGGAACTCCCGCAACTGTGAGCACGAAGCTACCTGCCCGACCCACCTGGATCAAGTATTCGGCCGAAACGCTCCCTTCGTGAGGCCAGGCAACGGATTCCGAGGCCGACGACGACGAGATCCGTGACCAAGATCACGATCGCAGGCCAGAACCACAAGGTCGAGCCGGATCCCTCGGTCCGGAGCCTTCCGTCGGCCGTGACGGCCACCGGCCGTCCCCACCCCTGGACCCATCCCGGGGCGCCGGCCACGTTCAGCACTGAGCCGGCCGGGGCATCGGTGCGCAGGACCGGCGGGATCGGGCGGCGCAGATCGTGCAGGGTGCCGTCGGGACCCACCGCGGCGGCGCTCCATGCCCGGACCTCGTAGAGGTCGGCGCCGGGGAGGTCCACCAGGTGATCGAGGCCCAGGTCATCGGCCAGCGCGACGTACTGGTCGGCTCCGGGTTCGTGGACCAGGACGACCCAGCGCACGCCGAGGTCCGCCAACCCGGCTCCGATCGGCTTGCCCCGGGCGAGGTCGTCGACCAGGGCGTCCACCACCACCGATCGGCGGTCGACCTGCTCCTGGTGATCACCCGACTCCTCGAACAGCGGGTCGTAGCTGCTGATGACGTCGCCACCTAGGTAGTCGGGCAGCGGGTTGAACGCCTGGCGAAGATCGGCGAACGAGAGCGACGGGTACTCGGCCCAAGGGAAGGCCACGATCGTGCCGGGCTGGCCCCCGATCACGTCGCGCACCGTGGCCCACGCCGGCGGGTAGTCCACCGGCTCGAGGCGCCCCCCGACGCCCCACCACCCCGGCACGGAGATCGCAAGGGCCACCACGAGGGGGACGGCGGCTGCAGCGGCCGTGGCGGCCCGGCGGGCACCCGGGGCGCGCACGACCGCCCGCTGGGCGAGCGCGATCGCTCCAACCACGACGGCCGGCGATGCCCAGACCAGCCACAGCGCGGAGAACCGCTGGCTCTCGCGCAAGGGAGCCCCGAACGGCAGGCTGGTGAGCGCCTCGTACACGATCCGCACCCCTGGCACCGCGCTGGCCACGGCGAGCGCCAGGCCAAACAGCGCGACCACGGTGGCCGCGCCCTGCCACGTACCCCAACCGAGCGACCGCACAATCCGCATCCCGCCCACGACTGCGAGCGCGGCGACGACCAGACCGGCGACCACGCCCACGGCTCCGGTGGCGCCGACCTGGTAGTCCGCTCGCCAGAAGCCATTGCCCGCAGCGACCGCCGCCAGGCCTCCGGGACCCTCCGCCCGGGTCGGGAAGCCCGTGGCGCCGCTGACCCCGGCTCCAGCCCACAACAAGACCGCGGTGGGCAGGACCCACACGAGCTGCGGCACCACGATGGCCAGCGCAGGCCGCAGGAACCGACGGGGCTGCGGCTGCACGACCAGGGCGATGACCGCAGCCGCCACCCCGAGGGTGCCCCCTCCCGGCCCGCCGATGGCCAGCGCCAGGGAGGCGAGGAACGTCGACGGCACGTGCTCCGCTGGCCGGCAGAGCCGGGGCAGGACCCACGGCAGGATCGCCACCACCCAGAGGAGGTTGATGTGACCCACGGCGACACGGGTGAGCGCGTACGGGCCCGCGGCCCACAGCAGGCCAGCGGCGATCTGGCCGACGAGGCCGATGGAGGTGCCGTGCGGCGCCAAGACCCGCACCAGGCGGGCGCCGCCGACGAAGCCGACGGCCAAGAAGGCCACGATGAGGGCCTTGGTGATGACCGGACCACCGACGACCGCCGATCCGAGCCCGAGGACCGCGAACAGCGGCACGCGCTGCGACAGGGCCGGACCCAAGCCGTACATCCCGTTGGGCACGGGGATGTCCGGCGTCACGAGGAGGTCGAGGCTGAGCAGGGAACCACCGGAGAGCCCGGGGCCGACCACCACCAAGCCGAGCAGAAGACCCATCCCCCAGGCCCACCACGACGGCAGCGACCAGGCGCAGCGGGCGCCAGCCGCACCCCCCTCCGGGTCAGGCAGCGTTGGGTTGGAGGTCGACAGCACGGGCATCCTCGGCGCGATCCGTCCGAGGGCCGCGGGCGTGGGTCACGCTACTGTTGAACGTCCTGCCCGTCGGGGCGGAACCACAACGCCAACCGGGGGCAGCGTCCGCCAGGTTCGGCCCCTGTTGCGAGGACCCCATGACCCGATCGCCGTTCGGTGGACCCATGAGCACGGCACGGACCCGGGTCATCCGCTGATGCGCATCCTCGTGGCGGCCTGGCGCGACCTCGCCAACGACCTCGCAGGCGGCTCGGAGGTCCTGATCGACCACCTCTGCGCCGGGATGACCGAGCGCGGCCACGACGTGACGTTGCTGTGCGCCAACCCGGTCGGCGAGGGCCACGCCTACCGGGTCCACCCGAACGGCGGGACCGTCGACCAGTACGTCCGGGCGCCGTTTGCGTACCTGCGCCACCACCGCGACGCCGACCTGGTCGTCGACGTGGCCAACGGCGTCTCCTTCTACGCCCCGTTGTGGCGGCGCGGCGCGTCGCTCTGCCTCGTGAACCACATCCACACCGAACAGTGGGACCAGTGGTTTCCCTGGCCCGTCGCCGGGCTCGGGCGCGCGGCCGAGCTAAAAGCCATGCCGGCCGTCTACAAGAACCGGTTGTTCATCGCCGTGTCGCCCTCGACGGCCGATCTGCTGGAGTCGCTCGGCGTCGATCGCGATCGGATCCGCATCATCATCAACGGGACCGATCTGCCCGACACGGTTGGCACCGAATCGCCCGAGCCCCTCTTCGTCGGGCTGGGCCGCCTGGTGCCGCACAAGCGCTTCGAGCTCGCGGTCGAAGCCTTCAACCAGATCCAGCCGCTCATCGGCGGCCGCTTGGTCATCGCGGGCGACGGACCCGAGCGGGACCGCCTACGGGAGATGGCCGGGCCTGGCGTCGAGCTCCCCGGTCGCATCTCCGAGGAGGAAAAGCAGCACCTCCTGTCCAACGCGTGGCTGATGGTCCACCCCGCCAGCCATGAGGGCTGGGGCCTGGTCATCACCGAGGCCGCCGCGTACGGCACCCCCTCGCTCGCCTTCCGGGTGCCCGGCCTTCAGGACTCCATCGTCGACGGCATGAGCGGGGTCCTGGTCGACCGGCCGGAGCAGCTGGCGGAACGCTGGCTGGAGCTGGCCCAGGACCAAGCCCAGCGGGCCCGGCTGCGCTCCGGCGCGCTCCGGCGAGCTGCTGCGTGCAGTTGGAACGCGACCGTCGACCGGTTCGAGGAGATCTGCGAGGAGGCCGTGCAGTCGCACAAGCGGTCGCTGCAGCTGCCGTCGGGCCGGTGGACCGGCCCCGACGAGCGCGTCACCGTGGACGAGTACCTTGCTCCGGGCGACCGCGACGACGTGCTGTCGCCCGAGCTGGCCGGCATCCCCATCGGAACCGGACGACCGACGCTGCAGGTGATGCGCTCCCGACCCGACCTCACGATCGTGCTGCCGGCCTACAACGAGGCGGCGCGCCTCCCGATCTCGATCCCGGTGCTGGCCGAGCACCTCGAGCGGCGCTCGGGCACCACCGAGGTCATCCTCGTGGACGACGGGAGCACCGACAGCACCGTGCGCGTCGGTGCCGAGCTGCTGCGGGACATCCCGCATTCCGGTGTGTTCCAGCTGGGAAGCCATGCCGGCAAGGGCGCCGCCGTGCGGGCCGGGGTGGCGCGCGCCACCGGGCACAACATCGTGTTCATGGACGCCGACCTGGCCACCGACCTGGATTTCCTCGACCCCCTCGTCGCCTCCCTCGACGAGGTCGACATCGCCATCGGCTCACGCAGCGCCCCCGGGGCGATCACCAGCGGCGTCACTCCGTCCAGCGATGCGGCGCACCGGCTGTTCAACACGCTCGCCCGGTCGCTCACGGGCCTTCCGGTCACCGACTTCCAGTGTGGCTTCAAGGGCTTCCGGGCCTCGACCGGCCGGCTCTTGTTCCAGCTCATCCGCGAGCGCGGCTACGCGTTCGACGTCGAGCTGCTGGTGCTGGCCGAACGGCTGGGCCTGAGCCTCCGGGAGGTGCCGATCCACTGGCGAGCCGTCCGCGGCAGCCACGTGCGGATCGTCGTGGACTCGGTGCACATGAGCTACCAGGTCGCTCGCATCGCCCGGCGCACCCGGTACAACCAGCCCCTCTCGGCCCTCGAGGCGTACGGCAGCAGCGCCGACCACCCCCTCGATGAGCTGATCGAGGCCGTGCACGCACACCTTCCCGTCGCCGCGCCGGTCGTCCCGTGGGCGAAGGGCACGCTCGTGCTGTTGCCGTTCGTCGAGCCGATCGATGCGGCCGAGCTGGCGAACGCCCTCGAGCGCAGCCTCGATGGCGTGCTCGTCCGGCCCACGAGCATCGCACCGTCGCAGATCCTCGACCCTGCGCAGCGCGGCTTGCTCCGGGCCCACGCGCCGAGCTGACCCACCGTGGACGAGATCGACCAGCTTCCTGCACCGGCGTCACGCCACGCGCTGGCGCTCTTGCGGTTCCCCGACCCTCGCACCGACTGGGTCGTGGTGACGGTCGCAAGCCTGACCGGCCCCATCGTCGACTTCGAAGACCGGCTCGACGAGCTGCACCGTGCCGTGCCGGTGGTCGGGGCGCGACTCCGCGGCGAGACGTGGCTCCCGGGACCGGCGCCGCACCTGGCGGTCGTCGAGGGCGATCCGCTGGCCGATCCCGACCTCGACCGACCCTTCGACCTGGCTGACGAGGCCCCGCTGCGCTTGGTCGCCTCGGCGGACGGGATGCGCCTCGCCGTGGTCGGGCACCATGCCGCCTTCGACGGGCTGGCGCTGGTGGCGGTCCTGCGGGCCCTCACCGCCGGAGACCGGCCCCAGCCGGTCACCTCGCCCCCACCGGGCGCACCCGGTTCCAAGCTGCCCCTGCTCGAGCGCCTCGCTCGCCCCGCTGATCCGGTGGCGCCCACCCCCGGTGTGTGGCCCGGGGACGCCTACGCCAGCACCGCCGTCGAAATCGGCGGCAAGGGGATCACCGGCCGGATCGCCGCGGCGTGCGTCGAGGCGGTGGCCGCCCACAACGCACGCCACCAGCAGCGTCTCCGCAAGGTCGGCCTCACCGTCGCGGTCGGCGGTCCCGCCGGCGTCGGCAACGTGGCGTCGTATCGCCGCATCGACGTGGCGCCCGACGGCCCGGTGGCCGAGCGGGTCCAGGTGGCGCTGGCGTCACCGGAAGAGCCGGGCGAACAGGTGAGCGCACCGAAGCTGGTGATGCGGCTGCTCGAGCCCGTGGTGGAGCGCTTCTCCGACACGATCCTGATCTCGAACCTGGGCCGCCACCGCGTCCCGGGCGTCGAGCGGCTCGAGTTCTTCCCCGTGGCCCGGGGCCGGTCCGCGGTGTGCTTCGCATCGGCCGCGATCGAGGGCGGGTCCACCACGCTCACCGTGCGGGCCCGGGACCTCTCCCCCGGCGATGCCCGGCGCATCCTGGCCGATGCGGCCGACCGACTGACGAGCGGGGACTAGTAGGCGGCGTCGAACGCGTCGCGCAGGGCGGCGAGCTGCTGCCGGCGCTCGAACCGCTCGACCACGACCCGGCGCAGCTCCCCGAAGATCGAGCGCCGCAGAGCCGGGTCGTCCAGGAAGTGCACCATCCCCTCAGCTAAGGCGAACACGTCGTCGGGCACCCGGATGCTCGGCGAGAGGACAGCCTCGTGGTTGGTGCCGCACTCCGTGGTGACGACCGGGATGCCGCTGGCCATCGCCTCGATGTAGGCGAGGCCGAACTGCTCGTTCCACACCCGGGTGGGGCGCGGCGCGGTGACGAACACGGCGACGGTCCGCAGCAGCTCGGCCACGCCGTCGCCGGGGAGCGAGCCCAGGAACTCGATCGACGGGTCCTCGGCGGCCCGCTCCCGCACGAGGCCCTCCAGCGGACCCCGACCCGCAACGACGAGCCGGGCGCCGGGCACGGTCGCGGTGACCAGCGGCCAGGCATCGAGGACCCGATCGATGCCCTTGTTGGGCGCGAGCGGGGAGACGAACGCAGCGATGGGCTCCTCGACGGGCTCGGCGGGCGGATGGAACCGCTCGGTGTCGAGGGGCGGCAGCACCACGGCGAGCTGCTCGGGGAAGTAGCCCAGCTCGAGGCAGTGGTCCCGTGCGGCCTCGATCAGGCACACGACCAGATCGGCGCCCTCGGAGCGCTTGAGGGCTTGGTGGTACGGCGGGATCCGGTACAGGGGGTTTCGAGCGTCGTTGCCCCACGTGAGAATCGCCTGGCGGGCACCAAGGCGCTTGGCCAGCGGGCGGGCCTGGCCGGTGACCAGGGCGCACAGCTCGAGCGAGGCGACCCAGTCGACCGGTCGGTCCGGCATCACGGTGTCGAGCCCGTCGAACCACGCGAGGGCCCCGGCCTCGACGAAGCGCCGGGTGAGCCGGTGGTAGGGCCGCTCGATGAAGGGGACGGGATCTCCCGTGCTCGTCTCTCCGATGGCCGAGACCGCAGCGTCGGGCATCGCCGCCAGCCACGCCAGCTCGCGACCGGGTCGGGACTCGGGCAGTGCCAGCCAGAGGAGGTCCAGGCTCGCTCGCTCGCTGGCGTCCATGAGGGTGGTCCTTTCGATCGGCGCACCGCCGCGACCCGGCGCCAGGTGGCCGATCGGCAAGTGTTCGTAGCACGCTTCACCGCACGGCACCCACCGGAGCTCGAGCCCCCGCCCATGACCACCTTCTCCCTGACATCGTTCAACGCCCGGTGGGGCCTCACCGTCGATGACGCTCCGTTCGACCTGACCGAGGTCGTCGCGGGCTTCGACACCGACCTGGTGACGCTGCAAGAGGTCTGGGAGCCAGCCGCAGGCGGCAGCGGCCTGGACGCCGCGAGCTCGGCACTCGGCTACCACCTGGTCCACGTGCCCCTCTCGCCCTCGCGCATCGACCCGCGCCCGGAGATCACGGCGGACCCGGGCGCCGCTGCAGGCACCTGGGGCGTGGTGCTGCTCAGCCGGCTTCCCATCCGCAGCACGCGGATCGTCGACCTCGGCCGCTTGGTCGAGCGGTGGGACGTGGCGGACCGCTGCGCGATCATCGCTGAGGTCGTCGTCGGCGATGCCACCGTCACCGTGGCCGCGCTGCACTTGTCCTTCGCGCTTCCGAACGCGCTCGCACAGCTCCGGCGACTCCGGGGCTACGTGCCTGCGCACCGGCCGTCGATCATCGCCGGCGACTGCAACCTGTGGGGTCCCCTCGCCACCACGGTGGTGGGTGACCACCGTCGAGCCGTTCGCGGCCGCACCTGGCCGGCGGCACGACCGCACTCGCAGCTCGACCACATCCTGGTGTCGCCGACCATCGCCGTGGTCGACTCGATCGTGCTGGGACCCGCGGGATCGGACCACCGTCCGGTGCAGGCCCGGCTGCGGATCAGGTGACGACGAGAGACATCCGAGCCGCACGCCGCCCGCGCTCGTGCATCACGGCGGCCACGATGGCACCGGCGAAGTTCCCGAGCACGAAGACAGCCGTGGCCACCGACGCACCGCCCGAAGGGACGAACACCAGCGTCGGCACCAGGATGGTTCCCCCAAGCGTGACCGTGATGGCGACCGTCGCCACCTGGTCCTTGCGAATGCGCGCCTCGGCCAGTCGGACCGAGGTAAGCCCCCAGGGAATGCCGGCGAGCATCAACGCGGGCAGCAGGCCCGCCAGGCGGTCGTAGTCCGAGCCGAACACGGCGGCAATGGCCGGTGCGACCACGATCGAACCCACCCAGGCCAGCGCAGCCAGACCCACCGAGAACACGAGCGCATCGCGCGCCCGCTCGGCGCTGCCTGTTCCCGTGGTCGCTGCGGCCTGGGCATCCTTGCCGCCCTCGACCAGCAGGACCTGGGCCACGGCCGCCGGCAGGAGGAACACGAGCCCCGTGATGGTCCAGGCCAGGAAGAAGCTGGCGTTGATCGAGGGCGCGACGCTTTGGGCCACCACAAGCGGCAGGACGAACTGCGGCGCCTGGCTCGACAGCGTGGCGACCCAGTTCACCCCGGCGTAGCGCGACACCACGCCGAGGGTGCGCGGTCGGTGCCAGTTGATGCCGCCGCCCCCCATCCGACCCAAGAGCGGGATCGAGAGAACCCCGACCAACGACAACGGCGCAAGCATCAGGGTATAGAGCCACATCGCAGGATCGAGGCCGGTGTGGAACTCCACCAGCGGCAGGCGGATGAGGGCAGCCACGGTGAGGCGACCCACCAGCCACCCCCAACGGCGGGCGGCCATGAGGCGGACGTCGACGAGCAGGCCGATCGAGGTCGCGGCGGTGTAGACGCAAAACAGCACCCACGACCCCACGGAGCCGTCGACCAGGCGGGTCGCGCTGGTGTCCACGATGGCCAAGTAGGCCGAGCCGGCGAGGACCGACGAGATGACGGTGGCGATCACCGCCCATCCGAACAGTGCGTCGGACTCGCGGTTCTGGAGCGTGGCATGGCGGGCGAGCGCGATCGTCAACCCGAGCCCCGACGCGTAGTTGACGAACTGGATCGCCGTGAACAGCGCCGACGCCTGGCCCAGCTCGGTGCTCGTGGCGATGCGCGCGCCGAGGACCCAGAACGCGAAGCCGAGCAGGGCCTGGATCCCGAGCCCTACCAGGATCCACGCCGACCCCTGCAGGAGCGCCGACGCTCGGGCCCGACCGAGGTGGTGGCGGATCACGTGCCGAGGACCGCCCACGACGCCACGATCGCGCCCACGGCGACCACCGCGACCACCACGGCTCCGATGAGGGTTCCGACCGGTGGGCCATCATCCTGCGGGGCCCGTTCGGCCGCAGCCCAGTCCCGCAGGTGAGGCGCCAGGTCGATCAGGGCAAAGGCCGAGACGAGGACCAGGCCGGCGAACGCAAGGTGGTGCGGGACCAGCGAACGGGTGACGAACGCTGGCGAGATCTCGCCGGCGGTGGGGACGCCCTGGAGGACGACGGCCACAGGAGCGAGCACCAGCAGGGCGACGCCGAGCCCACCGATCAGCCGCTGCGGCAGGCCGGCCAGCAGCACGGTGGCGATGACGACCAAGGTGAGGCCACCCACCAGCCCGTCGAGGGCGACCGCGATGCCGACGAGCAGGATCCACCCTCCGATCGCTCGCAGCGAGCGCCGGAGCGAGGTCGGCGCTGCATCGCGGGCGGCCGCTGCCGGATCGGGGAGCTGCTCGGACGGCGTCACGGGGCGGCTCCCGCTGCCGGTCGAGCACCCTCGCGCCGGCGCCGGCGGCGCGCGAGCACTGGGGGGGCCGGCAGGAGCGCGATCGCCGCCACCCCGGTGAGGGCGGCGGCCGATGCGACGAACGTGGCCTGAACGGCACGTTGGGGAGCAAACGACGCAACCAGCTTGTGGGCGCGACCGTCGATCACCCAGCCCGTCGAGTAGCCGTCGACGAGGATCGGAGGGCCGACATCGACGCCGTCGACCTCCAAGGTCCAGCGCTCGTCGAAGGCCTCGCCGATGCGGAGGTAGCGGGGTCCCGCAGGAGTTGCTGCCACTGACATCTCGATGTGCGTGGGCGACCGATCGGTGACCTCCACGGCGGCATCCGCCGGATCGACCTGCAGCTGCGCCTCCGCGCCGGCCGACGAGAAGCGAGCCTGGTTGAGGCGCCAGCCGATGATCGGCTCCAGCTCGTGGCGCCCCGCCGCCAGCTCGATGGGCGTGCAGCCCTCGATGCGCATCTGGCCCGCAGCCAGCTCGGCCCGGTCCGACACGATGCGGGCGTCGATCCACTTGCCGTCGAGCAGACCGACGCGCACGCACGGGCGCTGGCCGGCGCGAGCAGCGGCCAGCGCCGTCGCATCAGATCCCGCCACGTCGAGCGATGCCGTGAACCGGAACGCCCGGGCCTGCGGGACCTCGAAGGCACGGTCGAGCTGGGACTCCTCGTCGTCGTTCGCATCGAACCGGGCGCCGCGAGCACGCGTCAGCATCACGTCGAGGGGCATCGACTCCAGTGCCTTGCGGGTGGTCCCATCGGCGCCGGCGACGAGCTGGGAGAGGGTCCTGGGTGCCCGGGTCACGTTGCGGACGCGAGTGTCATCGACCCCGATCTCGGCGATCCCCACCGGATTCTTCCCGTCGGTCTGCTGGAGGATCGTGACCTTCACCCGATCTGCCTGACTCGGCTCGATGTTGGCGACCAGGTCCTTGCCGGGCACGAGGGCCTCGGTCACCTGCTTGTCACCGACCTCGATGCGCACCACCGACACCGTGGAGGGCTCGGCACCAGCCCAAGGCGTGATGCGCACCTGGTCGATGCGCTGGGGCTTGGCCAGGTCGATCCAGATGCTCTGGCCCCGCGCCGTGCCGAAGCCGCCGGTGATCCACGCCGTTCCCGGGTCGCCGTCGAACGCGTTGGACGCACGACCGTACGGGTGGAGGCCGAAGCCGTCGCGGCTGGCGTCCACCCGGGCGCCACCGGTGAGCTGCGAGACGGTCTGGTCGTCGGGGTGGTCGGGCCACCGCGTCAGCGTGGATCCCTCGCCCGCGTCGATGTCACCATCTGCGGCGAGCGTCGGCGAGGTGGCGTTGGCCACGCGGTTGGGCTCCCACGCTCGGCGACGGTTCGTGTCGGTGATCACCACCCGGCCTCCCCGCACCACGGCGTCGGCAAACTCCTCGGGGCTCAGGTCACCGAGGAACCGTACGGGCTGGGTGCCATCGACGATGCCGGCGTGGATCATGGGTGCCATCGCTTCTGCGTCGCCGACGGCGAGGACCTGCGTCGCCGCCGGCGCAGCGGTGATGGGCGGGGTCGCGGCGAGCACCCGGTAGGTGATCACCGGTCGGAGCGCGGCATCGAGCGGGTCCGCCTTGCGCGCCGCTGGGGTGGCTTCGCCTGAGCGGCCCGGAACCGTGTCGGCCCCCCGGCGTCCGAACGAGCCAGTGCGCTCCAGACCAGGATCGCGGCGCACCTGGTCGACCACGATCCACGGAGCGGGCCCGCCGATCTCCTCGGTGAGGAGGTCGTTGCGAACGAGCACGTCACCAGCACCGAGGTACCGGGCGATCGTCGAGGTGGCGGCGCCGGTGAGGGTGTCTTGGGCGAGGGCGAGGTCGAAGCCGGCCAGGAAGTTGCCGGCCGGGTCGCCGCGACCGGCAACGGTGTTGCGCACGGCGACGGGCCGGTCGAGCAGCGACGGGAACAGGTCATCGGGGCTGCGCATCCCCCAGCGGTAGTTGCCGCCCGTGCCGCCCGGGACCACCAACACCCGGGTGTCCTGCCGGACGGCGTCGAGTCGATCGGTGGCCCGGTCCCACGACCCGGGGATGGTGTAGCCCAGCGGATAGAGACCGCCGTTCCACAGCGGTGCGGAGATCCCGACGAGGAGCAGCGCCGCGGCGGCGATGGCGCCCAGGCGCACGCCACGCCCACGCTGGCGCGTGCGACCCTCCCACGTTCGCCATCCGATCACGAGCGCGATCGTCTCGGCGAGGACCACCACGGCGCCGACCTTGTTGGTGGTGCGGAAGGCGAGCGAGGCCGGCACCTTGTCGAAGATCGTGGAGAGGAGGCTCCCGGCCGGATACGGGTCGGATGGCGGGAAGAGGCCGACCATGACCGGCAGGCCCATCGCCAACAGGCCCACCACGAGCAGCCGCTCCCTGGCGCGGGACCGCCACAGGGACAGCCCCACGAGGACCGGTACGAGGAAGGTGCACAACAGCACGATCGGCGACGTCAGGTAGATGGTGTAGTCGCCGAGGAACTCCCGCTCCCCGGCGCGGCCGTAGAGCGGCCAGTTGCCGAGGCCGCGCGCCGTCTCGGCGTAGGAGGAGGTGCGCGCCACGTCGACCGGGCGCTCGGTCCCTGCCGCGATCCCGGCGCCCGTGCTGCTGGCGAGGAACGATGGCAGCAGCCAGTAGAGCGATACCGCCGCGCAGAACAGGCCGCAGCGGACGACGACGCGCGCCAGGTCGCGCCAGTTCCGGCCCTCGACCCAGCGGGCGTGCGCGACCTGCGCGGGTAGGGCGAGCAGCTGGAAGAACGGCACGACCCCGGCGTTGAGGCCGGTCTGGGCGAAGAACGCCAGGGCGAACACGGCCGGCCACCGCCACGAGCGCGGCGACCGAGTGGCCCGCAAGAAGGCGAGCATCGTCCACGGCAACAGGGCGTAGGGCAACAGGATCGGGGTGGTGCTCCCCGCCACGATCACGTACGGGTTGACCACCCAGAAGACGGTTGCGAGAGCTCGGGCGCCGACCGACAACCTGCGGCCCATCAGGGCGCCGAGGTAGCGACGGATGCCCCAGGCACCGATCAACAGGAGCAGCAACCGCCACACGCGAACGGCCAACCATGCCGGGGCACCGAGGGTGCGGATCACCCACACCACGGCCGCCACCGGCGCGGCGCCGGCGTTGAAGTTCCCCTGGCCGAGCCCGCTCGACCCGCCGACCCACGCCTGCACGGTGGAGCGCAAGAAGGCGGCCGGGTGCTGGTAGAGGTCGGGCCGGGTGTCGGGGGTGAACACGCCCCAGCGGGTTCCGATCACGGCGGCTGCGAGGAGCGCAGCGCCGGCCACCAAGAACGCGCCTTCGCGCCAGCGCAACGGGGGCGGACGGTCCGCATACGGCGGTCCGGCCGCCGGTCCACCTTCCGCCGGGTCGGGGGCGGACGGGATCTCCACCTCGGCGACCGCGGTCACCGCGACCCGTCGGGACGCTCCAGCGCACCCAGCGCCGCGCCGATCCCGTAGGCGGCGAACTCGCCGGCCCGCATGAACACCACGCCGGCAGCTACCGATGGCTTGGCGGCGAGGCGACGCCAGTGCCGGCGGTACGCCCCCACCGCGGAACCGGCCTGCTCGCTGAGCGCGCCGGGGTGCTGCATCCGGTACTGCTTGAGGCCGCGGCCGTAGTAGTAGCGCTTGGACCAGATGAACCGCAGGGACATGTGCCCCTCATCGTGGACGATCAGGTCCGGGATCCATGCCAGCTGGCACCCGTCGTGGATCATCCGACTGCGGAGCTCGGCGTCCTCGGTCCCCGACAGCGACTCGAGGAAGCCACCCGTCCGCCGGAGGTAGTCCCGCCGGACCAGACGCGGTGACTGCACGAGGATCTCCTCGACGCAGCAGGACCGCTCGAGCGCTCGGCACGCCGTCCAGTAGCCGTCGCCGATGGTGATCTCGGGAACGAACACGCCGTCGGCCCCCTCGTCGAGCGCCGCCTGCACTGCTCGTTCGACGATGGTGGGCGGGAGCTCCATGTCGGCGTCGATCCACAGCACCCAGGAGCCCTGGGCCCGCTCGATGCCCAGGTTGCGCTGGGCGCTGCGTTCGGGACCGGCTTGCTCGGCGTGGTGCGCGAACCGCTGTACGACCTCCCAGGTGCCATCGGTGCTGAAGTTGTCGACGACGACGAGCTCCAGCGGTTCCCAGGTCTGGGCGCGGATGGAGCGGAGGCAGGCCTCGATCGTGCGGATCGAGTCCTTGACGGGGATGACCACGGAGACGAGGGGCCGATCCTCGGCCGCATCGCGACCGGGCACGGGAAGGGTTCGATCGCTCATCGGCGCTCCAGGACGAGGCCCAGGTTCCAGGTCGCGACCTCGCGGACCCCGGGGAGGTGGACGATCGGACGGCACCAACGCGGGTAGTACCGGGGGAACGCGTCGACCACGCGGACGTCGGCGGAGGCGTGCGCCCAGCGCAGGACCTCGCCCACCCCGATGGGGAACAGCGACGTGCCGAAGCGGTTCTTGGGCGCGATGCCACGGCGCGCCTCGTACCGGCGGGCGGCCCGTTCCCCGCCGAGGTAGTGCCACGGGGAGGTCTCGTGGCCTCCCCAGGGCGACAGCCAGTTGGTCACGCCGACGAAGACGATGCCTCCGACCCGCACGACCCGGACCAGCTCGTCGAGGAAGGCCCACGGGGTGGGAACGTGCTCGAGGGCGTTCAGCGTGCAGACGAGGTCCAGCGCACCGTCGGCGATCGGCAGCTGAAGCCCGTCTCCGACCACCGCGCCCGCAGGCGTGCGCCCGTGCAGGGAGAGCTCCTCGACGAAGGGGTCGACCGTGAACGCGGTCGCGCCCACCGCGCGCAGCGCCTCCGCGGTGTACCCGGGACCGCCGCCCACGTCGATGGCCATGGCCCCCCGCAGGGGAACGTACGAGCCCATCATGCGAACCGTGTCCGTGGCGAGGAACGAGTAGGTGCCGTTCGGGTCCGCCTGCTCGCGCCGCATGGCCTGGAAGATCTGCCACGACCGCCGCACCCCGCTGGGATGGGCGGACGACCGACCGACCGTGGCCACGGGGGCGACGGCGGCCACTAGGACTTGACGAACGTCACGGGGTTCTGGTCGGCGACGCCCTTGGCCCCCCCGAGGAAGATCTGTGCGGCGGGGACGTCCACGCCGCCGACCTTGACCGTGAAGGTGGCGTTCTCGGAGCTGCCGAGGTCGAGCCCGGCTCCCGCCGTGCCGTCGCCGGCCGGAAGCGTCACGGTGGTCTCGGTGGCGAAGGGCGCGTCGCCGCTCTCGTCGCTGTCCTTGCCGTCGTCGGTCTTCTTCTGGCGCACCTGCTCAGCGGTGATGACGACGGTGGCCTCCTGCGTGTTGTTGTTGCGGAGGTGCCAGCCACCGAAGTCCGTCCAGACGTACACGCCCGGAGCGCCTTCCGCCCGCTTCTGGGCGTCCTGGCCGTTCTTTCCGACGGCGTCACCCACGGCGCCCTGCCAGTTCTTGACTGGCGCAACCACCGTGGTGGTGGCCGCAGCCGCGTTCTTGCCGTTGCCCGAGTTCGTGGAATCGTCCTTGGGGCGGGTCAGCACCACCGCCAGCACGATGACGATGGCTGCGGCCACGATGGCGTACACCAAGGTGAGGTCCCGCTTGCCCTCGCGGCCGGTGTCGTCGTCATCCCAGTCGTCGTCCCAATCATCGTCGGGAACCGGCTGGGACCGGGCCTTCTTGGCTCGCCCAGCGACCGCCGGGTCTTCGGTGGCTTCGAGGCCCTCGGTGGGCTCGTCGTCGAAGTCGCTCACGTACGCTCCTCGGCACCATGGCTCCAGCGACGGGGATGTGCTGGAGCGTGCATCAGGGGGCGACCCTAGACGATTGCCCGTGTCAGCTCGGCTCCACGGAGGCCGACGCGGCGGGGCTGGCCACCCTGACCTGCGGCCTCCTCGGACGCCGAACCCGCCGCAGCAGGGGGCGCTCCACGGTGAACCAGCTGACGGCGGCGATGGCGGTGGCGATGGCTGCGGACCACAGCGTCAGCGTCAGCCACGAGGCCGGCGCGATGAACGAACCGGGCCGGGCGAGCTCGGTCATCACGGTGAGGTGCCAGAGGTAGATGCCGTACGAGACGACGCCGGCCGCCGCGAGCGGGCGCCACCGCAGGAACCGTCGCACCAGTCCCTGGTCCTGGGGGCCGAACACGCCGGGCGCCACGAGGAGGGCGGCCACAAAGCCGAACAGCACCTGGCGGAGCACCTCCTGGTCGACGGTGGGCGGATCGAACCCCGCGGGATACCGCAGGGCGACGACGCCGGCGTAGCAGCACCCGGCTGCCAGCCACGCCACCCCCGGCAGCTCCCCCACCGTGCGCGCCAGTCCCTGGGGCTCCCGGCCGCGCACCTGGGCGGCGGCGCTAGCGACCGCGAGCGCCATGCCGATGGCGAACAGGTCGCAGTTGGCAGCGAGGGTGGCGTAGCCGATGCTGTGGTCACCGGCCCGAAGCGCCGACCGCACCGCCACGCCGATCGCGTAGAGGACGGCCAGCCCGACGAAGTGGCGTCGCACCCGCTGGTCGACCGAGCCGCTGCGCCGGCACAGCACCAGGACCCAGACCGGGAGGAAGAGATAGAAGGACACCTCCGTGGCGAGGGTCCAGGCCGGCACCAGGCCCCCCAGCACGGTGTCGCCCGAGTAGATCTGGGTGAGGGAGTAGAAGCGCAGGTAGCCCCACCAGTTGCCGAGGTCGAGGTCGAGGATCAAGGTGCCCAGGAACAGCGCGATCCAGTAGGCGGGGTAGATGCGCACCATCCGCCGCCACAGGTAGCTGCGGATGCGAGGTCGCGCCTCGTCGCCCAGGTGGGCCAGCACGAAGGGGCGGAAGAGCAAGAACCCTGACAGGACGAAGAACACGCTGACCCCGACGTTCAGGTGCTGCAGCCAGGTACCCGGGTCGGCCATCGATCCCGTGCGGCCCCAGCGCATCCCCGTGAGGGCGCCGGCGTGGAACGCCAGCACGCCGAAGGCGCACAGCGCCCGGAGCCCCTCGAAGGTCGGGAAGCGGGCGACGGGGGCGGCCGGGGAGCCGGCAGGTGGTCCAGCGTCGATGGCGGCATCGTAGGGCTGGGCGCGCCGCCGAGGAGGGTGTGCCCGGTCCCGGCCAGCCTCCTGCACTAGACCCTCGCCGATGGACGACGTCGGGCTGGAGCGCCGCGAGCGAGCAGCGATGTGGCTCTCGTCGGCAGCCATCACGACCCTCGTCCTGCTCCAGGCGCCGGGCCGGATCGTTCCCGAGACCAAGCTCGACGTGCTGCTCGACCCGGTCACGTTCCTCGGTCGCGCCCTATCGGCGTGGGACCCGAGCGCCGGGTTCGGGCGGGTCCAGAACCAGGCCATCGGCTACCTGTTCCCGATGGGAGCGTTCACCACCGTCGGCCACGAGCTCGCCGTGCCCCCGTGGCTGGTCCAGCGGCTCTGGATCTCGCTGGTGCTCGTCGTGTCGTTCTGGGGCGCGCACCGCGTGGCGCGGGCCCTGGGGGTGGGCTCCGCCGGGGGACGGATCGTCGCTGCCTGGGCGTACGCGCTGGCACCGGCGACCCTGGCGGTCGCGGCGTTCCAGTCGGCTGGCCAGCTCCCCTATGCCTTGGCTCCCTGGGTGCTGGTCCCGCTGCTCACTGCGCAGCCCGGGTCCAGTCCCCGGCGGGTGGCCGCCGCGTCCGCCCTGTGGATCGCGGCCATGGGCGGCGTCAACGGAGCCTCGGCGTTCGCGGTGATGCCGCTGGTGATCGTGTGGTTCGCCACCCGGGAGCCGGGTCCGGCCCGCCGCCGGCTGTTCGGGTGGTGGGTGGCCGGCGCCGCCGCTGCGACGCTGTGGTGGATCGTTCCGCTGGTGCTGTCGATCCGCTACGGCCTGCGCTTCACCGACTACACCGAGCAGGCATCGGTGACGACCTGGACCGAGTCGGCGACGGAGGTGCTGCGGGGCACGGGCAACTGGCTCACGTTCATCGAGACCGATGCCGGTCCCTGGCTGCCCGGCGGACGGGCGCTGTCGGCCGATCGCCTCGCCATCGTCGGGACCGTCGCCCTCGCCGCCGGCGCCCTGTGGGGGGCGGGGCGGCGGGACTCGCCGGGCCGGGCCTGGCTGCTCCCCTCGCTGGTGCTCGGCGCGACCGCCATGGGGATCGGGTACGTCGGTCGCTGGGGCGGCCCGTTCGATGGGCTGGCCCAGCAGGTGCTCGACGGTGCCCTTGCGCCGTTCCGCAACGTCCACAAGTTCTCGGCGGTACTCAGGCTGCCCCTGGCGATCGGCCTCGGCCACCTCGTCTCGGTCGGCTCGGCCGCGGTCGCCCGGTCGTCGCGCTCGGCCGCCGATCGTGTGACCGATCGAGTGACCGATCGAGGCTCCGGCACGCCCGATGACGCGAGCGCCCGTCCCTCCCACGCCGGTGCGCTCGCCGGTCGGTGGCGGATCTCGGCCGTGCCGGCGCTCGCCCTCGTGCTGGTGGCGTTGGCGGTGGCCCCGGCGGCGCGGGGGCGGCTGACCGCACCGGGTTCCTTCACCGATGTGCCCGGCGGCTGGCGCGCGGCCGCGGCCTGGCTGGAGGCGCACGACGACGGCGACCGCACGCTGCTGCTCCCCGGGTCCGCCTTTGCCGAGTACCAGTGGGGGCGGCCGCTCGACGAGCCGATCTCGTCGCTCCAGGGAACCGACTGGGCCGTGCGGGACCTCATCCCGCTGGGCGGCAACGGATCCACCCGGCTGCTCGATGGCATCGACGCTGCGGTGCAGGGCGACGCGCTGCCGCCAGGGTTCGTCTCCACCCTGCAGCGCTCGGGCGTCCGGTACCTGCTGGTCCGCAACGACCTGGACCCCGTCCGAACGAGCGGGACGGGGCCGGCGTCGGTCCGACGGGTGCTCGCCACCGCGCCGGAGCTCGAGCTCGTCGCCTCGTTCGGTCCGGTTCAGGCCGGGGTCGACGGCGGAGAGCGGGTGCTCCCGATCCCCGGCCAGCCGGCTACGGAGGCCTTCCGGTCCATCGACATCTACGCGGTGCCAGATCCGACGCCGCGCGCCACCGCCTACCCCGCCGCCGGCGCGGCGGTGACGAGCGGCGGACCCGAGGCGGTGCTCGACCTCGAGCCGGAGCTGACCGACGGGCGGGCCGTGGTGCTCGCCGTCGATGACGGGGCCGCGGACCTTCCCGACCCGGTCCTCGTCGCCACCGACACGGCCCGGCGGCGCGACGTGCAGTTCGGCGCCATCCGCGAGAACGCTTCGTACACGCTCACGCCCGACGAGCGCTCGCCCCTCAGCGGGAAGACCCCCGTGGACCGGTGGCCGGCCGGCGCCCCGCGAGGCCTCACCTCCGCACGCCTCGAAGGCGCCGTCGCGCTCACCGACAGCGACCGGTCCGAATCTGCGATGCGACCCGAGCAGCAGCCCTACGCCGCCTTCGACGGGAATCCCGCCACCGCCTGGGGACCAGCCCTGGCGAGGTCGGGCGATTGGGTGCAGGTCGAGCTCGACCGGCCGACCGACCTTGGCGAGGCGACCATCCGCATCCCCGAAACCACCGGGCGGCGGATCGGCCGCGTCCGCGTCGAGACGGACCAAGGCTCTGCGAACGGGACCGTGGGGCCCGATGGGGCGACGACCGTGGCGGTGCCAGCCGGCCGGACGAACCGGGTGCGGGTGGTCATCACCAAGATCGTCGGGAGCGAGCTCGTCAGACCGGTCGGCCTCAGCGAGATCGACCTCCCGGGGGTCGAGATCCACCGCCCGCTCGTCGCGCCCTCACCGGGTCCGGCGGGCGCCGATGTGGTCAGCCTCTCCCGCAGCCGCGTCGATCGGTTCTGGACAGCCCGCAGCGACGAGGAAGCAGGCATCGATCGGGTGGTCCGGTGGGGCGGGGCGGCCCGCGCCGAGCTCCACGGCACGGCGAGCGCCGCTTCCGGGGACGACCTCGACGCCCTGTTGGCCTCGACCGTCAGGGACCCGCAAGCAAGCGCAGTCGTGGCGACGGCCTCGTCGCACCGGGGCGGGCTCCCTGCGTTCGGACCGAGCGCAGCGGTGGACGACGATCCGCTCACGGCGTGGATCAGCCGGCCCGAAGCCGATGCGCCGGCGCTCACCCTCCGCTGGAAGGGGGCGGTCCCCGTCGACACCATCATCTTCTCGACGCTGGCCGGGATCGTCGACCCGATCGATCGCGTCGTCGTCACGGTCGACGGCACGTCCTACGAGCGACGGGTCGACGCGCGGGGCAACGTGTCGATCCCATCGACGCCTGCCGACGAGATCACCCTCGCGTTCCCCGGTGACCCAAACGACTCCGGGCGCACCCGCCAGGTGGCGGTCGCCGAGGTGACCCTGCCGGCCCTGCTCGGCCGGACCGCCGCCGTGGCGGACCGCGCCGCCCCGATCGAGCTCGCGTGCGGCGACGGCCCTCCGGTGTCGGTCGACGGCCGCTCCCTCGCAACCCGGGCGACAACCACCGTGGGTGCGCTGCTCGACGGTGCCCCGGTCGACTGGGAGGCGTGTGCGCCGGTGGCGCTCGACCCCGGGGTGCACCGCCTCGGAGCAACCGCCGGCTCGCTGTTGGTGTCGACGCTCGTCGTGGGGCCTGTCGGTGGGGTGGCCCCGCCGCCGACGGGCCGCCGGGTGTCGATCCGAGCGTGGGGCCGTGAGGACCGGACCGTCCGCATCAGCGCCGGCGAGGAAGCGATCGTCGCCACCACGGAGAACGCCAATGACGGATGGGAGGCCACCATCGACGGCGAGGTGCTCACGCCGATCCAGGTCGACGGGTGGCGCCAGGGGTGGCGGGTGCCGGCGTCGTCCACACCGGAGACGATCGGGCTGCGCTACCGACCGGCCGGCCCGCAGCGTCTCGGCTTGGCGGTCGCCCTCGCGGCCCTGGTTGCACTGGTGGCTGCCGCGCTCATCCCGGGCCGGCGTCGCGCGGATGTGAGCCCCGTGCCCGGCGATCGGTCCTGGTCACGGCCGGTCGCCTGGGTCCTGGTGGTCGTCGCGGGCGCCGCACTTGGCGGACCCCTCGTGCTCGTCGCGGTCCCGCTGGCGTTGATCCCGCAGCGGACCCGATGGCTGCCGATCATCTCGGCCGCCGCCATGGCCGGAGCCGGGATCGTGACCTTCGTCGGCGCCGGTGCGAGCGTGGGCGACACGACCGGGACCTTCTCGGGCCCGGCCCAGGCCCTGGCGGTCACCGCGGTGATCGCCGTCGCCCTCACCCTCCTTCCCGACCGGATCGCCCGGCCGGAGCCGGAGCCCGCTCAGGCCTAAAAGCCCGCCTGCGGCTGGTTCCACTCCGTCCAGCCGTGGCCGGTGCGCCCGTCCGCAGCGGTGAAGCGGCACCAGGCGCGCGGGAACCGGCTGAGGCGGCCGTCGGGCGCCGTGAGCAGGACCGGCGAGAACGCCACGGGCTCGATCGTGAGCGCGAGGTCGCCCACCTGCCACGTGCCGACGGTCGGCAGGCCCTCGGGGTCGAGGTCAGCACCGTGACCCACCGAGTCGACCGCCTGCATCGTCCCGTCGGACGCCTGGACGTACCCCGTGCCGTACAAGGCGGCGTCGCCGAGGCGCACGTCGACGCCGTGGAACCGGGTGCCGTCGTCGAGGCGCCCGGCCGTCCAACTCCAGCCGTAGCTCCACCAGTCGCGGACGCCCCAGGAGTGGTCGCGCTGCCCGAAGCCGTCGATCTCGATGCGCTCGGCACCCACGAGCACCTCGCCGTGGACGCGGCACGGCACCTCGTAGCGGGTCACGCCGGGATAGGCGAACGTCGACCCGTCGGTCTCCCACTCCAGGTCGAAGCCCAGCGGCACGCGGTCGCCGCGCAGGTCGCCGTACACCTCGGCGGGGTCGTCGGTGCCGACCGCGAAGGCCTCGACCCCGACGGACACGTGGTCGAGTGCGGTCTCGACCGTGTAGTCCGCCCACAACCCCTCGGTGCGGATCTCGTGCGAGCGGCCCGGCGGGATCGGGACGTCGTGGTCGATGACGGTGACGAGCTGCCGGTCGGGCCCGACCACGCAGGCCCAGTACCACGCGGTCCGCAGGCCCGGGTAGAGGCCGAGGCGCACGTACCCGCCGATGCCCTGCTCGGGATCGAAGAAGTCGAGGTACCAGCTCTCGCTCCAGAGCTCCTCGTCGGTCGGGTCGTGGCGCTGCTCGTCGGCGGGCGCTGCGGGCAGGGCGGGATCCGGCACGGGGGCTCCTCGGATGGCGGCGACGGCCATCTGCCGGCACCGAGCGGCGATCGTAGGGTGCCGCGCCGGTAGCGTGGCGGCGATGCTGACGTTCCTGAGCGACGAGTGGATCAGCGCCCTCCACGAGGCCGCCGCCACCGATGCCGACCTTGCGGCCCGGACCGCCGACGTGTCGCTGACGATCGACCAGGAGGTCACGGGCGCTCCCGGTGGCGACGTCCGCTACCACCTGCGCTTCGACCACGGATCGGTGGAGGTGGCTGCGGGACCGGCGCCCGAGGCGACGGTCCGGTTCCACCAGGACTACGACACGGCGGCGTCGATCGCCATGGGGCAGGGCTCGGCCCAACGGGCGTTCATGACCGGACGCCTCCGGGTGGGTGGCGACCTGCGTGTGCTGCTCGCCCACAGCGAGGTGCTGGCCCAGCTCGACGACGTGTTCGCCGCGGTGCGCGCCTGCACCACCCCGCCGTTGGTGACCGAGGTCGTGGCGGCGGCACCCCCGGCGGCCGACCACGCAGACGCTCCCCTACCACCCGGCGAAGCGACCGACTGACCGTGCCCGAGCTGCCCGAGCTGCAGGCCCACGCGGAAAGACTGGCCGAGGACTTCGGCGGGGCCGAGCTGGCGGGCTTCCGTCCGATCACCTTCACGGCGCTGAAGACCTATCGCCCCGATCCGTCGGAGGCCGTCGGGTCCCCGGTGACCTCGTTCGGGCGTCGCGGGAAGCACCTGCTCATGGAGATCGGTCAGGTCACGTTCGTCATCCACCTGATGCAGGGCGGGCGGCTCAAGCCGGACGAGAAGCAGGCGGCGAAGCCCCGAGGCGGCATCGCCCGCTGGACGTTCGCTGACGGTCGGGCGCTGCTGCTCACGGAGCCGGGCACGGAGCGCAAGGCGGGCGTCTGGGTCGTGTCGGGCGACCTCGAGGCGCAGCCGCCCATCGAGGGGCTGGGACCCGACGCCGACACGCTCGACGCCGACGGCTGGAAGGAGGTGCTGGCAGGGCGCTCGTCGCGGCTCCACGGCGTGCTGCGGGACCAGCACGCCATCGCCGGCATCGGACGCCGGCTCGCCAACGAGATCTGCCACCGGGCGAAGCTGTCGCCGTTCGCCAACGCATCGAAGCTGTCGCCCGAACAGGTCGGGGCGCTCGCCGCAGCCGTCCAGGAGTGCATCGCCGAGTCGCTCGCCGAGGAGCAGACCCACGGCGAGATGGTGAAGTCCGCTGAGCGCGGCGGCATCCACCACAGCGCCGGGAAACCCTGCCCCCGCTGCGGCGACTCCCTCCGCACGGTCGAGTACCGCCGCTACACCGTCGTCTACTGCCCCACCTGCCAAACCGGCGGCAAGGTCTTGGCAGACAACACGACATCGAAGTTCCTGAAGTAACGCCAGGGAGACGGGAGCAGCGAGCGCCCAGGGTGGTTCCGAGCGAAGCGAGTTCGGGGGGTGTGGGGGACGCTCCTATAGCGAGTCAAGTGGTTGTTGGAGTTGCCGGTGGATCTGGCGGGCGATGTAGCGCTTGAGGCAGCGGCGGATTTCGCGGTCGGTTTTGGGGTT
>JBKJPY010000037.1:0-39524 GCA_046594195.1 Acidimicrobiales bacterium | reverse complement strand
CGAGCTTCCAGTACAGCGCGGTGCCGTCGGCGGGGTCGGGCGTTCCCATACCGCGGGTGTTGTCGCCACCGTCGGGCCGCTCGATCTTCAGTACATCTGCGCCGTAGTCGGCGAGATACCGGGCGGCGCCAGGACCGGCGATGACGGTCGCGAGGTCGAGGACGCGGATGCCGGCGAGCGGTCCGCTCACGAGGCGCGCATCGCGAAGCAGCGGTCCTCGAGCGACCCCAAGGCGTAGGGCCCGTAGGTGTCGGCGTACATGTGCCGGGTCTGCTCCGTCCACGCCATCGCCTCGGGGGTGGAGATGCGGCGGTGCACCTGCAGCACCCCACCCTCGAAGACCCGGTACTCGGCCCAGGTCCCGGGATAGTCCTTCACGCACGCGACCTCGACCCACGGCACGTCGCCGGTGGGCCCGAAGCGCCGCACCCGGTTCCGATGGGTGTGGCCGGCGAAGTACCCGCGGATGGCCGGTCGGCGAGCGACGAGCTCCAGCAGGAGCGCCGAAGCGTCGAGGTCGATGCCGAACGTCCGGTCGGCCTTCTCGGCCGATGCCGGATCGCCGAGGTGGTGGTGGCCGAACAACAGGATCGGCCGATCGACCCGGGCAGCCAGCTCGTCGAGCTGGTCCAGCTGCGCGTCGGTGACGGTACCGCCGACCCCACCGTCGACCGACGTGTCGAGCAGGACGAGGCACACGCCCGGAAGGTCCACCTGCTGGAAGGCCTTCGCGGCGAAGGGAGCCCGGGGGTAGCTCTCGTGGTTGCCGCGGACCACGGTCAGGCGATCGCCGAACGCCGGCTCGTACGCGGCGAGGAACGCGTCGTATTCCGCCTGGGTGCCGTTGGAGGTGAGATCGCCCTTGACCAGCACGGCCGCCGGGTCGAGCGTCCCGATCTCGGCGATCGCGCCGCGGTTCATGAGCTCGGGGAACGGGTCGGACCCGGGTTCGGAGCGGAAGACCGGGCCCACGTCGGAGCCGTCGATGCGTCCGCAGACCTCCTCGCCGAAGTGCACGTCGTTGACCGTGGCGAAGGTGGCGAGCAGTTCCCCGGGAGCGGTCAGGGTGCGGAAGGCGAAGCCCTCGATGTCGTGCTCGGTGCCGGGCTCGAGTCCCACGTAGCGGCGGACCTCGAGGCCCTCGTGCACCACGGCCACGTCCGTCCCGACGGTGGACAGCTCGGGCGGGGAGGTGGCATGGGTGACGGCGTCCACCCAGTCGTCGACCGGATCCATGGCGCGACCCTACCGGCGACCTCGCGGCACCCATCGATGCGATCCCGGCGCCTGCGGTGACGAAGCGCAAGGCTGGCCGGGCGATGGATCCCACGCCCCCGCCCGTGCTCCTCCTCCCCGCCGATCCGGCGTCTCTTGGCGCGGCCTTGGACGAGGTCGTGGCGCCCGACGGCTGGTTGGTTCACGACGGCTTCGACCTGCCGTCCGAGCCCTGGGACCTGCATGCCGCTCGGCTGCTGTGCGTGGGCACGGTGGACGACGAGGTTGCGGCCCAGGCGGCGATCACGGCCATCGCACGCGGGGCCGGCCTCGCCGTGCGGATCACCCTCCGAGCCGCCGGCCGCCACCGGTTCCTCGACGACCTCCACAAGGTCGGGGAACCGGTGGCCTACGCACCACCGGGCGCGCTCGCCACCAGCCGCCTGGCGCCCGATCAGCGCGATCTGCTGGATGCCCTCGCCGGTGGCGCCACCGTCACCGCCGCCGCCATGGCGCTGCACGTCTCGCGCCGGACCGCCAACCGGATGCTGGCGGATGCACGAACCCAGCTCGGCGTGGACAGCAACGCCGAGGCGGTCCGTCGCTGGGTGGCCGACCGAGCCAGGCTCGGCAGCTAGTCCGTGGGTTGCTGCTCCCGCGCTGCCTGCCACTGGACGGCTGCAGCCATCCGGGTGCCGGCGCCGAGCTTGCGCATCGCTGAGCGCACGAACGAGTCCACCGTCGACGCCTCGACGCCCAGCTCAGACGCGATGGACGTCGAGGTCCGGCCCGCCCCTACCAGTTCCAGGACCGCTGCCTCGCGTCCCGTGAGCCCGGCGATGCCCTCGACCGACGCGGCGCGACGGGCCACCCCGATCGAGCGCAGCGAGCGCCGGACCCGCGCCAGGATCGGCTCCACACCGTGCTGAGCGGCGGCCGCCTCGGCGCGCAGGAGCAGGTCGGCCGCATCGGCCCGGCCCTCGGCGGCGGCGAGCGAACCGGCGGCCCAACGGCACCGTGCCTCGCTGCGGACGTCGCTGCCGGCCCAGCCCTCCGCCGCATCGCGGAAACCGCCGATCGCATCGTCGATCCGGCCGTCGTGAGCGGCCACGAGCGCGGTCCACTCCACGGGCGCGGCCTGCCACGCTGGGAGGACGGCCGTCGGGGCCGGGCCCAGGAGTGCCATCTCGACCTCAAGGGCGGCGTGCGCACCGATCAGGCGGCCCTGAACCGCAGAGGGATAGTCCCCCACCCCGAGCGCCAGCAGATCCTCGGTGGCCGCCAGCGCAGCGCCTGATCGCCCCGCCGACCACGCGGCGTCGACGCGCGCCCATGCGGCGATCGAGCGCGCCTGCGGGTCGGAGCTGATGCGCCCGTCCAGACCATCGAGGCGCTGGGCCGCATCGGGGTGGCGGCCCAGGTCAACGAGGGCCAGCACCACCGCCGTCTCGAGGAAGGGGCGGGTGCGGTGGCCCGGCCAGCGATCGAGCAACGGGGCGAACTCCTCGACGAGGCCTCGACGAGGACGACCCACCAGCAGACCCAGCATCGCGGCGTACGACGCGATGCCCAGCCAGTGCTCGTCGAACCCCTCGGGCTGTTCGCGCCGGACCTCGGCACGAGCGGACTCCTCGGCGCGCAGGGCATCACCGGACACCCACAGGCCCAGCACCTGGCTGGTGACGGCGGAGCGCCGGAGGTGGCGGTCGTCGTCGGCCACGGCCCGAGTGATGACTTCGTCGTACAGCTCGGTCCAGCCCGGTTCGCCGGCGGTGAGCAGCACGCTGGCCAGGCGGGCCCGCGTGTAGGCCTGCTCCTCGCCGATGGCATCGGCCAGGCGCACGGCGGCTCGCGCCCGCTCCAGCACTGGTCGGCCGTCGAGGTCCACGAACGTCTCCAGGGCGGTCGACCCGGCGAGCACGAGGGCCTCGAACACCGTCCCCGTGCCTTCGAGGTCGTCGAGGGCCTGGCCGATCAGCTCGGCCATCTCGTCGGGTCGGCCCTGGAGCCACGCCGCTTCCGCCTCCGCTCCGTACAGGCCCCCTCGCAGCACCGGGTCGAGCGCATCGCGACCCTCCACCGCACACAGCGCCCGCGCCATCGCCGGCTCGCTGATCGCGGTGAAGAGCCGAGCAGCCTCGATCCGGTGCAGGACATCGAGGTCGGGGGCGCAATCGACGGCGAGGGTCAGCATGGTGGCTCGCCGCCGCCGGTCCGTCTCGTGGTCGCTCGCCTCCAGTGCGGCGGCTCGCGCCGCCTCCCGATCGCCGAGCTGGGCGAGCAGGTGGGCCCGCTCCGGCAGGTCCACCAAGGGCAGTAGGTCGCGCCGCACGCGTTCGACCTGATCGCCCAGCTCGTCGGCGATGACCTCGGCCAGGAGGCTGTGGTGCGCCTCGAAGCGGTCACCATCTCGACGCGCCAGACCCGCCGGGAGGAGGTCGTCGGCTCCGGGACCGAGGACGGAAGCGGGGGCGGGGTGGCCGAGCACCGCCAGGCGCTCCATCGCCGTCCGGCCCGCCGGGTCGAGCGCACGCAACCGGCCCAGCAGGGTCGACACCAGACCAGGGGCGGCGTCGGGGCCCTTCGGCAGCTCCCCGAGCAGCAACGGGTTCCCGGCGGCGATGGCCACGAGGTGCGCTCGCTCCCGTCCATCGAGCTCGGGGTGCAACGACGCGGCGAGCTGCGCGGCGGACTCGTCCGTCAGCCCGCCGAGGTCGATGCGTTCGGCGCCGATCAGCGCGAGCGCCTCCGCCACCTCGTCGCTGCGCGGTTCGCCCGAACGGACCGTGGCCACCAGGGGCACCCGGTCGACCAGCAGGGCCAACGTCTCGAGCGATGCGTCATCCGCCCACTGGAGGTCGTCGAGCAGCACGGGCGAGCTGCCCTGGTGCACGACCGCTCCCGCCACCTCGACGGGGAGCTCGGGTGGGGCCGAGCGAAGGATCCGACGGAACACGAGGAACGGCGACCAGCTGAGCGTGGCGAGGCCACCGCCTTCGCGGAACGACCCTGACTCCGCCAGCGCCGCTCGGGCGAGCGTGGACTTGCCGATCCCTGCCGGTCCGACGAGGACGACGGGGCGCGCCGCCGAGATCAGCTCCCGCAGCGTCTCGAGCTCCTCCTGGCGTCCCACCAGCACGACCGGACGCTACCCCTGGGTGCCTCGCGCGGCAGCTACCAGGGGCGGACGCGGCGCTGCGGGATAGGACGCGTCCACCAGCGGCCGGACCAGCGCCACCGGGGCATCTCGGCCGGCTGCGTCGGCGCACCGGAGCGCGGGGTGGCCACCTCGATGGCGGCGACGATGGCCGCCACCTCCTCGTCGGTGGGCTCACCCGAGATGTGGACCGGTGTCACAGCGGCATGTTCCCGTGCTTGCGGGGCGGCAGTTCTTCCTTCTTCGACTCCAACATGCGGAACCCGTCGATGAGCATCTGCCGAGTGACCGACGGGTCGATCACATCGTCGACGTAGCCCCGCTCGGCCGCCACGTACGGGTTGAGCCACTTCTCCGAGTACTCGTCGATGAGCTCGGCCCTCTTGGCGTCCTTGTCCTCCGCCTCGGCGATCTCCTTGCGGTTCAAGATCTCGACCGCGCCGGTGGCGCCCATCACCGCGAGCTCGGCGGACGGCCAGGCGTAGGCCAGGTCTGCACCGATGGACTTGGAGTCCATCACCACGTAGGCGCCGCCGTAGGCCTTGCGGGTGATGACCTGGATGCGGGGCACCGTGGCCTCGCAGTAGGCGTACAGGAGCTTGGCGCCGTGGCGAATGATGCCGTTGTACTCCTGGTCGACACCGGGGAGGAACCCGGGCACGTCGACGAAGGTGACCAGCGGAATGTTGAACGAGTCGCAGGTCCGGACGAAGCGGGCAGCCTTTTCGGAGGCCTCGATGTCGAGCACGCCGGCGTAGGCCGAGGGCTGGTTGCCGACCACGCCGACCGATTGGCCGCCGAGGCGGATGAACCCGCACACGATGTTGGTGGCCCACTTCGAGAAGTACTCGAAGAAGTCGTTGTCGTCGGCGACGGCCTCGATGACCTTGCGCATGTCGTAGGGCACGTTGGCGCTGGCCGGGATGAGCTCCAGCAGCTCCGGCGTCTGGCGATCGATGGGGTCGCCCGTGTCGATGATGGGCGCGGTCTCGAGGTTGTTCAGCGGCAGGTACGACAGCAAGAAGCGCACGTCGTCGAGGACGGCCTTGTCGTCGGGAGCAGTGAAGGCCGCGATGCCGGACTTCGACGCGTGGGTCTGCGCACCGCCGAGCTCCTGCTGGGTAACGTCCTCGCCCGTCACGGTCTTCACCACGTCCGGGCCGGTGATGAACATGTACGACGTGTCCTCCACCATGAAGATGAAGTCGGTGAGCGCCGGGCTGTAGACGGCGCCGCCGGCGCACGGGCCCATGATCACGGAGATCTGTGGGGTCACCCCCGACGCCATCACGTTGCGGTGGAAGATGCCGCCATAGGCGGCAAGGGAGACGGGCCCCTCCTGGATGCGGGCGCCGGCACCGTCGTTGATGCCGACGACCGGGGCCCCAACCTTGAGCGCCATGTCCATGACCTTGTGGATCTTCTCGGCGAACACCTCGCCGAGCGCCCCGCCGAAGAGCGTGAAGTCCTGCGAGAACACGAAGACCGTGCGCCCCTCGACCGTTCCCCAGCCGGTGATGACGCCATCGGTGTACGGACGCTCGGCCACGTCGGGGCTGCGGTGCCGGGCAAGCATGTCCAGTTCCCGGAAGGAGCCTTCGTCGAGCAGGTACTCGATGCGCTCACGGGCGAGCATCTTGCCGCGGTCGTGCTGGCGCTGGATGGAGCGCTCGGACCCTGGCGTGCGGGCTTGCTCCTTGCGGGCGAGCAGGTCGTCGAGGCGCTCACGAATGGGGTGCTCGGGCATGGCGCAGAACCTACGTCAGCAGCGTTTCGCGCACCCAACCGTGACATCCATCGCACGGCCCCGACCAGCACTCCAGCACGGCAGAGCGATCTGCGGCAGGGTTGCGGCCATGACCGACGCGCCCCGGATCGCCCCGCTTCCCCTCGATCAACGAGAGCCGAGGACCCAGGAGCTGCTCGAGGCCCTGCGGTTCGACCCCGACGGGGAGGACATGAACCTCTTCGCCACCTTGGCCCACCACCCGCGCCTGCTCAAGCGCTGGTCGCAGTTCGGCGGGCTCCTCCTGGCGGGCGGCACGCTGCCCCCCCGCGACCGCGAGGTGCTGATCCTGCGAACCGCGGCCAACTGCGGCGCCGACTACGAGTGGGGCCACCACCTCCCGATCGGGGCGGCATCCGGGCTCGACAAGAACGAGATGACCGCACTGGCCGGGTCGCGCCGCGAGGCCGAGGGCGTCGACCAGGACCTGGTGCGGGCGGCCGACGAGCTCCACGACCGCAACATGATCATCGACGCGACGTGGGCGACCCTCGCCGAACGGTTCGACGAGGCGCAGCTCATCGAGATCTGCATGGTGGTGGGCCAGTACCACCTCGTGGCGTTCACCCTCCGGTCCCTGGGAATCGAGCGGGAGGCCGGCGTGGAAGGGTTGCCCGAGTGAGCGGGGCCAGCTCCACCACCGGCGCCGTCCTCCCCGTCGACGGCGGCCTCTCCACCCTCTGAGCCCCACCGGGGGATGGCGGGGTGCGGGTCGGGCAGACTGCGGCGCATGGAACCGGCACGGCACCTGGAGATCCTTCGGCACGAGATGGGTCTGCTCGGCGCCATCGATCCGGCGATGCTCGGGGCGCCGGTCCCGACGCTCGAGGACTGGAACGTGGAGCGGGTCGTGCGCCACGTCGGGAAGGTCCATGGTTGGGTGCTCGGGATGCTGGAGCTCGATCCGGGCCAGGAGATGAGCGACGCACCGCCGCTGGCACCGATGCCGAAGGGGCCGGACTGCCTCCCCGCCTACCGCGAGGCCGCCGACGCCCTGCTCGCCGTCCTGGAGGCCGATGACCCGCAGCGGCCGTGCATCACCTTCGCCGGTGCCGGGACGGTCGCGTTCTGGATGCGCCGGCAGGCCCAGGAAGTGTCGGTGCACCGGGTCGATGCCCAGGACGCCGTCGACGCGGCGGGTGGCCCGGAACCCGATGCCCTCGCCGCAGACGGTGCCGCCGACGGCATCGACGAGTGGGCCCGGTTCTTCCTGGCGGTCCGGTGGGCGCAGCGCTTCGGTGAGCTGCCCGAGGGCCTCGCCGGTCACACCGTGCACATCCACGGCACCGACGACCCGGCCCCTGCCGGTGGCGCCGAGTGGCTCCTCACCTTCTCGCCCGAGGGCGTGACCGTCGACGCGACGCACGCCAAGGGCGACGTGGCGCTTCGAGGTTCGACGAACGACCTGCTCCTCGCCCTCTGGCGCCGCCGGCCGCTGAGCTCGCTCGACGTGATCGGCGACGGCGCCTTCGCCGAGCGGGTGCTCGACGTCGCCCGCTTCTGACACCCCGTCAGCGCTGCGCCACCGGGGGTAGCGTCCGGCGGTGCGCCGCATCGCCCCTGCCGTCCTCATCGCCAGTGCCCTCGTCCTCGCCTCGTGCAGTTCCGGGGGCAGCGACGCCTCCGGCGGGACGACCACGACGAAGGCCGACCCGAAGGCGACCACGACCACCGCGGCCGACGACGGCGGCGGAACCGGGCATGCGTGCGACCAGGGTGCGGCGTTCGACGAGGTGACCGTCGAGCCGGTGGCCGACATCGCGAGCGACCTCATGATGACGTCGTTCGACGGCACCGGCATCCGTCTGCACTGGTTTCCGGTCGAGGGCGCTTCCGCCGACGAGCCCGCGCCGACGATCCTCATGGGACCCGGCTGGTCGCTGGCCGGCGACACGTCGACCGATGGTGCTGCCCTGTTCGGTGCGCTGAGCATCGGCTCCATGTGGAAGGCCGGATACAACGTCCTCACCTGGGATCCACGCGGGTTCGGCCAGTCCGAGGGCGTGGCGACGGTCAACGACCCGGCGAAGGAGGGCAAGGACGTCCAGGCCATGCTCGACTTCGTGGCCGCGCAGCCCGAGGCGCAGACGGACGGGAGGGGCGACCCTCGCGCCGGGATGGTCGGGTTCTCCTACGGCGGCGGCATCCAGCTCACCACCGCTGCCATCGACTGCCGAGTCGATGCCATCGTCCCCGGCATCGCGTGGAACTCGTTGAAGACCAGCCTCTACAAGGCCGACACCGTGAAGACCGGCTGGTCGAAGATCCTCACCAGCACCGTGGACCCCAAGCGCCTCGATCCCCACATCGTGTCGGCCTCCGCCTCCGGGCTGGCCGACGGCACGCTCAGCGACGAGGACCACGACTGGTTCCTCAGCCGGGGTCCCGGTGACGAGGCGATCGGCAAGATCGACGTCCCGACGCTGTTCGTCCAGGGCACGGTCGACACCCTGTTCACCCTCGACGAGGCCACCCGGAACTACGAGATCCTGAAGGAGAACGCCATCCCGACCGCGAACCTCTGGTTCTGTGGCGGTCACGGCACCTGCCTCACCGACCCGGGGGATGGCGACCGGGTCGCGAACGCCAGCTTCAACTGGCTGGACCACTACCTCCAGGGCAAGCCCCTCGCTCCGGTCCCCGATCTCGATTACATCGATCAGGACGGCACCCAGTGGACCGTCGGCGAGTGGGACCCGACCAAGTCCGCAGGCTCGGCCGACGGATCCTCCGACGGTGCTGCCGGGACGCTCGATCTCACCGAAGCCAGCACCTCCGGCGGCGGCAAGCTCGACACCGACCCGGTCGACCCCCTCGGTGGCCTGGTCTCGGGCATCACCCCCACGAAGGCTGCCACCGCGCTCGAGGCGAGCTACGAGAACGACTCGGGCCAGGACCTCCTGCTGCTCGGCGCCCCGACGCTGCACCTCACCTATTCAGGGACGCTTCCCGAGGGCGAGACCGACGGACGGGTGTTCGCGCAGCTCATCGACGATGACAGCGGCCTGGTGGTCGGCAACCAGATCACGCCGATCGACGTCGTCCTCGACGGCACGTCGCACGAGATCGAGGTCCCGTTGGAGATGGTCGCCCACCGCCTGCCAGCCGGGTCCAGCATCACCTTGCAACTGATCGCCACCACCACCGCCTATGCCACGCCCTCGTTGGGCGGGAGCCTCGATGCGGAGGCGCTGTCGTTCGAAATCCCCCATGCGCCGGACAGCACGTCCGACGGTGCATCCAGTCAGGACGGGTTCGTCACCGAGAACTAGCAGCGCCGACCCGCGGCCGTCACGGAGCAGGGCCCACACCGCACAACGGCGCCCGCCGCTCGTCCTACCCCTCTCGTACGCTGCTGACATGGATCTGCCGGTGATGCCGCCCCTGCTCCCGATGCTCGCGAAGTCATCGCCGGAGCTCCCCGAGGCCGAACCTGGTGCGTTCTGGTTCGAGCCGAAGTGGGACGGCTTCCGCTGCATCGTGTTCCGAGATGGCGACGAGATCGAGCTGGGGTCCCGCAACGACAAGCCGCTCACCCGTTACTTCCCGGAACTGCTCGAGCCGCTGAAGGCCTCGCTGCCGCTGCGGTGCGTCGTCGATGGCGAGGTGGTGGTCGCCGGGTCCGACGGGCTCGACTTCGACGCGCTCCAGCAGCGCATCCATCCGGCGAAGTCCCGCGTCGACCGCCTGGCCGAGGAGACGCCGGCCCAGTTCGTGGCCTTCGACCTGCTCGCCCTCGACGACCGGTCCCTGATGGGGGTTCCCCTCGCCGAGCGGCGCGACCTGCTCGAGCATTCCCTCGCCGAACCTGCCCCGTCGGTCCACCTCACGCCGGGGACCTACGACCGGGCCACGGCCTCGGACTGGTTCTCGCGCTTCGAGGGCGCCGGACTCGACGGCGTCATGGCCAAGGCGGCGGACGGCACCTACCTGCCCAACAAGCGCGCGCAGCTCAAGATCAAGCACCTGCGCACGGCCGACGTCGTGGTCGCCGGGTTCCGGGAGCACAAGAACGGCGACGGGCCCGGCTCGCTGATGCTGGGCCTGTACGACGACGAGGGCAACCTCCACAACCTCGGCGTGGCGTCGAGCTTCTCGGTGGCCCGCCGCGCCGAGCTGCGCGACGAGCTGGCCCCCTTCATCATTGCGGACTGGTCGACGCACCCGTGGGGGCGCTGGGCGGATGCCGCCGCCCACGAGTCCGGCGACGGCGGACGGCTGCCCGGCGGCCAGTCGCGCTGGAATGCCAAGAAGGACCTGAGCTTCACGCCGCTGCGGCCGGACTTGGTGGCTGAGATCGCCTACGAGCGCGTCGACAACGGCCGGTTCCGCCACAGCTGCCGGTTCCAGCACTGGCGGCCGGACCGAACCCCCGAGTCGTGCACCTTCGACCAGCTCGAGGTCGTCCCTCCGATGCTGCTGCACACCGTCTTCCAGACCGACGGGTCGGCCTGACGTGCGGCGACGCTTCGCCGTCGCCGTCGCCGCTTGCCTGGCCGTCGCGTCGTGCGCGGTGTCGGGCGCTGACGACAGCTCGGCCCGCCCGACCGATCCGACGGGCCGGTCCACGACGACCACCGACCACCCGCTTACGAACGGACCGTCGGACGAGCCAACAACAGGGGGAGACCCGCTGCCCGCCGACATCGCAGACCGGACCTTTCCCGGTTTGGGCGACCCGCGCATCGACGTCCAGCACTACGGCGTCCTGGTTCGAGCTGCGCCGGGCAAGGACGAGATCCGCGGCTCGGTCGACATCGAGCTGCGCTCGACCGTGCGGGAACCGCTCCGCAGCTTCACGCTCGACCTGCGCGGCCCGAAGGTCACGTCGGCCGGCGTCGACGGCGTGCGGGCGAAGGTGGCCCAGGCCGACGGCGAGCTGACCGTCACGCCGTCGACCCCGATCCGCCCGGCGACCGACGTGATCCTCACCATCGAGTACGAGGGCACCCCCGACCAGACGGAGTTTCCGGGCTGGGGGATGCCGGTGGGCTGGCAGGCCGACGACGAGGACGGCTGGTTCACCATGTCGGAGCCCGACGGGACCGCCACCTGGGTCCCCGTGAACGACCACCCGTCGGACAAGGCGACGTGGACGTTCCGGCTCGACGTGCCGAAGGGGGTCACCGCCATCGCCAACGGCCGCCTCCAGGGTGGGGCGCCGAAGCGGACCGACCAGGGCCGCGACCGCTGGACCTGGGTCGAAGAGCAGCCGATGGCGTCGTACCTCGTGCTGACTGCCATCGGCGACTACGACCTGGTCTCCTCGGATCACGGCGCAGTGCGCGTGGTGCGGGCGTTCCCCTCGTCGATGGGGAAGCAGGATCGCTCGGCCTTCGATCCCATCGAGGAGATCCTCGACTTCTACTCCTCGCAGTTTGGCCCGTACCCCAACGACGACGCCGGCGCGATCGTCGTGCCGACCGAGCTCGGCTTGGCGCTCGAGTCGCAGACCCGACCGCTCTTCGGGACCGACGGGGTGATGGGCGACTCCGCCCCGGCCCTCGCCCACGAGCTCGCCCACCAGTGGTTCGGCGACGCCGTCACCCCGACGACCTGGACCGACGTGTGGTTGAACGAGGGCTTCGCCACCTACGCCGACTGGATGTGGGAGGAGTACGACGGCGGGGCGTCCGTCGCCGACGTGGCCGCCCGCACGGCCCGTACGAAGCCGGCCGAGGATGCCGCGGTGCGCGACCCGGAGTCGGCCGGCGAGTTCACGTCGGCGGTCTACGAGGGCGGCGCACTCGCCCTGCAGGCCCTGCGCACCACCGTCGGCGACGAAGCGTTCTTCCGCATCGTGCGGCGCTGGGTGTCGACCTACGACGGGCAGTCGGCGGGGACCGGCGATCTAATCGCGATCGCCTCCGACGAGTCGGGTCGAGACCTGGCGGGCTTCTTCGACGCCTGGCTCGACCAGACCCCGCAACCAGCACTTCCGCGCTGACACGGCGGGCATCGTGTTTGCAGGCACGAGAGGGCGACCGGTAGCGTGCGCACTCGCCTCGGAGACGGGGTTCCAGTAGGTCCCGTGGTGCAGTTTGGAGTGCACGCCGGCCTGTCAAGCCGGAGGTCGCGGGTTCAAATCCCGTCGGGACCGCCACCTACATGGTCAAATGCACACATGGTCGGGTAGCTCAGTTGGCAGAGCGCTCGCCTGAAAAGCGAGAGGTCACCGGATCGACGCCGGTTCCGACCACCATCGAAGATCGAGGCCGGGCCGCAAGGCCCGGCCTTGCTCGTTCCTGCGGCCCGCCGGCCGGTTGGACGTCCGGGTTCAGAGCAGCACGCGGGCGAGGGCGGCGAGCGCCGACAGGGCCGAGACCACGAGGACCGCCGTGCGGAGGCGGTCGCCGTCGATGCGCGACGCGAAGCCTCGGCTGGCGTAGTACCCGACGGCGCCGCCGGGAGCGAGGATCAGGCCGACCCTCCAGTCGACGGCGGAGAGGTGGCCGGTGCGCGCGAGGGTCACCATCGTCAAGATCGTGGCCGCGAGGAAGACCACGGGAAGCGTGGCTCGAAGGGTCTTGGCAGGAGCGTCCTGGTAGGCGAGCGCCATCGGCGGGCCCCCGACGCCGGCGGTCGTGTTGAGGTAGCCGGAGAAGAAGCCGGCGCCGAGCAGGAACCGTCGCCGGTACGCAGGCCGAGCCCCGAGCGCGCTCGTTCCGACGGCGGCGAGGACCGCGCCGGCCGACAACACGGCGATGGTGGTGCCGCTGACCACCGACAACACGACCGCCGCGACCGCCGTCCCGGGCAGGAGCCCCACCACGGCCCATCGGGCGCCGCGCCAGTCGGCGTGCTCGACGCCGACGCCCATCCCGATCAGGTTGATGGTGAGCCCCGCGACCGCAGCCGGACCGGGGACGAGCATCGGGTTCACGAGCAGCAGGAGCGGGATCGACACGAGCGAGGCCCCGAAGCCGATGGAGCCCTGCACCGCCGCACCGAGGATCACGCACAGCAGCGCCAACACGATCTCGAGGCCGCTCACCGGGTCATCACGGTGACGAGTGTGGGGTAGACGGGCCGGTGCGCGCCAGACCTGCGTCACCTGGGGGAATCGAGGGGAGCCTGGGGGACTCCAGGGGATGTGGGGGGATCCCGGGGGATCCTGGGGGAGACCAGCGGGCCGACCCGGCGTTCGACCCTCCCGGCGTCGTCGACGGATCGGCCGACGCTACCCGTCCCCGTGACGCCGTCTCACCGATCGAGACGTCTGTCCTGGACTACGTTGCCCCGCCATGATCGATCTGCGGCGCGACGGCGATGTCTTCATCCTCCAACTCGACGACGGCGAGAACCGCCTGTCGCCTGGCACGCTCGACCAGATGGGGGAAGCGCTCCAGACCATCGAGGACGCCGACGGGCCCAAGGCGCTCGTCACGACCGGGACCGGCAAGTTCTTCTCGAACGGGCTGGACCTCGACCACTTGGCGGCGAACCCGAACGACCTCGGCCCCTACCTGTTCCGCGTCCACCGGCTCTTCTCTCGGGTGCTGTCGCTCCCGTGCGCCACCGTTGCTGCGCAGAACGGCCACACGTTCGCCGCCGGCGCCATGCTCGCCATCTGCCACGACCACCGGGTGATGCGCGAGGACCGGGGCTACTGGTGCCTCCCCGAGGTGGACCTCGACATGCCCTTCACCGATGGCATGAACGCGCTGATTCCGGCGCGCGTCCCGCTCATGACCGCCCACGAGGCCATGGTCACCGGCCGCCGCTACCCCGGACCCGACGCACTGGCCGCCGGCATCGTGCACGAGCTGGCCGCCGAGGACCAGGTCCTGCCTCGGGCCGTCGAGGTGGCCCAGTCGCTCGCCGGCAAGGCGGGACCCGGCATCGCCGGCATCCGCACCCACCTGCACGCCCACGTCATCGCCCACCTGCTCGGCACCGAGCGCGACTGACCCCCTCCCTGGGCCTCGGTCAGCCCAGGGCCTGCGCCGGGGTGAGGACGTCGGCCACCAGACCGTCGAGCTGGCTGTTGAGCGTGTCGACGTCGAACGCGAGGCAGAGCACGACGAGGCGGTCGACCCCGGCGGCCGCGTACTGCTCCACCAGCTCCGGAGTAACGGGGTTGAAGTAGGGACAGACCGTGATGACGACCTCATCGCGGTCACGTCCGTGGTCGGCCAGGATCCCGTCGAGGCGCCCGAGCGGCTCGGCGAGATCACCGGGCAGGCGGTTGAACGAGAACCAGCCCTGGCCGAGCCGAGCGACGCGCCGCATGGCCGCATCGCTCTCGCCGCCGACGTGGATCGGCGGGTGCGGCGTCTGGACCGGCTTCGGGTACATCGAGCAGGCCGGCAGGTCATAGAGCTCGCCGTGGAACTCCGAGGTGTCCTCGGTCCACAGCGACTTCATGACCGCCAGGTGCTCATCGGCGCGCTGGCCCCGCTTCTCGAACGGCATGGCCACGGCCTCGAACTCCTCGCGGAGCCAGCCGACGCCGACACCGAACTCCACGCGTCCACCGCTCAGCGAATCCAGGTCGGTCACCTGCTTGGCCGTGTAGACGGGGTTGCGCTGCGGGACGAGGCAGATCGCCGTGCCGAGCCGGACCCGGTCGGTGACGGCGGCCAGGAAGGTCAGCGCCGTCAGCGGCTCGAGCATGCCGGAGTCCGCACCCCCGGGGAACTTCCCATCGGGCGAGTAGGGGTAGGCCGACTCGTACTCCTCGAACAGCACGACGTGCTCCGGCACCCATATCGACTCGAACCCGCGCTCCTCGGCGCCGCGGCCGACGGCTCGGAGGATCTCGGGCGAGGCGTTCCCGTTGCCCAGCGGTACGAACACTCCGACATCCATGCGCAATCCCCTCGGTCCTTCAAGTAGAACGTGTTCTAGTTCACAACGCCGGCTCTGCGCCGGGACGCTCCAGGGGAAAGCAGGGCAGCCATGTCGAACGGACCGATCAAGGTCATCCAGTGGGCCACCGGCACGGTGGGCATCCACGCCGTCCCGGGCATCGTCGCCCACCCGGACCTGGAGCTCGTCGGGCTCTGGGTGCACTCGGACGCCAAGGCCGGCCAGGACGCCGGGACGCTCTGCGGCATCGACCCGGTCGGCGTGATCGCCACGCAGGACGTCGACGCCCTGCTGGCCCTCGATGCCGACGTCATCTGCTACACCGCCAGCTCCGACATCCGCCCCGACGCCGTGGTCGACGACCTGTGCCGGATGCTGGCCGGGGGCAAGAACGTCGTCGGCACGTCGTTCGTCCCGCTGCTCTACCCGGCCGCAGCCGGTGACGGCGTGCTCGAGCGGTTGGAGGCCGCCTGCCAGGAGGGTGCGACCAGCTTCTACAACAGCGGCATCGACCCCGGCTTCGGCAACGCCGGCCTCGCCATCCACCTCGCCGCCCTCTGCAAGGAGGTCGACACGATCCGGATGATGGAGATCGTCAACTACGCCACCTGGGACAACCCGTTCACCATGTTCGAGATCATGGGGTTCGGGAAGCCCGACCCGAGCCACTCGCTGCTGCTCTCCCCCGGCTCGACCACCCTCGGGTGGGGCGCCGTGCTGGAACTGGTGGCCGCCGGGGTCGGCCTGCACCTCGACGAACTGATCGAGCGCCACGAGGTGATCTACGCACCCACCGACATCGAGATCGCGTCCGGCACGGTCGCCGAGGGGACGATCTCAGGCATGCGCTTCGAGATCGTCGGCATCGCGGACGGCGAGGAGCGGATCGTCGTCGAGCACGTCACCCGGCTCCGCGACGAGGACGCCCCCGAGTGGCCCCAAGGCGGCGGCTACCGGATCCTCATCGGTGGCGAGCCGAACCTGAAGCTCGAGCTGGAGCTCAGCTCGGACCACGGCGACCACAACCATGCCGGCTGCCTGGCCACCGCCCAGCACGTGATCAACGCCATCCCGAACGTGGTCGCCGCTGACCCCGGCGTGAAGACGATCCTGAACCTGCCGACCTACTCCGCCCGGGCCTGACGACTCCTAGCTCCGCAGGCACGCGGCCAGGCTACGACCGCTCAGCCGTCCGTGCCCTCGGCCCTGGATGCAACGGTCGGCCGGGAGACGGTGGTGGTGACGGAGACGACCGACGGCGTCCTCGGCGTGGAGCTGAACCCGAAGCGGACCGGCGGCCACACGTCGGCCAGGGTGCCGAGGTCCGCGCCGTCGAGCGACGCAGCCACCCGGGTGACCCGATGCTGGTCCGTTGCGCCGTACCACTCGCGGCGACCGTTGCCGGCCGTGCCGCGGGTGCGGACGCCGCGCAGCACGACGCGTGCAATCGGGTCGATCACGGTGCACCACGCCCGCGATCGGGCGATCGGACCGGGGACGGCTCGCAGCATCCATCCGACCGCCGAGCGGCGGCCGAAGGCGAGGTCGACGTCGAGCCCCCCGGCGGCGAGGTGGAGCCGACCGTCGAGGCGCTCGGCCGTGACGGCCACGATGCGGACCTGGTCGAACACGTAGGTCTCCGACACGAAGTCGGCCACCTCCTGGGTCGGCGCGAGCAGGGTGCGCACGCCGTCGGGCGCCTCGTGCATCACATCGGCGAACGAGCCGAACGGTGACACCGGCCACCGCCCGATCACGACGCGGTGGCCCGACGTGGTGCCGAACCCGCAGATCTCGCCTTGGAACGTCTCTACCAGCGGGTCAGGAACTTGAGCACCTTCTGGATCTGGTCGGTGTAGGGCGGGTAGGCGAAGCCCGGGTCCATCCGGGTGGGTCGCTTGAGCACCGACTTGGTGTGGCTGAAGGTCGTGAAGCCGGCCTTGCCGTGGTAAGCCCCCATGCCGCTGGGCCCGATGCCGCCGAAGGGGAGGTCGGCCACTGCAGCTTGGTACACGAGGTGGTTGATGCAGACCGAACCCGCATGGGTCTGGTCGAGCACCTTGCGCTCGGTGGCCTTCGAGGAGGTGAACAGGTAGAGCGCGAGCGGGCGGGGCCGGGCCCGGACGAACGCGATCGCCTCGTCGATGGACGCCACCGTGATCATCGGCAGGATCGGCCCGAAGATCTCCTCCTGCATCACCGGGGACGACGGGTCGGGCTGGCGAACGACCACCGGCGCCATCACCCGGGCATCCCGGTCGGTCTTGCGGGGCATCAGCTCCTCGCCACCGTGTCCGTCGAGCAGGCCTTCGAGGCGCTCGAGGTGGTGCTCGTTGACGATGGAGGTGGCCGGCGCCTTGTCCCGGAACGCAGTGAGCTCGTCGACCACCAGCGAGGCGAACCGATCGCTCACCGACGCCTCGACCAACAGGTAGTCCGGCGCGATGCAGGTCTGGCCGGCGTTGAGGATCTTCGCCCAAGCCACGCGCTTGGCGGCGACCTTCAGGTCGGCGTCCGCAGCGATGATGGTCGGGCTCTTCCCGCCCAGCTCGAGGGTGACGGGGGTGAGGTGCTTGGCGGCGGCCTCCATGACCACCTGACCGACCCGCGTGGACCCCGTGTAGAGGATGTGGTCCCACGGCTGCGCCAACAGCTCCGTGGTCTCGGGCACGCCGCCTTCGATGACCGTGACGGCGTCGGGGTCCAGGTACTTCGGCACCAGTTCGGCCACCGCGGCAGAGGTGGCAGGGGCCAGCTCGGAGGGCTTCAGAACCATCGTGTTACCCGCAGCGAGCGCGGCGACGGCCGGGGCGAGCAGCAGCTGCAGTGGGTAGTTCCACGGCGCGATGACGAGCACCACGCCGAGAGGCTGGGACTCGGTCCAGGCCTTCGCCGGCTGCACGACCAGCGACACCGAGTGCTTGGTGGGCTTGGCCCATCCGCCGAGGTGCTTGAGCGCGTGGGCGGCTTCGTCCTTCACCAGGTTGAGCTCGGTGAGCCAGGAGTCGAACGCCGGCTTGCCCAGGTCCTCGCTGAGCGCGGCCGACAGCTGCACCTCGTTCTCCTTGAGCAGGTCGATCACGCCCCGCAATTGGCGCCGGCGCCAGTCGAGTTCCGTGGTCCGGCCGGAGTCGAAGGTGGTCCGCAAGCGGTCGATCGTGGCGGCGACATCGGTGCTCATGTCCGAAACGCTACCGGCGTTCGCGGGCCAGCGACAGGGGCCGTCAGCGGTCGGTCACCTCGCAGCTGATCAGGTCAGCTCGAAGTCCTCCAGGTCGGGCTCGCGGGTCCACGCCCAATAGTCCACGAGCCGCCACGGGCTGAGGATGTAGGTCTCGCCCTCGGCGTTGCGGTACCAGCTGGTCGTGATGCTCGGGTGGCTCCAGACCATCTCCTGCATGCGGGCCTGCAGCCGGTCGTTGTAGGCGTCGTGCGCGTCCTGCCGGACCTCCATCGCCGTCACGCCCTCGCCCAGCAGCGTGGCGAGGCAGCCCATCACGTACCGGACCTGGCACTCCGAGTGGAAGATCAGGCTGCCGCCGCTGGCGAGGTTGGTGCCCGGTCCGTAGAGGCAGAAAAGGTTCGGGAAGTTCGGCACCGTGATGCCCAACAGGGCCGTCGGCCGCTCACCCCACTGCTCGCCCAGCACGACGCCGTTGCGGCCCACGATCTCCATCGGCCAGAGGTACCGGTTGGCGTGGAAGCCGGTGGCATAGACGATGACGTCGACGTCGTGGTCGACGCCGTCGGTGGTGCGGATGCCGGTCGGCGTGACCCGTTCGATGGGCTCGGTGACGAGGTCGACGTTCGGCCGGGTGAGCGCACCCAGCCAGCTGCCGTTGTCCTGGAGGGTCCGCTTGCCGAGGCACACGTAGTCCGGCACGACCTTGGCGAACAGCTCGTCATCGTCGCCCACCTGGTCGCGCATCCACTGCGTGAACATCTCCTTGGCCGCGTCGTTGATGTCGCTGATGCCGTGCTCGGGGTCCGGGTAGTCCGGGTCCTTGGTCATGGCGATCATGCCGCCATCGCACGCCGGCCAGAACAGCAGGAACCGGTACCACCGGCCGTAGTACGGCAGGTGCTGGATCGCCCACTGGACGCCCGGGCCGATCTGCTCGTGGTAGTTCGGGTTGGGGAACATCCACGGCGCGGATCGCTGGAAGACGGTGAGGTGCTCGACGTCGGAGGCGATGGTCGGGACGATCTGGAAGGCGCTCGCGCCCGTGCCCACCACGGCGACCCGCTTGCCGGCCAGGTCGGTGCCCTCGATCCACTTCGCCGAGTGCATGGCGACACCCTCGAACGAGTCCCGGCCATCGAGGTCCGGCAGCTTCGGGCGGTTCAACTGACCGACCGCGCTGATGAGCGCATTCGCGGTGAGCGGCCCGCCGGTGGTCTCCACGGTCCAGCTCGATGTCACCTCGTCCCACCGAGCCGAGCGCACCTCGGTCTCGAAGCGGATGTGGTCGGTGATGCCGTACTCCTCCATGCAGCGGTGGAAGTAGGCCTGCAGCTCCGGCTGCTGGGCGAAGAACTCCGTCCAGCCGTCATCGGGGGCGAACGAGTACGAGTAGAAGTGGTTGCCCACGTCGACCCGACAGCCCGGGTACCGGTTCTCGTACCAGGTGCCACCGACATCGGCGTTCTTCTCGATGATCGTGAAGGGGATGTCTGCCGCCGCCAGCCGGATGCCGGCGAGCAGCCCGGACATGCCCGCCCCGATCACGACGACGCGGAACGCAGCACGGGCCTCGGCGTCGATGGTGCTGAGGTCGAGGTCACGGGCGTCCTCGCCGTGCAGTGCGAGCTCCTCGAGCATCATCGGCACGTACTCGTCGGGGATCTCGCCGGCGATGAGGAATTCCATCATCTCCTTGACCAGCTCCGGCGACGGCGGGGCCGGCAGGACGCAACCGCCGTCGCGGAACTCGATGATCTTCTCGAGGGCGAAGGTACGGGCTGCGGCTTGGTCATCGGGGCTCATGAAGCCCTGGACCTCGTTGAGGTAGATCCCAGCTGGGCGCAGCGGTCCCCGGAGGATCGATGCATCGCCGGTGAGGTGGACGAGGGAGACGAGCAGCGTGGGGACGCTGACGTCCTCGAGGGCCGCAGCGATGGTGGCGTCGTCATCGGTGATCGGCAGTCCTGCGTATCGGTCGCTCATCAAGGCCGGACCCTACGATGCCGAACCATGGCCCACCCCGGAATCGACGTGATCCGCCAGCTCCTCGGCGACACCCGCCACCAGGAGTCCACCCTGCTGGAGCGGCGCGCCAACCTCGCGGCGCTCGCGGGCTCCCCTCCGGCGCCCGCCGGCGTGACGGTCGAGGCCTTCGAGCTGGCCGAACGGACCGCCGAGCGGCTCACGCCCGATGGCGCCCCCGAGGGCGAGGTCGTCCTGTACCTCCACGGCGGCAGCTACACCGGCGGGTCGCCCGACACGCACCGCGGGCTGGCCGGCTCCATCGCACTCGCCACCGGACGCACGGTCGTCGTCCTCGACTACCGGCTCGCCCCAGAAGATCCGTTCCCCGCCGGGCTCAACGATGCCCTCCTCGCGTTCGACCAGCTGGCGCCGGCCCGCATCGCCATCGCCGGCGACTCGGCTGGTGGCGGTCTGGCCGCAGCCGCTGCCCTGGCGCTGCGCGACCGCGGCGGCGCGCAGCCCGTGGCCGTCGCCCTCATCTCGCCGTGGGCCGACCTCACCCAGAGCGCCGGGACCTACACCTCCCGCGCCGACGTCGATCCGATGCTGACCGATGCCACGCTCACCCAGGCGGCCGAGGCCTACCTCGCCGGCACCGACGCTCGGACCCCCTATGCCTCGCCGGTGTTCGGCGATCTCTCCGGCTTGGCGCCGATGCGCGTGGACGTCGGCAGCGACGAGGTCCTCTTCGACGACAGCAAGGCGCTCGTCGAGGGCGCAGTGGCCGCCGGATCACCGGCTGAGCTCCACGAGTGGCCGGAGATGATCCACGTCTTCCAGGCCTTCCCACCCGAGCTGGTGCCCGAGGCCGCGGAGGCCGTCACGGCCATGGGCGCCTTCCTCGCTGCGCACTTCGACGGCGCCACCAGCTGATGGGCGTCTACCGCGACCAGGTGCTCCCCCGCCTCGTCGAGGCGACCTGCGGCGGCGCCCAGATGGAGCGCTGGCGGGCCCGCGCGACCGACGGCCTCCACGGGCGCGTCGTCGAGATCGGCTTCGGATCGGGCCTCAACGTGCCGGTGTACCCCGCCGCGGTCACCGAGGTGCTCGCCGTCGAACCAGCTGCGGTTGCTCGCGACCGGGCCGCCGATCGCATCGCGGCGAGCCCCGCGACGATCATCCACGTCGGCCTCGACGGCCAGTCGCTCCCCATCGAGGACCACTCCTGCGACGGCGCGCTCAGCACCTTCACCCTCTGCACCATCCCCGACGTCGACGCGGCGCTGGCCGAGCTGCGTCGTGTGCTGAAGCCCGGCGGGGAGCTCCACTTCCTCGAGCACGGCCGATCGCCCGATCCGAAGGTCCGCGCCTGGCAGCACCGCATCGAGCCCGTGCAGAAGCGCCTCGCCGACGGCTGCCACCTGACCCGCGACCCCGTGGCCCTCATCGAGGCCGCCGGCTTCACGATGGTCCGCCACGACAGCCGCTACGCCAAGGGCCCCAAGCCTTGGACCTGGATGACGACCGGGGTGGCCACCGCTCCCGGGGGAATCGAAGTCAGCTGATGCCGAGGGCGGCGAGGAGGTCGGCGTGGTCGGTGATGACCGCGTCGCCTTCGATCACGTCGGTGCCCTCGGTGGCGGAGCCCGGATCGTCGTAGACGCCGGCATAGCGCACGGCGAAGATGCCCTTCGCCTGGGCCCCGGCGATGTCGGTCCGACGGAGGTCGCCGATGTGGGCAGCATCGGAGGGGTCGATGCCGCCAAGTCCGTCGAGTGCATGGTCGAAGATCGCCGGGTCGGGCTTGAAGGTGCCGACCTCGTCGCTGAAGGACCAGTGGTCGAAGTACCCGAGCAGGCCGTGGCCCGCAAGGTAGCGGCGCAGGGTCGACGACGGCGCCAGGCCCACGTCGCAGATGATGCCGATGCGCACCCCGGCCGAGCGGAGGCCCTCCAGCGCGTCGCCCACGTTGGGCGTCGGGTGCGGGTCGTGGGCGGGGTCAGGATCGGCGATGGATGCGAGCAGCCCCTCCTCGGTCTCGAGGGAGACCTCGATCCCCAGGTGGGCGAGGATGTCCTCCACGGCATCGGCGGCGCCGTAGTACTCGTTCGCCTTCCAGCTGCCCTCGAAGCGCTGGCCCGCGTGACGTAGCGCCGAGCGGACGACGTCGCCCTCGAGCTCGAAGCCCTCGCCGGCGAGCAGTCCGAGCCACGCCGCCAGTCGACGGTCGCGCACCCCGGCATCGTCCGCGGCGATCAGCGTGTTCCAGAAGTCGAAGGTGACGGCCTTCACGGGCTCAGCGCTGGTCGCGGCAGACGCCGTCGGCCCGAGCGGCCTCGGCGACGGCGGCGGCGACCCGCTCGCCCACGCTGGTGTCGAACACCGACGGGATCACGAAGCCGGGGCGCAGTTCCTCGGCCGACACGCACTCGGCGATGGCCGTGGCGGCCGCCCGCTTCATGCCCTCCGTGATGTCGGTGGCGCCGGCGTCGAGCGCACCCCGGAAGATGCCGGGGAACGCGAGCACGTTGTTGATCTGGTTCGGGTAGTCGCTGCGGCCGGTGGCCATGACGGCGACGAGGTCCTTCGCCAGTTCCGGGCGGATCTCCGGGTTGGGGTTCGACATGGCGAACACGATCGGGTCGTGAGCCATCTTGCGGAGGTCGTCCTGGTCGATCTGATCCGGGGCGCTCACGCCGATGAAGACGTCGGCGCCGGGCAGCACGTCTTGGAGCGAGCCGCTGATCTGCTCGGGGTTGGTGATGTCGGCGAACTTCTGCTTGGCCACGTTGAGGTCGGTGCGGCCCCGGTGGATAGCGCCCTTCGTGTCGCAGGCGACGATGTTGGTGACCCCTGCGGCGATGAGCATCTTGGCGATGGCCACGCCCGCAGCGCCCGCACCGCAGATCACGATGCGCAGGTCCTCCATCTTCTTGCCGACCAGCTTCAGCGAGTTCTCCAGCGCCGCCAGCGTCACCACGGCGGTGCCGTGCTGATCGTCGTGGAAGACGGGGATGTCCAGCGAGGCCCGCAGGCGATCTTCGACCTCGAAGCACGCCGGTGCGGAGATGTCCTCGAGGTTGATGCCACCGAAGACCGGTGCGATGCGCTGGACGGTCTCGACGATGGCGTCGATGCGGTCCTGCATCGGTGTCTCGGCGCTGCCGGCATCGATGCAGATGGGGAAGCCGTCGACGCCAGCAAAGTTCTTGAACAGCAGGGCCTTGCCCTCCATCACCGGGAGGGAGGCCTCGGGGCCGATGTTGCCGAGCCCGAGCACGGCGGTGCCGTCCGTGACGATGGCAACGGTGTTCTTCTTGATGGTGAGTTCGTGGACCTTCTCGGGGTGCACCTCGATCTCGCTGCAGATGCGGGCCACGCCGGGCGTGTACGCCATCGACAGGTCGTCGCGGTCGGCGACGGGCATCCGGGCGAGGACCTCGATCTTGCCGCCGGCGTGCATGGCGAAGGTGCGGTCCGACACCGAGATGACCTCGAGGCCCTCGATGTCGGCGAGCGACGCCACCACGACCTCGATGTGGGCCTCGGAGATGCAGTTCACGATGAGGTCCTCGTCGAGGTACTCGTCGCGCGCCTCGAAGCCCTCGAGGGCCACGATGTTGCCGCCTACGCCACCGATGGCCGCCGCAAGCTTGCCGAGTGTCCCCGGCGCGTTGTCGAGCCGGACGCGGATGGTCACGGAGAAGGCAGCAGTAGGCGAAACCATCCCCCGACGCTAGCCCCCGTCCTTCAGGGCGCCCCAACCCCTTCCAGGAAGGCGTGCAGCTCGTAGACGGCGGGTGCCGGGAAGCGGCGGTGGCCGCCCTGGGTCCGCTCGCCCGGGAGGATGCCTGCCTCGTCCCACCGGGCGATCGTCTTCGGCGTCACATCGAAGAGGGCGGCCACCTCCCCTGGCGTCAGCAGCACGGCGAGATCGGCATGGTCGACAACGGTCCCCATTGGTGGATGTCCTTCGTAGATGGGTACGAGAAGCATCGGGGGTGGTCGATGTGGGTTACACCATACCAAAGTGGGCCAGGGAGGTGCGTCAGGACGGAGGGGCGACCGGCCCTTCGAACGGGAAACCGAGGTCGGGGGCGGTGACCAGGGCGTGGACCGGGAGGTTCTGCTCAGCAGCCATCGCCGTGACGGTCCCGCCCCGATCGACCACCGGCATGAGCAGCACCGGCTCGGCACCGGCCTCGCGGACCACCTCGGCGGCCTCCAGCATCGAGACGCCTCGGGTGACCGCATCCTCGGTGATGACCACCTTGTCGCCGGGCTCGAGGGCCCCGGCGATGCGCCCGCCGCCGCCGTGGTCCTTGACCTCCTTGCGTACGCTGAACGCGCGCAGCTTGCGGCCCCGGGTCGCGGCGATCGCCGCGATGGAGAACGCCATCGCATCGGCCCCCATCGTCAGCCCGCCGATGGCGGTGACGTCGTCGGGCATCGCCTCGAGCGCGGCCTCGGCCACCAGGAGCATGCCGTCGGGGCTGCAGGTCGTCTGCTTGGCATCGATGAACCAGGTGGTGGGCTTGCCGGACTTGAGGACGAAGTCCCCCTGCTTGACCGAGTGGGCAAGCAGGTGGTCGATGAGCGCGGCCTTCGTCATGGGAGTCGACCCTACCGAGCCAGGGGTGCCACACTTCGGTGCAATGACCCGAATCGTGGCGATCGCCAACCAGAAGGGCGGCGTGGCCAAGACGACCTCCACCCATGCGCTGGGCGTCGCCATGGCCGAGCGAGGCCGCAAGATCCTCCTCGTGGACCTGGACCCGCAGGCGTCGCTGACGTGGGCCTGCGGGGTCGACCCCGATCTGCTCGAGGTGTCGATCCACGACGTGCTCCTCAAGCGGGTGAAGGCCGAGGACGCCATCGTCGCCCTCCCCACGCCGCCGCCCGCCAAGGATGGAAAGGCCGGCGTCTTGCACTTGCTGCCGTCGACCATCGACCTCGCCGGCGCCGAGCTCCACCTGCTCACCAAGACCGGCCGGGAGTACGTCCTGCGCAAGGCCCTCTCCAAGGTCGCCGACCGCTACGACCGCGTGCTGATCGACTGCCCGCCGTCGCTGGGCATCCTCACCATCAACGGCCTCACCGCCGCCGACGAGGTGGTCATCCCCCTCCAGTGCGAGTCCCTCAGCCAGCGAGGCGTCGGCCAGCTGCTCGAGACCATCGAGGACGTCCGGGACTACACCAACGAGGACCTCGAGGTCCGCGGCGCCATCGCCACCCTGTTCGACGGTCGCACGAAGCTCGCCCACCAGGTGGTGGAGCAGGTCCGTCGCACCTACGACATCACGGTGCTGGAGCCGTTCGTCCCCAAGTCGGTGAAGGTGGCCGAGGCGCCCGCCCGTGGCAAGTCCGTGCTCACCCACGCGCCGAAGTCCCGCAGCGCCCAGGCGTACCGGGAGCTCGCCAACCAGCTGCTGGGGCGGAAGGACTGATGGCCGACGACGCCGGACGCGGCGGGCGGCGACGCTCGCTCGACCCGCAGGGCCGCCGAGCGCTCTTCGAGACCCCGGTGAGCGCGGCGAGCGACACCGTGCGCTCCGGGAAGCCCCGAGACGGCAAGGACGCGCTGTACTCGACCGGTCCGCGCCAGGCGGGCACGGTCATCGTCACCTGCTCGGCCTGCGAGGCCCGCAGCCGCATCAACCTCACCGACCTCGGCCTGCGCTGGATGGGCGGCACCATCTGGGTCCCCGGGCGCAAGAACAGCCACTGGATGCGGTGCCCCAGCTGCACCCAGCGCACCTGGTGCGCCATCGGCTGGCAGGACTAGCCGGGTCAGGGCATCGGCGGGCCGCTGAGGCGGGTGAGGAGGTTGCGGGTGACCTGCTCGACGACGGGGTCGGTGCCGGCGAGGCCGTGGGCCCAGTCGGTACTGCCCGAGGTGACGACGGTGCCGCCCGCCGGCGAGGTGTAGGTGCCGAGGACGGCGTGGCCGTGGGAGAACCGGGCGACGTCTTCGGGCTCACGACCGCCCCCGTTGGCCCGGGCGGCGATGAACTCGACCTCCGACGGCTGGTCCGGAGGCGGCGGGCGCGTGGCCGTGGTCCGCGTGAAGTGGGCGGCCGGGACCGTCCCGAGGATCTCGAAGTCGAGCGGCGTGCCGTCGACCCCCGTCGGGTACGGGAGGCCGTCGCGGTAGATGAAGTCGCAGCCGTCGCACTCGTAGCCGACGGTGCGGCTCTCGCCACCAAGGACATCGCCGTAGTCCAGACCGGTGCCCTCGAACAGCCAGTGTCGCGCCCGGTGGATCGTGTAGCCGCCGGCACCGCGGGTGACCCGCTTGCCGATGCGGTGGTAGCCGCCCCGCACGAAGCTCACACCGGTCATCTCGTTCTCGGGCCGGCCGATCTCCCGGTCGGACCACATGGCCGTGAGCTCGCCGATGCGGTCGGTGCCGTAGACCGGGTCGGACTTGAAGAAGCCCTTGTACCCGACCATGGATGCCGCCGGGCCCTCGGGTGTCGGGTCCTCCAGCCGCACCTGCCAGAACGACGTGTTGCCGGAGAGGAAGGCCGCGTTGCCGCCCTTGGCGATGAAGCCTTCCACGGTGTCGCGCATGTGCCCGGACCAGTACTCGTCGTGACCCACCGACAGGTACAGCGAATACCCGCCGTCGGCCACCGTCGACCCGAGGAGCCCCGGGTGCTCGGCCAGGTCGGCGTTGAGCACGACGTCGATGGCGTAGCCCTCGCGCTCGGCCCACTGGAGGAACGGCAGTTCCCAGTCCGGCCACCCCGCCGAGCCGGCGTAGGGCGAGAGGTGGTTGGCCGCCAGGTAGCCGCGGTGCGCGGTCATCTGTGGGTCGTAGGTCGCTTGGTTGGTGACCCGGCGACCCTCGCCGGGTGGCTTGAAGAGGTAGCCGGGCGACATCGGCCGCTGGAAGGAGACCGACGTGGCGCCGGTGTAGAGCTGCTTGCCGCCGAAGTCGTTGTAGGCGTTCCAGGTGTTGGTCGACAGGGCCAACAGGATCGGCGCGGTCGGCGCGCCGGTCGGCGGTCGGACCACGAAGAACGCACGGCTGCGGCGCGGCTTGCCATCGACCTCGACGTCGAGGACGACCTCGTAGTACCCGCTGCGCCACGACGGGTCGACGTCGAGCACCATCGCCGCCGGCCACCCGCAGCCGTCCTGGGCTGCGCCGTGCGGGGTCGGGTGGAAGTCAGCCGGAACGGTGTCCGACCAAACGACCTCGCGCCGCCACCCGCAGCGGGCCACCTCCACCGACACGTCGCGCCCACCGGGCGACGACAGGTGCAGCCCGACGGTCCCCCCGCCCACAGCGGATTGCGGCCAGCAGTACCCCGTAACGGTCTCGAACGGCATGGCCGGAACCTACCGGTGTCTCGCGCTCGGTGCGGCTGCCTGGCTGTGGCAGCTGCGGCTTCCCGTGTGCCGCGGCCAGCGCAGCGGCCCGACCAGATCAGCCTCGATCAGGTGAAGTTGACCTGGCCGTTGCCCTTGGTGACCTTGCCGATCTCGACGGCGCGCTGGTCCTTGCCGCGGAGCACGTCGAGGGCTCGGTACACCTCTTCCTTCGGTACGACCACGACCATGCCGATGCCGAGGTTGAAGACCTTGCGCATCTCGTCTTGGTCGATGTCGCCGTGGCGGCGGATCTCGGCGAAGATCCGCGGCTCCTCCCACGAGCTCGGGTCGATCGTCGCGTCGACGCCCTTCGGCAGGACGCGGGTGAGGTTGCCGGCAAGACCGCCGCCGGTGACGTGGCAGACGGCGCGGACCTCGACGGCGCGCTGCAGGGCGAGGATCGCCGGCGCGTAGATGACCGAGGGGGTGAGCAGCTCCTCGGCGAGGGTGTGGTGGGCCCCTTCGAACGCCGGACCGTCGAGCGGCAGCTGCGCCTTCTCGAGCAGGACCCGGCGGGCGAGCGAGTAGCCGTTGGAGCGGATGCCCGGCGAGGGCAGGCCGATCATCACGTCGCCGGCGCGCACGTCCTCGCCCGTGATGAGCTGGTCGCGCTCGGCCACGCCGACCGAGAACCCGACGAGGTCGAACTCTCCCGGGTCCATGGCCCCGGGGTGCTCGGCCATCTCGCCGCCGATGAGCGCGCACCCGGCCTGGCGGCAGCCCTCGGCCACGCCCTCGACGAGCTGCTCGATGTGGTCCGGGTCGAGCTTGCCGACGGCGATGTAGTCGAGGAAGAAGAGCGGCTCGGCCCCCTGGCACACGAGGTCGTCGACGCACATGGCGACGAGGTCGACGCCGATGGTGTCGAAGCGGCCCGACGCCTGGGCGATGAGGGCCTTGGTGCCCACGCCGTCGGTCGAGGAGACGAGCACCGGGTGGCGATAGCGGTGGCTGGCGAAGGCGAACAGGCCGCCGAACCCGCCGATGTCACCGATGACCTCGGGACGGAACGTGGAGCGCACCTTCTCCTTGATGCGCTGCACCGCCTCCTCGCCCGCCTCGATGCTCACGCCGGCGGCTTCGTACGTCTCACCCATCAGGCGGGTCCTTCTCGTCAGGTCGGGCACGGCGAACCGTGTCGATCGGGTGCTACTGGCTGCGGCGCGCTTCGTCGGCCGGGAGCAGGCTGCTGCCGAACAGCGCCTGGGTGGTGGACCCCACCGGGGTGGTGGACCCGACCGGAGTGGGATCGCACCCGGCGCCGCCCAGCGCGTCGTCGGTCTCGAGCACGCCCTTGCTCAAGGTGACCGGCACCGGCACCGGGTAGTTGCCGGTGAAGCAGGCGTCGCAGAAGCCCGAACCGCTGGTGCCGGTGGAGCTGATGAGCCGGTCGAGCGTGATGAAGGCGATGGAGTCCAGGTTGAGGTACTGGCGGATCTCGTCGATCTCGAGGCCGTTGGCCAGGAGCTCGGAGCGCTCACCGGTGTCGATGCCGTAGAAGCACGACCACTTGATGGGCGGCGACGTGAGGCGCAGGTGCACCTCCTTCACCCCCGATTCCCGGAGCATCTTGACGATCTGCTTCTGGGTGGTGCCGCGCACGACGGAGTCGTCGACGACCACGACCCGCTTGCCCTGGAGGTTCTCCTTGAGCGGGTTCAACTTCATGCGCACACCGAGTGCCCGCATCTCCTGCGAGGGGGCGATGAAGGTGCGCCCGATGTAGCGGTTCTTGACCAGGCCCTGGCCGTAGGGGATGCCGCTGGCGCGGGCGTAGCCCTCGGCCGCCGGGATGCCGGACTCCGGCACGCCCATCACCATGTCGGCCTCGACCGGGGCCTGCTCGGCGAGCAACTCGCCCTGGCGGACGCGGGCGAAGTGCACGCTGCGGCCGTAGAGGCGGGTGTCGGGTCGGGCGAAGTACACGAACTCGAAGAGGCAGAGCTTCGGGTTCAGGCGCTCGGGCGGGAAGGGGCGGGCGGAACGGACGCCGTCGGCGTCGATGACCACCATCTCACCGGGCTCGATCTCGCGCACGAAGTCGGCACCGACCACATCGAGCGCCGGCGACTCCGACGCCAGGACCCAGCCGCCGTGCTCCAGCCGCCCGAGGCACAGGGGCCGGAAGCCGTTCGGGTCCCGGAGGCCGATGACCCGTGTCTCGTCCATGAGCACCAGCGAGAAGGCGCCCTCGAGGCTGGGGAGCACCGTCATGAGGGCGGCGTCGAGGGTGGGGGCCACGAGCGAAGGATCGACGATCCGGGCCTGCTCGAGCCGCTCGAGCTCGACTGCCAGGAGCTCCGCCACCAGGTCGCTGTCGCTGGCGACGGTGCCGGCCAACATGCCGGCGTCCTCGGCCAGGGCACCGGTGTTGACCAGGTTGCCGTTGTGCCCGAGGGCGAACTGCGTGGGCCCGGCATCGCGGTAGACGGGCTGGGCGTTGCGCCACGAGCTGGACCCGGTGGTGGAGTACCGGGTGTGGCCGATGGCCAGGTGACCGGTGAGCGGGGCGAGCGTCCGGTCGTCGAACACGTGGGCGACGAGGCCCATGTCCTTGACGACGGTGATGTCCTCGAAGTCGCTGACCGCCATGCCCGCCGCCTCTTGGCCGCGGTGCTGCAGGGCGTAGAGGCCCAGGTAGGTCATGTGGGCGACGGGCTGGTTCGGTGCGTAGACGCCGAAGACGCCACACGCCTCCTTGGGCGAGTCGTCGTCGGGGTCCCGGACGTCTCCGGGGACAGCTCCAGGCGCGCGCACGAACGCCATCATCGCACGCCGAGGCGCCGGTTCCACACTTGCCCGGTGGCCTGGTCGACGTGGCCGCCGAGCGCCGGCGAACGACGGACCGCTCACCACCCGACCTCCCCCGAACTTCGTGTGGATCTGGGCCGGAAGCGAACCGGATCCACACGTAGTTCGTTGGGGTTCGGGTTTTGGGTGGGGTGGCTGGCACGCTGGACGGGCCATGTCCGCCGCCCCCACCACTGCCACCGAGACCCGGAGCCTGAAGATCGGGCCGCACGAGGTGTGGCCGCCGGTCGTCCTCGCGCCGATGGCCGGAGTCACCAACGCGGTGTTCCGGGACCTGTGCCGCTCGCACGGTGCCGGGATCTACGTCAGCGAGATGATCGCGGCGCGGGGGCTCGTCGAGCGCCAGGAGAAGACGTACTCCCTGGCTCGCTTCGGCCCCGGGGAGCAGCCCCGGTCGATCCAGCTCTACGGCACCAACCCGGCCGTGATGCACGACGCGGCTCGCCAGCTCGTCGACGAGCTGGGCGCGGAGCACATCGACTTGAACTTCGGGTGTCCCGTCCGCAAGGTGACCCGCCACGGCGGCGGCTCGGCCCTCCCCTGGCGCCGCACGCTGTTCGCCCAGGTGGTGGCCGCCGCGGTCACGGGTGCCGGCGACGTGCCGGTGACCGTGAAGCTGCGCATGGGCATCGACGACGACCACCTGACCTACCTCGACGCCGGGCCCATCGCCGAGGCCCAGGGCGCAGCCGCGGTGGCGCTGCACGCCCGCACCGCGGAGCAGGCCTACTCGGGGCACGCCGACTGGTCGGCCATCGCCCGGCTCAAGGAGGCGGTGCACGAGGTGCCGGTGCTCGGCAACGGCGACATCTGGGTGGCCGCCGACGCGCTGCGCATGGTCGACGAGACCGGCTGCGACGGTGTCGTCGTGGGCCGGGGCTGCCTCGGACGACCGTGGCTCTTCGGGGACCTGGCGGCGGCGTTCGCGGGGGAGGCCACCGACTCCGCACCGCCGATGGCCGTGGTGGCCGCCACCCTGCGCGACCACGCCCGACGCCTGGCCGAGTGGCACGGCGACCGCGTCGGCGTGAGGGACATCCGCAAGCACGTCGGCTGGTACCTCCAGGGCTACCCCGTGGGCCCGGCCATCCGGAAGCGCCTGGTGCAGGCCGACACGCTCGAGCAGTTCGAGGCGATCCTCGACGAGCTCGACCCGGGCGTCGAGCTGCCGCCCGAGTCCATCGGCCTGCCCCGCGGCCACCAGCACGGTCCCCGTGCCGTCACCGTGCCCGACGGGTTCTGGGACGACCGGGACAGCGCCGAGCCCCTGGGCGCGGGCGCTGACGCCTACACCTCGGGCGGCTGAGCCCCCGGCAGGTCCACTCCGGCGTCCGCCAGCATCCGGCGGGTGCGGTCCACGGGCAGACCGACCACGTTGTCGAAGTTGCCCTCGATCCGCGTGACGAAGCGGTCACCAACCTCCTGGATGGCGTAGGACCCGGCCTTGTCCATCGGTTCCCCCGAGGCGACGTAGGCCGCGATCTGCTCTTCGGTCCACGCCGCCATGTGGACGTGCGTGGTCTCCACCTCGACCGACAGCGTCGCCGCAGTGCCGTGCGCTGCCGCCACCGAGACCCCGGTCAACACCTGGTGGCGGCTGCCCGACAGCAGGCGCAGCATTCGTGCCGCGTCGGCCTCGTCGATCGGCTTGCCGAGGACCTCGCCGTCCACCGACACCAGCGTGTCGGCGGCCAGCACCACGACCGGCCGCTCGGGTGCGGCGGCCAGGCCGGCCTCCGCCTTGGCCACCGCGAGGCGCCGGACCAGTTCCTCGGCCGTCTCGCCCGGCAAGGGCGTCTCATCGACATCCGTCGGGCGGACGTCGAACGCAACCCCGAGCGCGTCGAGCAGGTCGCGCCGTCGAGGAGATCCGGAGGCCAAGACGAGCAGCGTCATGGCTCCATCTTGGCCAGCCGCCAGGTCAGCCGGCGTAGGTAGGCGTGCCCAGGAACGAAACGCGCGATCCCGCTCAGGCCTGAGTGGTTCCCGCCCCGAGCGCCACGGGCAGGCGGTCACGCCACGTGGTGATCACCTCGTCCGCGGCCAGGTCGACCAGGTCCCCGATCACCACCCGATCACCACCGGCGGATCCGAGGACGACGGCCGACACGCCGGCGGCCTCGGCCCGATCGACGAGGGCGTCGGCCTCGGCGGCCGGGACCGCAGCCACGACCCGAGACGGCGACTCGCTGAAGAGCTGGGCCGCGGTGAGCGGAGCGTCCACCCGGAGTCCGAGCCCGGAGCGGCAGGTGAGCTCGGCGAGGGCCACGCCCAAGCCACCGGAGGACGCGTCGTGCACGCCGCTGAGCGCACCGGCCCGCACGAGCGAACGCACCAGGTCGGCGACGGCGGTATGGGCAACCCCGTCGAACGTCGGCAGGGAACCGCCCTTGTCACCGACGGCCCACGCGACCGCGGAGCCGGCGAGGGACGGCGACGCATCGCCGAGGTCGTCGCCGAGGAGGACGAGGGCGTCCCCATCGGCCATCGTCACCCCGGGCGGGCGGCGAACGAGCTGGTCGACCACGCCGAGCAGGCCGATGACCGGCGTGGGGTCGATGTCGATGCCGCGCGATTCGTTGTAGAGGCTGACGTTGCCTCCGATGACCGGCAGGCCGAACGCCGCGCACGCCTCGGCCATGCCGTCGATCGACTCCGACAGCTGCCACATGACCTCGGGGTGCTCGGGGTTGCCGAAGTTCAAGCAGTTGACGACGGCGATGGGCCGAGCGCCGACGCACGCCAGGTTGAGGACCGACTCGGCGACGGTGAGCGCCGTGCCCTGCCGCGGGTCGACGGCGCACCAGCGGTGGTTCCCGTCGGTGGTGAGGGCGAGGCCCCGGCCGGTGTCCTCGCCGGTGGTCGGGTGCTTGAGGCGCAGGACGACGGCATCGCCGCCCGGGCCCTCGACGGTGTTGAGGAACAGCTGGTGGTCGTACTGGGACGAGACCCAGGTCGTGTCGTAAAGCAGGCCGAGCAGGGCCGCGCCGGCATCGGCGGGAGCGGTTGGGTGCTGGGCGGCACGCTCGGCGCGGTCGGCGGGCTCGGCGAGGGGACGGTGGTAGAGCGGTGCGGCGTCGTGAAGGCTGCTGGCGGGAACATCGGCGAGGACCTCGCCATCGAAGCCGTCGAGGATGCGCAGCTGGCCCTCGCCGTCGACCGGGTCGGTGACCTTGCCGACGACCGTGGCCTGCACCTCCCAGCGCTCGCACAGCCGCATCACCTCCGGCAGGCCCTCCGGCGTGACGATGGCGAGCATGCGCTCCTGGCTCTCGGAGGTCATGACCTCGAAGGGCTCCATGCCGTCCTCGCGACGGGGCACGGCGGACACATCGAAGTCCATGCCCATCTTCCCGTTGGCGGCCGTCTCGCTGGCGGCACACGTCAGTCCGGCGCCACCCAGGTCCTGGATGCCGACCACGAGGCCCGCGTCGAGCAGCGCGAGGCAGGCCTCGATCAGCCGCTTCTCCTCGAACGGGTCGCCGACCTGGACGGCGGGGCGCTTGTCCTCGCTGCCGTCGTCGAAGCCGGCCGAGGCCAGCACGCTGACGCCGCCGATGCCGTCGCGGCCGGTGGACGAGCCGAGCAGCACGGCGAGGTTGCCCACGCCCGTGGCCTTGGCCAGGACCAGGCGGACGACCGGCAAGATCCCGAGACACAGCACGTTGACGAGCGGGTTGCCCTTGTAGCACTCGTCGAAGATGACCTCGCCGCCCACCGTGGGAACGCCGACCGAGTTGCCGTAGCCGGAGATGCCCGACACCACGCCTTCGGCCACCCACCGGCTGCGGGCATCGTCGAGCGGACCGAACCGCAGCGGGTCCATGAGGGCGATGGGCCGGGCCCCCATGGTGAAGATGTCGCGCAGGATGCCGCCGGCCCCGGTGGCCGCACCCTGGTAGGGCTCGATGTAGCTGGGGTGGTTGTGGCTCTCGATGCGGATGGCCGCCGCGATGCCGTCGCCCACGTCCATCACTCCGGCGTTCTCGCCCGGCCCGACCAGCACGCCCTCGCCCGTGGTGGGGAGGCGGCCCAGGTGCACCCGGCTCGACTTGTACGAGCAGTGCTCAGACCACATGACCGAGTACATCGACAGCTCGAGGCGGTTCGGCTCCCGGCCGAGGATCTCGACGATGTCGCCGAGCTCCGAATCGGTCAGCCCGAGGGCGATGTGGATCGGCGTCGCGTCGGCATCGGTCACGGGTGTGAGGCTACCGGTCGGCCCGCAGACGCTCGGAACCGCAGTCGCCGATCGACAGCCTTCCGTCAGACCTTCGCCACTTCCAGGACTACGGAGGTGGCCTTCACGCTCGCGGTGGCCACCATGCCGGGCTCGAGGCCCAGTTCCTGCACCGATTCGGCGGTGATGAGCGAGACGATCCGGTGGGCACCGACCTGCAGCTCGACCTGGGCGACCAGCCCGTCGACCTGGACCTTGGTGACCAGCCCGGTGAAGCGGTTCCGGGCGCTGCGGGTCGGAGCGGAGCCACCCCGGGGCACGTCGGCGTGCTCCAGGAGGTAGGCCGCCAAGCTGACGCCGTCGACGTGGCGCTGGCCGCCGTCGGTCCGGCTGCCAGCCACGGCGCCGCTGTCGACGAGGCGCCGAACCGTGTCGACGCTGACCCCAAGGAGGTCGGCGGCCTCACCGATGCGGAGCTGGGACATGGCCGCCGAGCCTACGGTGACTCGGCCGATCGGGTCATTTCCTCGCAGATGCAGGGTAGGTTGACGGCTTCCCTGGTTTGGAGAAGCTTTTTCCATGTCCCTACGACGCTGGCTGCCGGCTCTCGCCGTCTGCACCCTCCTGCTCGGATCCTGCGGGAACAGCGGCGGCTCCGACGTCGCCCAGCCACGCGGGGACGGGTCGGCCTCGCTCCTCGTCTGCGGCAAGGCGCTCCAAGGCAAGATCACGGTTTCGGCCGCCGCATCCCTGACGGAGGCCTTCACGGAACTCGGCAACGCCTTCGAACAGCGATGCGACAACACGAAGATCAGCTTCACGTTCGACTCGTCCGGGACCCTGTCCCAGCAGATCCTCGACGGTGCCCCCGCCGACGTGTTCGCCTCGGCTGACGAGAAGAACATGGAGAAGCTCACCGACGCCGACCTGGTGAAGGGCGAGCCCACGGTGTTCGCCAACAACCAGCTCATCATCGTCACCAAGCCCGGGAACCCCGAGGGCATCGAGTCGCTCGCCGATCTGGCCGACGCGGGAATCATCTCGCTGTGCGGCGAGGACGTCCCGTGCGGGAAGTTCGCGGCCCAGGCGCTCGACGAGGCCAGCGTGACCATCCCGGAAAGCTCCGTCACCCGCGGCCAGAACGCCAAGGCCACGCTCACCGCCGTGAGCGAGGGCGATGCGGTGGCCGGCATCGTCTACGTCACCGATGCGCTGGCCGCCGGCGACGCCGTCGACCCGGTCAAGATCCCGGCGGCCGACAACGCGATCGCCACGTATCCCATCGCGGTGCTGACCGATGCCCAGGAAATGGACGTCGCCGGTGCCTTCGTCGCCTACGTGTCATCCGATGACGGCCAGGCCGTGCTCGAGGAGCGGGGCTTCTTGCCCCCCACATGAGTATCCGTCGGCGGCGGCCTCCCGCGCTCGTGCTGATCGCCGCCACTGCCGGCCTGCTGCTCTTCGCCCTCCCCCTCCTCGGCCTGCTCCAGCGGGCCGACTGGTCCCACCTGATCGACGACCTGCGGTCCCCAACCTCGACCGCGGCCATGCGGTTGTCAATCACCACCTCGCTGCTGGCCACGGCGCTCGCGGTCGGGCTCGGCCTGCCCCTGGCCTGGGTGCTCGCTCGGACCGACATCCCCGGCAAGGCCGTCGTCCGGGCGCTCGTGTTGCTGCCGATGGTGCTCCCCCCGGTCGTCGGCGGCGTCGCCCTGCTCTCCGCCTTCAGCCGGCGCAGCCCCCTCGGATCGTGGCTCTACGACGCGTTCGGCATCCAGCTGACCTTCTCCCGGGCCGGGGTGGTGCTCGCCGAAGCGTTCGTCGCCATGCCGTTCTTCGTCATCACGGTCGAGGCGGCGCTGCGCGGCCTCGATGCGCGCTACGAGCAGGTCGCCGCCGGCCTCGGCGCCTCCCCGACCCAGGTGTTCCGTCGGGTCACGTTGCCCCTGATCGCCCCGGCCGTCGTCGCCGGGGCCGTCCTCAGCTGGGCTCGCGCCCTCGGGGAGTTCGGGGCCACGATCACCTTCGCCGGCAACATCGCCGGGCGCACCCAGACGCTTCCCCTTGCGATCTACCTGCAGCTCGAGTCCGATCCCGGGAGCGCCGTCGCCCTGAGCCTGGTGCTGCTGCTCGTCTCGTTCGTGGTCCTCGTCGCGCTGCGCGACCGGTGGTTGGGTGGAGCGACCCGATGACCCTCGACGCTCACCTCCGGGTAGATCTGGGCGGGTTCCACCTCGACGTCGACCTCGCGGCGGCGCCGGGCCGCGTGCTCGCACTCGTCGGACCGAACGGTGCCGGGAAGACCACCACCCTCCGGGCGCTGCAGGGCACCACCATGCTCGACGGTGGTCGGATCCAGCTCGACGGCGAGACCCTCGATGACCCGGCCCACGGCACCTTCGTCCTCCCCGAAGCCCGGCACGTGGGCATGGTCCACCAGGACCTCCTCCTGTTCCCCCACCTCTCGGCGCGCGACAACATCGCCTTCGGACCCCGGACCCGCGGCGTGTCCAGGTCCGAGGCCCGGCACCGAGCGGACGAGCAACTTGCTGAACTCGGACTCGGGGAGCACGCGGGCGCTCGGCCGGGCGAGCTGTCCGGTGGCCAGGCTCAGCGGGTGGCCCTGCTGCGTGCCCTGGCGACGGATCCTCGCCTCCTGCTCCTGGACGAGCCGCTCGCCGCGCTGGACTCCACGGTGCGCGGGACGACGCGCCGAGACCTGCGCAAGGTCCTGGACCGCTTCGAGGGTGTCGCCATCGTCGTGACGCACGACCCGATCGACGCCTTGACCCTCGCCGAGGACGTCGTGGTGCTCGAGCACGGGCGGGTGGCGCAAGCCGGCACCATGCGCGAGGTCACGGCGCGGCCCCGCAGCCGCCACGTGGCAGAGCTCCTCGGGACGAACCTGCTCCGCGGCCGAGCCACGGGGCGGGAGGTCCGCGTCGGCACCGCGGTCGTCCAGCTCGCCGAAGCCGCCGAGGGTGACGTGTTCGTGATCGTCCCGCCGAGCGCGATCGCGATCCACGTGTCCGAGCCGGAGGGCAGCGCCCGGAACCGCTGGCCGATGACCGTGACCGCGATCGAGCCGTCGGGCGAACGAGCGCGCGTCCGCCTGGAGGGTGACCTGTCGCTGGTCGCCGAGATCACCGCCGCCTCGCTCGCCGACCTTCGGCTCCAGAACGGAAGCCCCGTGTGGGCATCGGTCAAGGCCACCGAGCTTCGGTGCTACTCGCGCTGAGCGGGCAGTGCATCCCCCGTTTCGTTGACGAAATCAGACGGGCTGCCCATGATGAAGATCGATAAATCAACCCTCTGAACTGGTCTGATCACTACGAAATGAAATCGGACATCATTGGCAACATCGCGGGTCGACTTGTGGCCGAGAAGAGAAGGTGGTTCTCTAGCTTGCATGGCAACCAAGAAGAAGACCCGCACCATGTCCGACGAGCACAAGGCAGCCCTTGCGGAGGGGCGCTCACAGGGCCGGGCCGTCCGGCGCTACCTCGAGGCACTGGAGGCCAACAAGCCCAAGCGCGGACGGAAGCGCACGCCGGAATCGGTGCAGAAGCGACTCGACAAGATCTCGTCCGAGCTGACCACTGCGGATCCGCTCAAGCGCCTCCAACTCACCCAGGAGCAGCTCGACCTCGAGGCCGAACTGGCTGCGGGCGAGACCACGGTCGACCTCGCCACACTGGAAGCGGACTTCATCGCTTCCGCGGCGGGCTACGCCTCCCGCAAGGGCATCAGCTACGGCGCGTTCCGCTCCGTGGGGGTCAACCCCGCCGTGCTGCGCGCTGCGGGTATCTCCCGCTCGTCCTGAGGCCCCGACGTCGCCGGCCCTTGGGCGGAAGGGTCAGGCGATCGTCGCTGCACCGAGGAGCAGCGAGCGCAGCAGCGGGACGCCGTCCTGCGAGCCGAGGAGGTCGCTGACCGCACGCTCCGGGTGCGGCATGAGCCCCACCACGTTGCGCCCGGCATTGCAGATCCCGGCGATGTCGTCGACCGAGCCATTGGGGTTCGTGACGTAGCGCAACACGATCTGTTCGTTGGCTTGGAGCTCCGCCAATGTCTCCAGTGAACACGTGTAGTTGCCTTCGAAGTGGTTGATCGGCACGCGCAGGACTTCGCCGAGTCCAGCCTCACTGGTGAGCACCGAGTCGGTGGAGTCCACGCGAAGCTCCACTGTCGTACACAGGAACTTGAGGCCGCGGTTCTTCTGGAGCGCACCCGGAAGCATTCCCGCCTCCGTGAGCACCTGGAAGCCGTTGCAGATGCCGACGACCGGACCGCCCGATTCTGCGAACTCGACCACCGACGACATCACCGGCGAGAACCGGGCGATGGCACCAGGGCGCAGGTAGTCCCCGTGGGCGAACCCACCGGGGACGATGACCGCATCGACGCCGTTCACCGTCTCATCGCCGTGCCACAGGATCTCGGCGTCGCCGCCGAGCAGGCGCACCGCCTCGAGGGCATCAAGCTCGCAGTTGGACCCCGGGAACTGGACGACGCCGACGCGAGGCGCCATCAGCGGTGGGCGCCTTCGGTGACCGTGATCGTCGAGTCTTCGATCACCGGGTTGGTGAGGAAGCGCTGGCACAGGTCGGCGACCTCGGCTCGCGCTGCGGACTCGTCGACTGCGTCGAGGTCGAAGCGGATCGACTTGCCGACCCGCACGCTGTGCACGCCGTCGAAGCCCAGGTGCGGCAACGACCGCTCGATGGTGGCTCCCTGCGGATCGGCCACCCCCTCACGAAGGGACACCTCAACGAGCACAGAGAACAACATGCCCCCATCGTCGCACATGGCCCCGATCTCCCAGAACCCCCGCCGTCACCCGCAACGGGGTCCCGACCACAGCCCCGAAAGAGGCCAAGCCACAAGCGCCAGGAAGGGGTGCCGAGCGAAGCGAGCCCGGGGGGTGTGGGGGACGCTCCTATAGCGAGTCAAGTGGTTGTTGGAGTTGCCGGTGGATCTGGCGGGCGATGTAGCGCTTGAGGCAGCGGCGGATTTCGCGGTCGGTTTTGGGGTT
>JBKJPY010000097.1:0-28073 GCA_046594195.1 Acidimicrobiales bacterium | reverse complement strand
GGGTGGTCGATGAGCAGGGGGAGCACCTGGGGGGGCTTGAGGCCCATGCGCTCCCACACCTCCTGCTGCATGAAGCGGTCACGCATGCGGACGGCGGCCTCGAACGCGAACTCCTGGCGCTCGAGCATCTCGGCGTCGGTGAGCTCGGCGTAGTACTCCTTCAGCGAGAGCACGCCGAAGGCAACGTGGCGGGCTTCGTCGCTCATCACGTAGCGCAGCAGCTTCTTGAGCAGCGGCTCGGTGGTCATCTGGTGCATGAAGCCGAAGGCGGCGAGGGCCAGGCCCTCCACCATGATCTGCATGCCCAGGTAGGTCATGTCCCAGCGGGAATCCTCGATGATGTCGTCGAGGAGCAGGCCGAGGTGGGCGTTGAGCGGGTAGTGCCCGTTGAGCTTGGTGTCGAGGTACTTGGCGAAGACCTCCACGTGGCGGGCCTCGTCCATGACCTGCGTCGACGCGTAGTACTTGGCGTCGATCCACGGGACCGTCTCGACGATCTTGGCCGTGCAGATCAGTGCACCCTGCTCACCGTGCATGAACTGGCTCAGGCTCCAGTTCTGGAACTCCATGCCGAGCTTCATCCACTCCTCGTCGCCCCACGAGGCGAACGGCGTGTGGGACAGGTCCACGTCGCCGAAGCTGCCCAGGGCCATGTTGTCCCGAGCGACCTGCTCCTGGTCGACGACGGTGTCCCAGGGCAGGTCCGTCTCGCCGTTCCACATCGAGACCTTGGCCTTCTCGTAGAGCTTGTTGAGCGCGGGCCGGCTGCCCTTCTCGTAGTCCCAGGTGAAGATGGCATCCGCATTGTCCTTGACGACGCGAACCGCTTCGTCGACGTCGGCGGCGGACACCGACAGGATGGCCTCGAGGTCGTTGAGGTCTTCTCGACCGATGAGTTGCTCGTTGGTGGACACGGTGTCTCCTCAGGTGGGGTGGGGTGCTGGGCTGGCGTCGGGGAACGCAGGAAGGACGAACTGATCAACGAGGCTGCGGGCGTCGTCGATCGATGCGAGGTCGCGCCGCTCGTGGGGGTTGAACAGGTACGTGATGAACAGCCGAGCGGCCCACTCGGCGGCCCAGGCGGCGCGATCCACGGGCAGGAAGCGCTCGAGGTGCGGCCCGAACGCCACTGCCGTCTCCCGGTAGAGCAGGTCAACCTGGTGGAACCCGAGGAACGGGAGCAGGAGGCCCGGCTCGTACTCGAGGATGAACTGGGCGGCATCGTGGTCGTGCAGCAGACGAGCCGCCACGACCAGCGCCCGAGTGAGGGCATCACCCAGCTCGTCGGCCGCATCGAGGGCGTCGAGGATGCCCCGGCGGTAGGTGGTGAGCTCGCGGGTGGCGAGGGCGAGGAAGAGGTGCTGCTTGCCGCCCGGAAACGCCCGGTAGAGCGTGGCGCGCGAGCACCCGGCCTCCTTGGCAACGTCGCCCAGAGCGGTCTTCGCAACCCCCCACCGGGCCACGAGCACGAGCGCGGCGTCAAGGATCCGAGCCTCGACGTCGGCACTCGGCGCAGCCACGTCGACATCGACGAGGCGCAGCTCCGCCACCTTCAAGGTCATGAATGAGACACTAAGATGGAAAGTGTCTCATCGTCAACGTGTCGCACCCATGACCTTCGTCACACTTCTCCGGCCATCGCCGGCGAAGTCAGGGCGTGAGGGCTTCGGGGCGGAGGATCGAGATGAGGAGTTCGGCGCGGACAAGGTGGCGGACCGACGCCGGATCGGTGAGATCCCAGCGGCCCTCCGCGAGGATGAACGACAGGCCCATGCGGGCCAGCCAATCCCCCGCCTCGAGCGGATCGACCCCGGGGAGCAGGGCCTCGTGGCTCAGCTTGTCTGCGAGGTAGGCCCGCAGGACGGCTTGGACCTGCGGGGCCGACTGGGTGAGCTGCGGCAGCAGGCGCTCGGGCTCGGTCTCGAGCACCTTCTGGAGCACGACGTGCTCGGCCACCGCCCGGTGAGCGTGCACCAGCGCCTGCTCCAGCAGCGTGGGAAAGTCCGGCGCATCGGCCACGCTCACGGCGAGGTCGTGGAAGAACTGTTCGACGGCCCAGGTGATCGACTCCCCGATCAGCTGCTCCTTGCCGTCGGGGAAGTAGCGGTAGACGGTGGCGCGAGCGAGGCCGGCTTCGCGCGCCGCGTCGTCGACCGTGGTCTTGGCGATGCCGTAGCGGCCGAGGCACACCACCGTGGCACCCAGGATGCGGTCACGGGGGTCGTCGGGCACGGCGCCACGCTACCCATCGCCCTTTGGCGCGATCTCCTTCGTCCCCGCGCGAGCATGGCGCGCATGTCCACCGTGCTGCTCGCCACCGACGGATCCGACCTGGCCACCGCCGCGATGGCGAAGGGAGTCGCGCTGCTCGGCCACGACCACCGGTTCATCACCTTGGCGGTCGTGCCCCCGGTGTTCGTGCCGACGGCCTCGGTGAGCCCGATGGACACGCACCCGACCCTGGCGGACCCGGAGCTGGAGCACGAGCTCGAGGAGGAGCAGCGCGCCGCTCAGGACGCCGAGGTCCACGAGCTCGACGGCATCCTCGGGATCACGGCCGAGCACCTCGTCGAGACCGGCGAGCCGGGCCCGACCATCTGCGACGTCGCCGAGCGCGTCGGTGCCGAGATCGTCGTCATGGGCAGCCACGGGCACGGCTGGTTCAAGCGCGTGCTGATGGGCTCGGTGAGCACGCACGTGCTCCACCACGCCCCGTGTCCGGTGCTGGTGATCCGCACGGACGACGAGGAGGGCTGAGCTTCCTCAGCCCGTGCCGCCGCCGCCCGAGGCCGCAGTCGGCTCCCCCTCGACCCGAGGATCGCCTGCCAGCGGCACGTCGTCGGGGTCGGCGCGGTCGAGCTCGACCATCAACGCCTCTCGCTCGATCTCCCGGGCCCGGCGCCGCAGGATCAAGGGGTAGATGACCAGCGTCATCAGGGCGAACGTGAACCACTGGAGCGCGTAGGACAGGTGGGGCCCCTCGTCGAGCTCCGGGGCCGGCACCGGTCGGGGATCCGTCGGCGTGATCGCCGGACCCTGCTCCTGGAGCTGCAGGTAGAACGGGAGCACGTCCTCGTCGACCTGCTGATCGAGGCGGGCGATGTCGGCTCGGGCGAGGTTCTCGAGCGTGCCGGTGGTCGGGTCCTTGGGGCCGAAGCGACCGCGGGTCTCGGTCTTGCGCACGAGACCGGTCACCGTGACCTCGCCCGACGGAGCCCGGTAGCGATCGGGGACCGACTCGAACTCGCCACCGTTGGAAATCCACCCCCGGTTGACGACGACGGCCGTGCCGTCGTCCAACTGGAGCGGGGTGAGGATCCACGACCCCGGCGCGCTGTCCCGACTTCGGGCTCGCACCAGCAGTTCCTGGTCTGCCCGATAGGTCCCGGTGGCCCTCGCCCGCCGGAACTCGAGGGCGGCGGCACCGTCGTAGTCGCCCGGCTGAGCCAGGTCCGCCGGGTCGGCCACCGGCTCCGCCGTGCGGGCGGTGACCCGGTCGTTTCGGTCGCGCTTCTCCTGGAGCCGGCTCAGCTGCCAGAACCCGGCGACGATGAACGCGCCGACCATCGCCAGCACGAACACGTGGGAGATGATCCACCGGGGGCGCAGGGCGAAGCGGTAGCGCGACATCGTCTCGGAGGCTACGACCGCCCCGGCACCAGGCCGAAGTCGGCGTCGGCCAGCGGACCTGGACCAGGCCGCAGACCGAGGCGCCGCCTAACGTCGAACGGCTCCCGACTCCGACCGTCAGTGACCGACCGTGCCCGAAGAAGAGCTGAGCGAGCGCCTGCGGGCGGTCACCGAGCTGCTCGAATCCCTTGCCCGCGACCGCACCCCGCTCGACGGGCTGAGCGAGGTCGAACGCGCTCGACTGCTCAACGCCGCCGGCGATCTGTTCCACCCCGACGTGGAGACCCGGCGCCAGCTGACCAAGGCCCGCCGTCGCCAGAACCGCCAGGCGCGGCTCCGGCGCGAGGAGGAGGTGCTCGCCGACACCGGCATCCGGTCTCTCCGCGCCAAACCCGTGTTCACCACGCCGAACGTGTTCGCCCCGGACGGAATGCTCGCCACGGGTCCGGGCGACGCGCAGGCCGCCCGGATCGCCGAGCTCGGGCCGGGACGAACGGCGGATCGCGAAGCCGATCGCCACTGCTACGTGTGCAAGGCGGACTACCGGCAGGTCCACCACTTCTACGACCAGCTCTGCCCCTCGTGCGCGGCGTTCAACGAGCACAAGCGCACCGAGACCGCCGACCTGTCGGGCCGCGTCGCGCTGCTCACGGGCGGCCGGGTCAAGATCGGGTACCAGGCGGGCATCAAGCTGCTCCGAGCGGGGGCGGACCTCATCGTGACGACCCGCTTCCCTCGCGACTCGGCCGTGCGGTACGCCCAGGAGCCCGACTTCGACCAGTGGGGGCACCGGCTGCAGATCTACGGACTGGACCTCCGCCACACCCCGAGCGTCGAAGCGCTCTGCCACCACCTGGACAGCACCCGGGGACGACTCGACTTCATCGTCAACAACGCGTGTCAGACCGTCCGGCGACCACCCGACTTCTACCGCCACATGATGGAGCTGGAGACCGGATCGCTGGCGACCCTGCCGGCCGAGGCCCGCCGGCTGCTCGGCGGCGTCGACGGCCTCCGGGGTGCGGAGCTGCTGGAGGGTCCGGGCGACCTGCTCGAGTCGGCCGCCGCCGTGACCGCCAGCTCGGCCGAGATGTCGCAGGCGGCGCTGCTGCCCGACGAGCAACACCCCCAGGCCCACCTCTTCCCGGAGGGACGGCTGGACCAGGACCTCCAGCAGGTCGACCTCCGGGGCCGGAACTCCTGGCGCCTCACGCTCGCCGAGGTCTCGTCGGTGGAGCTGCTCGAGACGCAGCTGGTCAACGCCGTGGCACCGTTCGTCCTGAACGCACGCCTGAAGCCGCTGATGCTGCGCACGCCAGAGCGGGACAAGCACATCGTGAACGTGTCCGCGGTCGAGGGCCAGTTCTACCGGCGCATGAAGACCACCCGGCACCCCCACACCAACATGGCCAAGGCGGCGCTGAACATGATGACTCGCACGTCGGCGGCGGATTACCACGCCGACGGGATCCACATGAACAGCGTCGACACCGGCTGGGTGAGTGACGAGGACCCCGTCGAGATCGCCGAGCGCAAGACCGCCGAGCACCGGTTCCACCCGCCGCTCGACATCGTCGATGGCGCGGCCCGCATCGTCGATCCGATCATCGATGGCTTCAACACCGGCACCCACCTTTGGGGCCAGTTCCTGAAGGACTACCGCCCGACCGACTGGTAGGACGACGCAGCGCGCCGCCCCTTAGCGGCTCGCGCAGCGCACGCAGCGGGTGGCGCCGAGCACGGCGGCCAAGCGGGCGAAGCCGATCGGCTCCCCGCACTGCTCGCAGCGTCCGTAGGACCCGTCGTCGAGCCGGGCGAGCGCCTTGCGGACCTGGTCGATCCGATGGCGGCCTTCGCGCTCGAGCGACCCGACCTGGGCCCGCTCGTAGGCGGTCGTCCCATCCGGGTCGTGCTCGTCGTCGGGCGGTTCGAGGTCCGCGGCGTCGATGAGTTCGCGGTAGGTCAGCTCCAGCCAGGCCGTGCGACGACCGAGTCGAGCCCGTTCCGCCCGGAGCAGCCGCTCCAGCTCCATTGCTTCGCCGTCGGTCAGCACGTCGGTGGCCACGCGGAGCCCGTACCCACCCCTGGCCGGACCCAGCCGCCGACGGGCCGGGAACCGCCGGCGGCACGGCGATCGAAATGACCAACGGCCCTGGGACGGAACGCACCGTCGCCCGATGATGCGAGACGAGCGGGACGTGCCCGCTCGGAGGGGGCAGCACCCATGGCGGCACGAGCCACGATCGACGACTTCTTGACCCAGGACCACCCGGCAGTGATCGGCGCCTCGCGGAACTCCGTGCACCGGATCCTCCGGGTCGAGCGCCGGCTCACGGGGCAGCTGCCGCGGTGAACGTGATCGACATCCAGCACGTCACGAAGCGCTACCGGAGCGGCGCGGGCATCGAGGACATCACGCTGGAGGTCCGTGCTGGCGAGGTGTTCGGGTTCCTCGGTCCGAACGGCGCCGGGAAGTCGACGACGATCCGGCTGGTCATGGACCTGATCCGTCCGGACTCCGGAACGATCCAGGTGCTCGGGCTCGACGTCCGGAGCAAGGGACCAGAGGCGCGGCGACGAATCGGCTACCTGCCGGGCGAGCTCTCGCTCTACGAGCACCTCACGGGCAGGGAACTCCTCGAGCACTTCGTGGCGCTCCGCGGCGGCGCTCGGGGCCGATCGGTCGAGGAACTGGCCGAGCGGTTCACGCTCGACGTCTACCGCCCCATCCGGGAGCTCTCGCGCGGCAACAAGCAGAAGGTCGGGCTGGTCCAAGCGCTCGTGGGTCGGCCCGAGGTCGTCATCCTCGACGAACCGACGTCCGGCCTCGATCCGCTGGTCCAGCGCGAGGTGCGGACCGTCATGCGGGAACTGGCGACCGAGGGGTGCGCCGTGCTGCTGTCGTCCCACGTGCTCAGCGAGGTCGACGAGGTCGCCGATCGCGTGTCCATCATCCGCGACGGGAGCCTCGTGGCCACCGAAACCGTCAACGCGCTCCGAGAACGGGCCGTGCGTCGGCTGCAGGTGCGGACCGCGCACGACCTGCCCGCCGAGGCGCTGGCCTCGATCGACGGCGTCGAGCTGATCGCCGGGTCCGGCGGGACGTCCACCACGATCACCGTCACGGGGTCCATGGACCCGGTGATCAAGGCGCTGGCCCGCTTCGAGGTGCTGGACCTGGTGGCGGGCGAGCCCGACCTCGAGCAGATCTTCCTCGGGTACTACGAGGACCGCAGCGACCGCGGGGCCGACGATGCCGCCTGAGCCGTCACCCGCCTGGGTCCGGTCCGTGTTCGGACGGTCGCTCCACGAGCAGCGCCGGGCCCTCGTCGGCTGGTCCGTCGGGGCTGCTGCGACGGTCCTGCTGGAGCTGGCACTGTTTCCGACCGTTCGCAACAACGACATGTCCAAGCTGCTCGACTCGTATCCCGAGAGCGTCAAGAAGCTGTTCGGGCTCACCGACTTCAGCACCGGGACGGGCTACGTGCGGGCGGAGCTGTTCTCGTTCGTGCTCCCGCTTCTCCTCGTCATCCTGGCGGTCCTCTGGGGCTCCGATGCCATCGCCGGCGAGGAGGATCGACGCACGATCGACCTGCTCCTCGCCAACCCCATCTCGCGCCGCCGCATCGTCGTCGAGAAGGCCGCGTACCTGATCGCCGGGTTGGCGACGGTCGGTGGCGCCCTTCTCGGTGCGCTGCTCGTGGGCGATGCCGTGTTCGCCGTCGGCGTCGCGGTCGATCGCGTCGTGTCCGCCGTGATCATGACCGTGGCGCTGTCGGTGGTCTTCGGGACGGTCACGCTTGCGCTCGGCGCCGCCACGGGGCGCCGAGGACTCGCCCGAGGGTGTGGGGCCGCCCTCGCCGTCGGCGCCTACCTCCTCAGCTCCCTCGCGCCCCTCGCCTCCTGGCTGGAGCCGTGGCAGAAGCTGTCCCCCTGGTACCACGCGCTCGGCGTCGACCCGTTGCGCACGGGGCTGCCTGCCGGCCACCTCGCCATGCTGATCGTGCTCGCCTGCGTCGCCGTCGCCGTCGCCGTCGTGACCTTCGACCGCCGCGACATCGCGGTCTGAGGCACCGTCGGCCGAGCTGACCATCCGAGGCAGCACGGTCGGTGCGGTGCGGTGCATCGTCGCGTGTCCCGGTAGCCTCCGGTTCTGGCTGCCAGCTCCGGCTCCAGCCAGATGAGCAGGGAAGGCGCTGCGGTGAGGCCGAACTCGACGACCACGACCACCACCGCCACCGCTGCCGTCTGGAGACGGCGCTGATGGGGCTGCGCTCGGCCGCCCTGGCCCCCTTCGGCGACGACTTCGCCTGGTCGCTGTTCGATGCCGCGCCCGACGGCATCCTGGTGGTCTCCGACACCGGCGAGGTCGTGTTCGCCAACGAGCAGGCGAGCGCGCTGTTCGGCGGCGAGCTGACCGACCTCGTGGGCGCCTCCGTAGACGACCTCGTACCTGTGGAGGCGCGCGCCCGTCACCGGGCGCACCGGACCCGCTACCGCGTGCATCCGGAGACCCGGGCGATGGGCGTCGGGCTCGAGCTGCGCGCCCAGCGCCTCGATGGCTCGGAGTTCGACGCCGAGATCAGCCTCAGCCCGCTCGACCTCGACGGGACGGCGTTCGTCGTCGCCGGCGTCCGAGATGTCGGCGATCGCGTCGCGGCCCAGGACCACCTGACGCGAGTCCTCCACACCCTTGACGCAAGCGACGACGGCATCTTCCTCTTCGACGCCACCACGCTCGAGTACTCCTACGTGAACAGTGGTGCCGAGCGCCTCGTCGGATACGCGTCGGAGGAGCTCACGAGCATGACGCCGCTGCACCTCAACCCGTACAGCAACCAGGCCGACTACCGCGGCATCGTCGACCGCCTCCTCACCGATCCGATGGCGATGGAGCGGCGGGAGACCCGCCTGCTGCGCAAGGACGGGAGCGAGGTCGCCGTCGAGAAGACCTACCGTGCCGGACCCCCAGGCCGCGACGGGTCGCGCTGGATCGCCGTGCTCGCACGGGACATCACCGAGCGCCTCACCGCCGAGGAGGAGCTCCGAGTTCGCGGCGCCGAGCTCCAGGCCGCTCAACAAGCGGTGCTGCTGGCCGAGGACCACGACCGCTTGGCCCGGGACCTGCACGACACCGTGATCCAGCGCCTCTTCGCGGCCGGACTGAGCCTCCAAGCGGTGGCCGCCCTGACCACCGACGCCCGGATCCAGGGCCGCCTCGAGACCACCGTCGCCGACCTCGATGCCACGATCCGCGAACTCCGCAATGCCATCTTCGCCCTCCAGACCCCGGAACAGGGTCCGAGCGGAGTGCGCGGCCGCATCCTCGACGTCGTCACCGACGCCAACCTGCCCTTCGAGCCCCGCATCCAGTTCGAGGGGGCCGTCGAGACGATCGACGAGCGGATCGTCGAACAGCTGCTCCCGAGCCTTCGCGAGGCGCTGTCGAACGTGGTGAAGCACGCCCATGCATCCAGCGTCCGCATCAGCGTCGACGTCGGGGACGACGTCCTGGTGGAGGTCATCGACGATGGCATCGGCGCCCCGGCTGAGGTGTTCGGCGGCAAGGGCCTCCCCAACCTCAGCCGCCGAGCCGAGAAGCTCGGTGGCGAGGCGGACCTCGGACCCGGACCGTCCGGTACCGGTTGCCGGTTCGAGTGGAGGGTCCCCGCCGAGGTCGTCTGACGGGGCAGCCCGTCAGGAGCGGCGCCCCAAGCCGTTCAGGCTCCGTGCGGCATCGTCGAGGGCGGTCGGGTCTTCGGTTGGGTGGGGTGCGCTGGTGGTCCTGGGATCCTCCTGGTGTGGTGGCTCCTTCCCACCATGACCCTCCGGTGGCCCGGGCGGCCGGGGTCGAACGTCCCGGCGGGCCGCAGGGGTTCCGAGGTTTGGGACCAATGGCACTACGCCCGGCGGCCCGCGCTGGCGACGATGGTCGGGCAACCCCAACCGGAGCTCGAACGTGAACCTGCCGAACACCCACGCCTTGGCGATCGAGCCGCTCAACGAGCACGAGTGCTTCGAACGCCTCCGCCTCACCCCCTTCGGCCGCGTCGCGCTGTCGTCGGGAGCCCTTCCGGTGATCTTCCCGATCCACTTCGCGCTGTTGGACCGAGACCCGGTGTTTCGCACCGACCCGGGGACCAAGTTGATGGCGGCGAGCAACGGCCAGGTCCTGTGCCTCGAGATCGACGAAATCCACCCCGTCTTCCACACCGGCTGGAGCGTCCTCGTCACGGGGCGCGCCGATGTGCTGACCTCGCCTCGCGACGTCGAGGCGGCCAAGTCGCTCCCGTTGCGCCCCTGGACCGGCACCGGTGATGCATTCGTCCGGATCGACGCCGCGCTGGTCAGCGGCAGGGAGATCCGGCGCGAGCCCACCGTGCCGGGATCCGTGGGATGACCACCACCGTCGTCGCGCTCGGCGGCAACGCCCTGCTGCGGAGGGGCGACCCCCTCGACCCGGCCATCCAGGACCGCACCATCGCCGACGCCGCCGAGGCGATCCTCGCGGCGGTGCCCGAGGACGAACACCTCGTGATCACCCACGGCAACGGCCCCCAGGTGGGTCTGTTAGCACTCGCGGACGCCGCCAGGGCCGACGGTCATCCGTTCCCCCTCGACGTCCTCGACGCCGAGAGCGAGGGCATGATCGGCTACCTGTTGGCCCGCCACCTCCACCGCCGCGGCCGACGTCCGGTCGCTCCCCTGCTCACCCAGGTCATCGTCGACCCGGCGGACCCGGCGTTCGACCACCCGACGAAGCCGATCGGCCCGGTGTATCCCGCTTCCGAGGCGCAGCGCCTCGCGGCCGATCGCGGCTGGCACGTCGCCCAGGACGGCCCGACGCCCGACGGCTGGCGGCGCGTGGTCGCCTCGCCCCAGCCCCACGATGTCGTCGAACTCGACGCGATCCGAGCCCTGCTCGACAGCGGCTCGATCGTGGTCTGTGCCGGCGGCGGGGGCGTGCCCGTCGCCATCACCGGCGACCGACTGCGCGGCATCGAGGCCGTCGTCGACAAGGACGCCACCTCGGCGCTCCTAGCTGAACAACTCGGTGCAGACCGCCTGGTCCTGCTCACCGACGTCGACGCCGTCGTCGCTCGATGGGGCGAGCCGGATGCCCATCCGATCGGGTGGACGAGCCCGGCGGCGATGCGGGCGGTCGAGTTCGCCGAGGGGTCCATGGGGCCCAAGGTGGCGGCCGCGTGCCGGTTCGTCGAGCGGACGGGTCGCCCGGCCGCCATCGGCAGCCTGGCCCGGATCACCGAGGTCCTCGCCGAACGCTCCGGCACCTGGATCGCCCCACCTGCCCCCTGAGGGGTCCGGGTTCCGCCCTCCACCCCACCCGAGGTGGCAATGTTGCTGCCATGCACCAGCTGATCGGGAGGGCTCGCTGATGGCGAACGAGGCGGCGGAGGCCGACCCGCAGCGTCCGGCTCCGATCCACGTGTTCCTGCTCGACGACCACGAGATCGTCCGCCGCGGGGTGAGGGACCTGCTCGAAACCAACGACGACATCGTGGTCGTCGGCGAGGCCAGCACCGCCGAGGAGGCCCGGAACCGCATCCCGGCCGCCGCTCCCGACATCGCGGTTCTCGACGTCCAGCTCGGCGATGACACCGGCATCGAGGTGTGCCGCGACATCCGCTCGGCGTACCCGCAGATCCGCTGCCTGATGCTCACGTCGTTCGCCGACGACCAGGCCCTCCTCGACAGCGTGGTGGCCGGCGCCAGCGGCTACGTCCTCAAGCAGGTCCGGGGCAACGACCTCGTCGAGAGCATCCGCAAGGTCGCCGCAGGTGGCTCGCTCCTCGATCCTGCGATGGTCGAGCGGATGATGACCCGCCTTCGCGCCGGGAGCAACGATGGCGGCGACCCGCGGCTCGAGGGCCTCACCCCGCAGGAACGCAAGATCCTCGACCTCCTCGCCGAGGGGCTCACGAACCGCGAGATCGGCGAGCGCATGTTCCTCGCGGAGAAGACTGTGAAGAACTATGTGTCCAACCTCTTGATGAAGCTCGGCATGAAGCGGCGGACCGAAGCTGCGGTGTTTGCCGCCCGCCACCTCGACGAGGAGCAGCGGCGGGGCTGACCGCACGGCGATCCCGCGGGTCAGACCGCCTACGCCGTCATCGTCCAGCCGGTACGGCGACGAGATCGATCACGGGCTCGTCGGTCTGATCGACGGGCTCGGGGACGAGCCCGAGGCGCTCGCGGCGGGCCTTCAGGAACGAGTAGATCGGGATGCCGATGAGGATGAGCACCATCGCCTGGTACACGGACTGGTAACCCGACGCGAACGTCACCCACAGCGAGAAGAAGGCGCTCACGACCGAGATCGACAGGTCCCGGGCGAGGTTCCAGCCCTGGACCTTCCGGCGGCGAGACACCAGGTAGGCGAGCTGCGCGCACGCCGAGAAGAAGTACGGGATCGCCACGGTGACGACCGACAGGTACACGAGGTAGGTGAACACCTTGAGCCCAGTTGCACCGCTGTAGCTCCACGCCATCAGCAGCGACGCAACGATCGTGGAGATCACGATGCCGAACCACGGGGTGCCGTTGCGGCCCTCCTTGGCGAACGACTGCGGGAACAGCCCGTCCTTCGCGGCTGCGAACGGCATCTCGGCGGTGACGAGGGTCCAACCGTTCAGGGCTCCGATGCCGGAGATGACGGCGACGAGGGCGACGGCCTTGCCGACCCAGCCCGCTCCGGAGAACATCGACTGGATCCCGGCGACGAACGGTGCGCCATCGTCGACGAGCTTGTCGTGGGGCACGAGGCCCATGATCACCGCGGTGACCAGGACGTAGAGCAGTCCGCTTGCTGCGGTACCGATGACCGAGGCCCGCCCGACGTTGCGGCGAGGGTTCTTGACCCGACCGGCGGCGATGGAGGCGCACTCCACGCCGATGAACGAGAACAGGGCGACGCCGGCGGCGATGCCGACCCCGTCGTAGAGGCTGCCGCCCGAGGCGTTGAACGGGCCGAAGTTCGCCGAGGTCACGAAGAACCAACCGAAGATGGCGACGAACAGCAGGGGCAGGAACTTCAACACGACGGTCAGGTTCTGGAACCAGGCCATCTGACGGACGCCGCCGAGGTTGATGATGGCGGGGATCCACAGCCCGGTGAGGGCGATGCCGAAGTTCGTCCACGCCGATGGGTTCTCGATGCCGAACAAGGATTCGACGTAGAGGACCCACGAGGCGACGATCGCGGCGTTGCCAGCCCAGCAGGTGATCCAGTAGCACCAGGCGGTCAGGTAGCCGGCGAAGTCCCCGAACTCGTGCCGGGAATAGGCGTACAGGCCGCCATCCACGGTGGGCACCCGCTTCGTGAGCTGACCGAACATGACGCCGAGGAGCACCGCCCCGACTGCGATGACGGCGAGGGTGATGATCGAGCTGGTCCCGGCCCCGGCCATGACCGCCGGCATGGTGAAGACGCCGGTGCCGATGATGCTGCCGACGACGAGGGCGGTTGAGGACATGAGGCCGAGCTGAGCCGGTGTGCTCGGTCCGCCGCCGTCGGTGTCGGTTGGGCTGGTGATGTTCGGCGGTCGTTCGATGGTGTCGGTCATGGTTGAGCCTCCGTGGATGAGCAGCGGGCGCGCCCCGCCGTACCACCAGGGTGGGCCTCGGGGGCCGCACCGGTAAGGGCCGAACGTCACACGGACTCGGGTTCGCGGATCCGGGTCCTTGGCCCCTGGCCGAGGGACGAACGTACGCGCAAGATGACAGGACCACGCCCCTCGAGGAGGCCCCATGAACGCGCTCGGTGTCCATTCAGAAGTCGGCCGGCTCAACCAGGTCATCGTCCACCGACCCGGTCTGGAGCTGAGCCGCCTCACACCCAACAATGCGTCCGACCTGCTGTTCGACGACATCTTGTGGGTGAAGAAGGCGCGCGAGGAGCACGATGCGTTCGCCGGGGTGCTCGAGGAGCGGGGCATCCGGGTCCACCACTTCGACCAGCTGTTCGCCGAGACGCTGGAGATCCCTGCGGCTCGCGACCAGCTCCTCGACGAGCTCTGCCGTCCCGAACAGGTGGGACCCGGCCTGGCCGACGCCCTCCGGGCCGTGGCCGACGGCGTCGAGCCGGCGGTGCTCGGTCGTTACCTGGTCGGCGGCATCACCCGCGAGGACGTCGAGCTCAGCGGGGCCGGCAGCCTGCTGTGGAGCACGTTGCGCGCCGAGGACTTCGTCCTCACCCCGCTGCCGAACCACCTGTTCCCCCGGGACAACTCGTGTTGGATCTACGGGGGCGTGTCGATCAATCCGATGGCCATGGCCGCCCGGCGCCGCGAGACCCTCCACATGCGCACCATCTATCGTCACCACCCGCTCTTCGCTGGCGCCTCGTTCGAGACCTGGTTCGGGGGCGACGACGTCGATCATCGTCCGGCGTCGATCGAAGGCGGCGACGTCCACGTCCTCGGACACGGAACGGTTCTGATCGGCATGGGCGAGCGCACCACGCCGATGGCGGTCGAGCTCCTCGCCCAGGCGCTGTTCGCTCGTGGTGCCGCAACGCGGGTGATCGCCGCGGAGCTACCTCGCTCGCATGCGTTCATGCATCTCGACACCGTGATGACGATGCTCGACCGCCAGACGTTCGTGGCCTATCCGTACCTCGACACCGCCTTGCGCTCGTGGACCGTGACGCCTGGCGATCGTCCTGGCGGCCTCGCCGTCACCGTCAACGAGGACCTGTGGGCGACGATCGCCGATGCCCTCGGCGTCGACAAGGTGCAGGTGCTGCGGGCCGACGAGACCGTCCGCGCCGCCGAGCGCGAGCAGTGGGACGACGGCACGAACTTCTTGGCCGTCGAACCCGGCGTCGTCGTCGGCTACGACCGCAACGTCACGACGAACACGATGCTGCGTCGCCACGGCATCGAGGTCATCACCATCGCCGGGAGCGAGCTCGGTCGCGGCCGCGGTGGCCCCCGCTGCATGACCTGCCCCATCGAGCGCGAGGCCTGACGGGACGTCTTCCCGACGCGTCGAAGCACGACGCAGGTCGGGGCGCCGTCAGTCGGACGAAGGGTCATCGGGGACGACGATCACCGGGCAGCAGGCTGTGGCGGCGATCGCCGCGCTCGTGCTGCCCAGCACCTCGGATGATCACGTGCTCGCCTCCCCACCAGATACCACCGCAACCGGCACGACGGCGTGTCGCACCACGGACTCGGCAACGTTGCCGATGGCCCACCGGGGCGACCCGTTCGGGCCCAGGAGCGACCAGGCCTCCCTCGCGACGACCGATGGAGCTCCCCGGTTGTCGATCTCGGTCGCCTGCGGCCAGGTCTCGAACTGCGCCGCGAGGTCCGCGGCGATCTCCGGGGTGACCTCGGACGGGTCGTTCCGGGCAGCTCGACGACGACGGATGCGCTCGTCGGCCTCGGCGCGGGGAAGGGTGCAGCGGAGCTCGGTCAGGACGCACGACGCGTCCACCGCCAACCGCCGGGCAAGCTCGCGGTGGGCCTCGGAGCGCCACGTGGCGTCGAGGATCACGTGCTCGCCGAGTTCGACGAGCCGACGGGCTTCGAGGAGCACCTCGCGGTAGGTCGCCGCGACCGCTTCGGGAGCGTACGGGTCGCCGCCCTCGATGGGCGCCTGGTGCCGGACCTCGTCGGTGCGCAGCACGACGGCACCGAGCTGGTCGCCCAGGGAGGCCGCCAGCGTCGACTTCCCCGTGCCAGGAGCCCCGCCGACCAGGATGACCTGGACCTGCGCGGCGCGGAGGTGGTCGAGCGCCAGTTCCAAGGAGCGCGGGACGCTCGCCCCGTAGCCCTCGTCGCCCTGTGCGGCGCGAACCACGCCGACCTTGGCTCGGATGTGGGCCCGGTAGGCGATGTAATGGTGCGCCAGCGAGGCCGGCCAGCGGTCGGCGGTCAGCTCCCGGTGGAGCTCGAGGAAGGTGCGGGCCAAGTCGGCGCGTCCAAGGCGCTCCAGGTCCATCGCAAGGAACGCCACGTCCGACAAAACGTCGCCCCACCGGTACTCGTCGCCGAACTCCAGGCAGTCGAGGATGCGCGGCCCGTCGTCGAGCACGAAGATGTCATCGGCCAGGAGGTCGCCGTGGCCGTCGCGCACCCAGCCGCCAGCGATCCGATCCTCGAACAAGGGGCCTCGGCCGGCAAGGTAGCGCAGGGCCAGCTCCTCGGTGTCGTCCATGGCATCCGCCACCGCCTGGTCGACGGCGAGCGTGCGCACCTGATCGAAGCCAGCCCTCCACCGGTCTCGGACCGCGCCAACGAGCGCGCGGCGGTCGTGGTCAGGGTCCGACGTGCCGCGACCGTGGAGCCCGGCGATGGCGTGGGCGACCTGGCGGACCGCCGCGTCGACGTCACTCCCCTCCTCGATCAGCCGGGACAGGCGCCGGTCGTCGGGCATCCTCCGCATGTCGACCAGGTGGTCGATCAGCAGGCCGTCCTCACCGAGCAGGTCGACGACGCCCAGGTACACGTCCGGTGCGAGTCGTCGGTTCAGGTCGACCTCGTTGCGACACGCAGCCAGGCGCGCTTCCCGGTCGGTGTGGTCGAGGAAGCCGAGGTCGAGCGCCTTCTTGAGCTTGTAGACGTGCTCGCCCAAGAAGAACAGCACCGCCGTGTGGGTCTCAACGACCTTCAGGTCGAGGGCTTCGGTCATCTCAGGGCGCCGGTTCCGCCGACCGGCCCGGCATCTCCGGGACGATCGCGACCGGGCATGCGGCGTGGTGGAGGACCTGGAGGGCGGTGGCATCGAAATCTGGCGGAGACCAGTGCGTCGCCCCGTGGCGGCCCAGCACGACCAGGCAGGCACCGTCGGCCCGTTCGATGATCGCCCGGGCAGGCAGGTCGCACACGGCCTCGCGCGTCACGCGCGGGTTGGCCCGCGAACCAAGCACCTCGGCCGCGATCGCGTCCAGCGCCGCGACGGCGTCGTCCGCCGTGTAGTCGGGCTGCATCGGCTCGGGGCCGTGCAGACCCTGCGGCTCCAGGTAGTTCCATGCCAGGACGATGTGCAGCTCCTTGTCGTGTGCCTTGGCCCAGTCGGCGGCCCAGCTCAGGGCACGGCGGCTGCAGTCCGAGCCGTCGACGCCGACCACGACGGTTCGCTGGTCACCGCGGTCGTGCTCGCCGCGGACGACGGCGATCGGCACCGGCGATCGGCGCGCGACCTTGGCGCTGACCGAGCCGAGCTCGAGACCGAGGAACCCGCCGCGCCCCCGCGCCCCAACCACGACGAGGTCGGCATCATCGGCGGCCTTCACGATCGCGGCGGCAGGTCGGCTGTCGGTCAGGATCGACGAGAAGTGGACGGATGGGTGCGCCTCGCGAACCCCCTCGAGGATCGATTCGAGGTCGTGCTTCGCCTCGTCGGAGATCACCTCGATCTCGTGGAGGGCCGAGGCGCCGGACCCGCCGAGCACGGGGTCGTGCCAGCTCTCGACCACCAGCACCTCACCACCGCCGACCTCGGCCTCGTTCGCCGCCCAGGCGAGCGCCTGCCTCGACGACCCTGAGCCGTCGACCCCGACCACGATCTTGTCCATCAGACGCTCCTTTCGCTGACCCCGGCGGGCCTGTCGACCGACAGCGTGCGCTACCGGCCGATTCGGCGCCAGGGTCGAACGTCACCCGGCTCGGCGATGACCTTGGACCCTGGCCCGACGAGGTCCCGATGAGGTCTGCTCCCCCGATGGATTCCACGACGCCTGTACGACGCCATCTTGCGGCGGTACTGGATGGGTTGGCTGACCGGGCCGGGCCGCTGGCAGACGTTCCGCCTCTGGACCCACCTCCTCGCCTCCGACGAGGCCTTCCGACACGCTGAGGCGGCCTGATGGGCGCCGCCCGGCGCCGCGGAACAACGACCTGAGCACCCGTGCCGGAGTTGCGGGATCAGTGCTCGTTGGCCGGCAGCTCGTACTCGGAGAACTGGGCGCGCAGGTCCTTCTTGGAGAACTTGCCGACGCTGGTCTTGGGGACCTCGTCGATGAAGACGACGTCGTCGGGGAGCCACCACTTGGCGACGCGCCCGTCGAGGAACTCGAGGATGTCCTCGCGGGTGGCGGATTCTCCCTCCTTGAGCACCACGCAGGCCAGCGGCCGCTCCTGCCACTTGGGGTGGGCCACGCCGATCACGGCCGCTTCGGCGACCGCGGGGTGGGCCATGATCTCGTTCTCCAGCTCGACCGAGCTGATCCACTCGCCACCGCTCTTGACGACGTCCTTGGTGCGGTCGACCAAGCGGATGTAGCCGTCGGGGTTGATGGTGGCGACGTCGCCGGTGCGGAGCCAGCCGTCGTCGGTGAACGACTCCGGCGATCGGTCGTCGTTGTAGTACGTCTTGGCGATCCACGGCCCGGCGGCCTGGAGCTCGCCCCGGCTCTCGCCGTCCCAAGGCACCTCGGAGCCGTCCTCCTGGGAGAGCACGCGCAGCTCAACGCCGAACAGCGGCAGGCCCTGCATGGCCCGCACGTCCGCCAGCTCCTCCTCGGGGAGGCCTCGGAGCTTGGACTTGATCTCCCCCACCGTGGCCACCGGGCTGGTCTCGGTCATGCCCCAGGCCTGGTAGATCGGCAGGCCGAGCTGTTCGCGGAACGCCTCCGACAGCGCCTTGGGCACGGCCGAGCCGCCGCACGGGATGACGCGCAGGGCCGACGTGTCGCGGCCCTTGAGCGCCGGCAGCACGCCCATCCAGATGGTGGGCACGCCGGCGGCGACGGTGACCCGCTCCGACTCGATCAGATCTGCGAGCGGCTCCGGCGCCAGGTTCGGCCCCGGCATGATCAGGTCCGCGCCCACCGCGACCGCGGCATGGGCCAGGCCCCAGGCGTTGGCGTGGAACATGGGCACGACCGGCAAGATGCGGTCGGACTCCCGGGCACCGAACCCGTCGGCGAACATGGCCGCCATGGTGTGCAACATCGTCGAGCGGTGGCTGTAGACGACGCCCTTCGGGTTGCCCGTGGTGCCCGACGTGTAGCACATCGATGCGGCCAGGCCCTCGTCCTCGACGTGGAAGTCGACCGGCGACGCAGCTGCGAGCAGCGCCTCGTAGTCGTGCAGTTCGACGCCGTCGGGCACCTCGGAGGTGTCGAACGGACCGCCGTCATCGATCACCACGATGTGGCGCACGGTCGTGAACGTCGGGAGGAGCGGCCACAGCAGCCCGGCGACCGTCTTGTCGACGAAGATCACCTCGTCTTCGGCGTGGTTGACGATGTAGGTGATCTGCTCGGGGAACAAGCGCAGGTTGAGGGTGTGGAGCACCCGGCCGGTGCACGGTGCGGCGAAGTACAGCTCGAGGTGGCGCGAGGTGTTCCAGGAGAAGGTGCCGACCCGGCCGTCGGGCGAGATGCCCAGGTCGTTGAGGACGCCGCCGAGGCGCCGGGTGCGCTCGGCCCAGGCGCCGTAGGTGATGCGCTCGCGGCCCGTGGGCAGGGCGGTGACGATCTCCTTGTCCGGGAAGAGGCGCTCCGCCCGATGGAAGATGTGCGGGAGGGTGAGCGGGTAGTCCTGCATCAAGCCCTGCATAGGTGTCTGTCCCCTTGTGTTCGATCCGGCCGCCACTCCGGAACCTAGCCAAGCCCGTCACGGCCCGCTGACGTGGTCGTCCAGGTCGCCCGTCCGTGGAAGGCGCAGCCGCCTGCCACACTTGATCCCTTGACCGACTCCTCCGCCGCGGCTCCAGCCGCCGACGACCGCCCCGTCGCGTCGGGCCCGCCCTCGAAGGCGGCGCGCAACGTCACCATCGGGTTCCTCGTGTTCCTGGTGGTGCTGTCGAATGCCGGCAACATCTTGTTCGCCTCGTTCGTGAACGACCATCCCGGCTGGCTCATCGCCATGAACGCCTCCAACCGCAACCTGGCGCTGGCGTCCAACGGACTCGATGCCATCGTCTTCTACGGAGTCGGGTTCCTCCGCCTGTTCGCACCGGACCTGTTCTTTTTCTGGATCGGTCGCTGGTACGGCGATGCCGCCATCCGCTGGATGGAGCGCAAGGCGCCCACCTACGGGGAGCTGCTGCGCCAGTTGGAGGCATGGTTCGACAAGGCGCGGTTCGTGGTCGTCGCCATCGCCCCCAACAACCCGGTTTGCCTGTTCGCCGGCGCTGCCGGGATGAGCTACGGCGCCTTCCTCACGGCCAACATCGTGGGCACCATCGGCCGACTGATCCTGATCCGGGCGTTCAGCAGCGTCTTCGAGGACCTCCTCGGTTCGGTCACGAGCTTCATCGGGGACTACCGGTGGCCCATCACGGCCCTGTCCATCGTGCTCGTGGGGGTAACCATCTGGTCAGACCGCCGGGGCGGCCGCGACGGCATCGGCGACCTGGTGAACCTCGAGGAGGGCATCACCGAGGCCGAAGTCGAGCTCGCCGGAGAAGCCACGATGGACGCCACCGACGCCCAGCAGGCGGAGTGAGGACCGTGCACGCATGACCGCTGCCCTCGGTGCGTCCCATCTCCCGCCGCCCACCCGGCTCTGGCGCAACCTGGTATTCGGCACCATCGGTGCCGCCATCGTGCTGGGCTGGGTCGGCGATGCCCTCTGGGGCTCGCTCATCGACCGCAGCCCGCTCACCCTGCTCTTGCTCAATGCCAAGCCCCGCTACCAGCTGCTCGTGGTGAACGAGCTCGAGCCGTGGGTGTTCTACCCCGCCGCCCTGGCCCGACTCCTGGTCACCAAGCCGCTCGTCTGGCTCGTCGGCGCCTGGTACGGACCCCGGGCGGTCGACTGGATCGCCACCCGCTCGGAGCGGATGGGTCGGGTCGTCCGGTGGATGCAGCGGCACTTCCCCCGCTACGGCTGGATCATCATGATCGTCACCACCTCCAACCCGGTGTGCCTGCTGGCCGGCTCGGTGGGCTACTCGCTCGGCTGGTTGATGGCCTGGGCCGTGGTCGGGACCCTGGTCCGGCTCTACGCCGTCGACGTCGTCGGCGGTGCGTTGTCGGATCAGATCACTTGGTTCATCGACTGGGTCGTCGATCACCGGGTGGCGGTCGTCGCCGCTTCCATCACGCTGGTGGTGGTCGGCCTCTGGTGGGAACGGCGGCGCGGCACCTCGGCGCTCGACGAGCTCGCATCGCTCGAGCATGCGATGGAGGATGTCGTCGTGGAGCGCAAACTGGAGCACGACGACGGACCAAACCAGGATCGCTGACGTGAGCACGGATCTCCCCACCCCCGAGACCTGGACCATCACCAGCCGCAAGGTCGGATCGCGCCGGGTCGAGGCGGTCGTGGACGGCCTGCCCCTCTGGGTCGAGAGCGACAAGCTGCCCCTCGCCGACGTGCCCGAGGCGTGGGCGACCGCCTTCTGCATCCCGGCGGCCCGCGCCCAGGTGCGCCTCCGCGTCGATCGCCCGGTCGACGAAACGTGGCGGGGAGCGGCCGACGCGAACGTGGCCACCACCTCGACCTGGTGGGGCGGCGCGCCGAGGCTGGAGCTCGACGCTCCAGCGGCCGCCGGAGGGCGGTGGCACGGCCGGGTGCGACCTCGCGCCCCGCGGGGCCATCGCCACGCCCATCGGGCTGCCGGCCGTGCCTTGTGCTTCACGGGCGGGGTCGACTCGTTCTTCTCGTTGCTCGGCAACCGCCACTACCCGAGCCACCTGCTCTACGTCGTCGGGTTCGACGTCGACGTGGACGACGCACCCCGCGTCGATCAGGTCGTAGCCCTGATCACGGAGGTCGCCAAGGCCCGCAACCTGACGCCGGCCATCGTCCGAACGGACCTGCGAGCGCACCCCCGCTTCGCGTCGATCAGCTGGGAGCACACCCACGGTGCGGCGCTCTCCGCCATCGGCCACCTGCTGAGCCCCACGATCGGCACGATCACCATCCCGCCCTCCTACGCCCTCGACCGCCTCGTCCCCTGGGGCTCGCGCCCGGACCTCGACCCACGGTGGAGCGTGACGGATCGCCTCGAGGTCAAGCACGGAGATGCGAGCGGGCGGCGCATCGATCGCGTGATGGCCATCGCCCACGACCCGTTGGTGCACCGGCACCTTCGCGTCTGCTGGCAGAACGTGGGCGCCGATCTCAACTGCGGCCGTTGCGAGAAGTGCGTGCGGACGATGACGGCGCTTGCCGGCGCCGGAACCCTCGACGAATGCGCAACGTTTCCGTCACGAGCGGACCTGGTGGATCGCATCGACGCGCGGCCGGCCCTCACCCCGGGTCTCCTCCCGGTCTGGAGGGACCTGCTCGGGATCGACCTCCGACCCGAGGAGGCTCGGGCGGTCGAGGCGCTCATCGAGCGCAGCTCACCACGCTGAGCGGGCCACCAACGCGCGCAATCTCCGGCGCAGGCCGATCCGGCCATGCTCTCGGTGCAGACCAGGGCCGACGTCGAGGCCTCGGATCACTTCATCCGACGAGACACCGTGCAGCCCGAACAGGCTGGTGCAGAACGCGGCCAGGTTGACCTCGTCCGCCGCCCACCAGTGGTGGGAACGGTCCTCGACCGCGACATCGACGCCTACAAGTCGAGGAAAGCGTCGAGCCCGACCGTGACGCCGGGGTGCTCGGCGATGCGCGCCGCCGCCAAGACCACGCCAGGCATGAACGAGCTGCGGTCGTAGCTGTCGTGGCGGATGCTGAGCGTCTGTCCCGTCGTGCCCAGCAGGACCTCCTGGTGGGCGACCATCCCGCGCATGCGGATGGCATGGATGCGGATGTGGCCCGGGCCGTCGCCACCACGCGCACCATCGACCACCTCCGTCGTGGTGGGATCGTCTGCCCACTCGTGGCTGGCCGCAGCCATGCGCTCGACCGTGCGCATGGCGGTGCCCGACGGGGAGTCGACCTTGGCGTCGTGGTGGAACTCGAGCACCTCGGCCGTCTCGAACCACGGTGCGGCCAGCTCTGCGAACCGCATCATCAAGATGGCTCCAATGGCGAAGTTCGGGGCGATCAGGCAGTTGCTCGAGGTGAACGTCGCCCGGAACCGATCGAGGTCCTCGTCCGAGAAGCCGGTGGTGCCCACCACGGCGTGGACGCCGTGCGCCGCACACCAGGACAGGTTCTCGCGCGCGGCGCCGAGGTGGGTGAAGTCGACCATCACCTGGGGCACGTCCTCGAGGTGCTCGGCCTTGCCCGCCACCTCGAAGGGGGCATCGACGCCCGCAACGGCGGCGATGGGCACGCCGGCGGCACCCGGGTCCACGGCGGCGACCAGTTCGAGCGCGGGATCGTCGACCACCGCTCGACACACGGTGGACCCCATGCGCCCCGCAGCGCCGAACACACCGACCGTGACCGCCATCAGAACGCGCCAGGCGGCGGCGGAGGCACCGAACCCGGAGGAGGCGGCATCGCGCCAGGCGGCGGCGGCACCGAACCCGGAGGAGGCGGAGGCACCACACCGGATGGAGGCGGCGGCGCGAAACCCGGAGGTGGGGGTGGCGCGGGCGCCGGCGCGACGTGGCCCACCGGGATCGGGCCGTTGGCGGCCTCGTGCGCGTGCAGCTCGCCGGTGATGCGGGCGATCTCGGCCGCAGCCTCGCCCTCGTCCCGATCGGTGTCGATGGCGTAGTGCCACGCTCCGAGGTCGCGCAGCAGCGCGTCGGCCTTCTTCTTCGCCTGGACCTCATCGAGCTTGTCCTGGCCCTGCTGCAATGCCTGCTGGCCCTGCTGGACGGCCTGCTCGGCGCCGGCTTTGACCTTGTCGAGGAACCCCATGACCGCTCCTTGCGCTCGGCGGCCGCCGCGCTCGACGGCCCGTCCGCAGTATGGCCGACCCGGAGTCCTTCAGCCTGCGCTGGGCCGCGTCCACCTGCTCGAGGAGACGGCCCCGCCTCGTACACGTAGTCGCCGAGGCACACCACGAGATCCGCGTCGGTTGCCGGATCCAGGTCAGCGGTACGCGGTCAGAGCGGGGGCGAGCCACTCGTTCCAGATCCACGCACCGCCCGCCCAGGTGTTGACGTGGACCTCGTCGCCCGTGGCATCGCGCTTGGCCTGGGTGGGCTCGCCCGCAGGGTCGGCATCCACGCAGACCTGGGCGGTGGGCTCGATGAGCTGCACGTCGGCGCCACGGGACCGAGCCGTGTCGACGACGTCATCCAGCACGCCGTTGAACCAGTGGATGAAGTCGGCGTCCTTGCGCACCCCGGCCGCCTTCGCACCCGGGCACGAGTAGGCGACCATCGCGAACCGGGCACCGGCCGCATTGGCCTGCTCGATCCGGTCGAGGAGCCGGCGCCTGAGGACCTCGGCCATCTCGGGGGATCGGGCCGGGACCACGTGGCCGCTCGGTGCCTCGGCACGGGACCACTCCCAAGACCCCGGGAAGGTCACGACGACGTCGGGCTTCGCGGCCAACCCGATGGCGTCGGCTTCGGGGACCTTGCGGCAGAAGCCGCTCCCGGGCCGGGTGAACGGCCCGTCGGGTCCGCCCTGCGGGTAGCCCCATGCCTCCGACGCCAGCAGGCCGCAGCCGATGATCGCCCGCGAGTCGATCGAGGCGATGCCCTCGGGAAAGGGGTTCGTAGGCTTGTAGTACCCGACCGTCCAGGCCACGGAGTCACCCGTGACCATCACCTTCAACGGCTCGGGCTCACCCGGCGGGGCGGTGGTGGTCGATCCGGTGGGGATCGTCGTCGTCTCGACCGGGCGCAGGGCTTCGGTAGCTGCCTCAGCCGTGTTGACCCGTTCGTGCAGCGGTGGCGGGACCGCCAGCACGAATGCGGCAGCGAGCACGGCGACCGCACCCAGTGCGACACCGCCCCACGCCGGGCGGCGGAACCGAGCCCGACTCGCCCAGCCCGTCCGCCGTCGGATGGGATCCTCGAGGACGCGGAAGCTGACCTCGGCGAGCGAGAGGGACAGGGCGACGGTGATGAGGGCCACGACCGCCTTCGGGAGCTCCGGCCACCGGAACGACACCAGCACCTGGATGGGCCACGACCACAGGTAGATGGCGTAGGAGCGCAGACCGAGGTAGCGCGTGGTGCGAGTGGTGGTCGCCCAGCCCAGCACCGAACGATCGCCGTCCGAGACGGCGCTCGTACGAGCCACCACCGCCGCCGAGGCCACCGAGGACGCCACCAAGATGGCGTTGCGGTACAGCGCGGGCGACGCCACCTCGGCCCCCACCACCAGGACCAGCAGCACGAGCGCGCCGGCGGCGCCGACGGCCCGGCCGACGGGGCCGGCGACCAGCGCGGCGGGCCGCCGCCCGGCAAGGAGGCACGCAAGGGCACAGCCGAGCAACGGCGCCACGGCGCGTGCGTCGGTGCCCACGTAGACCCGCGACAGGTCGGCGTCGGCCAGACGGTGCGAGAGCACGACTTGCCACACCGCGCTGGCGAGGGCACCGGCGAGGGCGATGCCTCCGACGATGGGCACGACCGAACGCCGGGTCCGTCGAGCCACGGCGGCGGCGCCCACGAGCACGATGGGCCACACGACGTAGAACTGCTCCTCGATCGAGAGGCTCCAGGCGTGGCGGAACAGGTTCTCACCGTTGGCCCAGTACGACGGGCCCTGGACCTGCCGCCAGTTCGCCCACCACGTCAGCGTGGCGACGCCGTCCCAACCCAGCGCGTGCAACTGGTCACGGGGCCAACCGATCGCGAGCGCGACAAGGGTGACCACGAGCACCACGACGAACAGCGCGGGCACGAGCCGACGGACCCGCCGACCCCAGAAGGCACGCAGGGACAACCCGCCGGTGTCGCCCATCTCCCCGATCGCCAACCCGGTGATCAGGTAGCCCGAGAGCACGAGGAACACGTCGACACCAAGGAACCCGCCGCGCAAGTACCCGAGGTGGTACGCCACGACGGCAACGACCGCCATGCCGCGCAGGCCATCGAGCCCGGGGCGATGTGCCCAGCGTCCTCGGTGCTCGCGTTCCATGGAGGTCCAACCCTACGGGCGGTCCGCTCCTGCTCCCACGCGCGGCCGTGAGGGTCCGCTCACCCAGCGTCACGCACCGAGGTCGACCTCGGTGAGCGGCCCCACGCCGCATACGGTCGGTGGCTGGGCGAGGACTCGCTGCGCCACGGCGGCGACCTGCTCCCGGGTGACGGCCCGCAGCTTGGCGAGCTGCTGGTCGACGGGGACGACCTCGCCCCGAGTGCACACGTGGTTGCCGAGGCGGGCCATGACGCTGCCGCTGTCTTCGAGCCCGAGCAGGAACGACCCCTCCAGGTACCCGAGCGCCACCTCCCACTCCCGCTCCGTGACGCCGTCGGCCACCAGGTCGGCCGTGATCTCGAGGAGCAGCTTGCGGACCTCGTCGACCCGCTCGGCCCCGGTACCGACGTAGGCCGCAAGCGAGCCGGCGTCGGAGAACGCAGCCACGGAGGAGAAGACCGTGTAGGCCAGGCCCCGCTCCTCGCGGATCTCCTGGAAGAGCCGGCTGGACAGGCCCCCGCCGAGGATCTGGTTGCACACACCCAGGGCATAGCGGTCGGGGTCATCGGAGGCGAGGGCGGGCCAGACGGCGCACAGGTGCGCCATCTCCGACGGCCGGCGCAGCAGGGCCCGGTCCCGGACGGGGACGCGGCCGTCGGGCGCCCTGCGGGGCGGACGCGCACCGGGCACCCGGGGCGGAAAGCGGTCCCCGGCGGCCACCACCTGGTCGTGGTCCACCGCACCGGCGGCGACGAGGATGAGGTTGGCTGGGTGGTAGTGGTGCTCGAAGAACTCGGCGATGGCGTCGCGGTCCATGCCGTCGATGGTCTCGAGGGTGCCGAGCACCTCACGACCGAGTGGGTGGTCGCCCCACAGTGCCTCGTGCGCCAACGACATGACCCGGTCGTCACCCTCGTCCTCGGCCTGGTGGAGCTCCTCGAGGATCACCTGCCGCTCGGATTCGACGTCGTCCACGTCGAACGCTGGTGACGTCACGACATCGCACAGCAGGTCAAGGCCAACCGGGGCCGCCTCGGCGGGAACGCGGGCGTAGAAGGCGGTGTGCTCGTGGGCGGTGTGGGCGTTGAGCTCGCCACCGACCGCCTCGATCGCCTCGGAGATCTCCCGCCCGGACCGGGTCTCGGTGCCCTTGAACAGCAGGTGCTCGAGGAAGTGCGAGGCGCCGGCCAGCTCGTCGGCCTCGTCTCGGGCTCCGACGCGGACCCAGCAGCCGAAGCTGGCCGAGCGCGAACCCGGCATCGCCTCGGTGACGACGGTGAGGCCGGAGGGGAGGTCGGTGCGCTGGATGGTCACGGGTGCTCGCTCGCTGGAGGGTGGAAAACGCCGTCGGCCCCAGCCAGGAGGCCGGGACCGACGGAACTACAGGTAGGTCGGATCAGGCGTCATCGCCCGACCCCCGACACCGGTCGATCAGCGACGACCGCCACCGCGACGGCCGCCATCGCGGCCACCGCCGGAGCGGCCACCAGAGCGACCGCCACCGCCGCCGGCGCCACCCGGGCGCTCGGAACCGGGACCAAGGTCACCGAACTCCTCGCGCACCTCGGCGTCGAAGGCGTCTTCGAACGACACGGTCTCGCGCGCCGGGCCCGAGCTGGACGGGGCCGGAGCCTCGTCGGAGCTAGAGCTCGGCTCGGAGCGGGAGCTGGAGCCCGACGAGGCCGGAGCAGCATCGCCGCCACCGGAGCCGCCACCAGGGACCAGCGGGGTGACCGGGGTGAGCGACACCTTGCCGTTGGGGTCGACGTCGTCGACCTTGACCTCGATCTCCTGACCGAGCTCGAGGACGTCCTCGACCTTCTCGATGCGCTTGCCGCCACCCATCTTGGAGATGTGGACCAGGCCATCTCGGCCCGGGAGGATGTTGACGAAGGCACCGAACTTGGTGATGTTGACCACGCGACCCGGGTACACGGCGCCGACCTCGGCCGACGGCGGGTTGAGGATCAGGCGGATCTGGCGCTCGGCCTCGGCCACCTTGTCGAGGTCGTTGGAGCCGATGCTCACGGTGCCGATCATGCCGTCGTCATCGATGGAGATGTCGGCGCCGGTCTCGGCCTGCATGGCGTTGATGACCTTGCCCTTCGGGCCGATGATCTCGCCGATCTTGTCGATCGGGATCTCGAAGCTGATGATCTTCGGAGCCGATGCGCCAACGGAATCGCGAGGCGCTGCGATGGTGGCGTTCATGACCTCGAGGATCTCGAGGCGAGCGACCTTTGCCTGCTCGAGCGCACCGGCCAGGACCTCGGACGGAAGGCCCTCGATCTTGGTGTCGAGCTGGAGGGCGGTCACGAACTCCGACGTACCGGCGACCTTGAAGTCCATGTCGCCGAAGGCATCCTCGGAGCCGAGGATGTCGGTGAGGGTGACGTACTTGTCGCCGTCGTAGATGAGGCCCATGGCGATGCCAGCGACCGCAGCCTTGATCGGCACGCCGCCGTCCATGAGCGACAGCGACGAGGCGCAGACGGAGCCCATCGAGGTGGAGCCGTTCGAGCTGAGGACCTCGGACACGAGGCGGAGGGCGTAGGGCCACTCCTCCAGGCTCGGGAC
>JBKJPY010000093.1:0-203396 GCA_046594195.1 Acidimicrobiales bacterium | reverse complement strand
CCGAAACAGCATCCGAAGAGACGACCGACGAAGCCGCTGCATCGACGGCGTCGGGCGCTGACCGTCAGTGGATGGGGCGTTGACGAAGGCGCCGACGATCTCGGGGCTGATCTCGTGAAGGTCCAACAGGCCGTGACCCGTTTCGCAGAAGCCGGCGAAGCGATCGAGACACCCGAGGACACGTCGTCGCTGTGCATCTGAGACCCACCGGTCCTCGAGTTCGAACGCGAGCAGGTCGATCGCTCCACGAACACTCGAGCAGGCAAGCCGCGTACGATCGACCACGTCGGGACCTCCAATCCAGGTTCTGACCGGGCCCCGGGCAGCGCCAACTGCGCCGGGGCCACTGCGTAAAAGTATACGCAGCCAAGGTGGCATGCGTCAACTACTACGCACTAGGGGTCGCTCCGGTGTCACTACCCCGCATTACCTTCGTCATATGGGACGGAAGGTCGACCTCGATGATCTCGTCGACGCCTCGGAGATTGCGCGTCGGCTCGGGGTCGCTCGCCCGCAAGTCATTCACGACTGGCGTCGCCGTCACCCGGACTTCCCCGCGCCAGTGAAGCGCCTGGCCAACGTCCATATCTGGCTGTGGCCTCAGGTCGAAGCTTGGGCCAAGAAGACGGGCCGGGTGTAGGAGGGCCATCGGGCGTCATGTGGCCGTGCTGAGCGGCCAGCATGCTGGCGAGCGGTGACATCACGATCAGCGCAGGGTGCTACGCCTCGGGGGCGGGCGGACGCTGCTGCTCGCGGATCCACCGTCGGATCTCTTCTGCCGACATGTAGCGGGTCGTTGTCTTTGACCGCACAGGAGCTCGGTGGTCGACAAAGTGGACTGTGCCCGGGACCGAGGGCTTCACCTCGACGGCGACGATCCCCTGGTCGTCGCCCTCAATCGGGATCAACTTGACCGACAGGGCGACCGGTGGGTCAATCGATTGGTTCAGTTGTTCGATCCGCTCCTCGACGCCATCGAACGGAATCGGAGCCAGATGGTCGGCCTTGCTGCTGACCTCGGCGATCCCATAGATGACTGCCCCGCCACCAGAGTTCGCCATGGCCGCCCATGGCTTCTTCGTCGTCCCATCTCCTGCGAGCGACTCCTTGAAGTCGAGTCGCTCGGATTCCCGACTCCCATCATTGATGAGATCCTGGACCCGTTGCCCATTCCAGTCCTGGCGCCGATCCCTCCGAAGTTGGTCGAACGAGTTGATCGAGAGGTAGTTCGCCTGGCCATCCCGATAGAGGTTGCGGATGTGAGTGAACATTCGCTTCGCTGGCTTCGGTAGGCCCTGCGCCTCGCATACTTGGACGAAGCGGTCGTAGTCGACCACCCCATCGAGGCTCCGATACGCGCGGAGATAGCTAGAGCCGCTCGCATCAGGTTCCCGCGCCATGGGGAGATTATGGACCGCAAATCCGCTGCCCGGGGCTCTGGAAGTAGACCGCCAAGTCCGAAGCCTCTCTGTGAGCCTCCTGGGATCCCGTCAGTCATGCGTGCCCGTGGCCAGCAACGGCGCTGATCATCGAAGGTGTCCGCCACGCAGGTAACGGCGGGTCACTGTAATGCTGTTACCTAGTGGCTACTGGCTTCGAGGCTTGCGACGCGAAGTGCTCGTTCCATGAGGTTGGCGTCTCCCAACCTTCGGCGTAGCTCGTTCTCGAGGCCGGCGATCGGGTAGAGGTTCTGGGGCGCTCGGGTGTCCTTGTGGGGTTCGCTGGCAAAGCGTTGGAGCGCCACCGATATCGATGTGGCGCGCTCGGCGGCAGACGCAACCCCGTCCAGCGCCGGTGCCTCACAGCGAACGATGCCGGAGAGCGGATGTACCCGTGGGCCGGGAAGTCGCAGGTACCACGAGTACCGGCTTTGGCGACCACCGATGACGAAGAGCGGGGTGCGTTCGCCCGGCGCCAGCAGGCCAAGGACCCGCTGCTGATCGGGTTCGAGGTACTGGACGTGCTGGCTCTTCACGTACCCGACCACGTTGGGGTTGTTGCGTCCTCGGAGCGGCCCGTCGACCACCAGCAGATCGGTCAGGCCGGCAGCGACTGACACTCTCCGTTCCAGGTCGGTCATCTGGCCGTGGATCGCCAGGTAGATGTCCTCGGGCGTGTCACCTGCGCAGGCCACGAAGTCGTAGGTCCCCGACCGGGTGACGATCGGGCCGGCGCCCCCCGGTGTGGCGTAGAGCCCTCGCATGACCATCGTGTCGACGACCTCGGCGCGCGCCGGCGATGTTCGCACCAACCCGGCGGCCACGGTCGCGCACACGCCGGGGTGCGCGCTGCCGTCGTCGGAGATCCACACGCGTGCGTCGATGCGGCGCACACCGTCGACGAACAAGACGGTGTCGGGAACCGCCACGTCCGGTCCGGCGCCGACGGGCTGCCAGTCCGCCAGGGGTACCTCCACCGCACCGTCCACCTTCTCGGTCGCCTGGTCCAGATCGAGCGTCTCGACCGCCGAGCCGTACGACGGATCCCAGCTCTCGACGGCAAACTTCATCCGCTCAGACCTCGACCCGTTCGACCCTGGCAGTGGTGGCGTCCTTGTGCACCTCGAAACGAACGGGCATCCGGTCCGCGAGGTCTCGGATGTGGGTCACGATGCCTATCAAGCGACCCGATGCGCTGAGCTCCTCCATGGTGGTGGCCACCACGTCGAGCGTGTCCGGGTCGAGCGTGCCGAAGCCCTCGTCGAGGAACATGGACTCGAGTCTCGGCCCGCCCTCGGTGGCCAGGTCCGCGATGCTCTCGGCCAGCGCGAGGGCCAACGCCAACGAGGCCAGGAACGTCTCCCCGCCGGACAGGGTGCGGACGTTGCGTACTTCATCCGCGTTGCGATGGTCTCGAATGGAGAACTCGCCATCCTCGGACTCCAGGGAGAACTGGCCGGCCGAGAGCTCGAAAAGCCGGTCGGTGGCCCGGGCCAACAGGTCATCGAGCGCGGATTGCACCAGCCATCGCTCGAACCCGCTTACTGAGAGCAACTGCCCCATCTCACGGTTCAGGGCGATGGTCTCCTCGAGTCGGGCGGTCTCCTCGGCCAGATCGGCCAGCTCTTGCAGTCGGGCCAACGCCGCATCGTGGGCGTGCACCGCGTTCGCCACAGCAGTCGCGATCAGCTCGTTCATCCGAGCGATGGGCCCCGTGACGCCGGCCTCGGTGCAAGCTGCCTCGATCGCTGCGGTCGCCCGACGTTGCGATGCCTTCAGCTCGTCCACGGTGGTGTGGGCGGACGCAAGTTCCTCGCTCGTGGCATCCCGCTCGGCGCCGGCCCACGTGGCGAGCACTGACCAGTCGTCCTGCAACGAACGGCCCTCGGGCGCCGGTGGCGTTCGGGTTCCTACGGAGTCCCGGGCGCGCGTCAGGTCCCCGCGGAGCTTGGCCTCTGCGGTGCGATGGCGATCCAACGCCGCCTGGGCCTGCTCCTCGAGGGTCTCGGTCTCGGCTACGGCGGCCACGGCGGTGTCCGAGGCCAGCTTCAGGTCCCGAACGCAGGCCGCGTTGTGCAGAACGATGACTTTCATCGTCGGATCGTACGTGTGGGCGGCCGTGCAGGTGTAGGTCTTGCCGTTGGTCAGGCTCGCGACCGTCAGCGGGCTGGCCGCACCACTAACGGAGCCAGTTGCGCCACCGTCGGCCGAGGTGCAAGTCACGGTGTACGAAGAAATGGTGCCGCCACCGGTATCGGCCGGTGCAGTGAAGGTGACCGTTGCCTGGGCGTTGCCGCCCGTGGCGGTGCCGATCGTGGGCGGGTCGGATGGTCCCGTGTTCGGCACGAAGGCCTGCGATGCTGCCGACGCGACGCTGGAGCCGATGGCATTGGTTGCCACCATGGTGCAGGTGTAGGTCTTCTTGTTCGTCAGGCCCGTGACGACGATGGGGCTCGTGGTGCCCGATGCAATGCCGGTGGCGCCGCCGCCCGAACCGGTGCACGTAACGGTGTACCCGGTGATGGCGCTCCCGCCGTCGCTCGCCGGGGCGGTGAAGCTGATGGAGGCCTTGAGGTTTCCCGCAGCTGCGTTCGTGATCGTCGGAGCGCCGGGCACCGTGGCTGCAGCGGCAGGTAGCGGAGTCATGGCGACGCCGACCAGACCTAGCGTGAGGGTGGCAGCGAGGTACCGGAGGCGTACGGCGGCACGGCCCACGCGGGTTCGACGTGTGTTCACGGTGGGACTCTCTGGTGGGCGTAGGTTCTACGGCTCAACCCGGTTCCTACCCCGGTTCCCCCGGTCCAGACGGAGCCATTAGGGGCAGACAAAATAATGGGGCGGGCCACCTGGCCGACAAAGGTTGGGGTGGGGACGTCGGGAGAGAGAAGTGGGAGAGTCGACGCCAAACCGGGACCTAAGGACCTTGCCAACCATTCCAAAACCCCACCCATTTGACTGCGGGAGACACTACGGGATCGCATTCGCTGCCACAGAGGATCGGCCCCAACGGTTGATGAACTGCCGGCCCTGCGATCACCCCAAACGGGCTCCTCGGATCCTAGCGGGGTGTAGGGGTCCCGGGCGCGTAGCAGGGGCCCTGGTAAGCAGGGAAAGGCAGCCCTCGCGGGCCTTGGGCTCGTCTTGATCAAGAGGCTGAGCGAGCCAGAGGTGCAGGACGCGATTGCCAAGCAGGCGGTCACGCTTGCGGATATGGCCAAGAAGTGGAACGAGGAGCGGAAAGACCGCCCCAGTCCGGCCGCCGACAACCATCCTGCAGACGAGGGCGGTCAATCGGGTTCGGGTGGGATCGGCGCTCGATTCGGGCAGGGCAAGCTCGAGCGGCGGGTTGAGCATCTGGAGTCCTCGATCATGCGGTCACCGAAGGCAATTCCGATGCGGCCGAGGCTCTCGCTGGAGCGAGTGCGAACTTGGCCGCCATCCGGGTCTCACTCGAAGTTGCCGAGGGACTCCCGCTGGTCAAGCGCAAGCAGGTGGTGGTGTCGCCAGAGGGCGAGGCCGTTCCGTACCAGCGCACCGCCAACATGATCACATCGGGCGGGAACCGGAACCCGGCGAGCCGATCCTGACCCTGTCTGGATCGGCGGGCAGGACCGACGGCGCTTCATTTGAGAGCCTTGTCGTGGCGCCCGCGCCGGGACAACGCAACAGTCCCCTCGCATGACACCGCCACTCAGGTGAGCCAGGCCAACCCGGCGTTGCGCCGAATGCCGGTCGGAGAAACCCTGCGATCAGTTTCGAGAAAGCAGGTCGCGGATCTCAGTCAAGAGGATGGCCTCGTCCGATGGAGCCGGCGTGTCCTCGATCGGTTCGTCAGTCAGTCTGCGGGCTGCGACGGCTTGCATCGGCCGTACCACGAGGAAGAAGACGACAGCGGCAACGGATACGAAGCGGATGGTCGCGTCAATGACAAGTCCATAGCTGAAGGTGCTGCCATTGACTTGGAAGGTCATCTCCGTGAAGTCCTTGGAAGCGATCATCCCGACGAGCGGAGTGATCAACCCCGTGGTGATGGCCGTGACGATGGCGGTAAACGCAGCACCAATGACAACCGCCACAGCCAAGTCTACGACGTTTCCACGCATAAGGAATTTCTTGAAATCTGCAAACACAGTCCGGTCCCCCAAGTCACTTGTTCGAGCGAAAATCGCCCGAACGGGACCCTATACTAAGCTTCGGCTTTGCACCACTAGTGGGAGATTGTGGAGTTGCCAGGGTCTCGTGGACACCTAATTCTGGGGGAGACCCCAAAGAACGTAGGCCCGAATGGGTCGTCCAGCGAAGTACCCGACCGAGTTTCGTCGTGAAGCCATTGCCCTGGTGAAGTCCTCGGGTCGACCTGTTGCCGAGGTGGCCAGGTCGCTCGAGATAGCCGAGGGCACGCTGTGGAACTGGGTGAAGCTCGATGGTGAAGCGTCCGAGCGTGCTGCGTAATCCCGACGCGCTCAGCGAGTCTGAGCGTGCCGAGTTGAAGCGGCTGCGGAAGAAGACGGCGCAGCAAGAGGTCGACTTGGAGATCTTGCGGAAGGCGGCCGCCTATTTCGCTCGGGAGACGAACCGGTGAGCGGCTTCCGGTTCGTTGATGATCACCAAGCCGATTACCGCATTACCGATCTGTGCCGCATGGCCGACGTGTCGAGGTCGAGCTACTACGCGTGGCGGTCCCGGCCCCTGTCGGCCCGAGCCGTGGCCGATGCCGCTCGGCCGTGCCGCCACGCCGTAGGTGGCCGGTGGTTCGTCGACGAGACCTACGTGAAGGTCGCCGGCGTCAGGCGCTACGTGTACCGGGTTCGCATCCAACGCAACGGTGCCCCCCAAACCGTGTGCGGCTGTGGCTGGTAGCGTCCGGCTTGCACGACTCGCACGGCTCGCACTGCTACGTCGGTCAGCTGAGCGGCCGTGTCGAGGGAGGTCGTCATGCGGGGACAGCAGCAAGCACGCCGGCGGGCCGGGACGGGCACGCCGCGCCGGACGGTGGCCCTGTCCGTGTCCATGGCCGTCTGTGCCTCGGTGCTGGTCGGCATCGCGGCCCGACCGGCTGCCGCCGTGGACCCCGGGGTGTTCGATCCGGTTGCCTCCACGTCCATGGGCCAGATGACGGTGTTCGGACGGGTGGTCACCGACGGCCGAGGGACCTTCCACACCGTGGTGCGCGAGAACGGCGTCCTCGGCCAGACGATCACGTACCGCCGCAGCACCGACGGCGGCAAGACGTGGAGCACCCGGGCCCGCTTCGCCGGTGACGACGGTGGCGCCACTCGCCCGTGGCTGGCCGTCGATGGCGACCGGGTGGCGGTCAGCTTCCTGGGCTGGTGGTGCGAGCCCGGTCCGCAGTCGGTGTGCCACGAGGCGCCCTACCTGGCGTCCTCCACGGATGCCGGCAACAACTGGGACCGGCCGGTCCGGCTCGACGAGTACGCCTTCGAGGCCCGGGTCGCCGTCGACGACGACCGGACCTGGGTGGCCTGGGAGCATGGCGGCAACGCCGAGCTGCGGGGGACCGACGACGGGGCCCGCACGTTCTTCGCCGAACGGAGCCTTCCGGGGCGCTGGGTCCAACTCGCCGCCGCCGACGGGGCCATGGTGGTCACGTTCAACGCCTTCAACACGAACCCCCTCGAGGCCAGGATCGGGGCGGTGACCGCCGTGGACCGGGTGCTCGGCACGACGCGCGACCTCCCCAAGCCGTACTTCGAGTACGGCAGCTGGCAGTCGTCGGTGGCGGCGGCCGACGGCAAGGTCCACGTCCTGCTGACCCAGCGCCCGCCCGAGGGCTCGACCAATCGGACGGTCGTGGTGTCCTCGGCGACCGGCAACGGCGCCTTCGGTGGGCCCGTCACGGTCATGGCCGACGGCTATTCCGCGGCCCTGACGGCTACACGGGGCACGGTGGCCGTGGCCGTGGCCGCCAAGGGTGGCTTGACCTCGGTCTCCACCAGCACCGACGGGGCCGCCAGCTTCTCCTCTCCCACGGCCGTGTCCTTCACCCCTGGCGCCGAGCCCGCCGTGGAGTTGGGCGTTGCGACCGTGGGCCCCGAGCGCCCGATCCCCCGGTTCTCGTGGTCGGTGCCGAAGCGCTACACCGACACCGACGCCGACGGGCTGGCCGATCCCGCCAACGGTTCGCACAACGACACGGTCGACCAGCTCCGGGTGTACGCCAACAAGACCATGACCGTGTCGCTCGACGGCTGCGCGTCCAAGAGCGGCGTGGGCCGGACCATCACGAAGTACGCCTGGAGGGTGGACGGCGTCATCCAGACGCCCGGCCCCGTCCCCTGCAAGGCGACGATCACCCTCCAGGACGGCGACACCGCATCGGTCGAGCTCGAAGTCACCGACGACCACGCCGACACCGCCACGGTGCTCCATGAGGTCAAGCCGCAGGACCAGGTCATCGTCTCGATCGGCGACTCCGTGGCGTCGGCCGAGGGCAGCCCGCACGCGGGTGGGTCGGTCCCGGCCCGCTGGCAGGATGCCGCGTGCCACCGCTCGGCCTACGCCGGGCCGGCCCTGGCCGCGCTGAAGCTGGAAGACACCGACCCCCACAGCTCGGTGACGTTCGTCCAGCTCGCCTGTTCCGGGGCGGCCGTCGAGGACTCGCCCAAGGTCGAGGGTGTCGACGACCCGTCCACCGGTGGGCTGATCGACAGCTACGAGGGCGTCGAGCCGTTCACGGGATCGCTGAAACCGTCGCAGCTCGCCCAGATGGCCACGCTGGTCGGCAACCGCCCGGTCGACGGCCTGCTGGTGTCGATCGGGGCCAACGACGTCAAGTTCTCCGACGTGGTCAAGGGCTGTCTGGCCGCGACCCTCACCACCTGCGACAAGTCCACCGTGCGGGACGACTTCGAGGACCGCCTCGAGACGCTCGCGCCCCGCTATTCGCTGCTGGCCGACGCCATCACGGCCCAGGGCATCCCCGCCGATCGGGTCCACCTCACCGAGTACTTCGACCCCACTTCTGACAGCCTCGGCGTCACCGAGATGCGCTGCGCGGTCACTGCCAACGGCGGCGGGCTGCTGAACGACGACGAGGCCATCTGGGCACGAGACGGGCTCATCGGCGCCATGAACGCGATCGGCCGGAGCTCGGCGGCGGCCCACGGTTGGCGCTATGTGGGTGGCATCTCCGAGAAGTTCCGCCGCCACGGGTATTGCGCCGACGACCACTGGATCGTGCAGCTCGGCGAGTCGCTGGCGGAGCAGCACGACCCCAACGGGGCGTTCCACCCCAACCGCCAGGGCCAGCAGGTCTACCGCGACGCCATCTTCGGTGACCTCCGGTCCACCTTCCTGCTCCCGACGCCGGGCACCGGTTCGACCCCCGCCGGAGGGGCCGATGCGCTCGGTGACCTGATGGTCATCACCTCGACGGGCACCACCGTCACCTCGGCCGCGGTGACGACCACGGGCGGGACGCCGCAGGTTGGCCAGGTGCGCCAGCTCGACCGCCTGGTGTCGGGCGACGGCATCGCCTTGATGCAGGGCCCGCCGGCGGTGGACGCGGTCTCGGCCGTGGGCATCTGGGCCGAGCTCAAGGGCCTGGGCAACTACACCTACGAGGTGCTGGCCGCCCAGCTGGCGACCAGCCCCAACGCAGCCGTGCACAAGGTGCGCATCGTGCAGGCCCCGGCCGACGGCCACGCCGTCGTCACCGGCAGGCCGTCGGTGGTGCAGGCCACGATCGACGCGTCGATCAGCGTGGCCCAGTCGTTGGCCGTGACCACCACGGTCACCGCCGAGGACGGCCACGGTGCCCGACGGGACCTGGTCCCGGAGACCACCGAGCAGGTCGAGCTGAAGCCCGGTCGCAACGTGGTCCTGTTGCCCACGACCTCGACGTTCACCGCCGAGACCGACGACATCGTATTCGCCACCGTGACGGTGGCGGACCCGGCGGGCACCGCGTCTGGCAAACGGTTCGACAACACCATGGAGCTGGCCCCCGAGGACGCACCGGTCTCGGTGGAGGCGCGGCCCCTGCACGTCGTGGTCGCCACGGCCGACGTGGGCGCCGGCAGCGTGGCCTGCTCGTCGGCCAAGGCGTTGGCCGAGCGGCAGGCGTCGTTCGCCGCCGCGGCCATGCCGGTCGACGAGTCCGGCATCCGCGTCGGGCTGGCCTGTGGCCTCGAGCTGCCCGTCCCCGCCACCGAGGTCGGGATGCTGGAGGCCCTGGCGTCCCTGGACGAGGTCGCCCGCACCACGACCACCGACGCCGCGGTGCTCGTCGTGCCCGACGGCTGGCTGCAGGCGGTCGCCGGCGGGGCCGTCGGCGTGGCCGTGCCCGGCACCCGGGCGGTGGTCATGGAGGTCACCGCCCCGGCGGAGACGCTGGCCCACGAGCTGTCCCACGTCTTCGGCATCGGCCACACCAAAACCCTGATCCCGGCGTCGGGTGCCCGCGTGGACCGCCGCCAGAACCGGGCCGGCACCGACTGGATGGCCGAGGTGTCCCAGCCCAAGAACTGGACCGGTGGCGCCACGTGGGACGCGCTGGCCCCCCTGATCGGCGGCCCGGGCAACGCTCCCGAGCCGTTGTCGGCGGGGGGCTCGGGCATCTGGGTCCGGGGCATCGTGGCACCGACTGCCGACGGGAGCCTGGGGTTGACCGAGGGCACCTGGCTCCCGGCCGCCCCGGGGGACCAGACCGATCCCGTCGCCCCTGGCGGCCTCGACCTGAGCCACCTGACGGTCGAGCAGCTCGACACCTCCGGGGTTCCGATCGGCGACGAGGAGGAGGTGGGCCTCGGTGGGGCCGAAGGCTCCTACGCCCCAGGGTCGACGCCGCCGGCCGAACCGTTCGGTCACCTGTTCGCCGCCCTCGTCGACCTGGATCCCGCCGCCCGCTCCCTCCGGGTGCGGTTGGACGGAGCGATCGTGGACACCGTCGCCCTCACGGCCGCCCCCTCGGTCACCCTCACCAGCCCCGCTGCCGGGTCCAACGTGCCTCGCGGCCAGCCGCTCTCCGTGACGTGGACCGCCACCGACCCCGACGGCGATGCCCTCACCGCCAGCGTCTACATCTCCGACGACGACGGCACCACGTGGCGGCCGTTGGCCCAGGGCATCACCGGTGAGACGATCACCACCCCGGTCCCGCTCGACATCGGGGGCGACGCGGTGCGGGTGCGGGTGGTCGTCTCCGACGGCGCCCGCTACGGCGACGCCACCTCCGGCACCTTCTCGGCCCAGCCGGACTCGACCATCGGCGAGCAGCGCGTGGTGTTCGTGCGCGGCGAGGACAGCTCCGTGTACCGGCTCTTCACCATGCGGCCCGATGGCACCGATGTCGTCGACATCGGTCTTCCGGCCGTGAGCACCGGCCCGACCGGCGCCCACTGGCCTGCCAGCTACACCGATCCCTCGTGGGGGTCCGACGGCCGGATCTACTTCACCTCGAACCTCCGTTCGCCGGAGTTCGACGGCACCGACCCGGAATCCCCCAACTACGACAACGGGACGCGGGTCTTCTCGGTGAAGGCCGACGGCAGCGACATCCAGCCGGTCACCCCTGGCCCGTCCGACCCCTGGTGGCCGGCCGGGACCGCCGGGGCCTGGATGGACTGCCCCGCGCTGAGCCCCGACGGCCAGTCGATCGCGTGGTGGGGGTCTCGGCTCCTGGTGAGCCGGCGCAACGGAACGGGTTGGTCGCCGCCCACGGTGATGACGTCCAACGATGCGCCGTACCCGACCGCACCGCTCACCTGGCACCCGAGCTTCCCGACCCCCGTGCCGGGAGAGCCGCCCCGCCTCTACGCCCTCGGCGATCGCGGGCCCTACGAGCGCGGCGGCTGTCCCAAGTGGTCACCTGACAGCACGGCGGTGGCGTTCCTCAGCCAGTTCATCTACTCCTACGACGACGCAGGCACAACGCGGACTCCTCGGGACTACTCGGCGATCGTGCTGGCCGCCGTCGACGGTTCGTCCCGGCGGGTCATCTCGCCCATGCCGACCCAGCTCCGCGGCACGGGTCCCTACGGATCGTTCGACTGGCAGATGGACTTCAACGAGTCGGTGGCCTGGACCGCCGACGGCCAGATGCTGCTCTCCCGGGGCTTCGAGAACGCGGCCACCTTCAACCCCGGCGGCGGCACCGGATCGGGCCCCAAGGCCTTCGGAGCGTTCCGGATGGACCCTGCCAACGGCACCTACACCCGGGTCACGCCGCTGCCCGATGTCCCCTGGTACGAGCGGCCCACCCAGCTCGAGTCCGGGCCGGACGGCCAGATCTACGGCCCGAACTTCCGGAACGCGTACCCGGTCTGCGACCCGCCGACGCAGCTCGACCTGGGCGTGGTGGACCCGCCCACTGGCGAGGTCGAGAACATCACCCCACAGGCGACTCCGTCGTGCTCCGAGGCCAACCCCGACTACGACTGGACCCTCGTGGCCACGGGCACCGACCCCGGCCTGCCCCTGCTCGTGCCGGACCCCGAAGCCGCGCCCGATGACCCGAACGCGCCCGATGAGTCCGACGTCACCACCGTCCTGGCGCCGAGCGAGGAACCCGCACCCGGTGCCGATGACAACCCGGCGCCCCCGCTGCCGGTGGCCGCCCCGCTCGCCGTGACGATCGACGCCGACGTCTCGACGCCCGTCACCCTGCACACGGCTGACGACACGGTGACGCCGTTCGAGGTGGTGACCCCGCCTCCGTCCGCGGAGCTTGCCCTGGCCACGCCAGTGCCCACCGGGCTGACCATGACGACCGGGTTGGACGGTCAGCTGATCCTGACCCCCGCCCCGGGGTTCCGCGGCACCACCACGTTCACCTTCGCGGTGGCCGGCGATCCCGCCCATTCCGCCACCGCGACCGTCACGGTGGTCGGCAACGCACCGCCCGTCGCCGGCGATGACACGCTCGAGGTTCCGGCAGGGGTGGACACCGTCTTCGACCCGTCGGCGCTCCTGGCCAACGACGACGATCCCGACGCCTCCGCCCCCAGGCGTCGAACCCGCGCGATCGACCCGTCCGGGCTGACCCTGGTCTCGGTCTTCGGCGCGACCAACGGCCACGCCTGGCTGGACCACGACGGCCAGGTCCACGTGCAGCCGCTGGCCAACGGCACCTACGGCTTCAGCTACGTCATCGCCGACGCCGACGGGGCCACCGCCCGAGCCACGGTCACGGTCACCGCCACCGGCGGCACCACCACCTCGACCAGCACGACCAGCACGTCCACCACGTCCACGACCACGCCTGGGTCGACGAGCACGTCCAGCACCGTCGTCCCGACGACGGCGCCCACGACCACGACCACGACCCCACACGGCCCGACGACCACGTCGGATGGGGGCGGCGCGACGGCGACCACCATCCCGGCCACCGACCCGAACGCTGCGCCGGGCGCCACCCCCGTCCCCGGGAGCGCCAACTACACCGGCTGAGCCACGACGGAGAGCTCGTTGCGGAGGACGGGGACGGGGTCGGTACGAAACGTGGCGCGAAACCTCCGCCCTCCGCCCTCCGCCCGTCGCCGGCAACCGGCACATCGTACGGGGCGGTCGAGGTGCGCTTGAGCCTCGGTTCCGGCCGCATTGATGTCCGAACCGGTGCTCGAACTGCGTTCGGGCGCGCCGAGGCTGCCCGAAGGGCCGGTTCGGTGGACTCAGGCCGCTGCGGTGAGCGGCGGTTCGCTTCTGCGCTGCCGGTGGCGGTGCAGCGCCAGATGGGTTGGCGCGGCCGGGCCGCGTGGCGCTCGCCGCGGAGCAAACGTGCACCGCGTAGGGTCCCCGGGCATGCTTCGTCGTGCCGCACCCCTTGCTCTCCTCAGCCTGGCCTTCGTGTCTCTCGCTTGTGGAGGGAGCACCGATCCGCAGGCCCGCTCCACCACGACCGCCCCGGCCGACGCCACATCCACCACAACAGCGGCGACCACCACAACGGCGAAAGATTCGGCAGAGCCCAGCGGTGGTGATGTGCGCCCGCCCGCCGATGCCCCGGCGCCGTGGAACGCAGCGACTGGCAACGCAATCACGGTGGACTCGCTCGCACCCGCCGAGGTTGGATCCGCAGCGGTCTCGTGCCCGACGAGCGTGCCGTCGGTGGCAGGGGAGACCACCCAGTGCACGGCGTATGCCGACGAGGGCGGTCCCTACCTAGGTTTGGATGTGCGTGCGAACGGTGGCGAGGAACACGTCACTCTCTACTGCCAGAGCAAGGACAAGGCCTTCACGCCTTCCCTCACGATCGAGGGACGGGTGGCGGCCGCAGGTCCCGGGGCCAGCGATGGAAAGGGCCGCTACTTCAACGCCATGGCGATCGAGATCAGCGGCGGCGTGCACTGGTTCGTCGTGCGACGTCCCGCCGGCGAGGATTGCCCAGTCGTGTGGGACCTCGGGGCGGACGACGGCACCTTGGCGGCCTCTTCTTCCATCGGCGGGGCCACCTTCCCCCTGGTCGGCGGACCGTCCTGCACCCTGCTCGTGGCTGAAGGCCTCATGGTCAAGCCTGGACGCAGCGACGGCGTCTGCGCCTGAGTCCCAGCGCTGACCCCCGGCGGGTTCAGGCGGCGCGCCGCCCGGAACGCCAGGTTCGGGATCGCCGAGTTACCACGAGTGCGCCGAGCGCCAAGGGGACTGCACCTGCGAGGAGCCACGCCCCCGTCGGTACATGGTCGTTCCGGCTCCTGTTGCAGGAGCCGTGGTGGGGTGCGTCGGAGCCTTGGCTGGGCCGGAATCCGTTCCGGACTCGGCGAAACCCGTTCCGACCCCATCTGTCCCACCCCTAGCTGACCTGGTCGGACGGGGTTTTCCTACAGCGGTGGGCGGGGGTCGCCTTCTTGGAGGCCGAGGATGATGTCGTCGGAGACGGGCAGCGGTTCGCAGCCGTGGGTGTCCTCGCACACAAGGTCGAACTGGTCGCCCGCCTGCGAGTGGCAGCTCGAGCAACTCCCCACACCGAAGCGGCTCTCGATCTCGCCGCGGCCCCGCTGGTGGATCTCGGTGCCGGCCGCCGACACGTCGAGCTCGAAGAACTCCCAGTCGTTGGCCGCAGGGTCAAAGCCGCCGCCTCGCTTGACCATGGCCTCCTGGGGGATGAGCTGGATGATGGTCCCCACCGGGTAGGTGCCGCCGTCAGCTGACTCGGCCACCGCCACCGCCTCGTCGAGCTTGCCGCCGGGGTGCGAGATGAAGAACCCGCGCACCGGCGTCATGGCGGCCAAGTTGACGAAGTCGTCGACCTCGGCCACGAACTCTTCCGTCGAGGCCTTCGAGGAAGTACTTCTGGTGTCGTCGGAGGAGTCGGAAGAGTTCGTGGCGCAGCCGACGGCCAGCGATCCCACGACCATGGCCACCACGAGGAGGCGGTGTCGTGCCGACCGAGATCGAGACGTCGTCTCGTTGGGTCCAGGAGGGTGGCGGACGTTCGATGTCGATGAGATGCGGTGATCGTAGGGGCAGGTCGCCTCGAGACGGTCAGGCTGATCCGGCCGCTCCAACCTGTTGCATCCATCCTGAAATGAGCTACCATGTAGCACATGAGCCAGGTCGGGGTTCGAGCGCTGAAGCAAAACGCATCTGCGGTCGTGGCGGAGGCGGCGGCTGGGGGAGAGGTCACGATCACCGATCGGGGTCGACCAGTCGCTCAGCTCGTTCCGATCGCTTCGGGCCGCCTCGACGCGTTGGTGGCCGCTGGCCGCGCTCGGCCCCCGAGGAGGGCGCTGTCCACGCTCCCGGCGCCGTCTCGTCGCAAGCCCGGTCGATCGTCGCTCTCCGCAACCCTCGCCGAGATGCGCGACGCCGAGCGGTACTAGGCCCCGCAGCGGTGGCGTACTACCTGGATACGTCCGCGGCGGTGAAGCTCGTCGTCGAGGAAGTTGGCTCGAAGGCACTCCGTGCGTGGGTGATGAAGGCAACGGAGCCGATCGTCTCGAGCGATCTGCTCCGCACGGAACTCCTGCGTGCCACGCGTCGGGGCGCTCCGGACCAGATGCAGCAAGCGAGGGCGGTGCTGGATTCGCTCGTCCTTCTCACCCTGTCGACCTCGTTGTTCGAGCAGGCGAGCATGATCGAGCCTGACCTTCTCCGCAGCCTGGACGCCTTGCACCTTGTCGCGGCTCTCGACCTTGGCGACGACCTGGACGGCGTCATCACCTACGACGAACGGCTCGCATCGTCGGCTGTGGCCCTCGGAATCGTCGTGATCGCCCCGACCTGAGACGTGCCCGAAGCTGCAGGACACAGCTGACGTCCAACTCGGCATTTGCCGGCTTCCAGTTCCGGCTAGAACCGAGGTGACGGGCACGAGGCGGGAACGTTCCGACGCCTTGCGGCGGCAGATCAGGCCTCGCAGGTGGTCGGGGTGCCGGTGCCTGCTTCTTGGCGGCAGAGGTCGGACTCGGTGCCACCGTCGATGACGTCGTTGCCGTTGCCGCCGTAGAGCTTGTCAGCACCGGCGTCGCCCCGGAGGACGTCGTAGGCTGGCAGTCGGAGGACATCGATCGTGGCGGTGACGGTGATCGACGCCCCGGGGGCGAGCGAGGGTGCGCTGCACGTGGCCGACGAGACCGTGCAGGTTGCACCGGCCGCCGACAAGGTGGCGAGCCGGGCGCTGGGTGTGGTGACGCTCTGGGTGAGCGACGTCGTCGCGGCGGCTGCGGTGGTCGTGCCACCCGTGTTGGTCACCGTCCACCGGTAGGCAACGGTGTCGCCCACGATGGGGGCGACCGCGCCGTGAGCCAGCCGGGGAGCGAGGTCTGGGGCACGCGACGAACTCCCGCGTGGCGGACCGCTCCCGCTCAGTCGTCCTCGATTCGCGCCGTTCGGCCCCCGGCTCGGGCGGAGGGCATCAGGTGACGAACTGGACGGTGTTGGTCGTGAGGTTCACCCGGTTCTTGAAGGTCATCATCGGGCGGATTTCGCTGGATGAGATCTTGGCGTCCGTGTTGGTCGAGGTGAACAGGAGCAGCTGGCTGGTGGTGCCGTTGTCGACGATGAACATGCGACGGGCGCCCACCGCGTAGGTGCCAGTCGCGCTGCCGATAGCGGCGGCCTCGTTGCTCGCGGTGAGGCTCGTCACGTTGTTGGTGATGATCACCAGCTCGGCGTTGTTCGAGAAGCCGCCGGGGCCGGTCTTGGTGGTCGCCCCCTCGACCAGCAGGTCGCTGTCGCCGATGTGCCAGCCGGACTGGCTGATGCGGGCCTTGTCGGTCCCGGGGGTGAAGTCGGTGACGAGGTCGAAGGTCGAGATGGAACTGGCGGTGAACCCGTCGGCGCCAGCTCCGCCGGTGTAGGTGTCCGCGGCCGATGATCCGTTGAGGATGTTGTTCCCGCTGTTACCGATCAGCACGTTGGCCGCCGAGTTGCCGGTCGCGTTGATGGGGGCCGAACCGGTGAGCGTGAGGTTCTCGAGCGTCGAGCCCAGCACCCTGGTCACCGTGCTCTTCACGGTGTCGATACCGCTCGTGGAGGTCTCGCCGGTGATGACGTCGTTCGATGCGTTGCAGGTGTAGGTGTCGTTTCCGGTGCCGCCTGCCATCGTGTCCGCACCATCGCCGCCGTCGATGGTGTTGTTGCCGATGCTCCCGGTGAGCGTGTCGGAGAGGGACGACCCCATGAGGTTCTCCAAGCTCGCGACCTGGTCGCTGCCTGCACCCAACGTGTTTTGCAGGGCGGAGGTCCCCAGGCTCACGGTGACCGCCGTGGCGTTGCCCGCGTAGCTTGCCGTGTCGGTGCCGCTCCCGCCGTCGATGGTGTCGTTGCCGGCACCGCCGGCGACCGTGTCGTTGCCTCCAGCCGCACAGATGATGTCGTTGCCTCCACCGCCCGAGATGGACTCAGAGGCATCGGTGCCCAAGATGACGTCGTTGCCCTCCGTGGGCTGTTGGCCCAATGCCAGGCTCACGGTGACCAGCTGACCGCCGCAGGTCTTGGATGCGGGGACCTTGAACCGCTGCTCGGCACCGTTGATCTTCGCTCCAGCCGTCGGCGTGAACGTGGCTCGCCAGTAGTAGGTGGTGCCGGGGACCAGCGCCGACACCCCCGACTCGTCCCAGTCCGTCCAGACCAGCCAGCTGGGAGATCCAGTGGGCAGCGAAAACGACACGTGTTGCGGGTAGACGCCTGGCGCCGTGCCGATGTCGAAGGTGCCGGTGCCAGCCTGGCCGTTGGTGAAGTAGTTGGCGGTGGAGTACAGGCCGTACAGCGGCGTTGTGGTGCCGTCGGGAGCCTTCGGCGCTGCCACGGTGGAGGGCGAGTCGTAGAGCAGCGATGCCGGAGAAGCCGCTCCGAAGACGTAGAGGGGGGCGCGTGCATCGAGGGTGGGCGAGCTGTTGCCATCGATCATCTTCACGAAGGCGTGCATCGTCGCGTTGGACTGCGTGGATGGCGAGGTGATCGGGAAGCGGAACTCCCAGAACTTGCCTGTCGGCAGCGGCCAGGTCTGCACGTTCGCCGTGTCGCTCGAGCGGTACTCCTTGTCACCACCGATGGTCGAGGGGACCACGTTGCCCCACTGGGGGCAGTCGGTGGCGCCGCTGACCTGGCCCGCAGCGGTGAAGCAGAGGATCGGGTTGGTGGTGTCGAACGAGACGCCGGCGGGCAGATCGATGGCCGGGACGAATCGCTGCCCGGAACACGAATTGCCCAGCCCGTAGACCACGACGTGCATGTAGAACGGCTGGTTCACCGACGGGACCGGCGGGGTCTCGTCGGGGTCGGCGTAGGCGCCCGTGTACACGCCGGCGCCGTTCTCCTGGTACGGCGCGCCTTGGATGATCGACACGCAGTTGGTGATGGTCGAGTACGCGATGTTCCCGTCGTAGAACGAACCCGGTTTGCCCGCAGCCTGGGCCGGTGCCGGCCCCATGGCAGTGAGCCCCACGAGTACGAGGAGCGCGCACAAAGCAGCTCTGACGACTGACGGCACGCCAGCCGAACGATCCGCATCCATCGAGTGCCCGGAGCTCCGGAAGGGCCACCTGCGAGGCCCGGGAATGCCTGCGATGCGGGCCGCGATCTTCGTCGGCGGCTTGGGGGACAGCGGGAGGAGATCCGTGACGGACATAGATCCAGCGTAAGCCGCAACACCGAGGAGGAACATGGCCAAACGTCCCGACCGCGGCGACGGCGCGGCGAGGCCCGAGGCAAGCGAAGGGTCTCCCCTACGGGTGGGGGCGAGTGACATCGCCGTCTGATGAAGGGCGCCGCGGCCGGCGCCACGGCTACCGCATCGGTTTCCGGCTTGGAGGATCCGCGCCCGGTGGAGGGTGGAGCCGTCGAAGCCAAGGGGGTGTACTCGTTCGAACTCACCTTCGACCCCGGCGACGGCACCCGTACGTCGTCGCAGACGGTCGCGGTGACCTGCCGAGCGGCGACCTCCCCCGCGGAGGACCCCCCGCAAGACCCCACCCCCGCCCAGCCCGTCCCGGGCAACCCCGCGTACACGGGCTGAGGCCTCAGTCCCGACCCCACTCCGTCGGACTCGGCCGCGCCCTAGGCGGAGACGGTCGAGTCCATCGAGGAGGTCCGAAGGGCAGGTGCTTCGCTGACCTTGTCAGCACCGCCGGGGAGCGCATATCGCCAGATCTTGCGGAGGGTGGTGCCGAACTGCCGGCCCAGACGGGCCGAGTTGTACGGCAGGCCATAGCGCGTGCAGAGGGCCTCGACGCGCGGAGCGACCTGCGGGTAGCGCACGCTCGGCATGTCGGGAAAGAGGTGGTGCTCGATCTGGTGGCTGAGGTTCCCCGCCAGGACGTGGAACGTCGGGCCACCGGTGATGTTGGCGGAACCGAGCAGTTGGCGCAGGTACCAGTCGGCTCTCGTCTCGTCCTCCACCACCCTCTTGTCGAAGACGTGGACGCCATCGGGGAAGTGCCCGCAGAAGATGATCGTGTAGGTCCAGAGGTTCCGGATGAGGTTGGCGACGGCATCGGCCTTGACCACGTCCGCGAACCCTGGGCCGGCCAGCGCCGGCCACAAGATGTAGTCCTTGCCGATCTGGCGCGATGCCTTCTCCGCGAAGCCCCGGAGGAGCTCGACCTGCGTCGCCCGCTCCTCGGCGGTGCCGGTGGCGACCTTCTGGAAGTCGACCTCGTGAACGCCGACGCCCCACTCGAACAGGAGCGCCAGCAGCGTGTTGTAGATCGGCTGTGCCAAGTACACCGGGTTCCACGGAAGATCGGAGGAGGTCCGCATGATTTCGTAGCCGACGTCTCGGTCCATGCCGATGACGTTGGTCCAGGTGTGGTGGACGATGTTGTGCCCGTGCTTCCAATGGTCCGATGAGCACACCGTGTCCCACTCCCACACCGTGGAATTGATGTCGGGGTCGTTCATCCAGTCCCACTGACCGTGCATCACGTTGTGCCCGATCTCCATGTTCTCCAGGACCTTCGCCAGGCCGAGCCCCGCTGCGCCGAGCCCGAGAAGGGCACGACCCGCTTGGTGGCCGCGAGGGCCGGTGCGCCGGCCGAGCAAGCCCCGAGGACGGATGGCGGCGCCGGCCAACATGGCGACCCTCGACCCCACGGCCAGGCTCCGCTGGAACCGGATGAGGCGGCGGATGTAGCGCTCGTCGCGTTCGCCGAGGCTGGCGATGGTGGTGTCGTAGATCTCGTCGAGCTCGCGACCAAGCTGCTCGATCACGGAAGCCTCGAGCTCGACGGGCAGGGTTGCGGTCACGATCGGGGTTCCTTCTGCTGGGTGGCGGGAGCGAGGGCGATCTCGCAATCACCGGCGGCGCCGCTGATGCAGATCTGCACCAGGCGCCCCGGTTCTTCGATGACCTCTCCGGTTCGCAGGTCGCGCACCCGGCCGGCCACGAGGGGCACGTCGCAGCTGTGGCAGATGCCCATGCGACATCCGTGCTGCGGGTTGAGCCCGGCGTCTTCGGCCACTCGGAGCAACGGGGTCGATGCTTCAGCAGCGGCTTGGACGGTTTGGTCGCCGGAGCGGAACGTGGCCTCGCCACCCTCGGCGTCGGTCGGCACCTCGGCCAGCTGGGCCCGGAAGCGTTCGACGTGCAGGAACCGGCTGCGGCCGGCATCGTCCATGTGCGCTTCGAGCGCATCGAGGAGGGACTGCGGACCGCACGCCCACACCTCTCGCTCACGCCAGTCGGGGCAGAGTTCCTCGAGCTGTGCAGGGTGGAAGTGGTGATCGGTGCTGTTCTTCGCCGGCTCCTGGCGGGTAAGGACGGGCTGGTAGCGGTAGCGCCGATGCTTGGCAGCCAACGCATCGAGTTCCTGGCCGAAGATCACGTCGTACTGGTGCGGCGCATAGTGGATGTGGGTCACATCGGGCATGTTGCCGACGATGTCCCACGTCCTCAGCATGCTCATGACGGGCGTGACCCCACTCCCGGCGGTGAGGAAAAGCGGGCGCACCGGCGTTGCCTCCGGAACGAGGAACTCGCCCTGCGGGAGACCGATCGGAAGGAAGCTGCCGACCTCGAGGTTCCGGACGAGGTGGCCGGACATGCGACCCCCATCGAGGACTTTGACGGTGATGGTGATGCATCCGTCTCGTCGTTCCGGCGAGGACGAAATGGAGTACGTGCGCGTGAACCGTCTGCCCTCGATGGGCACACCGAGCCGGATGAACTGGCCGGCGCGATGGCGACGCCAGTTCCGCCCCGGCCTCAGGGTGATGGTGCGGGCGTCGCTCGTCTCGTCCCACACGGCCTCGACCCGGGCTTGCAGTCGGTGCGACGACCAGAGCGGGTTCACCAGCTCCAGGTAGTGCGAGGCCTTCAGCGGAGTGGCGAACATGTTGACCACGTCGGTGGCTCGAGCCCGGAGCGCATTGATCCCACTCGTCATCTGGATCCCCTCGGTCCTGCTGGCCGAGCCAGCAAAGCTGGGCGCAGGAATGGTCAGACACTTCCCACAGCCGGCGCTGGTCAAACAAGCCCAGGCGCCACGCCTCGGCGCCGGGCGGGTCGCTGCCGCGCCATCGGAGGACGTTGTGGGTGGAGATCTCTGGCTGGCGATCGAGTTGCTGGCGCCGATCCCCACGGTCCTGCCACTGCTCCGCCCGAGGTCTGCGTCAGACCTCAGACGAGGCTGGACCCGAAAGAGGGGGCGGTGGCGGCGAGAGCATCTTCGGGCAGATCGAGCATCGCCTCGGCCGGCATCGGTCGGAAGCGGTGAAACCCCTGGCCGACCGCGCAGCCGAGCGCGCGGACTCGGTGGTGAGGTCGTCCGGCTCCATCTGGGCAATGCCGATGGAGACCCTCCCATGACCGACGACCCCGGTACACCTGAGCAGCGACGGCCAGGGCGCCGGTGGTGGTCAGGTAGAACGCGATCATCGTGACGTCTTCGATGCTCGGTCCAGGACGAGCGCCGTACGAGAACACCGCAAGCACCACGGCGATGCCTGCGATCAACGGGAGCGGATCCTGCGACGGTCAGCCGGAGTCGGCTGCGAGCCGATTCTGGGGCTACCCGGTCGGGCTCCGTCGCTAAGTTGGTGTCGTGGGGGGACAGCGGGGGAGCCGTCGGTGATGAGAGTTCCGACGTCGGGCGTGGCGTACGAGATCGAAGCGACGGGGCCTTCCTGCGTGACGGAGGCGATTTCAGCCCTTGGCCGGACGGAGGACGTGCGCTTTTCGCCCGACGGGCGCAGGGTGGCGATCGCCTGCTTCCACAGCGGCGCGGTCGCCGTCGTCGACATCGAGGTGTCAGGCGGGCAGACGTCGCCGTCGGTCGCCCACACGGCGCTCACTCGCCTCGTAGCTGCGGACCTGGAGGAGCCTCACGGAGTCGACTGGCTCGACGAAGGCACCCTGATCGTCGCCGATCGCGCTGGGTGTATTGGCCTCCTCGACGTTCCCGACTCGCGCCCCGGCGAGGCCGTCGACCTGTCGGTCGACCTTCTTGAGTTCGACGGGGTGTTTGCCGACATCTATGGCCCCGGATCGGTGACGGTGCTACGTCGGGAGGCGGCCGCGGCGGAGGTCCTGGTGTGCAACAACTGGGGCAACTGCGTCACCCGCACCCGGCTTACACGGAGCGATCGTTGGACGGTGTCGGACAGTCGGATCAGCCTGCGGCGCTTTCTCGACATTCCCGATGGGGTGGCAGCGTCACACGACGGATCGTGGGTTGCCGTGAGCAACCACAACCGGCAGGTGGTGCTGGTCTACGAAGGCGAGGAGAGCAACGTGTCCGCCGCCGAGGCGGTCGATCGAGTCCCGGTCGGCGTGCTTCGAGGATCCAGCTACCCCCATGGGCTCCGCTTCACCCGAAGTGGCGACCTGTTGGCCGTCGCAGATGCCGGCAGCCCGTTCGTCCATGTGCACCGATGCGGCGGCCAAGGTTGGTCGGTCGCCGGCTATCCATCGGCCGCCATTCGAGTGCTGAGCGAGGAGGAGTTCGAGTCGGGCAACGGTCGACCAGACGAAGGCGGACCAAAGGGCCTGGACCTGGACCCGACGGAGCGCGTCCTGGCCGTCACTTGCGAAGCCGCACCTCTGCGATGGTTCGACTGGCGCGCCGCGAAGGCCGCGGGTCCGCCGTGGCGCGCCGATCTCGTCGCACTTGAGATTGGCAGCCTTGAGCGTGAGACGGCACTCAAGGCCTCGCTGGGTCAGGTCGAACTGCGGCTCATGGAGACCGAGACCCGTGAGCACGAGGCGCAGGCGTTGGCGAGCCGGATGGTTGATCGGGCCTCCGAAGTCGAACAGCAGGCGCATGACCTCAGCGAGTGGGCTGCGCACGAGATCGAGGCGTCCCAGCGATCGGCCGACGAAGCGCAGCGAAACCTTGCGGCGATCGAGGCCACGATTGCGTGGCGCGCACTGACGCCGCTGCGCAACATCTACGGGCTCGCGCGCAAGCTCGCGAGACGACGCGCAGGAACCTGAGCTGGCACGGTTGCGCTGAGGGAGGGGCCTGGGTGCAAACCCGGACCCGCGCGGCGGTAATCGTGACGAGTTCGTCACAATTCCTCACCCGCGTGGGTAAGCGGCCGACAGCATCTCGGTGAGGGAGCGCCGGACGCGCGTGCCTGAGCCGCCACCCACCATGACACTACGCACCCGCACCGAACCGTTCCGCCGAGGTCTCGCCGCCTCTGTCATCCTCGCTCTGGTCGTCACCGGCATGCAGCTGGTTGGTCCGTCGGTCCAACCGGCAGGTGCTGCGGCACCGTCATGCGCCAGTGCCAACATCGGGGTCACCGCCCTGCAGGCACCCGACCCGGGACCGGGCATCGAACGCGTCTTCTACCTCGACAACGGTTCCAACCCGAAGCTGCTCGGTCAGTACGCGGGCTACCGGGTGACCAACAGCACCGGCGCCCCACTGCAAGATGTGTGGGTCAAGCTCGATTCGTTCACGGGCGGCACCGTCGGCTTGGCACCGAGCGAGGACGGTCGGTCACAGGCCGGCCCCCTGAGCGCGGGCGCGTCGTCGGTCGAGTACTTCTACCTCTCGGCAACAGCGGCCACCCTGACCGACCAGACCCATGCGGTCCATGTCTTCAACGGCCGCCCGGGGCTTCCGGGAAGCACCGAGCTGTGCCAGACGTCGTACACCTACGACCGCGTCGAAGACGTCATCCAGGCGCTCGCCAACAAGGTGACCGTCATCGTGGCCGGACCGAACCCCCCTGGCCTCGGCGGAATCGTCACGATCGAGGTGCAGGGCAAGACCGGCACGCTGGGCTCGGCGCCCTCCTACGACCCCGGGGTGTTCGCGATCACGCCGGCCGCCCTCGACTCGTGGCCTGCGAACGCCTACGAGCTGATCCAGACCAAGCTCAGCATCGCCCCGAACGACACCTCGCCGGTGACCGACTACTTCGATGACCTCCACTTCAACGGGTTCAGCGGTGCCAACCGGGGCTACACCGTCCTGTACACGCTGCGCGTGACCGGCGTGACCAGCACGCCGACGTCCGTGTACCCGATCCAGAACATCGGGTCGGGCACACAGGTGAAGCACACGGGCCTGACCGGCCTCGGCGACCCGGCCCTCTACCCACCGATCCAGCCGGCGACGAACGACACGACCGTGTCGAAGTCCGTGTCGCCGTCGTCGACCGGGCCATCGGGGGGCCGGGTGACGTACACCGTCGTCGCCTCGAACGCCGGGACCCTCAACGTGTCGCTCGACGACTTCTTCGACACGCTGCCCGCCGGCGCGACGTACGTGCCCGGCTCGACCCTCCTCGACGGCGTGGCCCGGACGGATCCTGCGGTCGTCGGGAGCGACCTCACCTGGGTGGGCCCGTACGATGTGGCGCCCGGATCGACGCGGACGCTGGTGTACCAGGTCGACATCGACGGCGATCGCGGGCCGCAGACGAACCGGGCGGTCGCCCGGATCGCCGGCACGCAGATCGACACGACGAAGTCGACCCTCGACGACGCGCCGGCCACCGCCGTCGTCAACGTCGCCAACGACGTGCCCGATGCGGTCGACGACTCCGCATCGACCGCCTACCAGTCGGCCACCACCATCCCCGTGCTCGTGAACGACACCGACGGCGACGGCGATGCGCTGACCGTCGCCGTCGGCGCCACGAGCACCAAGGGCGGCACCCTGAGCGTGAGTGCAGCGGGAGTCGTCACCTACACCCCGCCCGCCGGGTTCGCCGGCTCGGACACCTTCACGTACACGGTCGACGACGGCCACGGTGGCACCGACTCGGCGACGGTCACCGTGAACGTCGGCCTGCCCGGCGCCCCGGCCGCGGGTGCCGACGCCTACACGACCCCGTACGGGACGGAGCTGACCGTCGCTGCTCCCGGCGTGCTGTCGAACGACAGCGGCACCGGCATCGGCGTGACCTCCACCGGCAGCCCGGCACACGGGAGCGTCACGATCGGGTCGAACGGTGCGCTCAGCTACACGCCCAACAGCGGCTGGGCCGGTGATGACACCTTCTCCTACACCGTCACCGATGCCTTCGGCCGCACGGCCACCGCAGCGGTCACGGTCACCACGTCGCGACCGCCGGCTCCGAACGCCACGAACGACAACCCCTCGACGCCGTACGCGACGCCGCTCGTGCTCGCGGGCCCCGGCGTCTTGGGCAACGACTCGGGCACCGGCATCACGGTGACCGGCACCGGCACCCCCGCCCACGGCTCCGTCACGATCCTCGCGGACGGCAGCCTCTCGTACACGCCGGCCGTCGGCTGGGCCGGCGACGACGCCTTTACCTACACGATCACCGATGCGTTCGGCCGTACCTCGACTGGCACGATCACCGTCACGACCCAGCGGCCGCCTGCGCCGACGGCCTCGGACGATGCGTACGCCACGCCCTACGGGACCGATCTGAAGGTCGCCGCCCCCGGTGTCGTGGCCAACGATTCGGGGACCGGGCTCACGGTGACCGACCCCGGCGCACCGGCCCACGGCAGCGTCACGATCGACGCCGACGGCACGCTCGACTACTCGCCTGACACCGGGTGGGCGGGCGACGACACCTTCACCTACGAGGTCACGGACGCCTTCGGGCGGACCTCGACGGCGTCGGTCACCGTCAGCACCGCCCTGCCCGGGGCGCCGGCGGGCGCGCCCGACTCGTACACCACGCCGTACGGCACCCAGCTGGTGGTCGGCGGCACCGGGTTGCTGGGCAACGATGCCGGCACCGGCGTCAGCCTCACGGGGGCCGGCCCGGCGGCACATGGAACCGTCACCGCCCAGCCCGACGGTTCGTTCACCTATGCGCCCGATGCCGGGTGGGCAGGCGACGATTCCTTCGAGTACACGATCACCGACGCCTTCGGACGGACGAGCACGTCCACGGCGACGGTCACGACCAACCTGCCGGCCAAGCCGGGCGCCTCGGACGACAGCTACGCCACGCCATACGGCACCGACCTCACGGTGGGCGCACCGGGCGTGCTCGGCAACGACACCGGGACCGGCATCGACGTCCTCGAGTCCGAACCGGCTGCACACGGCACCGTGTCCGTGCTCTCCGACGGATCCCTGACCTACACGCCGGAGGCGGGCTGGGCTGGCGATGACACGTTCGGGTACACGGTCACCGATGCGTTCGGTCGGACCAGCACGGCGTCGATCACCATTACCACGGCGTTGCCCGGTGCCCCCGCCGCGGCCGACGACGCGCTGAGCACGCCCTACGGGGAGAAGCTGACGGTCGCTGGTCCCGGTGTGCTCGCCAACGATGCCGGCACCGGGATCAGCGTCACCGCCAACGGGGTCCCGCAGCACGGCACCGTGACCGTGGACCCCGACGGTGCGCTGTCCTACCTGCCCGACGCCGGTTGGGCCGGCGACGACTCGTTCTCGTACACCGTCACCGACGCCTTCGGTCGCACCAGCACCGGGACCGTCACCGTGTCCACCGCGCTGCCCGGAGCCCCGGCGGCAGCCGATGACGCCTACAGCACGCCCTACGGTGCGCCACTCGCAGTCGCCGGACCGGGCGTGCTCGGCAACGACACCGGAACCGCCATCGCCGTGACCGGCACCGACGCTCCCGCCCATGGCACCGTCACGATCGACGCTGATGGCACGGTCAGCTACTCGCCCGACGCCGGTTGGGCCGGCGACGACTCGTTCTCGTACACCGTCACCGACGCCTTCGGGCGCACCTCGACGGCGTCGGTGACGGTCACCACCGATCTGCCGGCCGCGCCCGCCGCGGCCGATGATGCCTACGCCACCCCGTACGGCGACGATCTGACCGTCGCAGCTCCTGGTGTGCTCGGCAACGACAGCGGCACGGGAATCGAGGTGACCGGGAACGACCCGGCCGCACACGGCACCGTGACCGTGGCCCCCGACGGCGGGTTGACCTACACCCCCGACTCGGGTTGGGCCGGCGACGACTCGTTCCCCTACACCGTCACCGACGCCTTCGGTCGGACGTCCACCGCGAGGATCACGGTGTCCACCGCGCTGCCCGGGGCGCCGGTGGCGAAGACCGATGCCTACTCCACGCCCTACGGCACCGATCTGAGCGTCGCAGCCCCCGGCGTGCTCGGCAACGACGTGGGCACCGGCACCACCGTCACGGCGGCTGGTCCGGCTGGGCACGGCACCGTGGCGGTCGACCCGGACGGAACGGTCAGCTACACGCCCGACGCAGGATGGGCCGGTGACGACGCGTTCGACTACACGATCACCGATGCCTTCGGCCGCACCAGCACGACGGCGGTGACGATCACCACCGATCTGCCGACTGCACCCACCGCGGTCGGCGACACCGTGAGCACGCCGTACGCGACGGTGGTGAACCTCGCCGCTCCCGGCGTGCTCGGCAACGACGACGGCACGGGCATCACCGTCACCGCCGCCGGCAGCCCCGGCCACGGGTCGGTGGCGATCGATGCCGACGGCTCCCTCACCTACACGCCTGATGCCGGGTGGGCCGGTGACGACACCTTCACCTACGAGATCACCGATGCGTTCGGTCGTACCGCCTCTGCATCGGTCACCGTGACCACGGCGTTGCCGGCAGCGCCGATCGCCGACGATGACTCGCTGACGACGCCGTACAACACCGACCTGACGGTCGCTGCGCCCGGTGTGCTGGTCAATGACTCCGGCACGTCGTTGACGGTCACCGACACGTCGACACCCGGCCACGGCACCGTGACGGTCGGAGCCAACGGATCGGTCGCCTACACGCCCGACACCGACTACGCCGGCGCCGATTCGTTCACCTACGAGGTCACCGACCTGTTCGGCCGCACCGCCTCGGCGAAGGTCACGATCGAGATCACGACCGACCTGGTGGCGCTTCCCGTTGCAGCCGACGACACCTATGCCACGCCCTACGGCACCGATCTCAGCGTCGCAGCACCCGGCGTGCTCGGCAACGACACCGGCGTCAACATCGAGGTGACGGTGAACGGCGCAGCTGCCCACGGCACGGTGTCGGTCGCAGCCGATGGGTCCTTCGACTACTCGCCTGAGGCTGGTTGGGCTGGCGCCGACACGTTCAGCTACACGGTCCAGGATCGCTTCAGCCGTACGGCAAGCGCGTCGGTGACGGTCACCACGTCGCTGCCCGGAGCCCCGGTGGCGCTCGACGACGCCTACTCCACGCCCTACGGCGTCGCGCTCTCGTTGGCCGCGCCGGGCGTGCTCGGAAACGACACGGGCACTGGCGTCAGCGTGACCGCCGCAGGAACCGCGGCCCACGGCACCATCACCATCGACCCCGACGGAACCGTCAGCTACACCCCCGATGCCGGGTGGGCCGGCGACGACGCCGTCGAGTACACGATCACCGATGCCTTCGGCAGGACCAGCACCTCGACCGTGATCGTCACGACCGACCGGCCGCCCGCACCCCGGGCGGACGACGACAGCTACGTCACGACCTACGAGACGACCCTGCTGGTTCCCGCCGTCGGCGTGCTCGACAACGACACCGGCACCGGGACCACCGTCACCGAGCACGATCCCGCCGTGCACGGCACGGTCGCGGTCGCCTCCGACGGATCGCTCACCTACACGCCCGACGCCGGGTGGGCGGGCGACGACTCCTTCGGGTACACGATCACGGACGCGTTCGGCCGTACCGCTTCGGCGGTCGTGACCATCACCACCGCCAAGCCGGCTGATCCGGTCGCCAACGACGACGCCTACTCCACGCCGTACCAGGCTGCGCTGTCGATCTCCGTTCCTGGTGTCCTCGCCAACGACAGCGGCGTCGCCGTCACGGTGACGGCGAGCGGCGACGCCGGCCACGGCACGGCCGCGGTTGCGTCTGACGGATCGCTCACCTACACGCCCGACACCGGCTGGGCCGGTGACGACACCTTCACCTACACGATCACCGACTCGTTCGGAGCCACCGCGACGGGCTCGATCACCGTCACCACTGCGCTTCCCGGCGCTCCGTCGGCCACCGCCGACGGGTTCGTCACCCCGTACCAGACGGTTCTGGACGTCGCTGCTCCGGCGGTGCTGGAGAACGATGCGGGCACCGGCCTCACCATCACGTCCAACACGGACCCGAGCCACGGCACGGTGGCCCTCGGCTCTGACGGCGCGCTGACCTACGCCCCCCAGGGTGGCTGGGTCGGTGCCGACTCCTTCGACTACACGATCACGGACGCCTTCGGACGGACGAGCACGACCACCGTCGTGATCTCAACCCAGCTCCCTGCCGTACCGGCCGCCGGCGCCGATGCCTATGCCGTGGCGTACGGCAGCGAGCTCACCGTGGCTGCTCCCGGTGTCATGGGCAACGACTCGGGTGTCGGCATCGAGGTCACCGACGTCGACCGCGCCCAGCACGGCACGATAACGATCGAGCCGGACGGATCGTTGACCTATGCCGCAGGGGCGGGCTGGGCCGGTGACGACACGTTCAGCTACACGATCACTGACGCCTTCGGTCGCACCGCCACCGCGAGCATCACCGTGACCACGTCGCTCCCGGGCGCTCCGGTCGCCGTGGCCGACGCGTTCACGACGCCGTACGGCACGGACCTGACCGTTGCGGCTCCGGGCGTGCTCGGCAACGACTCGGGTACGGGCACCAGCGTGTCGGCCAACGGGAGCACTGCCCACGGTTCGGTCGCAGCGGACGTCGACGGCTCGTTCACGTACTCGCCCGACGCAGGGTGGGCGGGCGACGATGCCTTCCCCTACACGATCATCGATGCGTTCGGCCGCACGAGCACCACTACCGCGACCGTGACCACCGAGCTACCGCCTCTTCCCTCGGCTGCAGATGACGCTCTGTCGACCCCCTACGGCGTCCCGCTGACGGCTCCGGGATCGGCGATCGTCGGCAACGACACCGGGACCGGTCTGACGGTGACTGGTTACGACCCGGCTGCTCACGGGTCCCTCACGATTGATCCCGATGGTTCGCTGACCTACTCGCCTGATGCCGGTTGGGCTGGTGATGACGAGTTCACTTACACGGTCTCTGATGCGTTCGGCCGGGTCTCGACTGCGGTCGTCACGTTCACGACCGACCGGCCGGCGGCGCCTGTTGCTGTTGACGATGCCTACTCGACCTCGTTCGAGTCGGTGCTCTCTGTCGCCTCGCCTGGGCCGCGGGCCAACGACACGGGGACTGGCATCACCGTCTCCGGGGTGACGACGCCGGCCCACGGGTCTGCCTCGATCGACCCTGATGGGACCCTTACCTACACGCCCGACGCTGCCTTCGTCGGCGACGACTCGTTCGACTACACGATCACTGATGCGTTCGGTCGCACCTCGACGGCGACCATCACCGTGAACGTCAATGTCGACCTGATCGCAGCACCTACCGCGTCCGACGACATCTACAGCACCCCCTACGGGACCGATCTGGCGGTCTCGGCCCCGGGAGTGCTCGCCAACGACTCGGGCTCGGGCCTCACGGTCACGGCCAACGGCGCGGGCACCCATGGGGTCATGACCGTCGACCCTGACGGCACGTTGACCTACTCGCCTGATGCCGGCTGGGCGGGCGACGACACCATCACGTACACGATCTCCGACCAGTTCGCCCGCACCGCCACCGCCTCGATCACGGTCACCACGGCGCTGCCCGGTGCCCCGGCTGCTGCCGCCGATGCCTACTCGACCCCTTACGGCACCGACCTCACGGTGAACGCGCCGGGAGTGCTGGGGAACGACGCCGGCACCGGCGTGTCGGTGACCGGTGCGGGGACCGCGGCACACGGCGTCCTCGCCGTGGCCGCCGACGGCACGCTGACCTACTCGCCCGATGCCGGCTGGGCGGGCGACGACAGCGCCTCGTACACCGTGACCGATGCCTTCGGGCGGACGAGCACGACGCAGGTCACGGTCACCACGGACCTGCCGGCGAAGCCCGTTGCCGCGGACGATGCCTACGCCACCAGCTACGGCACCCCGCTGGCGGTGACGGTGCCCGGCACGCTCGGCAACGACGCCGGCACCGCCATCGCGGTCACCACCCACGACGCCGGGGCGCACGGCACGGCCACCGTCGCGGCCGACGGTTCGCTCACCTACGAGCCCGACACGGGTTGGGCGGGCGACGACACGTTCGGCTACACGATCACCGACGCCTTCGGCCGGACCTCCACGGGCACCATCACGGTGACCACGGCGAAGCCCGGTCAGCCGGTCGCCGCCGACGACAGCTACGCCACGCCCTACGGCACCCAGCTCACGGTGGCGGCTCCCGGCGTCGCAGGGAACGATGCCGGCACGGGCATCACCGTCACATCGACGGGGACCCCGGCGCACGGGACCGCCACGATCGATCCGGACGCCACGCTCGCCTACACCCCCGATGCGCAGTGGGCCGGCGACGACACGTTCGGCTACACGATCACCGACGCCTTCGGCCGGACCTCCACGGCCACCGTGACCGTGAGCACCGATCGTCCCCCGGCGCCGGCGGCCGCCGATGACGCGTACACCACGCCCTACGGCGCAGACCTCACCGTCGCCGATCCCGGCATCCTCGTCAACGACACCGGGACCGGCACGACGGTGACCGACCACGCGACGGCCGCCCACGGCACGATCGACATCCAGGCCGGTGGGGGTCTGACCTACTCGCCCGATGGCGGCTGGGCCGGGGACGACACGTTCAGCTACACGATCACCGACGCCTTCGGTCGCACCGCCGCAGCCACGGTCACGATCACCACCGCCGTGCCCGGGGCGCCCGCTGCTGCGCCAGACGCGTACTCGACCCCGTACGGAACCGATCTGGTCGTCCCGGCCGCCGGCATCTTGGGCAACGACGCCGGGACGTCGACCACCGTCACTGCTTCGGGACCCGCCGCGCACGGCACCCTCACCGCGGCAGCGGACGGCTCCCTGTCGTACTCGCCCGATGCCGGCTGGGCCGGTGACGACACGTTCAGCTACACGATCACCGACGCCTTCGGTCGCACCAGCACCGGGCAGGTCACCGTCACCACCGGCCTTCCCAGCGCTCCGTCGGCGAACGACGACGCCTACAGCGCGACCTACGAGAACGCGTTGACGGTGGCGGCCGCCGGCGTGCTGGCCAACGACGCCGGCACCGGCACCACCGTCACCGGGCACGCGACGCCCGGGCACGGCTCGGTCATCGTGGCGGCTGATGGTTCGCTCACCTACACACCCGACGACGGGTGGGCGGGCGACGACACGTTCAGCTACACGATCACCGATGGGTTCGGCCGGACGGCATCGGCGACCGTGACGATCACGACCTCGCTCCCGGCTGCGCCGTTCGCAGCCGACGACACCTACAGCGCGGCCTACGGCTCCGATGTCACCGTCGCAGCTCCCGGCGTGCTCGGGAACGACTCCGGCACGACGATCACGGTCACCAAGCACGGCGCTGCAGCGCACGGCACGGTGACGGTCGACCCCGACGGCTCGCTGACCTACACGCCCGATGCCGGCTGGGCCGGTGACGACACGTTCGACTACACGATCACCGACGCCTTCGACCGCACGGCGACTGCCACCGTGACCGTCGTGACGGGGCTGCCCGGAGCGCCCGTGGCGACCGCCGACGCCTACACGACCGACTACGCCACGCCGATCGATCGGGCGGCACCGGGCGTCCTCGCCAACGACAGCGGCACCGGCACCACGGTGACCTCGAGCACCCCCGCACTGCACGGAACGGTCGACATCGCTGCCGATGGCTCGCTCAGCTACACGCCAGCTGCGGGTTGGTCAGGCGACGACGCAGTGACCTACACGATCACCGATGCGTTCGGCCGCACGAGCTCGACGCAGGTGACGATCACGACGAACCGCCCCGCTGCCCCAGTGGCCACCGACGACGTGTACTCGACCGGCTCCGGCGCAGCGCTGACCGTGGTCGCTCCCGGTCTCACCGCCAACGACTCAGGCACCGCGATCTCGGTGACCGACCACAGCGCCGCCGGCCACGGCACACTGCTGGTCGCTGGCGACGGCTCGCTCAGCTACACCCCTGACACCGCATGGGCGGGCACCGACTCGTTCGACTACACGATCACCGATGCCTTCGGCCGCACCGCCACGGCCACAGTGACGGTGACCACCTCCCTCCCCGGCGCCCCGGTCGCCGCCACCGACACCTACACCACCCCCTACGGCACCGACCTCACGGTGAACGCGCCGGGAGTGCTGGGGAACGACACCGGCTCGGGCGTCACCGTCACCGCCAACGGGATCCCAGCCCACGGCACCGTGACCGTCGACCCCGACGGCACGCTGACCTACACCCCCGACGCCGGCTGGACGGGCAACGACGGGCTCACCTACACGATCACCGACGCCTTCGGACAGACGAGCACCACCCAGGTCACGATCACCACGGCACCCCCGGCTGCGCCCGCCGCCGCAGACGACACCTACGAGACCGCCTTCGACACGGACCTCACCGTCGACGCCCCCGGCGTGACCGGCAACGACACCGGGACCGGTCTCAGCGTGGTGACATGGACCCCTGCAGGTCACGGCACGCTCTCGATCGGCTCGTACGGCGTGCTCACCTACACCCCAGACACCGGCTGGCAGGGCACCGACACCGCCACCTACACCGTCACCGATCCCTTCGGCCAGACCGCAGTGGCCACGGTGACCATCGTGACCCTCGCGCCCGGTGCCTCCACGACCACGTCGACTACGTCGACCACCGTGGCGCCGACCACGTCGACTACGTCGACCACTGTGGCGCCGACCACGTCGACTACGTCGACCACTGTGGCGCCGACCACGTCGACTACGTCGACTACGTCGACCACTGTGTCGCCGACCACGTCGACCACCGTGGCGCCGACCACGTCGACTACGTCGACCACTGTGTCGCCGACCGATCCACGGGTGCCCGATCCCGATCCCGGGACTACGGACACGGATTCGGCGCAAACCTCTGGTCCTCTGGTCAGAACAGGTGCAGAGGTAGGGTCGTTGCTGCTCTTGGCCCTCGGCTTGTTCGGCACCGGCATCGCCCTGGTGGCGATCGCCCGGCGCCGCCGCACCATCTCCAACACCTAGAGGAATGATCATGGATCGATCTATGCGACGGGCTCTCATCGGCGCGGCGCTGGCCGCGCTGCTCCTCGCTGGCTGCTCCGGCAGCAGCGACGACGCGAAGGGCGACTCGGGAGCATCCGCGTCCACGTCGGGGGCCAAGGCGTACGTGAAGGACGCCAATGAGGTCTGCACGAGCGGGAAGGTCGCCTTGAGCAAGGTGACGCTGACCGCTGATGTCGTGCCGAAGCCCAAGACCAAGGCGCAGAAGTCGGCCAGCGCAGCCTGGGCGAAGGCCACGGCCGTCGAGCTCGATTCGATCGCTGAATCGCTCGGCGAGATCGATCCGCCCAGCAAGGACGCCAGCGAGTACACGCGGGTGGTGAAGGTGTACAGCGACGCAGCCGACCGCGTGCGCAGCGAAGGCTCGACGCTGCTGGGCGACAAGAACTTCCTGGCCGACGACGGCCTCTACGATCTCGGCTTCACGAACTGCGTCGCGTCGGAGAAGCCCACCAGTTGATCGCCGCGGGGCGGCTCTCGGAATCGATCGAGCGCGGACACGTCCCTCGCTGGTGCTTCGTCCACGTCGGTGTGCGCTACGGGTAACGCCGACGTAACGCCTCCGAGCAGCAGATGTATGCCGTCGGCGCAACGAAAGGTGGGCCTTGCCACCGCGATGCTGGTCGGGCTTGCGCCGTCCTGCTCAGGTGGTCACTGCCCGTACGGACGGTGAGGTCCCATGTGGCCACACGGCGAGTGGCCACGTCACCAGCGAACGAACCGATGCCGAGGCGTATCGGAGCGCATGCACCCCGCCGACCTCGAGAAGGTCCTTGAGGTCAATGGCGTCGTGGAGGAGCGGGGGGATCAGGTCGGCGCCTGGTCCGGTCAGGTTGATCGGACCAACCTGGGCGAGGCCGCGGCGTGCGCCGAGGTCGAGCACCCAACCGATCTGACGGAGGTCAACCGCCTGAACCGGTTCGCCCCGCACGGCTCGGGCCGCGTTGTGCCCGGCTTCGGAACCGGCGCGGACGGCGATCTGCGCGGACATGGGCAGCGGGTCGCCGCCGTGGTCGCGATGCGCGGCGATGTCACCCGCCGCAAACGTCCGCTGAGCTCCGAGCATGCGCAAGGCCTCATCGATGAGGATGCGTCCGTCCTCATCGGTCGGCACGCCGTATCGCTCGGCGCTGGCCGAGAAGCCACCGGCCCAGACCACGAGACCTTCGAGCAGCGCCCCGTCCACGGCGGCGCCCCGTTCGGTGATCCCCTCGACGCTGGTATCCAGGTGGAGCTGGACGTTGCGGCCCGTGAGGATCCGTGCTGCACCGGAGCTGATCGGCTCTGGCAGGCCGGCAAGGAGCCGGGGCGCCGCCTCCACCAGGTGGATCGTGAGCGACGGGTGGGCAACCGCGGCGGCGCCGGAGAGTTGGACGCCCGTGGCGCCGCCACCGATGACCACCATCGACGACGCCCGATCGATGGACGCCCGCAGTGCGACGGCATCTTCGGCGGACCGGATGGCGTGGGCGAATTCGATGCCGTCCACCGGCGGCCGTGACGGCACGGACCCGGCAGTGACGACGACTGCGTCCGCCGTGATGGTGTGTCCGTCGGACATGGTGACCGATCCGTCGGCGACCTCGACGACGGTGCCCACCAGGACCTGATCCACGAAGGACTCGACGGGCCCGGAGGCGTCTCCGATCGGAGCGGTCCCACCGGCCACCGCGGCAAGCCGGGTCACGAAATCATGTCGACCCGTGCGATCGACGACCGTGACCGGAATGCCACACCGACGAACGGCGCGGGCGGCGTGAAGCCCGGCGTAGCCGCCGCCCACGACCAACACTCCATCGACTCTGGTCGGTTCCTTCACTTCGAGGTGCCCTCTCGTGCGCTGGCGGGGTGCTCGGGTCGGGGCTGAGCCTTGAGGCCGCCGCCCTGGCCCAACGTCGGGTGTCACCACTCTGACCGTATCGCCGAGCGCCCTGAACACCGCCCGGCGCAGCCAGTAGGTTCGGTTCTTCAGCGGCCGGCGCCTCGTCCCGGCTGGCATCGAACAGCAGGGACTGCCGGGACCTTGATCCGAGAACTCCAGGACAAGGTGGTCGAGTCGACCGTGGCGCTCTTCTCGCACGGTCCCCAACCCCTTGAACACACCCTCGACTACCGCGGCGACCGAGGACTGCTCGGCCCCGATTCGGTCTCCTGGCGAGTCATCGGCGACGCCGCAGCCTTCGTGGGCGGCATCCGTGGGCTGCTCATGCAGACCGCCCACCCCGAAGTGGTCGCGGGCGTCGAACAGCATTCGCGGTACCGGGCCGACCCGCTCGGACGCCTGTCTCGAACGTCGTTGTACGTCACCGAGACGACCTACGGCGCGATGCCCGAGGTCGAGGCGGCGGTCGCCACCGTTCGCCACGCACACGGACCGGTACACGGGCGATCCGAGCGAGACCGGGCCTACAGCGCCGGTACTCCCGAGTTGGCCGCCTGGGTGCACAACGTGCTGACGGATTCCTTCCTGGTCGCGTACCAGGCGTACGGACCATCCCCGCTCACCGTTGATGAAGCCGATCAGTTCGTTGCCGAACAGACGCGCATCGGGGCGTTGCTGGACGCTCGCCCGCTGCCGTCAACAGCCGCCGAGCTCTCCCGCTGGATCGGGGAGCACCCCGCCCTTGCCAGTACTCGGCACCAGGCGGATGCGGTTGCTTTTCTCCGCAATCCTCCACTCCCTGCACCCGTGCGAGTCGGCTACCACCTGCTTCAGGGGGCTGCGGTGGCGACGATTCCTCCCGTGATCCGCGACGTCATCGGCTTGAGCTCGACTCGGGGCGCCACCGAGGTCGGACGCCTCAGCGTGCGCAGCTTGCGTTGGGCGCTCGGCTCTTCGCCCTCGTGGCACCTTGCGCTCGAGCGGACCGGGACGCCCGTTCCCAAGGGCCGCTTCCGCCAACCCCTTCCCGGCGCTTCCGGCGCTGCGTAGGCTGATGGAGGCTGTGGAGGTCCCGGCCGTGTCACCAGAACCTGAGGCGATGGCGATGACCGGCGAAGAACTCGAGCGGGTACACCAGGCGATCGCCATCGCCGTAGGTGCGCGGGCGAGTGCGTACGCCCGGTACTCCCGGTTCGCGATGGGCGCTGCGGTGGTCGGCACCGATGGGCGGACGACGCGAGGCGTCCTCGTGGAGAACGTTTCACTCGGTCTCTCCATGTGTGCCGAGCGCGTTGCCTTGTTCAACGCGGTCACCGAGGCCGTGGCGCCCGCGGTGCTTGCCGTCTGCGCGCCGAGAACCGCAGGCCAGCTCACGTTTCCTTGCGGCGCTTGCTTGCAGGTCGGTCTCGAGATCGCCGGGCCTGGACTCGTCGTCGTCGCCGTTGACCCCGACCACGTTCATGAAGTTGCGCCGTTGTCCACCTTGTTGACCCGAGCCCCGAAGCGGCACACGCCGATCACGGGCCCCGGGGCGGGTTGACCGGCCGTCGGCCGAGTTCGCTGACGAGGCTCGCGGTGCCCCGTCGCCTCATCGGCAAGGTCACGACGCCACGAGCACCATGGCCACGGCCACCACGCACCGACCCGACCAGCCCACGGTGCGCACCCAGTTGGAGCGCACCAAGCGTCGCAGGGTTGCGTCGTCGTAACCGGCATTCAGCTCGGCGTGCCGCGGCACCTGGAGCCATACGGTGCTCGTGTGGATGACGGCGAGGAGTACGAGGCCCGCAACCGGCAGCGCTCGTCCGACGCCGGCTGGTGGGGCCACCACCAGCCATGCCGCGGTGAGCGTCTCGGCCGCCATCAGTGGCCCCACGACGAACGACGTCCTTCGACGGTGCGCCGTCTCGTACGCCACGAAGCCGTCCGCTCCGACCGAGCCGAACAGCGGGTAGTGCACGACCTGCACGAACCAGATCAGGCCGAACATCGCTGACGTTGCCGCCAGGTGGAACGAGAGCAGCGCCGCGTTAGAGGGCAGGAATGCGGTGGCGGTCAAAAACGATATGAGATCCATCCCTTCGTTCACCGCTTCTCCAGCTTCGGTGGCTGCGTTCACCCTGACCGATCCGCAACATCGGCGCGAAATCACCGAATCCGTGCGACGGGTCCCTTGGATCGGAACCGCCGGTAGCCTGCGGCAACTCACCCGAGATCAGGAAGGCACCATGTCCAAGATACCGCCCTCGCTTCGAGTCAGGCTTCCGTTCGTCGTTGCGGGGTTCTTCTCGTTCCTGTTCTCCGTCTGGCTCTACTTCGTCAAGGACGAAACGACGGCCGGCATCTTCGTCGGTCTGTGGGTCCCGTCGATCCACTCGTTGGGCACCCTGCTGCTGACCCCGGCAAGGGAACCCGCGGCGCGAGTGCGCCGGAGGGAACCCTCATGAGCCAGACCGTGATCTTTGCCGTCGGGATCGTGGTCTTCGCGCTCACCGTGTGGGGGACGGTCATGGCCGGCGGCTACTGGTTGGGCGAGATCGCCGAGGCGGAAGACGACCAAACGGAGCCCGGCCCGGGTGCACCCCCGCCACCACTGGACTCGACTCCAGCGCCATGAGCGCCCGACACCCTGCGACAGAGGAGAACAAGCGATGAGCGACCAGATCGACATCGGCATCAGCGAGGCCGAACGCACGGCGATCACCGATGGCCTCGCCCGGCTGCTCGCCGATACGTACACGCTCTACCTGAAGACCCACAACTACCACTGGAACGTGACCGGTCCGATGTTCCAGACCCTGCACCTCATGTTCGAAACCCAGTACAACGAGCTCGCTCTCGCGGTGGATCTCATCGCCGAGCGGATCCGCGCCCTCGGTGCACCGGCGCCAGCCAGCTACCGCGAGTTCAGCGCACTGTCTTCGGTGCCCGAGGACGACGACCACCCCGACGCCACGGAGATGATCCGCCGGCTGGTCGTCGGCCAGGAGACGGTTGCCCGGACCGCCCGATCGCTGTTCCCCATCGTGGAGCACGCGCACGACGAGCCCACTGCGGATCTGCTCACCCAGCGCCTCCAGATCCACGAGAAGACCGCATGGATGCTGCGCAGCCTCCTCGCCTGACTCCCCTCCGCCTTCTGGGCGGCCGGATGCGGGCACGTCAGCCGTAGGTTGGGGCGGTGGAGACGATCTGGGTTCTGGGTGACCAGCTCAACCGCGACCTCGGTCCACTCCGGACCGCAGATGCGACCACCGCCCGGGTCCTCATGGTCGAGAGCACCGCCAAGCTCGCCTCCAAGCCGTGGCATCGCCAGCGTGCCCATCTCGTGATCTGCGCGATGCGGAGGTTTGCGGCGGAACTGTCGGCGGAAGGGTTCGAGGTCGACTACCGGAGCGCACCGAGCCTCACCGCCGGCCTCCGTTCCCACCGGGAGGAGCACACGCCCGACCGGGTGACGGCCATGGAGCCCGCGTCGTTCGACGGCCTCGCCCTGCTGCGCCGTTCTGGGGTCGACGTAGTCCGGTCCGATCAGTTCCTCTGCCACTACGAGGAGTTCGGCGCCTGGGTGGCGGATCGGCGCTCGTCGAAGATGGAGGACTTCTACCGGTGGCAGCGAACCCGGCTCGGCTACCTCATGGACGACGGCGAACCAGCTGGCGGTCGGTGGAACTTCGATGCCGACAACCGCGAGCGGCCACCGAAAGACGGGCGCTCTTGGCCCGAACCGCTCCGCACCCCGCTCGACGACCTCGATCGCGCGGTGCTCGCCGATCTTCCGGCGTCGTGCTGGGGAAGCGACCCCGATGGCACGTGGGCCACGTCACGAGTCGAAGCGCTGCGGCGCCTCGACCATGTGATCGAGGCGGTGCTGCCGGTCTTCGGACCGCATGAGGACGCGATGTTGTCGGGCAACTGGCACCTAGCCCACACCTTGCTGAGCCCCTACCTCAACCTCGGCCTGCTGTTGCCGGGCGAGGTCTGCGATGCCGCCGAAGCAGCCTTCCGCCGCGGCGACGTGCCGATCGCGTCCGCCGAAGGATTCATCCGCCAGGTCATCGGATGGCGCGAGTACGTGTGGGGCCGGTACTGGCAGTGGATGCCCGACTACCGAAGTGCCAACGAACTCGCCGCCCACCGGCCGCTCCCGCCGGTCTTTGCGGGGGCACCGACCCAGATGCGCTGCGTCAGCCACGTGATGGCCGACATCGACGCGCACGGCTACACGCACCACATCGCGCGGCTGATGATCCTAGGCAACCTGGCCCTGCTGGCCGGGGTGGACCCCTGGGAGCTGACCGACTGGATGTGGTCGGGTTTCGTGGACGGCGCCGAATGGGTGATGCTCCCCAACGTGATCGGGATGGCGCTGCATGCCGACGGGGGACGCATGGCCACCAAGCCCTACGCCGCCAGCGGCGCCTACATCGACAAGATGAGCGACTACTGCGGACCGTGCCCATACGACCGGCGCAAGCGGGTCGGTCCCGATGCTTGCCCGTTCACCACCTTGTACTGGGCGTTCCTCGATCGACACCAGGAGCGCTTCGGCCACAACGCCCGGGTGGCCAGGCAGGTCCACGCCGGCCAGCGACTCGGTGACCTCGACGAGGTGCGAGCCCGCGCCGACGACGTGCTCGCCGCCCTCGACGGCGGCACCCTGTGATGCGCCGGGCGAGCGTCGTCGTGGTGGGTGCTGGGGCCGCCGGGCTCACCGCCGCCCGGAACCTGGCTGCGTCCTGTGACGTGGTGGTCGTGGACAAGGGCCGCGGGGTCGGAGGGCGTCTCGCCACCCGCCGAATCGGCGATGCCACCTTCGACCACGGCGCCCAGTTCATCACCACCCACACGCCCGAGTTCGCGGAGATCGTGGCCGGTTGGGAGCGCGCGGGCGTGGCCCGGCCGTGGTTCCAGGGCCGGATCGGCCCCCACGGGCTCATCGACCCCGACGGGCACACCAGGTTCCGCGGCGTCGCCACCATGAACGCCATCGCCAAGCACCTCGCCGAGGGACTCGATGTCCGGGTCTCCAGCCGGGTGGTCGCCCTGGCCCCATCTGGCTCCGGCTGGCGGCTGCGGCTCGACGACGCCACGGAGCTGACGGCGGACGCCGTCGTGCTCACCGCTCCGGTGCCACAGGCCCTGGCGCTGCTGGCAGCCGGACACGTCGACGTGTCCGCTGGTGACGCCCGCGCCCTGCAGGCCATCCGCTACGAGCCGTGCTTGGCGGTGCTGGCCTCGCTCGACGGCGCATCCGGGCTCGGTGTTCCCGGGGCCGTCAGTCGGTCAGGAGGACCGATCGACTGGATGGCGGACAACAGCCGCAAGGGCGTGTCCACGGTTCCTGCGGTCACGATCCACGCCAGCGCCGAGTTCAGCCGGGCGCACATGGAGTCGAGCGACGACCTCGTGATCGCGGAGCTGCTTCGGCCCGCGGGGCTCCGGGCCCAGCCCATCGACGGCCAGGTCCAAGTCCAGCGATGGCGCTTCGCCCGACCCACGACGATCCATCCGCAACGGTGCCTGGTCGTCGATGGCGTCGCGCCGTTGGTATTCGCGGGTGACGCCTTCGGTGGGGCGAAGGTGGAGGGCGCCGTGCTGTCCGGCACCGCCGCGTACGAGGCGGTGGCCTCCCTGCTCGATCGGCCGATCCGCCCGCGCTGAGGGGCGTGTCGGGGGAGAAGCGGTGGAGCTAGGAGCGCCACAGCTCGAGGAGTTCCCCGGCCGGGGAGTCGGCGTCCAACGGTGCGTCGGCGTTGCAGGTCACCGCGGCAGCGAGGCCCTCCTCGGGGATCAACGCCCAGTCGGTCTCGTAATCGTCCCAGCTGCCGTCGTGGTAGAGCCGTTCGGTGCCGTCGGGGTCGTAGCCCCGCAGGATGCCCGATCCGTAGATGTCGTCGACACCCATCGCACGGAGCAGGCGAGGGGACCGATGCCTAGCCTGCGCTCCGTGGCCAGCAGCTCGAACTTCCCTCGGATCCGTGCCCGGAACCTGGAGGGCCTCGACGTCGAGCTGCCCGATGCCTTCGATGGCCGTCGGAACCTGGTGGCCATCGCCTTCCAGCGCAACCACCAGAGCCTCGTCGACTCCTGGGTTCCGTGGTTCGAACAGCGCGCCGGTGGCGATCCGGAGCTGCGCTTCTACGAGCTTCCGACCATCGGGCGGATCTGGGCGCCAGTGCGCAACTTCATCGACGGCGGGATGGCGGCAGCCATCCGTGAACCGGAGATCCTGCGACGCACCTTCACCATCTACGGCGACGTCAGCCGGGTGACCGGGCCCCTGGCCATCACCGACCGGTCGACGATCACCGTGCTCCTGCTCGACGGTGCCGGGGGCGTGCTCTGGCGAGCGAGCGGCGGATGGGACGCCACCGTGGCTCACGAGTTGGACACGATCCTGGACGACGGTCGCGACATGGACCCGGAACGGTGAGGCAGCGGTGGGTCTTCGCGGAGATCGACGCGCCCTCCTCGACCGTGTGGGGGTTGCTGGTCGACCTCGACGCGTGGCCACGATGGGGGCCGTCGGTTCGCCGGGCATCGGTGCAGGGCGACGTCCTGGCGGCTGGCGCCCGGGGGACGGTGACCACGTCGCTGGGCCTATCGCTCCCCTTCGAGGTCACCTCGTTCGAACCGGGCGTCGGTTGGGCGTGGAAGGTCGGAGGCATCGCTGCCACGGACCACCGGGTGGATTCCCTCGGAGCAGACCGGTGCCGGGTGGGGTTTGGGGTCGCGTGGCCCGCCGCTCCCTACCTGGCGGTCTGTCGGATCGCGCTCGCCCGTATCGAACGTCTCGCGACGGACTCGACGGCACCTCGGGAACGGCGCTGACGCAGGAGCGGGGAATGCGCCCCATCTCCGGCGGGTGTCAGGCGACGAGGGGATCGGCGGCTTCGGAGGCCAGTTCGGTCATCGTTGCGGTGATCGCTGCGTCCAGGGCCGCGAGCGGATCGCCGACGGCCTCGGCGATCTCACGGCGGTGCACCAGCTCGATGAGTTCTAGCTCGAGCCCCATCGCCCGGTCTTCCCGGCAGGCACGACCCTCTTGCCACGGGAACCGCTGGGCCGAGTCTGTCGGTGGCCGGTTGTTCATCATGGACGAGCTCCTCGGATCGGTGGCGACCGACTACCCAGCGGTGGCCGGAGCCCACACCGAGGTTGTGTTCCAGACGCGTGACGATCTCTGTGGCGCCGAGCCACCCGTCACGCCACCTCGGGATCGCGGGTCGGTGGGGAAAGGGCGTTGGCCGTCGCCTTCGCTGGCATCCGGGCAACGGACATGGTGGCTCGGGTGATGGTGCGGATCGGGTACCCGGCTCGGACGCGATCTTCTTCGGTCTCCCCGCCCCAGATGCCGCTCTCGTGGTTGCGCCGCCCGGAGTCCCGACACGCAGCCCGGACCGGGCACTGGGCACACAGCTCCTTGGCCGTCTGTTCACGAATGGCACGCTGCGGGGCCAGTTCTCGGAACGGCTCGAAGAACAGGTCCAAGCGGCCCTTGCAGCGGGCGAACTCGGTCCACTCCCGGTCTTCGATCACGGCGATCAACCGATGGATCTCTTGCGCGGTGTTGGTGATCATGCCCCGACCTCCTGGGGAGGGGTCTTCTGGATACCCCGACTACGGAGCCCATCGCTTGCTTGGATGACACATACGCGAACCATCTAATGAACTGATCATTTCGGGGCCGGGCGGACGATTGGTTCGGCTGGTGCTCCCCGCCAGTGCCAACGGCGCCGCAAGGCAGATCCGCCGGGTCAGGCCCCGGGGTCGGACACTTCGATGAGCTGGGTCGCGGTGTAGTGGGGGACCTGTTGGTTCGGCGTCCCGTGGCAGGTGAGCGGTTCGATGCTGCGGCCGATGGTTCGCTCGACGATCACATCGATGGTGCCGACGCCCGCGACCTCCGCGCGGAAGCGATCGTCGTCGGGCGTCGGCTCGATCACGACGTCCTCGGTTCCGTGGACATCGAGCGCCTGGCGCAGGGCGTGCTCTGCAGCCTGCTCGGCGAAGCGGAGCGTGGAACGGCCTCGGTACCACTCGAGCGGGAGGCGGCCGTCGGCGTGGGTGTCGAGCAGCGCCTCGGCCTCCTGGGGCTCCATCCGACCGAAGTAGAGGCTGTCGGGAAGAACGACCAGGTTGGCGGCGAAGCGGTCCCCGCCGATGTGCGAGCACTCCCACACCTCCTCGGCCCATCGGGAGGTGCGCAGGTGCCGAACGACGGGTCGGCCCTGGTTGGCACAGCACTGGTCGTGCTTGCCGTTGGTGCACACCAGGACGAGGCGGCCGGGGTGGCGGTCCCACCCGACCGGAGCGTCATCGATGCGGAGGTCGTGGCTGACGTGGCGGACCCCGCCGAGCGTCGGGACGGTGCGCGTCCACACCTGGCCTTCGGTGCGTCCGGGACGCGCCGCGACCACGAAGAACAGGCGCGGGGTCTCGGGTTCGTCGGCGCGCTCGGCCGGGCGGATGCAGATGGGGCGGATCCCGCGCCGTTGCAGCTCGGCCTTCCAGCCGTCGGGGACGTGGGCCCCGAGGTGGCTCTCCGTGATGGCATCGAGGCCCCACGCTCCATGGACCTCCACGAGCAGCCAGGCCCGGACCTGCGACGCCGTCGCCACCAGGCCTTCGTCACGGGCGATCGAGGCGTCGGAGCAGACGAAGCGATCGCTCATCCCCGCGTTCCCTCCGCGTCGACCGGGACGAGGATGCCTTCGTCCAGCAGCCGTGCGATGACGACCCGCGATGAGTCGTCGTCGAGGCCGGGGAGCTGCAGCCGACGAACCGGTTCCTCGGTCTGCAGCAGCGCGGTGAGGAAGGGATGGGCCTCGACGGGCATCGAGATGGTGCGGTCGCCGACGAACATCACCGATCGGTCGCCGCTTCGGCTGAGCGTGATCAGCGGGCCGGGGGCCACGGTCAGCCAGCCGTCGACCGCAGTCGGGTCGAGCGGTTCCAGCGGGCGGAGGCGGGTAGCCGCCTGGCGGCTCCAGATCTCCCGCGCGATCCACCGCCGCACGGCGGTCGAGCGCAGGTCAAGCTCCAGGTCGTCGAACTCGGGCGCAGCCTCCGGTACGCCGGTCGGCGCCGGTTCCAGCGATGCGAGCGGGAGCGAGGTGCGCAGCCGCCCGGCGTCGACGGCCTCGTCGATCGCTCGCCGCACGACGCGATGCCACGTGATGGCGAGGACGCCGACGGTCAGGTGCGACGACGACCGGTCCGTGGTCTCGGCGACGTGGGGGTGTCCCCTCGGAAGGTAGAGGACGTCGCCAGCTTCGAGTACGAGGTCCAGGAGCGGGTCGCCCAGCTCGGCCAGATCGGGTCGGGGGGTGGCGTGCTTCCCGCCAACCGGGTTGCGGCTGCGATCGGTGGGCGACCAGATCCGCCAGCGCTTCGTGCCTTCGAGCTGGACCACGAACACGTCGTGGTAGTCGAAGTGCACGTCGAGCCCCCGCGCCGAAGCGGGGGAGAGGTACGCGTTGATCTGGATGGGTTGGTCGAGCTCCAGCGCCAGGTTGTTGGCGAAGCGCGCCAGCGCGGGATCGGTGAGGTGCAAACCCTGGAGCACCACGGTGGCCCCATCGCGGTAGCCGTCGATCACTCGGTTGGGCGCGGCGAGGTCCGGCAGGTCGCGGTTGCCGACGCGAGCGCGGCGGGTGACCTCAGCGGGCTGGGTCGTCGCCCCGTCGCGCACCAGGCGGAAGGAGGGTCGGCGGGTGGATCGACCGAGAAGGTCGTGCCACAGGACTTCCGGGTCGGCGAAGCGCGCGGGATCGCGACGCGCCTCTGCTGCGGTGATGCGCGGCTGCCGGTAGACGTCGTGCGCAACGAAGCGCTCGACGTCATCGACCAGGTCGCTCAGGCCAGGAGCCTCAGGATGGGGTTCCCTGCGTACGAGCCACGTGTCGTGGCCCGGGTCAGCTGTCGGTGCCGTCGGTGTCCCCGCCGTCGGTGCCGTCGGTGTCTCCTCCGTCGGTGCCGTCGGTGTCTCCTCCGTCGGTGCCGTCGGTGTCTCCTCCGTCGGTGCCGTCGGTGTCTCCGCCGTCGGTGCCGTCGGTGTCTCCGCCGTCGGTGTCTCCACCGGTGACGGGCTCCTCATCGGAGTCGGAAGAAACGTTGATGTCGTCGTTCGAGATGCCCATGGGTCGGACCCTAACGCCGCCCTTCGCGCGATGCGCCCGGCCGGGGCGCTTTTACCGGAGCAGGAGGTTGACGACCACCGTGAGCAGCAGCGAGGCCATGATCGAGAACACGATCATGGCCAAGCATCCGGCCGCGCCACCCACGGGACGGAACTGGACCGACCCTCGACGTGCCATCAGGACGGCCCTGTCGGCGGCTGGGCGTGGGCGCGATTCGGGACCTCGGTCGAGGGGTCCTCGGCGTCGGGACCGGCCGGACGGTCTGATCCGCTGGACGGGTCATCGGACGACGCGACGCCCACCGCAGTCTCCGGGGGGTCGATGTTCTCCGGGCTCCGGAGGTGTTCGGAAGCCTTGATCCCGGCCACGATGATGAGGAGGACCCCGAGGGTCACGAGTGCAATCGCCATGGGCTTCGCTGCCCGGCGGAGGGGCGGATCAAACCGACCGCGCATCCGAGCAGGTCGGACCCGGTGTCAGGTCCCGGTGGGTTGCCGGCGGTGAGCAGGGATCACCTGATCGAGTCCGGTGATCTGCATGATCCGTTCGACGGCCGGGCTCGGGTCGACGAGTTGGAACGTCCCGCCGCCTTCAGAGGTCCGCTGCTGCAGTTGCTGGACGACCAGGAGGCCCGAGGAGTCGAAGAACGACACGCCGGCCACATCGATCCACACCAGGGACGCAGCCGGGCTGTTGTGTCGGAGGAACGCCTCGAGGAGGGCGGGTGCCGCAAGTGCGTCGACCTCCCCGCTGACGAACAAGGTGAGATGAGAGCCGGACCGGTCGACCTGAACCTCGAAGAGCGGCAACTCCGTCATGACGCGTTCCTTGCTGCGGGTGGCCACGGATGAGGGTCGCTGGTGGGCCCGCCTCGTTGCGAACGATCGTGTCCGTGGTGGATTCAGCGTACGCCGGAACCGGGATTCGTGCATCCCCCCTCCGGGGGGAACACCGATCACCCGTTGGCCGCAGGAGTGAGGCAGGTGTGACGGACGCCCAGCGGAGCCGGGGTTACGTCGGGTGTTTCGGGGTAGCAGGGAATCCATCTCCGCGGAGGAACCATGACAGATCGATCGACCGACGGCACGCTCGTCGAACGGCTCAAGGGCAAGGCCAAGCAGGCAGCCGGCACGGTGCTCGGCAACGACGCACTGCGGCGTGAAGGCGAGCTCCACGAGGAGAAGGCCGACGCCTTGACGGCGGCTACCGAGCTCCAAGCGAAGGCAGAGCTTGATGAGCAGGAGGCAGAGCTGCAACGTCGGGCCGAGGAGCTCGACGCAGAGGAGCGGCAGCTCGCCATCGACGCCGCCGCCGATGCCCGCGCTGCGCTCACCGAACAGGAACTCGAGCGCACCGAGACCGACGCCGAGCGCCAGCAGCGCACCCAGGAGCAGGCCGCCGAGGCGCAAGCCCGGGCAGCGGCGGTCGCTGCGGCCCAACAACAAGCCCATGCCGAGGAGCAGCACCGCGAGGAGCGCGCCGAGGCGCAGCGGATCGAAGCAGCAGCCGACCGGGCGCGAGCCGAGGCCCAAGCCCTCGATGCCGCCGCCCGCACCATCGAGGAGTCATGAGCATGTCCACCACCACCGTCATCGGAACCATCGCTCGTCCGGCCGTCCGGCTCGGCGTATCGATTTCGCGTCTGCCGGTCGAGGTTGCCGGTCGGGTCCTGGGTGAACAGGACAACGAACAGTGGCCGCCGGCCCTGTTCGCCGAGGGTCTGCAGGCCTCCGTCCTCCAGTCGGTCGGCTCGTTCATCCACGACGACCAGCTGACGGCCCAGGGCCGTCTGTTGGCCGAGAAGATCGAGCGGTTGCGGACGGCCGAGCTGCTCGAGGCCCAAGCCGAGGTCAAGCGGCAGCAGGCCGACGAGACGCGCGCGGCGCAGAACGAGGCCGCGGCGCGCAAGCGCAAGCAGGCCGCCGAGGCCGCTGCGGAGCGCAAGGCCGCGGCCGCTCGCCGAGCACAGGCGAAGAAGCGCGAGGCGCAGGAGCAGGCTGCCGAAGCCGCTGAGGCGGCGGAGCAGGCCCGCACGGACGCCGAGCAGCGGGCCGAGGCCAAGCAGCGCGCGGCGCGCACCGAGGCGATCGCGACCGAGCGCAAGGCGGTCGCCAAGGAGAAGGCCGCCGCCACCGCGGCGCGCAAGGCGGCCGCTGCCGACGCCCAGATCAAGGCCACGAACCGGGCCCGAAAGGCCTGATCGCGCCTTCTCGGGGTCGATGCCGAACACCTCAGATGGATCCCTCCCCCGTTCCGCCCACGGCGGACGCGCTCGTGCCGGCGCGTCCGCCGTGGCGGGCGACGTACCGAATCCAGCTCACCGCCGAGTTCGGCTTCGCCGAGGCCGCAGGTCTCGTCCCGTACCTCTGGGACCTCGGGATCTCGCACCTCTACCTCTCGCCCATCTTCGAGGCGGTGTCCGGCTCGACTCACGGGTACGACGGGATCGACCCCACGCGGGTGTCGGATGAGCGCGGTGGGGAGGCGGCGTTCCGAGACCTCGCCGAAACCGCCCACCGCCACGGCATGGGGATCCTGGTCGACATCGTGCCGAACCACCTCGCCGCCCACGATTCCACGTCGTGGTGGGCCGATGAGTCAGATCGGGCTCGGTACTTCGACGTCGACCCTACGACTGGCGGATATCGCCGCTTCTTCGACATCGACGGCCTGGTGGGCCTGCGCCAAGAGGACCCGGAGGTCTTCGACGCAACGCACGCCAAGCTCCTGGAGCTGGTCGCGGACGGCCTGATCGATGGACTCCGCATCGACCATCCCGACGGACTCACCGACCCGGGGGGCTACCTGCAGCGACTCCACGAGCGCGCCCAGGTGCCGATCTGGGTCGAGAAGATCCTCCAGACCGGCGAGCACCTCCGGCCCTGGCCGGTGGAGGGCACGGTCGGGTACGAATTCGCCAACGAGGTCACGGCCCTGTTCGTCGACCCCACGGCGGAGGCCGAGCTCACCGACCTCTACCGAGAGCTGACCGGTGACGCCGCCACGTTCGACGAGGTTGCCGAGGAGGCCAAGCGCGAGCAGCTCGAGCATCCGTTCGAACGAGAACTCGACCGGTTGGCTGCCCTCGCCCCGGACATCGATCGCGCTGAGCTCGCCCGGGCGGCAGCCTCGCTCGATGCCTACCGGACCTACGTCGTGCCCGGGCATGGCGCCGAGGGCGTCGACCCGCTCGATCGCGAGCTGATCGAACGGCTCGACGGGCCCGCAGCACTCATCGAACGGCTCCTCTTGCGTGCACCTGCCCCTGCCGAACTGGTCACCCGCTTCCAGCAGCTCACTGCGCCGGTGATGGCCAAGGGCGTCGAGGACACGGCGTTCTACCGGTCGGTCCGCCTGCTGGCCCACAACGAGGTCGGTGGCGATCCCAGCCGGTTCTCGCTGTCGGTCGACGCGTTCCACGCCGCGTGCGCGCACCGGGCCGAGCACCACCCGCACGGCCTCGTGGCCTCCACCACCCACGACACCAAGCGGTCGGCGGACACCCGAGCCCGGCTCGTGGCGCTCACCACCATGGTGGACGATGCCGCCGTGCACCTCAGCCGCTGGTTCGCCGTGACCGAGCGGCTGGTGGACGGCGACGTGGGACCGACGCCGCTCGAGCGCTGGCTCCTGTTCCAGGTCCTCCTGGGCTCCTGGCCGATCACCTCCGATCGCGTCGAGGACTACCTGGTCAAGGCGCTGCGGGAAGCCGGGTTGCGCACGACGTGGGCCGATCCCGACGAAGCCCACGAGGCCGCAGTCATCGCCTTCTTCCACGGTTTGGAGACGGTGCCCGCCTTCTGGGCGGACTTCCTGCCGTTCGTGCAGGAAGTGACGGTGGTCGGCGAGCGCATCTCCCTTGGCCAGACCCTCCTGCGGGCCACCACACCCGGGGTGTGCGACGTCTACCAGGGCGACGAGACGTGGTTCCTGTCGCTGGTCGATCCCGACGTCCGGCGGCCCATCGACCGGGAGGGTCGCCAGCTCCAGCTCGACCGTGTGCGGCGCCGCACCCTGCCCACGCGAGCCACGGCCAAGCTGCACGTGCTGCACCATGCGCTGGCGCTGCGGCGCGAGCGACCTGACGTGTTCGCCGGCACCTACCGGCCGATCGAGGCCGGGTCCGCCACCGTGGCGTATCTGCGCAACGACGAAGTGCTCGTCGTGGTGCCGCTGACCCGGGATCGATCGGCCGAGGTGGATGTGCCGTCGGGGATCTGGTCCGATTCGCTGACCGGCGCCGAGCTTCGCGTCACCGGCGCGGTCTGCGTTGCGACGCTCGTCGGCCGGCTCGGCGTCGGTCTCTGGGCTCGCCGGTCCGATCCCTGACGCAGCAGCACGTGCCAACGGGCACAGGTCGGTTCGGGCAAGGCCGCTCGGGGTAGCCCCCGACATGTCGATGACCACGCCGGACGTGCCCACCCGCGAGATCCTGCCCGGGCAGCCGTTCCCCCTAGGGGCCACTTGGTCGCCGGAGTCCACCAACTTCTCGCTGTTCTCCCAACACGCCGAGGCGGTCGAGGTGTGCCTCTTCGATGTGGACGGGCGCGAAGAGCGCATCCCCGTCGAGGCGTGCACCGCCTTCCAGTGGCACGTCGAGCTCCCGGGCATCGCTCCGGGCCAGCGCTACGGCTACCGGGTCCACGGGCCGTGGGACCCCGGGACCGGGCATCGGTTCAACCCGACCAAGCTCCTCCTCGACCCCTACGCCCGCGCCGTCGACGGCGTCCACGACGCGTCGGCGCTCGCCTGCCTCCCCTACGCACCAGGCGGTGAGGACGCAGACCTCCATCGCGATGACACCGACGATGCCGCGGAGGTACCCAAGGGCGTCGTCGTCGATCCGTCGTTCGACTGGGAGGACGATGTGCCCCCGGGGATCCCCTTCGAGGAGTCCGTGATCTACGAGACCCACGTCAAGGGCTTCACCATGCGCCATCCCGAGGTTCGCGAGGACCTGCGGGGCACCTACGGCGGACTGGCCTCCGAGGCCGCGATCGCTCACCTGACCGACCTCGGTGTGACTGCGGTCGAGCTGCTACCTGTGCACCAGATCGCGCCCGAGGGATTCCTGTCCGAGCGCGGCCTCACCAACTACTGGGGCTACAGCACGATCGGCTACTTCGCCCCGCACTCCGGCTACAGCGCCACGGGGACCGGAGGCGAACAGGTACGTGAGTTCAAGGGCATGGTGAAGGCTCTGCACCGGGCGGGCATCGAGGTCATCCTCGACGTCGTCTACAACCACACCGCCGAGGGCAACCACCTCGGGCCGATGCTCTCGTTCAAGGGCATCGACAACGTGTCCTACTACCGACAGGTGGAGGACGACCCCCGCTTCTACCTCGACTTCACCGGGACCGGCAACACGCTCGACGTCCAGCATCCGAGCACCCTGCGACTCATCACTGACTCGCTGCGGTACTGGGTCGAGGAGTGCCACGTCGACGGGTTCCGTTTCGATCTGGCGTCGACGCTCGCCCGCGGGCTCTACGACGTCGGCCGGCTGTCGAGCTTCTTCGACGTGATCCACCAAGATCCGGTCCTCTCGACGGTGAAGCTGATCGCCGAACCTTGGGACGTTGGCCCCGGCGGCTACCAGGTCGGCAACTTCCCGGTGCTGTGGGCGGAGTGGAACGGCATCTACCGCGACGACGTGCGCGACCTCTGGCGGGGCGACTCGGGCATGGCCACCCTCGCCACGCGCCTGAGTGGATCGACCGACCTCTACGACGGCGACGGTCGGACGCCGACGTCGTCGATCAACTTCATTACCGCGCACGACGGCTTCACGCTGGCCGACCTGGTGTCCTACGACCAGAAGCACAACGAGGCGAACGGTGAGGACAACAACGACGGCGCCGACGACAACCGGTCCTGGAACTCGGGCGCCGAGGGACCAACGGATGACCCGGAGATCAACGCCCGGCGGGAACGCCGTCACCTCGGGCTGCTCGCCACGCTGCTGCTGAGCCAAGGGGTGCCCATGGTGCTCGCCGGCGACGAGCTGGGCCGCAGCCAGGGCGGCAACAACAACTCGTGGTGCCACGACGACGAGATCAGCTGGATCGACTGGGAGCAGCTCGAGTCGAGCGACCGGCTTCTCACCGTGGCCCGTCGCCTCATCGCACTGCGCCGGTCCGAACCCGTGTTCCGGCGCCGGTCGCCGCTGCGGGGCGAGCCGCTCGAGGACGGTCGGCTGCCCGATGCCTGGTGGTTCCGGCCTGACGGCTCCCGCATGACGAAGGCCGACTGGCACGACGGCGACCGACGGGTCCTCGGCCTGTTCCTCAACGGCGACGCCATCGCCGACGTGGCCCCCGATGGTGAACGGATCCGAGGCGGTTCGTTCCTCGTCCTGCACAACACCGGTCCCGACGACGTCACCTTCGTGCTCCCGTCACGCCGGTTCGGACGCCGATGGAGCCTCGAACTCGACACGACGCAGGTCGAAGCCGAACCGGGCGAGTGGTCCGGTCGCAGCGGCGACGAGGTGGGCGTCCCGGCCTACAGCGTGGTGGTGCTCCGCCGCATCTGAGCCGGCACCGCCGGCCCTCTTGGAGGCTCGGACTAGCTCCGGACGCTTTCGGGAAGCGTCGGCCATGTCCCACCCCACGACGACGTCTGCGTTCCCGCGGCGAGACGTGACCGACCCTTCGGAATGGGACCGGTGGGCCGCCTCGCTCGAAGAACTGGCGATCGCAGCCGGCCGGGCCACGGTCATCGCACCGCATCCCGATGACGAGACGTTCGGATGCGGCGGTCTGATCGCCGACCTCGTCGCCCACGGGACCGAGGTCACGATCGTCACCGCATCGGATGGGTCGGCGTCGCATCCCGGGGTGGCCAGGCTCGCCGAGCGTCGGCGAGCGGAGCAGGCCGCAGCGGTGCGAGCGCTCGGCTGTGCCTCGGCACCGGTGTGGCTGGGCCTGCCCGACGGCGATCTGGTGAGGTGTCGTGGCGCGCTGCCCGACGGCATCGCTGCCGCCGTGGCCGATGCGGATCTCGTCGTTGCTCCTTGGACCGGCGACCGCCACCCCGACCACGAGGTGGTGGGGCAGGTCGCAGAGGAGGTCTCGCGCCAAGGCGGCATTCGCCTCATCGGCTACCCGGTATGGCTGTGGCGCTGGGGTGTGCCGGCCGACGCCGAGACATCGTCGTGCCGGCGCTGGATCCTGGGCGAGTCCGCTCGGCTCGCCAAGGCGGCCGCGATCGCCTGCTACCCGAGCCAGACCACGAAGGCGGTCGGCGACGTCATCGTCGACCCGGAGATGATCGAGCGGTTCACCCGCCCGTTCGAGGTGTTCATCGATGCCTGACTCTCCGTGGAGCCCAGCAGCCTTCGAGGACCGCTACACCAGCGATGCAGATCCGTGGTCCTTCGCGTCCTCGCCGTACGAGCTCGGTCGCTACGACGCCATCATGGATGCGCTTCGTCCGCCCCCGCATCGCTACCGGCGGTGCTTCGAGCCGGCGTGCTCGGTCGGTGTCCTCACCCGACAACTCGTTGAGCGCTGCGACGAACTGCTGGCGACGGACGTGTCGCCAACGGCCGTGGCCTCAGCCCGACGTCGATGCGGCGACCGGCCGGGTCTGCGGATCGAGGTCGGGTCGGTCCAAGGCGGGCCGAGGCCCGGCCAGCCCGACCTGCTCGTCTTCAGCGAGGTCGGGTACTACTTCGACCGGTTGGAGCTGCGGGATCTCGTCGACCGGCTCGTGCTCGAGCTCGCTCCCAGGGGCGACCTCGTGGCGTGCCACTGGACTGGTGAGAGTCCCGACCATCGCCTGCACGGCTCGGAGGTGCACGAGGTGCTCTCGGGTGTGCTCGTCGATCGAGGTGCGTACCTGCGCAGCGAGGTCCACGAGGGCTTCCTCCTCGACAGCTGGCGGGTGGCCTGATGGTCGACGACTGGGCGGTCTCGATCGTGATCCCGGCCCGAGACGAGGTGGCGACGGTGGGTGCTGCGGTGCGATCGGTCATCGCGTCGGCCCTTGCCGCCACCCGGCCGTTCGACGTCACCGTCGTGGCCGATCGGTGCGTCGACGCCACGGCTGCGGTCGCGGCGGAAGCGGTCGCCGGACACGGGCGGGTGCTCGAGGTGAGCGCCGGCACGGTGGGTACGGCGCGGCGCGAGGGCTCCGCCCGTTCCATCGCCGCTCTCGCCGAAGCGGGCCACCGAATGGATCGCACCTGGCTCCTCGCAACGGATGCGGATTCAGTGGTCCCACGCGCGTGGATCCGTACCCACCTCGACCTGGCAGCCGCAGGGGCGCAGGGCGTGGCCGGGCTCGTCGTCGTCGACTCCTTCGCCGAGCATCCCCCCACGGTCGAGCGGGCGTTCCGCCGGCGCTACGAGCTCGGGCTCAGCGGCGAGCACCACCACGTCCATGGCACGAACCTGGGTGTGCGTGCCGATGCGTACGAACGCATCGGCGGCTGGCGCGACCTGTGCACGGCCGAAGACCACGACCTGTGGGAGCGGCTCGCGGGCCGGGGAACGCCCCTGTGCACCACCGTGGACGCTCCCGTGCGCACGAGCGGACGCGTCGTCGGCCGGGCGCCCGATGGGTTCGCCACGTTGCTGACCTCGCTCGCAACCGGAGGATGTTCCGATGAACTCGTCGGCTGAGCGGGTCCGAGTGGCCCTGGCGGAAGGTCGCCTGGTGCTTCCGCCCCTCGGCGAGGGTCGGACGGCCGATCGGTGGCGCGCCCTGCTCGAGCTCGCCGTGGAGGACGTGGGGCTGGCCCGCCTCGCCGAAGCCCACGTCGACGCCGTGCAGATCCTTCGCGAAGCGGGCCGCACGAATCCTGGCGGCCTGCTCGGTGTCTGGGCGTCGGAGCACCCGGCGGCGTCGACGTCGCTCGCCGAAGCGGACGCGGCATCGGGACGACGGGTGCTCTCCGGGACCAAGGCGTTCTGCTCGGGCGCAGGCATCGTCGACGCAGCACTCGTGACGGTGGCCGCCCCGGAGGGCGGGCTGCTGGTCCTGGTGCCCGGCGCCCTCGTCGGGCCGGAACGCATCGACGCATCGGCGTGGAAGGTGGCGGCGCTGCGAGACACCTGCACGGCCACGGTGGAGCTCGACGCGCTGGTGCTGCCACCCGGGGCCGAAATCGGTCCTCCGGGGTGGTACCTCGACCGCCCCGGCTTCTGGGCGGGTGCCGTCGGTCCGGCAGCGTGTTGGGCCGGTGCGGCGATCGGCCTGGTGCACCTCGCCGTACGCCAAGCTCCGGGAGACCCGCATTCGCTCGCTCACCTCGGGGCGATGGTGGCTGGCGAGCGGTCGCTGCGCTCGATCCTGGACGTCGCGGGCCGAGAACAGGACGCAGGGGGAGGCGCCGCCTCCGCCCGACGGCGAGCGCTGGAAGTCCGCCACCTGGTCGATGAGCGGTGTGCCGACATCGAGGAGCGCGTCGCGCGGTGCCTCGGACCGCGCTCGCTGGCCTTCGACGCAGACGCTGCGGAGCGCCGCCAGGCCATCTCGATCTACCGCCGCCAGTGCCACGGCGACCGGGACCTGGCGGCCCTGGGTGCAGCGGTCCGCGACGCGACCCCGCCCGCAGGAGGCTGATCCGGCGAGCGCCGTCAGCCCGTCGCGCCACCCGACTGCATCGAACTACCGGAGCCGCTCCCGGACGACCCCGAGGTGCTGCCGGACGGCCCCGAGGGGCTGCCACTGTTGCTCGAGGGATCGGTCTTGGTATCGCTGCCTTGGACCCCGGTCGATCCGCCGGCGCCGGTGCCCAGATCGCCCGCGTCGGCGGAGGTGGACCCACTGGCGGCGGAGGTGGTGGTGGTCGTGCCCGACGGGATCGCATCCTTGCCGCAGCGCTCGGCGACGTAGGAGTCGAAGGACTCCTGGGTGGAGTCCTTCGTCACGCCATCTTCGTCCGGGGCGTGGTTCGCCGGTGCGCCTCGAAGCGCCAGCACATAGGCGTGCACGGCGCGCTGGCCCGCTTCGGGGAGACCGTCGAGGGATGCGGCGAGGTCGTCGGCCATATCGGTGCGGTCGCCGGCCTTCGTGGCCTCGACGTAGTGCTCGACGGCGGTGCAGAACTCGGTGGGCTTCGGCTTCGAGGCGTCGCCCGAGGATCCGCAGCCAACCAGCGCAGCCATGGAGAGGCCAGCGGCGAGCAGACCCACGAAACGGGTCCGGGTACGGGCGGGTCGGGCGGGTCGGGCGGGTCGCTCGGTGCGGGGGTGCATGGTGGCTCCCTTCCCCCTTCGCCCGTCAAGAAGACCTGGCCGATCAGGAGTCGAGACGGCATGGCTCACCCCTGTCGGGTCGGGGTAGTCGGCGCCACATCGACTACGGAGGAAGCGCATGAGCGACGCACAGGCCAACACGGGCGAGTCGGAAGCTGAGGTGAAGGAGCCCGACAACAGCACCGTCGACGACTGGTTCGGTCAGAACGTGGCGCGAGACCAAGAGGTCGCCGACCGGGTCAGCGAGGAGGCCGACACCGAGGCCGAGGCCGAGCAGCGCTTCGACGAACAGGCCGAGGGCGAGGAGAAGTACCGCGAAGGTCACCCGCCGCCCGACGGGCCACGAGCGGGCGAGCAGCCCACCGACTGAGCGAGGGGTCGTGTCGTCGGCCAATCGGTACCCCTTGGGCGACCCGTTCGAGACGCGGGCATGGATCGCCGTCCATGTGGGTACTTGCGACTCGGGCCGCGACCGCGGCCCCGGTGAGGAAGGCCGCGGCCCGTGTGGAGCACACCGTTCGTCCCCGCGATCAGCGAAGTGACGCGGACGCGACAGAGCGCAACCGAACACTTGCTCATGCATCGGGTGCCCCAGCGCACGTGCGAAGACGTCGCGCTGCTGATCTCGGAGCTCGTCACCAATGCGGTGAACCACGGAGCACCGCCTCTGGAACTGCGGGTCGAACAGATCGATCGGCGGATCCGCGTGGAGGTGCGCGACGGCAACGCCAACGAGCCGGTGCTTCGGACACGCGACCCCACCCGACTCGGCGGCATGGGGATGCAGCTGGTCAATGAGCTGTCCGACGTCTGGGGCAGCTGGCCCACGCCCGCCGGGAAGGTCGTCTGGTTCGAGGTCGCCCTGCCTTGAGACGGCCGACGGTCCGGGCGTCTGCCCGACCGGCGAACCGGGTAGCCGGACGGCACTCGACCCCGAAGGAAGCCATGGCCACAAAGCGTCCATCCCAGCCGAGCAGCGGACCCGTGTCGGAGGACGGCGCTCGGTCGCCGAACCGGCCCGAGGCCACCAGCGCTCGATCCCAGCCCAACCCGGCCAAGGCACCCCGCCCGCCCAAGGCCGGCGCCGTGGCCGCTGCGGAACTGCGCCGTGCTGCGGGGAAAGCTCCCGAACCGACGACCGGAACTCCGGTGGACGCCAACAGGTCCCCGGGCTGGGCTCAAGCCGGCGATCGCCTCACGACGGCGACGGGACTGCGCGTCGATGACGCCGACAACTCCCTCAAGGCGGGCCCTCGGGGTCCGAGCCTGCTGGAGGACCACCACCTTCGCGAAAAGATCATGCACTTCGATCACGAGCGCATCCCCGAGCGCGTCGTGCACGCTCGCGGCGCCGGTGCCCATGGCACCTTTCAGGCGGTCGACGGGCTCGAGGACCTCTGCGTTGCGAGCTTCCTCCGACCCGGTACGACGACACCGGTGTTCGTCCGGTTCTCGACCGTCGCAGGCTCGCGTGGCTCGGCAGACACGGCTCGCGATGTGCGCGGCTTCGCCACCCGCTTCTACACCGAGGAAGGCAACTTCGACCTCGTCGGAAACAACATCCCGGTGTTCTTCATCCAGGACGGGATCAAGTTCCCCGACCTGATCCACGCGGTGAAGCCCGAACCCGATCGGGAGATCCCGCAGGCGCAGTCCGCCCACGACACGTTCTGGGACTTCGCGAGCCTCCAGCCAGAGTCCACGCACATGTTGATGTGGGCGATGTCGGACCGGGCCATCCCGCGGTCGTACGCCACGATGGAGGGCTTCGGCGTGCATACCTTCCGGTTGACCGCTCCCGACGGGGCTACGTCGCTCGTGAAGTGGCACTGGAAGCCGGTGGCCGGTGTCCACTCCTTGGTCTGGGAAGAGTCGCAGAAGCTGGGCGGCATCGATCCCGACTTCCACCGTCGAGACCTCCACGCCCGCATTGCCTCGGGCAACGCCCCGCAGTGGGAGCTGGCGGTGCAGGTCATGCCCGACACCGAGGACCAGACGTTCGAGGGCATCGATCTGCTCGACTCGACCAAGCTCGTGCCCGAGGAGCTGTGTCCGGTTCGCACCGTGGGCGTGCTCACGCTGGATCGCAACCCCACCAACTACTTCGCCGAGACCGAGCAGATCGCGTTCCACCCCGGTCACCTCGTGCCGGGCATCGGCTTCGTCGACGACCCGCTCCTCCACGCTCGGCTCTTTTCGTACCTGGACACACAGCTGACCCGGCTCGGCGGACCCAACTTCACTCAGATCCCGATCAACCGGCCGATCGCTCCCGTCAACGACAACAACCGAGACGGGTTCATGCAGCAGGCGGTGCACGAAGGGGTGGCGGCCTACACGCCGAACTCGCTGGGCGGCGGGTGCCCGTTCGCTCACGAGGGCGACGGTGCCTACACCCATTCCCCCCAGGAGGTCACCGGACCGAAGATCAAGCTCCGGCCGGCGAGCTTCGACGACCACTTCACCCAGGCCACGCTCTTCTACCGGTCCCTGACGCCGACCGAACAGGAGCACATCGCCGGTGCGTTCAGCTTCGAGCTGGCGAAGTGCGTCAGCGCAGGCATCCACGCTCGCATGGTCGCCAACCTCGCACAGGTGGACGCGGACCTTGCCGAGCGGGTGGCCGCCCACCTCGGCATCGACGTGCCCGACGGCGCGCCCGTCGAACCGGCCCTCCTGTCGGGGGCGCTGTCTCTGGACCGCCAGGAGCCGAGCCCTTCGGCCGGCCGCATGGTCGCCGTCCTCGTCGACGACGCAACCACGACCCGGGGGCTCGGGGCGTGGCGGTCCGCAGCGGATCCGCTCGGCGTCGAGATCGTCGCCGTCGGTCCGCACCTCGGCAAGCTCGACAAGGGCGTAGCGGTCGACCGCTCCCTGCACATCACCGACCCGGTGGAGTACGACGGCGTCGTCTTGGCCTGCCAGCCGGACGAGGCGACTGGCGCGTTCGTTCAGGAGGCGTACCGCCACCACAAGACGGTGGCCTGCACCGACCCGGCCTGGACCGCGAGTTTGGGAATCGACCCCGAGTCCGCTGGCGTCGAAGCCGAGCCGGAGGCGTTCTTCGACGCCCTGGCCCTCCACCGCCACTGGGACCGCACATGACCGAGACGGTGACCCACGACCGACCGTCGGGTTGGTTTGCGATCACGGGGGAGGGGTAGCGGGGACCATGGACGCCATCACCCTGCTCAAGAAGGATCACCAGACGGTCGAGAAGCTCTTCAAGCGCTTCGAGAAGACGGGCGACGGAGCACTCGTCGAACGGCGCAAGCTCGTCGACCAGATCATCGCGGAGCTCTCGCAGCACGCGGCGATCGAGGAACAGCTCTTCTACCCGGTGACCCGGGCGACGGTGGACGACGTCGATGACGTCGTCCTCGAGAGCCTCGAGGAGCACCACGTCGTCAAGTGGCTGCTGGACGAGCTGGAGAGCATGGATCCCGCCGACGAGCGGTTCAAGGCCAAGACCACGGTGCTCATCGAGAACGTCCGTCACCACGTCGAGGAGGAAGAAGAGGAGTACTTCCCCAAGGTCCGTGCCCAGCTCGGCCGCAACGACCTGAGCGACCTCGGCGATGCCATGATCGACGCCAAGAAGACAGCCCCGACCCACCCGCACCCGACGGCACCGGACACCCCTCCGGGCAACCTCGTCGCCGGCGCGGCGGCGGGCATGGTGGACCGCGTGTCGGACACGGTGAGTGGCATCGCCCAGGGCGGCGTGAGCGTCGCCCACGATCTGGCGGCTCGCTTCACCGGGCGGGCCAAGCCCCGCACCACTCCGACCGGGTCGCCGACGGCGCGCAAGACGGCGGCGAAGGTGCGGTCCTCGGTGAGCGACGCCACCGACAAGGCGGCTCGCACCGGAAAGGCCACCGTCACCTCAGCCCGCAAGGGTGCCAAGAGCACGGCGGCCGCGGCGAAGGGCGCCTCCACCTCGACGGGCCGCACGGCCAAAGCCGGCGCCAAGCGGTCGACCTCGACCGCGACGGGAGCGGCCAAGAAGACCGCCAAGACCGCGAAGGCCGGCGCCAAGCGGACCGCGACGACGGCCACCAACGCAGCCAAGAAGACGGCGGCCACCGCCAAGCGCGCCAGCTGATGGCCGGGTCGGCGGGCGTTGGGCCGACAACCCCGGCCAGCCACGAGGTCGCTCGTGTCGTCATGCGAGGAACGACGTTCCTCGCATGACGACCGTGACCCACTCCTTCGACCATCCGATCGACGTCGTGTTTGCGGCGCTGGCCGACCCCTGGACCTACCCCGAGTGGCTCGTCGGGGCGAAGACGATGCGCTCGGTGGATGCTGGCTGGCCCGAACCGGGCTCGTCCTTCCACCATCGCGTCGGACTCGTCGGCCCGATCACCCTCGCCGACCGCAGCAGATCCTGCGAGGTCGATGCCCCCACGTTGCTCGTCCTCGAGGTCCGCGCTCGACCGGCGGGCCGTGCCCGCGTGGCGTTCCGGCTCTCGTCACCGACGCCGGCCACGACAGAGGTCGAGTTCTCCGAGGTCCCGATCGGAGCGGCTCGGCTCCTGACGCCCGTCGCAGATCCCCTGGCGCGGGTCCGCAACACCCGGTCGCTCCAACACCTCGACCGGTTCCTGCACGGCCGGCGGGGCTGAAGCCTTAGGGGCCGACCCCGCCGACCCCGCCGACCTGATCGAACGGGTGGGCATCGCCCGGCTGAGGAACGACGAGCCCGAGGGCTAGGGAAGCGCGCGGACCACCATGGCGGCGATGTCGTCGGTGGTGGCGGTGTCGTCCTGATCCTCCGCAACCGTCGCGACGAGTTGGTGGAGGAGATCGGCGGCCGACGCCGTGGGATCGGCGGCGGCGAAGTGGCCGGCGAGCCGGTGGATGCTCGCCTCGATGCCTTCGCTGCGCCGCTCGATGAGCCCGTCTGTGTAGGCCAGCAGGATGGAGCCAGGCGGAAGGTCCACGTAGGCCATGGTGGTGGGCTCGATCGGGGCGCCGATCAGGGCCTGACGGCCACCGGTGAGGGGACGGACCTGTCCGTCCGGCGTCCGCAACAAGGGCCAGGGGTGCCCGGCGCTCACGACGCCGAGCCGTTGGGCCGCGACATCGATGTGCAGGAGGACGGCGGTGGCGAAGATCGGATCCGATGATCGGGTCATGGCGTTGGCCCGTTCGAACACCTCCTCGAGGGGGGTGTCCGTGCGGACCAGCCCGGTGATCAGGTGCTGGAGGCGTGCCATCGACGCGATCGCTTCCACGCCGTGGCCCACGATGTCGCCGACGATCGCGACGAGCGAGCCGTCGGAGCAGGGGATGGCGTCGTACCAGTCGCCGCCCATGCCGACTGCGGCGGCCGCCGGTTCGTAGAAGGCCGCCAGTTCGAGGCCGCCGACCTCAGGCAGCGGGGTGAGCAGTTGGCGCTGCATGCTCGTGATGAGCGCGTGCTCGGCCTCGTACAGGTTGGCGCGCTCGAGCGTTTGCGCTGCCAATTCGCACAGCGTCGCGAGCCGGGCGCGCAACGGAGCATCGAAGTGCATTGCTGCGTTCCAAGCGACCGTCACGACGGCGATGACCTGTCCGTGGCTGTCGTGGAGCGGGATCGACGCTGACGCCCGGATCCCTGCTGCGGAAGCGTCGTCGTAGAGGTTCGGGTACCGGGCGGCCATCTCCTCGAGGTTCGCAAGCCAGATCGAAGCATCGTTGCGGGCGGCGTCACTCAGGGGGAAACCGTCGTCGAGGTGGATCTCCTCGTAGCGCCTGGACACGGTGTGAGGCACATCGACCTCGACGACCCCCTTCAGCATCTTCGATGCGCGGTCGAGCACCCGGAGGTTGGTAACGGCTGCGCCGAGCACGTGCGCGCCGTGATCGCGTAGCAGCGCAGCGACGTCCCTGGTGGTGCGGGCCGCGGCCATGGATGCGGCCAGTTCACCGAGCTGGGTGCTGTACCCCGAGGTCTCGGCCCGACGGAGCGCCTGACCGCACAGGCGCGACAGGGTCTCGATGGCGGTGCGATCGAACGCGTCGAAGTGGCGCTCGCGGTGCCAGGTGAACAGGAGGACGCCGATGGGGTGCTGATCCCCGTCGAACAAGGGCGATGCGATCAGGGCTCGGGCTTCGGGGGCCATCGGGTCGCCGGCAGCATCCTCGACGTACTGCCGTTCGCCCGTGCGAGCGGCGCGGGCCAATGCCGTCGAACCGGTGATGTCGTGGAGATCGAAACGAGCGATCTCCTCGGGCGTGAGGGGCGAGCCAACCCGCACCGCGTGCACGTGCTCGGCGTCGAGGACCAGGCCGATCTCAACGGCGTCAGCGCCCATCACCTGGCCGGCGTCTTGGGCGATGACCCGCAAGACCTGCTCGAGGTCAGCGGCTGCGGCCAGCTCCCAGCCCAAGGCAGCGAGGCGGGCATCCACCTCGGCCGTCCGTTCCTGGGCCTCCCGCAACTGGCGGTTGTCGAGGGCGGAAGCGATGCGGGAAGCGACGGCCTGGGCGAGGGCAAGGTCCTCTTCGGTGTAGCGGCGCTGGCCGGCGGACATGACGAGCTGCAGCACGCCCAGCACCCGGTCGTCCTTGCGCAGGGGGACGGCGATGGCACTGCGCAGCGCGAGCTCGTCCACGATGCGACGTGCTTCCGGGTCGACGTCGAGGTCCCGCACCAGGTCGGGCGTGATGTCCGGGTAGAACTCCGGTTCTCCGGTGCGTACCACGCGCGCCACCCCGGATGCGGCCTCGGGGTCGTAGGGGAACCGCTGTTGCAGCTCACGCGCATAGCGGACCATCGACGGATCGATGTGGGCCACCTCGACCACCGGCTCGATGGCATCGGCGGTCGGGAACACGTGGAGGGAGCACCAGTCGCCAAGGCGTGGAACCACGACCGACGTCACCCGGGCCATCACGTCGGCCAGGTCGGTCGATTGCTCGAGCGCCTCGTTCACGGCGGAGACCAGCTCGAGCCGCTGGCGTTGCACGTGTTCCAGGCGCAACGCCTCCTGTGCCGACTGCTCGAGCAGGAGTATCTGGCTGAAGTCCTCCGATGCGGCCACGATGAAATCGACGTTGCCGTCGCTGTCGTGCAGGACCCTCGTCACCGCCCGCACCCGCACCGTCGACCCGTCGCGGCGGATGACCGTGCGCTCGACCATCCAGCTCTCGCCGGCGTCGATCGAGTCCAGCGGGACCGGTGGCGACTCGTCCTCCTCGCTTGGAAGGAGCACCGTGCTGATCGGTCGGCCGGCGACCTCGTCTTCGGTCCACCCGAACAGCTGCTCGGCCAGCTGGTTCCAGATCACGATGACGCCCTCGGGGTCGGTCACCACGATCGATCGTGGGAGCGCGCCGATCACGCGGCGGAGCACGTCGCCGGACACCGATGGAGGATTCACCGGCTGTCCTCCTCGACGGTGCAGCGGCGGCCGGTGCATCCGGCGTCGGGCGCGACCGTATCGGAGCATCCGCCGAACAGGCCGATAGCATCGCGCTGCCGTCGCGCGCCGCAGGCGGTTCGAGGGAGCGCAGAGGAGGGTGATGGTGCCAGGGACGGACGGGGCGGACGCTGCTGGAGCGCTCGTGTTCTCGATGGACGCCGTTCCGGCGCTGACCCTGCCCGGGATCGCCCGATCGTTCGTTCGCCGGTGCTCGGAACTGCTCGATGCCGTCGCCACCGAGACGGTGCTGCTCCTGACCAGCGAGATGGTGACGAACTCGGTCCAACACGCGCGGACCGAGCGGATCCACATCTCGCTCGAGCGGGTCGGGACCTCGCTGCGGGTCGAGGTCATCGACGACGATCCATCGCCGCCTGTGCTTCGAGCGCGCGACGACAGCCGACTGGGCGGCCTGGGCATCCAGATGGTCGAGCGCCTCTCATCGGCGTGGGGGGTCGACGACCACGCCCCGGCGGGAAAGCGCGTTTGGTTCGAGGTCGACGCCGGCTGAGGGCTTGGTCCGGATGTCCGAAGCGCTCGTTCACCCACCCGGACGCGAGGTGATGAGCCCGTCCAGGCCGGCCATTTCCAAGAGCTGCACGAGGAACGGCGTCGGTCGGTCGATGGCCAGCGACCCGCCCGCACCGGACACCTGGCGCTCGATCAGGATCAGCGCGGAGAGTCCGGCCGATCCGCAGAACGTCAGGCCGCTCGCGTCGATGACCAGGTCTTGACCGGGCTCGACCGCTGCCTCGATACGGTCGACGAGCTTCGGTGCGGTGCTCTCGTCGAGCTCACCACGCAACGATGCCTCCACGATCTCGCCCGACGGCTCGAGGACGATCGTGAGCAGCTCGCGGTGGGGCCGCCGGTCGGAGGGGTTGCCGTGCGGACCTGCTGGGCCATCGCCGGGCATCGCATCTCCTCTCGTGTGCTGGTCGGCAAAGCGTACTTGGGTCCGTACCAGCGGGTTGGGGTCGAGTCCTCCGGGTGATCTCGTCGACCGCCGAGGAGATGTTGCGGATGCCGGTCGACGAACGGGCCAAACGACCCGAAAATGGAGAAATCCCACTTCCGGTGATCAGATCTCACCGAACGTGGCCGACTAGACGGGGGTATGGAACGGTCGATCGCGACGCGCGGGCGGACATCAGGCGCACCTGCGCCGGATGGTCACCTCGGGGCCCTGTCGGACTTCGACGCGCCTGACCGCTTCGATCTGTTCATCGCCTGGGTGGGGACGGCGGCCCGATCGATCTGGGAGCAGCTGACCTGGGTGGGAATGGCTGCGAGCATGCTCGTGGTGGTCCTCGCCTTCGAACTCGGCGGGTGGTCGGAGCGCGCGTCGGGGGTGCTGGTGGCGTCGGCCGCCGCTGGCATCGCCTCCGCCGTGGCCTGGCAGGCGACCGGCCGGGTGCGCATGGGATGGGCCGCGGTCTCGCTCGGCAGCGTCTTGTGGTGCGCCGGTGCCGAGGCCCGGCCGCTGTGGGAGCGGCCAGGAGGCTCCACCCTCATGGGGGTGGCGGATGGCGCAGCGGCGGGAGCGATGATCGCGTTCGCAGTCGCCCTGCTGGTGCTCCTCGACAAGCCCCAGCGGCCCGTTGCCCGGCTGCGGTTTGTCGCCGAGGGCCTGATGATCGCCGCCAGCGTCCTGTTTGCCTGCTGGGTGACCGTCCTGCCTGCCGCGTTTGCCGCCGGCGCAGGTCGCACGTTGGGCGTCCAGCTCCGGTTGCTGGCGTTCCCCATCAGCGACGTGCTCCTGCTCGGTGTGGTCGCCTTCGCCCTCACGAAGCTGCCCCACCTGGCGCGCGGCAGCCTCCTCCTCCTGCCGGGCATCGGCGCGCTCGCCATGTTGTCGACCGCCGCCAGCGAGGCCGGCCCCGCCGCGGACCGTCCCGGGGTTGCGGGCCTGGCGATCGCCCTCGCCTTCTCGGCGATCGCCGTGGCCGGTGTGCGGACCTGGCAGGCCGGCGACGAGCCGACCACCGCGGTGGTTGACCGCCCCCGGCTGCTCCTGCTCGCCGCCCCGGGCCTCTCGATCCTGATCGTGGTCGGAACCACGCTGCGCCAGGTCACCGGCCAGCCCGTCGCCGTCGAACTCGGCTGGATCACCATCGGGGTGCTCACCCTGGCCGTGCTGCTGCACGTGACGGTGATCGCCGAGAACCAGCTCCTCGCCAACGAGCTGAGCCTGGCGCGCGATGAAGCGATCCACGCGTCGACGTTGAAGTCCCACTTCCTCGCGAACGTGTCCCACGAGATCCGGACCCCGATGAACGCGGTGATCGGCCTGACCGGGCTCCTGCTCGACACCGAGCTGGACGACGACCAGCACGAGCTGGCGGTCGGAGTGGCAACATCGGCGGAAGGCCTGCTCGGACTCATCGACAGCCTGCTCGACTTCTCCAAGATAGAGGCGGAGCGGATGGAGCTCGAGGAGATCGACCTCGACCTCACCGACCTGCTCGACGAGGTGGCGATGCTCGTGGGCGACAGTGCCCGCCGCAAGGAGATCGAGCTGTTCGCGTATTGCGAGCCCGCCATGGTCACCCACCGACGCGGTGACCCGGTCCGCCTGCGCCAGATCCTGCTCAACCTGGTGAACAACGCGGTCAAGTTCACGTCCGAGGGGTCGGTGACCTTGCGAGCGCTGCCGGTCGAGGGCCAGCCCGACCACGTCGCCTTCTTGGTGATCGACACCGGCATCGGCATCCCGGAGGCGGAGCGGACCCGGCTGTTCGAGCCCTTTTCCCAGCTCGACGAGACCACCACCCGCAACTACGGCGGCACGGGCCTCGGCCTCGGCATCGTCCGGGGCCTCGTCGACCTGCAGGGCGGGTCCATCGAGCTGGCCAGCGAGGTGGGCAAGGGCACCGTCTTCCGGGTCACGCTGCCGTTGGGCGTCGGGAACCAGAACACCGAGCGGGGCCTGGCGGCGCTCGTCGGCCTGCGCGCCCTCGTCGTCGACGGCAACGCGGTCAACCGCAGCGTGCTGGCTCACACCCTCAACAGCTGGGGGTTCGTGGTGGACCAGGCCACCTCCGCGGAGGAGGCGCTGCACGAGTTCGCCTGGACCGGCTCGCCCAACAAGCGCTACGCCGTCGCCATCATCGAGCACAAGCTCGAAGGCATGGACGGCATGGAGCTGGCGCGCATCTTGCGTCACCAGGAACCCACCTCGTCGACCGTCGTCCTGCTCCTGAGCTCGGCGGTGAACCTGTCCCGACAAGAGGCGCACGACGCCGGCATCGAATCGGTGCTCATCCGCCCGGTGCGCACCACCTACCTCCTGCGCCGCATCGTCGACGCCCTCATCGCACGTCCCACCCCCGGTCCGGTCCACGTCAGCCAACCCTGAAAGGGAAGTCATGTCACGAATACTCCTTGCGGAGGACAACAAGATCAACCAGGTGGTCGCCGCTGGCGTCCTGAAGAAGCTGGGCTACGAGGTCGACATCGTCGAGGATGGCTCGGCTGCGGTTGCCGCGCACGCCCAAGGCCAGTACGGCGCCATCCTCATGGACGTGATGATGCCGGGGGTCGACGGGTACCAGGCCACAAAGATGATCCGGGACTTCGAGCGGCAGCTCGACCAGCGCCAGATCCCGATCATCGGTCTGAGTGCGCGTGCGATGGCCGGTGATCGCGACATCGCCTTGAACGCCGGGATGAACGACTACCTCACCAAGCCCCTGCGCACCGCGGATCTCGTCGACGCCTTGGCCCGGTGGATTGCCGAGCCTGCCGGTGAGGAGACCGTCAGCCCCGTCGGATGAGGATCGCCGGTCAGATCGGCTGGGTCTGCGCCGACCGTGGTTGCTGGGTCACGCCTTGCGCTCGTACGCCTCCGCGAGGTCGTTGAGCTCTTCGTCGCCGAGGTGCCCGGCATGGATCATCTTCGTGTCCGGTGCATCGAGCGCGAGCAGGAGCTCGTTCAGCTTGAGCTGGGTGGCCTTGGCATCACGGTTCTGGGCGTGCTGCAACACGATGACCATGAGCAGCGTGAGGATCGGCACGCCGCACGTGACCACGAGCTCCCACGAGCGCCCGGAGCTGACGAGGGCGCCGTAGAGCGCCCACCCCACAGCGGCAGCCGTCGCCAGCCCGAAGAACTGCTTCGAGCCGGCGTGATGGGTGAGGGTATGGCTGACCCGATTCCAACGATCCATGGCTCCTCCTACCCGAAGCGAGAGGAGCTAGCCGCACCTGGGGGTCGCAGTCCACACCCACACGGACGAGCGCGGGCTACCAGATGCGGACGCGGTCCTCGGGCTCGAGCCACAGGCCGTCGGTCGGCGCAGTGCCGAAGGTCTCGTGGAACTCGTCGAGGTTGCGCACGATGTTGGCGCGGAACTCCGCCGGCGAGTGCGGGTCGATCGACAGCAGCTGGAGCTGCGCCTCCCGGCGGGTCTTGATGCGCCAGATGGAGGCCCAGTTCTGGAACAACCGCTCGCGGCCCGTCAGGCCGCCGATGACCGGTGCCTCGGCGCCATCGAGGCTCAGCTCGTAGGCGAGCAGGGCGATGGTGAGCCCGCCGAGGTCACCGATGTTCTCGCCCACGGTGAGCGCGCCGTTGACCGTGTGCCCGGGCAGCTCGCGAGGCTCGAACGCGTCGTACTGCGCGATCAGCTTGTTGGCCAGCACCTGGAACTGCTCGCGGTCGGCATCGGTCCACCAGTTGTCGAGGTTCCCTTCGCCGTCGTACTGGGAGCCCTGGTCGTCGAAGCCGTGGCCGATCTCGTGGCCGATGACGGCCCCGATGCCCCCGTAGTTGAGGGCGGCGTCGGCCTCAGGATCGAAGAACGGGGGCTGCAAGATGGCGGCCGGGAAGCAGATCTCGTTGACCCCGGGGTTGTAGTAGGCGTTCACCGTCTGCGGGGTCATGAGCCACTCGTCGCGGTCGACCGGAGCACCGACCTTGGCGAGGTGGCGGGCCGTCTCGAACGCGGCACCGCGTCGGACGTTGCCGAGCAGGTCGGTCTGCTCGATGGCCAGCGTCGAGTAGTCGCGCCACACCTCGGGGTAGCCGATCTTGGGCCGGAACAGCTCGAGCTTGGCCAGCGCCCGCTCCTGGGTCTCCTCGCTCATCCAGGTCAGGCGGCCGATGCTCACCCGGTAGGCGGCGACGAGGTTGGCGACGAGCTCGTCCATCTGGGCCTTGGCCTCGGGCGGGAAGGTGCGCTCGACGTACGCCCTGCCGACCGCCTCGCCGAGGATGCCGTTGCACAGGCCGACACCTCGCTTCCAGCGGTCGCGCTGCTCGGTCACGCCCTTCAGGGTCTGGGAGTAGAAGGCGAAGTGCTCGTCGACGAACGGCGCCGACAGGTACGGGGCGGCGCCGATGGCGACGTGGAAGGTCAGCCATGCCTGCCAGTCGGCGAGCGGCAGCTCGGTGAGCGCGTCGGACAGGGCCTTCAGGTAGTCCGGCTGGCGGACCAGGACCTCCGCCAGCTCGTCACCGGTGGCGCCGAGGCCCTCGGCCCACGCCGCCCAGTCGTACGCCGGTGCCAGCTCGGCCAGCTCGGCCGAGGTCGTGAGGTTGTAGGACGCGATCACGTCCCGCGACCGGACGCGGTCCCAATGCCCGGCCGCCAGGCGGGTCTCGAGGGCGATCACCCGGGCCGCGTCGTCGGCGGCCTGCTCTTCGGCAAGGCCGACGAGCACCAGGACCCGGGTGATGTGGGCCTCGTAGGCCTCACGGATCGCCGCGAACGACTCCTCCCGGTAGAAGGATTCGTCCGGCAGCCCGATGCCACCCTGGATCAGGTTGACGATGTTGCGGTCCGACTGGCGGTCGTCGGTGTTGACGTAGGCGTCGACCAGCCCACCGCCGCCCTCGCGCTGGAGGCGGCCCACCAGCCCGACGAGCTCCGACACGTCGTGCAACGCGGCGATGGCGGCGAGGTCGTCGGCGATCGGGGCGGCGCCCAGGCCGTCGACCCGCTCCACGTCGAGGAAGCTGGCGGAGAGGTCACCCAGCTTGCGGCGGTCGGGATCGAGGTCGGCCTCGCCGGCGAGGACGGCGTCGCGCGCTTCGCCCAGGATCTCGCCGACGATCTCCTCGGCCTCGAGCGCCAGGTCGATGAACCCACCGCTCACGGCGAGGTCCCCAGGTATCTCCGTCGTGTCGAGCCACTGGCCGTTCACATGGCCGAACAAGTCGTCTTGCGGGCGGATGCGGGCGCCGATGTCGTCCAGCTCGGCGTCGGTGGTGGTCACGTCGTCGTCTCCGTCACGTCGTCGGTCGCAGGTCGTGCGAGGACGCGCATCGTACCGGCCCCATGCCGACCTCAGGTCGGGCTCTGGTCGAACTCACGACGGAGGAGAACGTCTCGGTTCGGGTTCGGCGGGGGAGCGGTGAAGCCCGTGCCAGGCGACCAGCCGCTGGCGACGATGTCCTCGATCACGTGGGCCATGTTGAGCAGGTCCTCCTCGTAGGAGAACCGGCCACCTCCGGCGTAGAGGAGCGTCGAGTAGCCCGACTGCGTCCACCGGCTGCCGTCGGGCTTGGTGCCGGGAAGCTCCTGGGTCCATTTGATGACCACGTGGTCGCCCTCGATGGCGATGAACTCGATGGGGAACGTCCAGTCCTCCAACCCCGCCATGGACTCCTCCATGAAGGTGCGGATCTCGTCGCGCCCCTCGATGCGTCCCCACGCCGGGTCGATGTAGACCGCGTCTTCGGTGAACAGGTCGGCCAGCGCCGGCCACGGCTGCTCCCCGCGCTCGATCGCTTCGCGCAGGCTGCGGTAGTTCGCCGTCGCCGCAGCGACCTCGTCGGTGGAGTGGGGCACGGGAGCCGTCCTTCGGTCGGGGTGAGGGCGCATCCTCGCATCCCGTTCCGGGGAGCGCTCGCAGGTCAGCGGCCGTCGAGGACCGGGACGCGGTCCTGCTCCCGGGCGCAGTTCGTCAGGGCGTTTCGGACCTCTCGACCGCGTCGGCGGTGACCTCCATATGCCCCAGGTGCTGGAACACAGATCCTTGTCTGTCCCTTCCTCGTCCGGCGAGTTCAGGCGCCTTCGGCGGCGAGGCGGTCCTGGGTGACCGCGTCCATCTCGAGGTACTCATCGCCGGTGTCGACCCAGTCCTCGAACTGGGACACGCCGAGGGTGTCGAAGCGCTTCCGTAGCCAGCCGTCGTTGGCATCGAGGAGTCCCAGCTTCTTGCAGTTCGGGACGATCTTGGAAAACAGGAGCTGCTGGAACGGATCCTGGTTCTTCACCTCGGGCGGGACCTCGAAGAGCTTGACCGCCTCCTTCACGTCGACGCCGAGGCGGCCCCAAACCTCCTGCTGGAGGAAGCGGTCGCGCATGCGCACGGCGGCCTCGAACGCGAACTCCTGGCGTTCGAGCATCTCGGCGTCGGTGAGTTCGGCGTAGTACTCCTTCAGCGACAGCACGCCGAAGGCCACGTGTCGGGCCTCATCGCTCATGACGTAGCGCAGCAGCTGCTTGAGGAGCGGGTCCGGGGTGGTGTTCATGGCCATGCCGAAGGCGGCGAGCGCCAAGCCCTCGACCATGATCTGCATGCCCAGGTACGTCATGTCCCACCGGCTGTCGTTGATGATGTCGTCGAGCAACATCCGTAGGTGGGTGTTGATGGGGTAGTGCCCGTCGAGCTTGGTGTCGAGGTACTTGGCGAAGACCTCGACGTGGCGGGCCTCGTCCATCACCTGCGTGGCGGCGTAGTACTTGGCATCGATCCACGGCACGGTCTCGACGATCTTCGCGGTGCACACCAGGGCGCCCTGCTCGCCGTGCATGAACTGGCTCAGGCTCCAGTTCTGGCTTTCGTACGCATGGGCGAGCCACTCGTCATCGCCCCAGTTCTCGAAGGGCGTGCCGCGGAAGTCGAGTCCGGCGACCGCCATCTGCTCCTGGCGCATCTGCGAGAGCATGCGGGCGAAGTGCTCTTGGTCGACCTCGATGGACCAATCCAGATCCGTCTCGCCGTTCCACTGCGCGTGCTTCGCCTTCTCGTAGAGCTTGTTCAGTGCCGGACGGCGGCCCTTCTCGTAGTCCCAGGTGAAGATGGCCGGGGCGTTGTCCTCCACGATGTGGATGGCTTCGTCCACGTCGGTGTTGGACATGGCGAGGATGGCCTGGAGGTCATCGACCCCGCCTCGGCCGAGGATCTGCTCGTCGGTGGACATCGGTGCCCTGCTCCCCTGGAATCGACAATGAGCTGCGACCCGTTCCATCGGCCGCAGATCGCAAGTCTGTCGCACCTGGCCCGACTTTTCGTAGCGAACGCGGCCCCGGCGCCAGGATCGCAAGGGGCTCGCAGGTCGGGGCGGGTTTCCGGGATCGCCTGGGATCGCCCGAGCCCGCTCGGATCGCCCGGGTTCAGGTGAAGACGGCGGTGATGCGGCCGATCACCGTCTGTTCCTCGTCGCTGGTGCCCTTGGCGGCATCGGCGATGGCGGTGGCGATGTCGATGAACCAGGCCTTCACGCCGGCAGCCTCGTCGGCGGGCAGCTTGGCGAGGGCGGTGGCCGCAGTCTGCGTGAACGCGCGATGAGCACGCGCGCGGCGGTGCGGGCCTGCTCATCGCCCTCAGTCGGTTGTGGCTCGCACGGCTGGCGGTGGCGCCGCGTCGAGACAGTGCGCGTCCTCAGCCGTCGCCATGACTTGGCGACCTCGCCCCATCTGCCGCATCAACGGCAACTGCCGCAGGCATTCAGAGGAAGAGGCGCTCGGGTGCGGTGCCGGGCTTGTACCAGAAGATCCCCGGATTGTCGTTCTCGTAGAGGCCGACAATCGGGATGTAGCCGGGACCGATCTCGGTGTTGAGGGTGGGCTCGTCCCACGCCGGGCCCACCTCGTTGAGGTACCAGGCGCGGTCGGGGGCGGTGGTGCTCCACGTCCAGAGATAGCCCCACTGGTAGATCATCGGGAAGGGCATCCCGGTACCGGTGACGTTCTGGGTGGAGGTGGCGAAGCCGCCACCGGCCTGGCCCTCCCACAGCGGGTCGTTCGGCGCGCCCGGTCGGAACCACAGGATGTCGCTCGGGCCGTCGGGGCCGTAGGTGAAGTCCTGCACCTGGGGCTGGTAGGTGCCGCCGACGTTGTAGCCGGACTTGATGAAGCTGCCGAGACCGTCGTGGCGCCAGTACTCCTCTGGCGTCGTCCCCGGGGTGTACCAGAAGATGTCGGCCACACCGTCGTCGTTGAAGTCGCCGACGAGTGGCTGAGGGCTACCTGCGATCGTCATGGGCTTCGACGTGTGGGGACTGGCGCCGTTCATCACCCAGAGGCTGTCGCTGCCCGAGCCTGGCGCGTACCAGAAGATGTCGTCGGTCTCCCCGTTGGCGTAGTCGGAGTCACGCACCACGAAAGGCCGGTAGGTGCCGGTCACCGTCTTTGGGACCACCGTGAAGGCGGGGCCCTCGTCGCTGGTGATCCAGAGCGAGTCGACACCCGTTCCCGGGGCGTACCAAAGGATGTCGTCGCGGCCGCCCGGCCCGCCGAAGTCCCCGACGACGGGTTGGTACGTGCCGCCCACCTGCCTGCTGAGGGTGGACTTGGTGAACGTGCCGTCACCGTCGCTCACCCACAGCGACTCGGTGCCGGACCCCGGCGCGTACCACAGGATGTCGTCTTGGGCGGACCCACCGAAGTCGCCGACGACAGGCGTGTAGGTGCCCGTGACGTTGTATGCCGGACCGGCGTACTCGTTGAACCAGTCGTCGACCTGAGCCCCAGCCGGCCCGTCCACAGTCGCGAGCGAGGCGGCGATCGCCAATGCCGCCAACGCAGACCGAACCACCATCGAGTGCCCCCGCATGATCCCCGACCTCTCCGGCGACCGATGCGAACGCCTCGCCGGACCCTAGACCGGAACTGTCGCTTTGTCGTTGGCCATGATCACTCACGTACTGGCGTCGCTGCGCACGCTCGGACGCGCTCTCGCGATCGGCCCGGCCCCGGCGGTCGCTGACACTCGATGGCGTCGCCGACGACGGCCTGTGCCTCTCGGTGATCTCGATCGTCATGGCAGACCCGGAGGGATCAGGGGGCGGGGACCGCAGGGCCGTCGAAGGTGTCGACGGTGGCGAACGAGTCGACGGGGTCGCGGCGCAGGTTCTTCGGGCGCTTGACCGGGTAGCCGAGGGCCAACACGGCGGCGACCGCGAACTCGTCGGGCACGTGCAGCAGCTCGCGGACCGCGGGTTCGCGAGTGGTGGTCATGGTGGTGACGACGCCGCCGAGGCCCTCCGCGTGGGCGGCCAGCAGGATGCTCCAGACGAAGGGGTAGACCGATGCACCGCCGACGAGGGTGTAGCGGCCGAGGTCGCGGTCGGTGCCGGCGAGGAGGCGGAGGTCGGCGAGGATCACCGCCATCACCGGGACCTCGTCGAAGTGGGCGGCGAACCCGCCCGCCGCAGCCATCGCCTCGTCCGGGGTCAGCGCGTGGGCCTTGGCGGTGGCGGCGGCCTCGCCCTCGGGGTCGCCGATCGGCGCCCAGGGCTGCACACCGGCCTTGCGCATCTCGAGGTACTCGAGCCAGCCGGGCACGTACAGGTCCCGCATGCCGGCCCGCAGCGCGAGATCTTCCACGAGCACGACGCGCCACGACTGCTGGTTGCCGCCGTTTGGGGCGAAGCGTGCGGTGTCGAGCACCCGGGCCATGACGGACCGGTCGACCGGACGGTCCTCGAACTCGCGCACGGCCCCCGTGCTCCGGAGGGTCTCGATCAGGTCCATGGGTCGTCCTCGTGCAGTCGGGGGAGGGAAAGGGCTGGGGCCGGTCAGATGACGGTCATGCCGTACATCTCGCCGAGCGGGTCGGCAATGAGCTCGATCCGCTCACCGTCGGGGCCGGAGAAGTAGATCGAGGTCTCGTCGATGTGGGCGTAGCTGATGCCCTGGTCGTCGAGCTTGGCCTTGAGGTGGGCCCACCGATCGGGGTCCACCGAGATCGCGAGGTGGTGCAGCCCGCCCAGGACCTCGGCGTACGGCCCGAGGTCCAGGCCGGGCATGTCGAAGAAGGCGAGGCAGTTGCCGTTGCCGATGTCGAAGAAGAAGTGGGTCGAGCCGCGGTAGTCCCGGTTCTCGAAGAGCGTGGTCAGCGGGAACTCAAGGATCCCTTGGTAGAAGTCGATCGTCGTCTCGACGTCCCTGCTGAACAGGGCGACGTGGTGGACGCCGCGCGCCGAGGACTCGGGCCGTTGCTCGCGAGGGCGGAGGTGGCGTCGGCGCAGGTCGTCCCACTCCTCGGTGCGGTCGATGTCAGCTCCGTGGTCTGGCCTGGTGTGCGCCACGCTCGTCGCCCCTCTGGTCGATCCCTTCGGGCGAGGCTACGGCGGATCTCGTCACCCTCAACGAGGACCCGGTGCTGCCGACAGGGAACCGGATGAGCGTGCAGGATCTCCCCGACCTCGACCTGCGCGCCGACCTGCAGGACCCGCACGACCTCGCCCACGTCGTGGCGGCCACCGGGACGGTGCTGCCGACGCGGCGCGTCGGCTTCGAATACCCCGCGGACACCGACCCGATGTGGGTCCCGCACCAGCCCGAGTTCGCGGCGGCCGCCAACGCCATCTCGCTGGGGATGCCCTATGCCGAGCCCCTGTTCATCCGGGCGGTGCGCTCGACCTACGACCGCATCGACGACGATCTGCGGGCGCGCTCGGACTCGTACGTGCGCCAGGAGACGGGCCACCACACGCAGCACAAGCGGTTCAACGACCTCGTCTCGGCGCGCTACCCGGGGACGCTGCGGGTCCAACGGATGATGAAGGCCAACTCGGACTGGGTGTGGCGCCGAAGCCCGAAGTTCCGGGTCGCCTACGCCGCCGCAGGCGAGACCATCTCCTACGGCGTCGCCCGGTGGACCGAAGCCCATCTCGGCGAGGTCTTCGACCAGGCCGACCCGGTGCCGGCCACCCTGTTCCTCTGGCACCTCGCCGAGGAAATCGAGCACAAGGCGAACACCTACGACGTGTTCGAGGCGACCGACGGATCCCGCCTCCGGTACGCCTGGGCGATGCTCGTGGGTTTCCTCACGATCGCCGTGTTCACCGCCGTCGGCGCCCTGGTCCAGCTCCACGGGGAGAAGCGGCTGCGCTACCCGCTCACCTGGTTCCGGCTCGTGAAGCTCGCCGTCTCGTTGGCGTTCGTGCTGGTCCCGACCGTCGTCGTGTCCTCGCTGCCCGGTCACCATCCGAACGACTTCACCGATCCGATCTACCTCCCGGCGTGGCTCACCCTGTACGACGCCGAGACCGGCACCATGCCGCTGTGGGGCTCCGTCTCGGACTGAGGCTCTTGGGGGTGTGCCCGATGCCCGGTTTGCGCCGTCCACCGGTCGGGAAGGAACGGTCATGGCCTCTGAACGCTTCCCCTTCGACTTCGATCCTCGCTACCGCATCGCCGCCCGCGCCTTCGGGGTAACCCCTTCATCGGCCCACGTGGAGCTCGACGACGACCGCTTCGTCGCCCGCTTCGGGCCGTGGGTCGTCGACACGCCCCGGTCGAACATCCGCACGGCGGGGACGTCTGGCCCGTACTCGATGGCCAAGACCATCGGTCCGGCCCACCTCTCCTTCTCGGACCATGGCCTGACCTTTGCCTCCAACGGCCGGCTCGGCGTGTGCATCGAGTTCCGCGAGCCCGTGACGGGCATCGATCCGCTGGGCAAGATCCGCCACCCCGGCTTGACCGTGACGGTCGCCGACCCCGATGCCCTCGTCGCCGAGCTCACGGACGAGGCGCCGGTCCTGCGGACCGACGTCGAGCGCAAGGAGACCGAGCAGGCGGCGGTCGACGGCCCGCACACGATGACCGCCAGTCAGCTGCGCGCCCTCGCCGACGAACTCGGCTTGCGGCACACCAGCTCGATGAACAAGGCCCGCCTCGTCAAGCTGATCGAGTCCCGGGCCGGCGACGACCTCGTCGAGGTCGTCGAAGACCAAGCCGGCTGACCGGCCTGATCTGCATCGCCCGGACCCGGACGCGAAGGGGCCCCGGCCGAAGCCGGGGCCCCTTCGGTCCCGCCGTGGATGGCGTAGCGGGACGGTTGCAGTCGAGGAGTTACAGGGTGGCGGCGTCCACGGCACGGCAGTGGCTGTTGCCGCCGCCGGCTCCGTTCGGACCGACCGGGAGGGGGATGAAGCCCTCACCGCGGATGACGTTCTCGACGTCGGTCCGGAAGTTGTTCCCGGTCTTCGGGTTGGTGGCCGACTGGGCGGCCGGCTTGCAGAGGAACCCGTTCGACGAGACGAAGTTGCGGATCGCGTTCGAGGCCAGGCCCGAGGTGAACGTGTCGTTGCGGATGATGTTGTACAGGTACCGGCTGTAGGGGTAGGCATCGCTGAGGATGTTCGCCTCGGTCGGGGCGACCGGGTTGCCGGCGACGGTGATGTTGCCGAGGATCGACGTCTCACCACCGCTCTGCGTGTGACGCCCGATCGAGTAGTAGAAGATCGAGTTCGCAGCGCAGTTGACCGGTGCCGTAAGGCTGGCCGCCGTGAACTCTGCGGTGCAGTCGATCGCCGTCGAGTTCTTGATCGGCTCGGCGTTGTTCTCGAAGATCCGGCGCTCGCCGTTGGCCAGGCTGTTGTCCTTGTACTGCGTGGGGATGCAGTTGGTGGAGCTGGATCCCGAGCCCAGGAAGCCGTCGAAGGTCGTCCGGGTGCCCGAACCATCCTGGGCCGCCCAGACGACGAGCGGCTCACCGGTGACGCCGCCGATGTCACCCCAGTCAGCGCGGTTGTTGTTGTTGCCACCGTTGGCCGTCTTGTCGATCTCGGGCTGGGCCGCAGGAGCGCAGCCCGAGAAGATGGCCTTCAGCTGAGCGCCGCTCAGCGAGGACACGGCCGAGGCTGGGGCGCCGGGGAACTTGACCCACGGGATGGCGTCCTTGGCGTAGCCGAACGAGCGGAGCCCATCGGCATCGGTGGCGCGCAGCGCACGCGAGGAGCGGGCGACGTCGATGACCTGCACGCCGGCGTTGCCGCGGGTGGCGAGCTCGGTGATGCCGTTGCCGGATCCGACGGCGTAGTAGTTGAACGCCACGTCGTGGTCGGTGTTGGCGGCGTCGGTCGGGTTGCCGGAGGCGTCGTTCTGGTACTGCTCCTGGATGCCGGCGGTGCCGGAGTCGAAGTCGAAGCAGCGGCCGTCGAGGTTCTGCGGGGTGCCGGTCATGACGCAGCCGGGCGCCTCGTTGTAGAGGAGTGCGAGGCGGTTCATGAGCCCCTCGGTCGTGTCAGAGCCGCCCATGCGGATCCAGTCTGCGGACTTGTTGGGGGGGAACGGCGTGGCGGCTGAGGCGGGCTTGATGCCAGCCAGTCCACCCGTTATTGCGATGATGCCGACGGTCGCCGTGGCGACGATGCGGCGTGGGGTGACGAGCATGTGGAATGTTCCTCCTGGGGAGCATCGCGTCTGCCCGGTGCGGACCGTCCAACCCTCCCCACGAGGACCTTGACAGGGCGCCCGGAACTCACCCTGAGCGGAGGGTGAAGCTTGGCCGAACACCATGCGCACGGCCGGGGTTGATCCTTGAGGCCGTGGCTTGGCCGCCGATCAGCGGTCGCTCCGACGACCCCAGGGCGACGCGCCGGTGAACGTTGGGCAACCATCGGCTCGAACGCCGGATGCGACGACGAAGCGGTTCCTACGATCCATCCGTGAACCCAGCGACCACCCCAACACCCCTCCGTACGACTGCTCCTCGGCGCGCCCGGGCGACGATGGCCGCGGGCACCGGCCTGCTCCTCGTGGCGGCGCTCACGGGGTGCTCGAAGGACAAGGACGCCTCGTCCTCGGGCGACCAGAAGAAGACGTCGACCACGGCCGCGGTGACGACGACCACGGCCGCACCGCTCCTGAAGTCGGCGAAGACCTACGGGCTCGCGTACCTCTCGACCGACACCAAGGGGACCACGGTCTTCCTCACCGACGGAGCCGGAACCAAGACCGACGTGGTCGGAAAGGTGAAGGGCCAGGCGGAGGCGCTCCGGTTCTCACCCGACGGGAGCCGGCTCCTGCTCGACGGCGACGCCGCGGGCGACTTCGAGCTCCAGGTCGTGGATGTGGAATCGGGGAAGATCACGCCGCTCGCTCCATCGGCGACCAGCAACGAAGGTGGTGCGACCTGGTCCCCCGACGGCCGGAACGTCGCCTTCTTCTCGAACCGAGCGGGCGATTTCGCGGGCTACGTGGTGCCGGCGTCCGGTGGCGAGCCGGTCCGGATCACCCCGCCCGAGGCGACCGGCGTGGGCGACCTGATGTGGTCCCCAGACGGCGGCCAGCTCGCGTTCTCCTCGACGTCGAACGTCGACAGCGACGTGTGGGTCGTGGCGCCGGATGGCTCTGGCGCCAAGAAGGTGTCCACGGTGCCCGGGGCGCGCCAGCCGGTGTGGTCACCGGACGGAAAGCTCCTCGCCTTCAGCGCCCAGCCCGGAGGGGCCGAGACGAGTGGCATCTTCACCCTCGACCCCGGGACCGGCACGAGCACCGAGGTCGCCGACACCGAGTACCACGATGGCTTCCCGGTGTGGGACCCCGACGGCCGGTCGCTGACGTTCCTCGCCCAGGTGCCCAACGACGATGCCGAGGGGGGTACCGCCGATGACGTCTACCGGGTCGACCTCGACGGCGGGAAGCCCGAGCCCGAGCCTGTCATTGCCGACGCCATCAGCATCGAGTCCGAGGTGTCGGTGACCCCCGATGGCAAGCTCATCGCCTTCTCCGTCCAGCGCTTGGGCGACAAGGAGGTCTTCGTCGCCAACGCCGACGGCAGCGGCGCCATCCCCGTGAGCCGGAGCGAGCGGATCGATGCCTGGGCTGCCTGGCAGCCGGGCACCGGCCCCACCGGGAAGTAGCGCACCGCCCCCGGCGCCCCGTCTTCGGGGATCAGCCGGCGAAGACCTTGTTCCACCATCGACGACCGGGAGCCCCGGACACGAGGAGGAGCGGCGGGATCACGATGAGCAGGACCATGCACCCCGCGGCGACGAGCAGCGGCGTGATGCTGTTGCCGCTTCCCGAGATCCGGACGCTCCCACTTGGATTGGCGCGGTTCGCCGACGATGCGAGTTCGGTGCCGTCGAGGGTGGCGTCGACGATCCCGTCGCCGTCGGCGTCGATGCCATCGGCCACGCCGTCGCCGTCGATGTCGACCGTTGTCCCTTCCGCCGCAGTCCCCGATCCGTCGGCGGCCGGAGCACCGCCTCCGGTGTCGGTGGAAGAGCCGCTCGTGCCTCCGCCGGCCGTGTTGTTGCTGCCGCCGTTCGTGCCGTTGGGCGTGGTCCCGTTGTTGCCACCTTGGGGGGTGGTCGTGGTCGGCGTGTTCGAGTTGCCACCCGGCACGACGATGCTGCCCGTCACGTAGGGGTTCGGGCAGGTCGACGGTGAGATCACGGGGGGCTTGGCCGCTCCGGGCACGGTGACGACGGCCTCGAACGCCGCCTTCACCAGGTTCACCGGCAGCGGCGAGTAGCCGAGCGGGGCCGCCTTCTTCTGGCCGGCGCAGGCGAAGTAGTAGACGAACTGCGAGATGGCCTTGCCCTTGTCCGCGGCGATGTCGCTCGCCTTGGCGAGCATGTACGAGTACGACGAGATCGGGTACGACTGGCCGCCGGCCGTGTAGACGCCGGTCAGGACCTGGGTGCGGTCCGGGTTGAGGCGAGCCTGGGTCAGGGCGCTGGCCACGTTCGCGGCGGTGGGCAGCACGTAGTTGCCGGCCTGGTTCTTGATCGCGGCGATCGGCACGCGACGCTCGATCGCGTAGGAGGCCTCGACGTAGGTCACGGCGCCGTCGCCGCGGGCCACGTAGTTGGCCACGCCGTCGGAGTAGGGCTGACCCGATGCGCCTGTCAGCGTCGGCCAGTTGGACGTGGGCTGGTTGGGGATGTTGTTCGCCGCCGCGAACTCCTTCCAGAGCGCCGGCTCCCGGTTCTGCAGGTACGCGGAGAACTGGTACGAGGTGCCGGAGCCGTCGGAGCGCACGACGACCGTGATGTCCTTGCTCGGCAGGCCGACCCCCGGGTTCTCCTTGGCGATCGCCGGGTCGTTCCACTTGGTGACCTTGCGGGTGAAGATCTGGGCGGTGAGCTTCGAGCTCATCTTGATGTTCGTGATCTGCTGGCCGTTCGAACCCTTGACCCGGTACATGACCGAGGTGCCGCCGGCGACGATCGGCAGGTAGACGAACTTGAAGCTGGGCTTGGATTCGCCCGGCTGGTACGGGATCTCGGATACGGCGTAGTCGAGCTGGCCCTGCTGGAACAGCGTGCGGCCGGACGTCGAGCCGACCCCCTGGTAGTTGACCCGCAGGCCGAGACGGGTCACGTCGGCGCGCCACTGGTCCAGGGCGTTCTGCGACCAGGTCGATCCGGCGCCGTTGATGGCCGGCAGCGTCTCTGCCGACGACGGGACGGCGGGGAGGATGAGTGCGGCGACGATCGCCGCCGCCACTGCTGCCAGGAGCTTGCGCATCAGCCGAACCGTCCGTTCACGTAGTCCGCCGTCCGAGGGTCGGCCGGCTGGTTGAAGATCTGATCGGTTGGGCCGGCCTCCACGATGTGGCCGGGCGTTCCCTCTGCTGCGAGGAAGAACGCACACTGGTCCGAGACCCGCGCCGCCTGCTGCATGTTGTGCGTGACGATCACGACGGTCACGTCCTGGGCGATCTCGGCGATGGTCTCCTCGATGCGACGCGTCGAGGTCGGATCGAGTGCGGAGCACGGTTCGTCCATGAGGAGCAGTTCGGGCGAGACGGCCAGGGCCCGGGCGATGCACAGCCGCTGCTGCTGGCCGCCGGACAGGGCGCCGCCAGGGTCGCGGAGCCGGTTCTTGACCTCGTTCCAGAGGCCGGCCCGTTCGAGCGAGACCCGCAGCAGCTCGTCAGAGTCGTCCGCCTTGCGTCCGGTCAGCTTGAGTCCGGACAGCACGTTGTCGGCGATGCTCATCGCCGGGAACGGGTTGGGCTTCTGGAACACCATGCCGATGCGTGCTCGGGTCTTGGTCGGCGACTGGTCCTCGCCGTAGATGTCGACCCCATCGAGCAGGACGCGGCCGGCGAGCTTGGCGCTCGGCACCAGTTCGTGCATGCGGTTGAGGATGCGGATGAACGTGGACTTGCCACAGCCCGACGGCCCGATGAGGGCGGTCACCTTGCCGGCGGGCATGTCGAGGTCGACCTGGTTGAGGACCTTGTGGGTGCCGAACCAGGCGGAGATCCGCTCGGCGCGGAGGCTGCCCGGGCGGAGGTGGAGCTCCGGCTCCGCGTGGTCGACGATGATCGCCGACGGGTCCAGGGTGTTCGAGCTCACGATGGGTCCTCGAGGTCGGGTGCAGGGGTGTCGTGGTGGTGATCGGCGGTGTTGTAGGTCATCTCGTCGTCCGGCGACCCGCTCAGGTGGAAGCGGTCGAACGCTGCATCCATGCCGGCAAGCGACGAGATGGTCCCGAGCTCGAGCTCGCCGCGGGAGACCTTGCGCTGGCGGCCGAGGACCCGGGCGAGGGTGAACAGGACGAGGACGACCACGATGAGGGCGAGGGCGCCGGCCCAGGCTCGTTGGACCTGCCCGCCGTCGGAGTTGCGGACCAGCTGCCAGACGTAGAGCGGAAGGCTCGCCTGGGGTCCGTCGAAGGCGTTGTTGTTGATGATCGACGCGCCGAACGCGGTGAGGATCAGCGGTGCGGTCTCGCCGACCGCTCGGGCCATGCCCAAGATCACCGCAGTGGAGACGCCGCTGCGGGCGGTGGGCAGCACGACCTGGAGCACCACCCGCCATCGGGGAGCGCCGAGCGCAAGCGCGGCTTCTCGCAAGCCACCGGGCACGAGCCGGAGCACGACCTCGGTGGTTCGGGTGACGGTTGGGAGCATGAGCACGGCCAGCGCGAGCGAGGCGGCGAAGCCGGAGAACCCCCAACCGAGGGTGAGGATGATGGCGGTGAAGATGAAGAGGCCGGCGACGATCGACGGCACGCCGCTCATGGCATCGACCAGGGTGCGCACTGGCCGGGCCATCCGCCCGCCGACCTCGTTCAGGTACACCGCCGTGGTGATCCCGAGCGGCACGGCGATCAGGACGGTGATCGTCAGCTGCATCAGCGTGCCGAGGATGGCGTGGAGGGCCCCGCCCTTCGATTCGGGATCGAGGGGTCCGACCTTCTCGAGGGTCTGGGTGAAGAACGCCGCCGTGATGCCACCGATCCCCTTGACCACCACGTAGCCGATGATCAACAGGAGCAGGGCGAACAGGGCGATCGCCGCCGACGACAGCACGGCGGCGACCACCCGATCAGTGGCCGCAAGGGGGCCGTGGACGATGCGGACCGTGTACCGGTAGATGAGGAGGAACACGACCCAGGTGGCGAACGCCATGCCCACCGTGCCGTGGACGGGCAGGAGCCGGAAGAACAGGACCCACATGAGACCGACTGCGGCGAGCGCGCTGCCGGCGAGCATGCCCCAGTCGTCGGGGAGCATGGTCCGCGGGGTGCGGGGCATCTCGTCCTCGGGGGCGAACTGCTCGATCTCCGGTGGGCGCACGTCGGTCATGGGTTCATCCGTCCGTTGCTGCGCCGGATCGGGAGCGGGCGACCACGAACGAGGCCCCGAAGTTGACGACCAGCGTGATGGCGAAGAGGGCGACACCCGCTGCCACCAGGGCGGACAGCTCCTTGGGGCCGGCTTCGGAGAACTTGGTGGCGATGAGGCTGCCGACCGAGTTCGACCCGCGCTCGGTGATCGAGATGTGCGGGTCGTAGATGGGGATGATGATCAAGGCCACGGCGATGGTCTCGCCGAGGGCGCGGCCGAGGGCCAGCATCGAGCCGCCGATGATCCCGCCCCGTCCAAACGGCAGCAAGACCGTGCGGATCATGCCCCAGCGGGTTCCGCCGAGGGCGAGCGCACCCTCTTTCTCCACCACCGGAGCCTGGGCGAACACTTCGCGGATCACGGCCGTGGCGATCGGCATGATCATGAGGGCAACGATCATGGCGGCGATGAACGTCGATCCGTCGTAGGTGTTCGACGGCGAACGGAAGGGCGGGATGAACGAGAGGTGCGTATCCACCCAGCGTGCGATGTCCTGCAGGTGGGTGCTGGCGAGCTCCCTGCCCCACAAGCCGTAGATCAGCGAGGGCACCGCGGCGAAGAGGTCGACCATCGCGATCAGCGCCGGACGGATGCGTCGCGGCGCGTACTCGTTGACGAACAGGGCGGTGGCAATGGCGAGCGGAACGGCTACGGCCATGGCGACGACGGCGATTGCGACCGTGTAGTACACGATCGCCGCCACGCCGAAGCTGCCGCCGGAGACCGATGCGTTCCAGTCGAACCCGGTGAAGAACTTCGAGCCTTCGCGCTGGAGCGTCGGCCACGCGCCCTTGAGGAGGAAGCCGCCGATGGCCGCCATGATGACGAACGTCGAGAATCCGGCCGCCTTGGTGATGCCCAGGAACACCCGGTCGCCGCCGCTCGGACGGACCGTCGGTCGCATCGGCACCTCGTCGAGCTCGGGCTCGGGGGGCGCGGGGGTGAGAACGTCGGTCATCGCAGCCTGGAAGGTACGAAGGCGATGCGAGCGGTCCATGACTCGGAGGTGAACGGCAGGCGGACCTTGGCCGAACACCTTCTAGAACTGGTTTTCCCGTTCCCGTGGGGGAGTCATGATGCGCCAGAGCGTGCCGACGTGGCGCGCCGTAGCCGGAGTCTTGATGTCCTTCCTCCCACGCGCCGATCACCGTCGACGTCGTCATGCCCCCCTTCGCATCGTCGCAGGGGTCGGCCTCATCGCTGGTTCGTTCCTCGTCCACACCGGCTCGAGCGGAGCGGAAGACGTGCCGCTCTCCAAAGCGGACCAGGAAGCCAAGGCCCAGGCCGAGGAGGCGTGCGCGTCGGTGACGAGCACGCTCAGCCTGATCGGGAGCAGCAGCGCCAAGGAGGCGCTGACGGGGTGGGGCCCCGCGATCTGCTCGGCAGCAGGCGTCGTCGCGGACTACACCGACTTCGGGTCGAAGGGCGGGCGGGAAGCGGTCACCCCGGCTGACGCCGCCGTGATCGGACTGACGTCCCTCCCGTTTACCGCAGAGGAGCAGGCGGCCCTGGCCCAGCAGAAGCGGGGGATCGTCTTGGTGCCGATGATCACGAGTGCCGTGGCCTGCACCTACTGGGACACCAACGCCGGCGACCCGGCGACGTCGGGCACGAGGTTCCCCAACCTGCGGATCTCCCGACGAACGCTCGCGGACATCTCCGGTGGTTCTCCCCGAGACGGCACCAGCGCCTCACCCGAACTCGTCGCCGACAACAAGGACAACCCGGACTTCGAGGTCAAGCCGCCGTACCTGAACATCGAGCCGTGGTTCCGATCTGGATCATCGGCCGTGGCCTACCGCCTCACGGAGTGGTTCCACCAGGACCCCACGGCGGAGAAGGACTTCCTCAAGGGTTCGCTCGAGGGCTTCACGATCCCGTTCGAGGACATCGGCACCCCCGACGGCAGCTCGCCGTCGCTGATCAACGACTACTCGACCATGAAGTCCCGCATGCTCGGCGCCCTCCAGAGCCTGGGCATCGGCTGCATGGACAACGCCACGGCCCGAACGGACGCCAAGCCCGAGACCGAACCCGTCGAGGCACTGAAGATCGCGTGGCTCGACAACCCGTCCGGGAAGTTCCTCGCCCCGACCGATGCCGCCGTGACCGCGGCGGCCGAAGCCATGACGCCCAACACGGACGGAACCTTCGATCCGGACTGGGAGACCAAGGACGAAGCTGCCTATGCCCTGCCGCTGCTGGTGTACGGCGCGCTGCCCACCTGCGGCATCGATGCCGAGACGCAGGCGCAGATGGACAAGGTCATGACCTACGCCATCGGTGCGGGCCAGCAGAACCTGCCCAAGGGCAACGTGCCGATGCCCAAGGCCATCGCCGACGGCGCCAAGAAGCAGCTGGCGAGCTGGCGCAAGCTGGTCAAGGCCTCCCCGTGCACGCCGGTGGATGTCACCACGACCACGCCGGCGACCACCACGCCGGCCACGCCGACGACCGTGCCCGAAGGCGGGACGTACGTGCCGCCCGCCGACGTCGGTGGTGGTGACGGAGGCGTCTACAACGATCCGTCCCTCGGTGGCGGCGCAGTCGATACGGGTGGATCGTCGCCGGTGGCCGACGCCGCGGCACCGCCCGCCACCGACCCGGGGGCCGCAACGGCACCGAAGACCACCGCGGACGTCCAAGCACCGGTCACGCCGATCCGGCGCATCGTGGCGTTCGCCACCGGCTCCGAAGCGGTGCCGCCGGCCGCCATGCTCGCGGGCGGCGGCAGCCTGCTCCTCGCCGGACCGGTGCTCCAGATCCTCGGCGGCGCGAAGCGGGCCGGGACCCTCCCAGCGGTCGCCATCGCCTGGTTCCAGAGGCTCAAACCGTGACGACGACCGAGACCGGACAGGGCTCGGCCGACGTCTTGGCGGACAAGCTCCGCACCATTGACCAGCGCCTCGACGCGCTGGCGGATCTGGTCGGTTCGAGCGACGCCGACGTGGCCAGCTCGTCGGTCCTCCGCGAGGTCGACGCCCTCGTGACCGAGCTCCGCACCGCGAGCGCGTTGGTCGACCTCACCGGGCACGAGGACCCCTTCGCCACGGCCAAGGTCGCCGTCGCCGTGCGCCAGGAGCGGCTCGGGTTCATCCGGATGGCGCTGGATCCGGGCGCCCCACCCGAGCCGATCGCCGCCCCGCTTCCTGCTGCACCCCCGCCCCCCGCTGCCCCTCAGACGGTCGGCAGCGTCGAGGGTCAGCGAGCCAGCTCCGTTGGGCGGGTGTTCAGCATCATCGGCCTGGTCGTCGTTGGCTTCTTCCTCTACCAGCTCACCGGCTCCGCCCTGGTCCACGCCCGGAGCCAGCGCATGCTCCTCCAGGACTTCAAGGAGAAGGCGCCGCTGCAGGCGGCGAACCCTGCCGATGCCGGGGGGGACGCCGCGACGGACGGCATCTTGACCTCGGGCGAGGCGTCTGGCGAGGTCGTCGCTCCGGAGGATGTGAAGCCCGAGGTCATCGCGGCGGCCGAGCCGCCCGCGCGGGGTGAGCCCATCGGCATCCTCCAGATCCCCCGGCTCGACCTCGAACAGGTGGTCGTCCAGGGCACGGGGCCGGCAGAGCTGCGCGCCGGCCCCGGCCACCTGCGAGGCACCTCGATGCCCGGAGAGCCCGGCAACGCCGCCATCGCCGGGTCGCGCGTGTCCAACGGTGCCCCCTTCAAGCGACTCGATTCGCTCGACGAGGGTGATCGCATCGACGTCACCACCGCCGTGGGCCGATTCCGGTACGAGGTCCGGTCGGTCCGACGCGTGCGCTCCGGCCAGCCCGACCCGGTGCGGGCCACCGGCGGTGGGAGCACCCTGACGCTGGTCACCTCCGCACCCGCGTTCTTGGCCTACGACCGGCTCGTGGTGGTGTCCGAGCTCCAGACGAAGCCGGTCGCTCCGCGCTTCACCCCCGTCACGCCCGACAGCACCCAGACCGGGTTCGACACCGCCGGCGGCGGCTTGGCTCCGGTCATCGGCTGGGGCGCAGCGCTCGGGCTGGGGATCTGGACGGCCCGCCTGATCTACCGGCGGTGGCCGAAGGTGGTCGCCTACCTCATCACCACCCCGATCCTCGTCGCGCTGGTCCTCCTCGTGTTCGAGAGCCTCAGCGGCCTGCTTCCCTCGACCTTCTGACCCGCCCCACCGACCGGAGCCGACCGATGCGCCGCCCAGCCGCCCTTGCCGAAGCGATCCCCGACTGCCCTCGCGTCTCGGTGGTCGTCCCCACGCGCAACGAGGCGCGAAACCTTCCCCACGTGTTCCGGGACATGCCGCCGGACGTCCACGAGGTCATCCTCGTGGACGGTCACTCCACCGATGGGACCGTGGAGGTGGCACGGCGCCTCTGGCCGTCCGTGGTGGTCATCGAACAACAAGGCCGGGGGAAGGGCAACGCCCTCGCCCTCGGGTTTGCGGCGGTGACGGGGGACATCGTGATCATGCTGGATGCCGACGGCTCGGCCGACCCGACCGAGATCCGTCGTTTCGTCGAGGCGCTGGTCGCGGGAGCAGACGTCGCCAAGGGCACCCGCTTCCTCCCGGGCGGGGGTAGCACCGACATCACCGCCATCCGCCAGCTCGGCAACTGGGCGCTCACCGGCACCGTCAACCTGCTCTGGGGCACCCGCTACACCGACCTCTGCTACGGGTACAACGCGATGTGGGCGTGGTGCGCGCGAGGCGTCGACATCGACTGCGACGGGTTCGAGGTGGAGACGCTGATCAACATCCGCATCGCCGAGGCGGGCTGGTCGGTCGTCGAGGTGCCGTCGTTCGAGCTCGAGCGGATCCACGGCGCCAGCAACCTCCGCGCCCACCGTGACGGGTGGCGGGTGCTGCGCACCATCCGCAACGAGCTGTGGTCTCCGCAAGGCGTTCGCCGGGCGGCGGTTCGTCCCGCCACCGCAGCCGTCGAGGTCTGAACCGTGGGCGCCTTCGTCCTCGGAGGGGCCGCGAAGTCGGGGACGTCCACGCTTGCCGAGCTCCTCGGCCGTCACCCCGACGTGCACGTCTGTCCGCGCAAGGAGGCGCACCACCACCTCTTCTGCAACGCACCACCGATCTTCCGCGGACCCGGCGACGACACGTTCGCGCGGATGGTCGTGAGCGACCCGTTCGCGTGGCAGCAGTTGATGGACGAGGGTGGTCGATGCCCCGTGGTCGGAGAGGCGTCCGTGTACTACCTGTTCCGGCCGGAGGTCTGGCCGCGCATCCGCCAGGCCCTGGGGCCAGACGGACGGGTGGTCTTGATCCTGCGCGATCCGGTGGCGCGCATCGAATCTGCGTGGGGGCACCTGACCCGTGACGGGCGCGAGGTCCTTCCGATCGCCGAAGCGCTCGAGGCCGAGGACGCACGCTCGGCAGCCGGGTGGGAGTGGTGCTGGAGCTATCGCGGCGTCTCGCGCTACGACGAGCAGCTCCCGGCGGTGCTCGACGCGTTCGGGGCCGACCGCGTGCTGGTGGCGGACTTCGCCGAGCTTCGGCAGTCGCCCGATCAACTGACGACCCGCATCCACGAGTTCCTCGGGGTCGCGCCCCTCGTCCCCTCCGGACCGGTCCCGGTGGTCAACCCGTCGGGGGCCGTGCGCAGTCGTGCCCTGCACGACTTCTTGACGCAGCCCCATCCGGTGAAGGACGTGCTGCGACCGTTCGTGCCCGATCGACTCGTCCAGCGCACCTATCGCCGGGCTCTGGCTCGCAACCTCCGGCCGCTCGCGCCGATGCCCGAGCCCGTCCGGGCCGACCTGGCCGAGGAGTTCCGCCCGGTCGCCGAGGGTGTGGCCGAACTCACCGGCCTCGATACTGCGGCGTGGTGCCAAGCAGCGTCGGTGCCCACGCGATGACCGACCCGTCGGGCTGCGACCTCGCGCCCTCAGCCGACGATGACGATGCCGCTGAGCTGCGGATTCCCGGGCGACCAGAACGTCGACTGGCCGGTGCCGAACGCGGAACCCGCCGTGCCCAGGTTCGCCTCCGACCCGGCGGCGACGACTTCGTTGATGGAGATGGCCACGATCGAGATCTCCTTCCCCGTCCGGTTCCGCACCACCACGGGCTGGTCGGCGCCGAGCCGCAGGCAGGAGGGGCTCGGCTTGGAGCCCAGCGTGATGACCGCAGTGCCGCTCGGGCGGGAGCACCCTCCGGGCGGCACCGTCGGCTGCGGGTAGGTCACGCTGGCCCGCTCGCCCTCGGATCCGGCGGCGCCGGGGCTCGAGGGGACCTCGGGGTCGCGCTCGGCGGCCTTCTTGGAGGTGGTCGTGGTGACCTTGCCCGCGCCGTCCCCCGCGGGGGCGCTCGTCGTGGCCCCCGCCCCGTCCTTCGCGCTTCCGGATCGGCCATTCGCGGCGGCGGCAGGGTCGCCGGCCTGCGCAACGGTGGTCGCCGTCGCCGCGCCATCGTCCGAGCGGGTGCTGGAGACCGCCGCGGCCAGGGCGATGGCGGCCAGCGGGACGACCACCGCCAGGATCGCGATGATCGGCTTTGGTCGCTTCTTGGTCGTCGAGGGGTCCACGGGGTGACCCTGCCAGGCCCACCTTCGAAGCGGGAGGGGATGCGCCAAGTGTTCAGGCGGACTTCACTCGACGGCCCCCCAGATGCCCAAGGCTGGTCGCTCTCGACCGCCACCATGGCCGCCTGATGCCCTCCGTGACCTCGTCCCTCCGAGCGGTGCGCCGCCGCCGGGCCGACGCTCGCGAACGTCGCCGATCCGAACGCACCCACGTGTGCGTGGTCGGGCCCGGCAAGGCGTTCCTGTCGGGGGTCACGTACCACACCTACGGCCTGGTCACGGCCTTGTCAGATGGCGGGCCGACCAGTGTGGTGGTCCTGCGGAACCTGGTCCCGAGGCGGCTCTACCCCGGCCGCACCCGAGTCGGCGCGGACCTGACGCACCTGCGGCTCCCACCCGATGTGGTGCGCGTGGGCACGGTCGACTGGTGGTGGGGCGCAGGCATGCTGCAAACCGCGGCTCGGCTCGTCGCGCGCCCGCCCGCGGTGCTGGTCGTCCAGTGGTGGTCGGCGGCCGTGTGGCACACCGAGCTGGCGCTCGCAGTCCTGGCCCGGCTGCGAGGCGCTCGGATCGTCATCGAGGTCCACGAGGTCATGGACACGGCCGAGCAGCGCCACCCGCTCGCTGGTGTCTGGGCGTGCACGCTCGCTCCGCTCCTGATGCGCCAGGCCGACCGGGTGATCGTCCACAACCGGGCCGATCAGTCCGAGATCACCCGATCCTTCGGCGTGCGCAGGAGCCACGTCGAGATCGTGGCCGAGCCCCCGTTCGACCACTACGACCTTCGATCCGGGGAGGACCTTGCCGCCCCGAAAATGGGAGCCGGCGTCCCGGTTCCCTCGTCACGGGACCGCGTGGAGCTGCTCTTCTTCGGGACGATCCGTCCGTACAAGGGACTCGAGGACCTCGTCGCGGCGTTCGACCTGCTTGCGGCCGACGGCGACCCGGCGTACCACCTCACGATCGTGGGCGAGACCTGGGAGGGATGGACCGCGCCAGCGGCCCGGATCTCCCGGTCGCCGTACCGAGACCGCATCACCTTCATCAACCGGTACGTCACCGACGAGGAGGTCGACCAGGCCTTCCGAGCTACGGATGTCGTGGTGCTCCCCTATCGCCGATCGTCCACCAGCGGTCCCCTGATGGTGGCGATGAGCTACGGGCTGCCGGTCGTCGTGACCGCCGTCGGCGGTCTCCCCGAAGCCGTCGAGGGCTACAGCGGTGCGGTCCTCGTGGAGCCAGCCTCCATCGATCGCCTGGCAGACGGAGTGCGCAAGGCCGAACCGCTCCTCGGGGTCCGCCACCGGGCCACCCGATCCTGGCAGGACGTCGCCGGGCAGCACGAGGCGCTGTACTGCAGCGCCGGCGTGATGGCACGCCGGTGACGGTCGACAAGGGGCGTCGCAGCGTCTGGGTGGGGATGGTGGTCGGCGTGGCACTGGTGTGCCTCGCCTACGCACTCGCCGGCCGCTCGACCGGCGCCGGCGAGCAGCCCAAGTTCGTGGTGCTGTGGCTCGGCATCATCGTCTTCCTCTGGCCGGCGGCGCGGCGCCTGGCGAACCCCTTCGTGACCGAGTCCGAGCGCCTGTCGATCCTGGTCGCCGTCGCCCTCTTCACGTACCTTCCGAAGTTCCTGCGCAACCCGCAACGACCGGTCTTCTACGACGAGATCGCCCACTGGACGCAGGTCGAGCGGATCGTGCAGACGGGGGATCTCTACCGGGCGAACCCCGCCGTGCGCGTGCTGCCGTCGTACCCGGGCCTCCACACGCTGACCGCCGGCTTGCGCGAACTCACCGGGCTGAGCACCTGGCAGGTCGGCGTGATCCTGATCGCCGTGCTGCACGTCGTCAGCACGATCGGCATCTTCGTCCTGGTGCGCCGGTTGATGGCGTCCCCCGTGGTCGCTGGGCTGGCCGCCCTGTTGTGGTGCGTGGCACCGGGCGCGCTGTTCTTCAACTCCCAGTACGCCTACCAGTCCCTCGCGATCGTCGGCTTCGTGTGGGTCGTGGTGTCGGTCGGTGAAGCGCAAGCGGCGGCGGGGGCGCGGCGATGGGCGTGGACCGGCATCGCCGCCCTCCTCGGCACGGGTGTCGTGGTGACCCACCACCTCACCAGCTATGCGATGGTCGGCGTGCTGCTGGCGTTCACCGTGGCCGCGGTGGTCCTGCGCCGGAGCGAGCCGGGGTCGACCTGGATGCCGCCGCTCGTGCTGCTGGTGGTGGCGCTGGTGGTGAACGCAACGTGGATGGCGGTGCGAGGTGGCCGCCAGGCGGTGTCGTCCATCGTCGAGTACCTGTCCCCCTATCCCGAGGGCGGGCTCGATCAGTTGTGGGGATCGGTCACCGGTACGGGAGAGCGGCGGACGTTCTTCGTCCGCAGCGGCCTCCCGGCATGGGAACAGTGGGCGGCGTTCGCCGCTCCCCTCCTGGTGATCGTGCTCGGGATCATCGGCATCCGGCTCCTGGCCAGCATGCGGCGGAGGCCGAAGTCGGGCGCTTGGGCGCTCACGGCCTTCGCCGGCCTCTACGTCCTTTCCCTGCCGTTGATCCTGACCCCCACGGGTGCGCAGGGCGCACACCGAAGCGCCCCGTTCACCTACGTGGGTGTCTGCCTGGTCGCCGCATCCGGTTTGGCCTGGGTCATCGGGCGCAGTACCGCGTCCACCGGGCGCTTCCGGTCCGTCGGCCCCGTGGCGATCGCCTTGGTCATCGGCATCGTGGTGATCGGCAACACGGCCGCCAGCGTCAACGAGTTCGACCGGTTTCCTGGCCCCTGGGAGGCTGGTTCGGACAGCCGCTCCCTCACGCCCGAGCTCGCCGACACGGCGCAATGGCTCCGCGGCTACGACTCCTCAGATCGCGTGGTCGCCGACATCTACTCCGGAACGGCCATCGGCATCTTCGGCACCACCCGGGACTCGTGTGCCGTGGCTGCGTCCTGCCCGGGCGACCTGGAGATCTGGCGGTTCTACAACGGCCAGACGATCCGAGGTGAGGACCTGGCACTGCTGCGGTCGGAGGGCTACCGGTTCCTGGTCGTCGATCGCCGGATGACCACCTCCACCCCGCGCAGCGGGTACTGGTTCAATCGCAACGAGGAGGACGCGTTCGAACACGACCAGCCCTTCTCGAAGAAGATGCTGGCCCGCCTCGAGTCCTTCCGATGGCTGACCAAGGTGTCTGCGTCCAACTCCTTCGACGTCTACGAGATCAACGTCCCGGCGGCGACCGCCGACGTCCTCGAGGGCGAGCCGGGTGCCGCGACGAAGGCGGAACGCGCCGCCAAGGCGAAGCGGCGCAAGGCAGCCGACGAGAAGGCCGCGTCGGCCTCCCAGGACGATGCGAGCGCGCCCACCGCAGCCCGATCCGCCACCCAGGACGGAACATGACGACCACCGCCTACCCGCCCGCCGGGCCTCCCACCGGCGAGTCGCCTGCTTTCGTGCCGCCACCGCCAGCACCGACCGAGGTGGCGCCGCCGGGCCTGCTCGATCGCTGGTCCGACCCCCTCCTCCTGCTGGCGGCTGCGGGCGTCCTGGCCCTCCTCAGCCTCCTGCCGTGGGCGGCGAAGAGCCTCATCACCTTGCCCCTCGCGCTGGTGCTCCCGGGCCATGCGCTCCTGGCGGCGCTCGACCGTCCGGATCGCACGCTGGGCACCGGCGGCCGGATCGCCGTGCGGCTCGTGCTGTCGATGGCGGCCATCTCGCTCACCGTCCTCGCCGTGGGCTCGGCGGTGGGCGTCAGCCTGGCGTCCGTGGTGGCCGGCACCTGGATGTTCTCGACGCTGGCGGCCCTGGCGAGCTGGAACCGCGAGGTGCCCACCCGGGCCGAGACGTCGGGGCCGCACTGGACCCAGAGCGGCGTGGTGCTCCTGCTCACCGCCCTGGTCGGCCTCGTCGTCGTCGTGGGCGCGCTGGTCCTGCTGCCCGATCCGCTCGACAGCCCCTACACCCGCCTGTCGGTCACCGGGACCACGAAGGCATCGGGCTCGCCGATCGTCGTCTCCTCCGGAACGACGGCCTCCGTCCGGGTGCAGCTCGAGAACGGGACCGATGCCAGTCGTTCCTACCGGGTCATCCCGGCCATCGACGGCGGCGCGCTCTGGAAGGCACCGAAGGTTCGGCTGGATCCGGGCGAGACGTGGACCGGAACCATCAAGGGGAAGATCCCGAAGGACGCCTGCCTGTCGCGGCTCACCGTGGCCCTGGCGTCGAACGGGAAGCCGGCCGGCGTCGCTCCGCTCGTGCTCTACCTCCGCAACGAGGCCGGGGACGCCTGCGGCTGATCGGTCCCGAGCAGCCGCTCGTACACGTCGATGATGGCGGTGCCGCCATCGAGGCGAGCCGCCTGCGCCCGCCCGGCCGTGGCGAGCGCCAACCGCCGCTCGGGGTCCGCGAGAAGGTCGGCAACAACGTCTCGCAGCGCGTCGGGGCGGCCCGGAGGGACCAGGATCCCTGCCGCACCCAGGTCGAGCACGTCGGGCAGACCGCCGACGGCGCTGGCCACGACCGGCGTGCCGACCGACATGGCCTCGACGGCCACGAGGCCGAACGGCTCGGGGAACAGCGAGGGCACGACCACGACCGTGGCGCGGGCCATCGTCGCCAGCACCGTGGACGCGCTGACGTCTCGGTGCACGATGGTGCCCGGCGGCAGCACGGGCGGGTCGGCCTCGGGCCGCGACAGCAAGGCCACGAGGGGGGCCGGCGGAGCGATGGTCCACGCGTCCGTCAGCGTGGCGATGCCCTTGTGGCGCGACTGGGCACCCACGTACGCGACGAACGGCTCACGAGGGAGGTCTGCCGGAGCGTGTCGGAGATCGGCTGGGGGCGGAGCGATCCACGGCGAGGCCACCTCGCACCGGACGCCTGCGGCGCGGGCGGCGGCCGCTACCGCCGCGCTGTTGGCCACGAACGCGTCGACCTGGTCCCACCACCGAGCGGAGCGGCGGAGGCCGGCCACCAGGAGCTCACCCCGGAAGCGACCGTAGGCCTGGGCCGCGCACGCTCGGCACCTGCCCCGGGCCGGGCCGTCGCAGGTGGAGCCGTCGGGCAGCTGGGCCGACCGCCGGGCGCAGTCGAGCCCGTAGTCGTGCAGCCCCACCACCACCGGCAGGCCGCAGCGCCGTGCGGCGTCGACTGCAGAGTGGGCCATCCAACCATGGGCGTGCACGAGGTCGATGCGCTCGGTCCGGCACAGCTCCACGAGTCGGCGGACCACGCCCGGGTCGCCGGCTGGAGGATGGAAGTGCTGCTCGGGACGAGCGCGACGGCGGATCACCACCTCGGCCCAGCTGCCCATCCGCCGCACGTGCGCTGGGTCGGCCTCGCCGAGCTGCGGCGACGTGGTGGCGACGATGACGTGGTGGCCGCGGCGATCGAGTTCGCTCGCCAGCGCCTCGACGTGGCGCTCGGTCCCACCGACGGACGGGCGGTACACCTCGGTGGCGAGCAGGATCCGCACTGGCTCCGCCTAGGCCGACATCGGCGAGGCGATCTCGACCGGGGCGGGCGCGCCGGCGAGGGCATCGCCGTAGATGGCGAGCGACCCTGCTCCGACCGCTGCTGGTGCGGCATGCTCCTGCGCCCATCGTCGCCCGCTGGCCCCGAGCTCCCGCAGGGCGCCGTCGTCACCGAGCAGCGCGAGCAGGGCCGCCCGGCCCTCCGCCGGTGTCCTGGGCAGCACGAGAACGGGAGCATCGGGTCCGAGGGTGGCCGCCACCTCGGCGGAGACGACGCAGGGCACGCCCAGGGCGAGGGCCTCGAGGAGCGCGACCGACAGTCCCTCCCACCGCGACAGCAGCACGAAGGCATGTGAGCGGCGAAGGGCCTGGGCCTTGTCTGCGCCGTGCACGGGCTCGGCGAGGATCAGGTTGGGCGGCTTCGTTGCCACGAGGTGATCGAGCAGCTCGGGTTCGTTCCCGCACCTCGAGCCGTGCACGGTGAAGGTCCGGTCCGGGACCGACGTGGCGAGTTCGGACAGTCGGTCGAGTCCCTTGTGCCGGACATCGAAGCGCCCGAGGGAGATCACCGGAGCCGGGTCGGTCGGGGGCTCCCAGGTCGGCGCGTGCAGCAGCGCAGGGTCGGCCACGTTGGCCAGCACCCGGATCGAAGGCGGATCGGGGTGCCAGCGACGGAGCTCGTCGGCCTCGACGGGCGTGCTGGCCACCAGCGCAGCGGCTCCTCCCACCAGCCGGTGCTCGACGAGCCTGCCGTAGGCCGCCTTCCGCACGCGGTAGCGCGCCAGGTTCTGGGGAGACGTGGCGCCGTGGGTCGAGACCACGTAGGGCGTGGAACGGAGGACGGGCAGGAGGGTCAGGTGCGGAGGCCGGAACAGCTCGTGGAGGTGGACGACCTCAGGCGGCGAAGTCGCCGCCAGGGTCCGGGCCGCCGATCGGAGGTGGCGCGCCGAAGCGCGCGTCGGGTGCTTTCGCGGGTCGTCGTCGGTGCCGTGCAGGACCTCGACCTCGTGGCCCATGGAGCGCTGGGCGTCGGCGAGGTGGTGCATGAGCTGGACCACCCCGTTCACCGGGCCCAGCCGGGGCGATGCGTAGACGTGCCAGATCCGCATGGGCGGTACTCCTCGATGATGCAAGCCGGAGGGAGAGCAGGGCGACGGTGGCGCCGAGGACCTCGGCGGCCAACCAGGCGATCGCGGCACCGGTCGAGCCCCAGGCCGGAACGAGCGCCGAAGCGCCCACGAGCGTGACCACCAGGATCGTTCCGTTGATCGCCATGGCGCCGCGGTAGCGCTCGTCGATCCGGAGCCGGGCGACCTCGATGTTGGAGAAGGCGTCGGCCAGCAGGCCCACAGCGAGGATCCGCAGCGCGGTGGTGCCCGTGGCGACGTACTCGGGTCCGACGGCGGCGAGCAGTCGGGGCGCGGCCACGAAGAGGAGCACCGAAGCCGGGACCACGATCGCCAGCACCTGCTGGTGGGTGGTGGCGGTCCGGCGCCCGACCGCTTGTCGATCGGCGGTCCCGGCGGCGAACAGCCCGGTCGCGACGGCGGGCGAGAGGAGGCCGACGATCGAGGCGATCTGCCACGCAGCACCGAACGCCGCGGCCTGCACGGGCCGACCGGCGACGGCGAGCAGCACCGGAAGGGCCATCGGCGGGGTCTGTCCCAGGACGTTCACTCCGTAGTGGGTCCGGATGCCCTGTCGCGCGAGCGGTGCCCAGGTGGCGCTGATCACCCGACGATCGAACGACAGGTGGTGGTTGGACCAGAGCGCGATCGCTTCGATGGCGGTGCCGATCGCGATTGCAGCGGCCCAACCGGCCAGCAGGGCGGTTCCGCTCCGCCACCCCACGGCGAAAGTCGCACCCAGCAGGAGGAGGCGGATCACCCCACTGGCGCCGGCGCGGCCGACCGTCAGGCGGGGTCGAGCCGAGACGATCGCGACGTGGTCGAGCACCACCCCCGCGCTCCACGCACTGCCGCCCACCACGAGCAGAACGAGCACGACGGGGCGCGACGCGGTGGCGGCCAGACCGCCGCCCACCAGCCGGAGCGCCACGGCGACCACCAGCCCGAGGCCGCCGCCGACCACGGCAGCCGTGCCGACACCGATGCCGGCGAGCGGAGCGCGCTCGATCCGTCGGGTCCCCGGGAGCACGCCGACGAGCAGCGACCCGAGGCCGAGGTTGCCCACCAGGCCCGCCCAGGTCAGTGCACCGACCAGGGCGAGGGCGGTCCCGACGGCAGCCGCCGGGTGGGTCCGGGCTGCGATCAGCCAGGCCAGGACCCCGAGCCCGCCGGACAGGACCTGGGCGGAGAACAGGGCGCGCCCGGTGCGCCAGACCGTGGGCGCAGGCGAGGTGGGTGGGGTCACGGGGGTGGTCGGCATGGCGAGGTCGATCTGACCGCCAGTGGACCACCGCGCCCTTGCGGCGATGTGAGGAGGTCCTGAACCCAGCACGGCGCGCAGCTGAACATCTGCCCCGCCGGCTCGCTTCCCCGTCATGTTCGGGGCAAGCCGCATCCGCTGATGGGGCGGCAATGCGCTGGGGCGGCGGCTCGCCTGTCACGCTGGGAGCGCGTCGAGCCTGGCGCCCTGGCCTGATCGGCGCTCGTGGAACTCCTGTTGCTCTCCAACTCGACGAACCACGGCCAGGCGATGTTCGCCCACGCAGCGGAGCAGTTCCGCGACCTGTGCGCCGGTGATGCGGTGACGTTCATCCCGTTCGCGCTGGCGGACTGGGACGACTACGCCGATCGGGTGACCGAGGCCCTTGGTCGCGTCGGCATCGAGGTCCGTTCTGCCCACCGCGCTGCCGCTCCCGATCGGGCGATCCTCGACGCGGACGTGGTCCTCATGGGTGGCGGCAACACGTTCCGATTGCTCGACTCGCTCGCCGGCCTCGAGGTCCTGCGAGGCTTGGCCGACCGGGTGCGGGCGGGCGACACCCGATACGCCGGCTCGTCGGCGGGCACCAACGTCACGTGCCCGACGATCCGCACGACCAACGACATGCCCATCTGCCATCCCCGCTCGTTCGCGGCGCTCGGGTTGCTGCCCTTCCAGGTCAACCTGCACTACGTCGATCCCGACCCGACGACGACCTACATGGGCGAGACCCGCGATGAGCGCATCCACGAGTTCCTCGAGGAGAACGACTGTCCCGTGCTGGCCATGTACGAGGGGTCGTGGCTGCGCGTGCGGGGCGACGAGGCGACGATGCACGGCCCCGCCCGGCTGTTTCGCCGCGGCGGTGTGGACGACCTGGTCGACGGCGACGACGTCACCCCGCTGCTGCGGTCGGTGCCGGCGTTCGACGGCGGTCGGCGCCCCCGCCGGGGGATCTGACCCCCAGGTGAGGTAGCATGACGAACACCTGTACGACTTAGCGGGGACCTCTCGTTGACCCACGGCTGCGCACGGCGGCCGTCACGATTTCCGGTCGCCTCCTCTGAGCCCTGACTCGAGGAGAGCCATGTCACCCACGTCCCCCACCCTGCTCGCCGACGCATCCGTCGCGGCCACCCCCTTCGCCGTGCCCGTCGCGGCCACCGCCGTCGTCTACTGCGAGGGCAACTTCGGGCAGATCGACGGCAAGACCGCCAACGGGCTGGTCCGGCACTCGGAGAGCTACCGCATCGTCGCCGTCATCGACAGCCTCCATGGCGGAGCCGACGCAGGGGAGGTGCTGGGGGAGGCTGCCAACGGCATCCCCGTCTGCATCAGCCTCGACGAGGCGCTGCGGCTCCCCTCGGGTCGACCGGACTGGTTCATCTTCGGCATGGCTCCCACGAGCGGCATGCTCTCGGTGCCGGAGCGGGCCATGGTGCTCCACGCCATGTCCCTGGGCATGAGCGTGGTGAACGGGCTCCACGAGTTCCTGAACGACGACGCCGAGTTCGCCGCAGCGAGCGTCACCTACGGAGTGGCGCTGCTCGACGTGCGCAAGCCGCGCGACAAGAAGGACCTGCGCATGTTCAGCGGTCGGATCGATGCGGTCACCTGCCCGCGCATCGCCGTGCTCGGCACCGACGGAGCGATTGGGAAGCGGACCACCTCGGTGGTCCTGGCCAAGGCGCTCAACGATGCGGGGATCAAGACGGTGCTGGTCGGGACCGGCCAGACGAGCATCATCCAAGGGGCGCGCTACGGCATCGCCCTCGATGCCATCCCGGCACAGTTCTGCGCCGGAGAGATGGAAGCGGCCGTCGTCGAGGCCTGGGAGGCCGAGCATCCCGAGGTGATCATCATCGAAGGCCAGGGAGCGCTCAGCCACCCGGCCTACCTGACCTCGGCCTACATCCTGCGTGGCAGCCGGCCGCAGGCCGTCGTGCTCCAGCACGCGCCGAAGCGGAACCGCCTGTCGGATTTCGGCACGCTGACCACGCCCACCGCAGCGAGCGAGATCAACCTGATCGAGACGTTCGCCGACACCAAGGTGATCGGGCTCACGATCAACCACGAGAACATGGACGATGACGAAGTCAGCGCCGCCATCGTGCGCTACGAGGCCGAGCTCGCCATTCCGGTCAGCGATGCCCTGACCCGGCCGGCCGGCCGCCTCGTCGACATGGTCCTGGGGGCCTTCCCCGAGCTGCAGAGGGCGAACGCCGCCGTCTGATGACCGCGCCGCGCATCGAGGTCCGCCTCGACCAGATCGAGCACAACGCCCGCGAGCTCGTCGAGCGGCTCGGGGCGAAGGGCATCGCCGTGAGCGCCGTCACCAAGGCCGCGCTCGGGTCACCGGAGGTGGCCGGCGCCCTGCTGGCGGGCGGGGTCCAGGGCCTCGCCGACTCGCGCGTCGCCAACGTCGAGCGCTTGCGCGATGCGGGGATCGATACCTCGGTCCTGCTGGTCCGATCGCCGATGCCGAGCCAGGTCGACCGGGTCGTGCGTGCCTGCGAGGTGAGCGCGAACACGGAGCCGAGCGTGATCACCGCCCTGTCTCAGGCCGCGGGAGCGGCCGGGGTGCGCCATGGGATCTTGTTGATGGTCGAGCTCGGCGACCTGCGCGAAGGGATCCTCCCGAAGGACCTGGAGGTCGTGGCCCGCCACACCATGGCGCTGCCGCACCTGCGCCTGGAGGGCATCGGGGCCAACCTGGCGTGTCGCAGCGGCGTCGTCCCCGACGACACCAACATGGCCGAGCTCTCCCGACTCGCCGATGGGGTGGAGGCGTCGCTCGGCCGGTCGCTCCCGCTGGTGTCGGCCGGGAACTCGGCGAACGTGGCGTGGGCGCTCGCATCGAGCGACGTCGGTCGGGTCAACCACCTGCGCCTGGGTGAGGCGATCTTGCTGGGGTGCGAACCGCTCGAGCGAACGCCCATCGAGGGGCTCTGCCAGGACGCCTTCACCCTCGTCGGCGAGGTCATCGAGTCCAAGGCCAAGCCTGCGCAGCCCTGGGGGACCATGGCCCAAACCGCGTTCGGCGAGCGGCCGGTGTTCGACGCGGGCGGAAGCGCGATCCAGACGATCGTCGCCCTCGGCCGCCAGGACGTGGACGCCTCGGACCTCAAGCCGCAACCAGGTGCGACGGTCGTGGCGTCTTCCAGCGACCACCTGGTGCTCGAGACCGACCGCGTGCTCCCGCCGGGCACCGAGGTGCGGTTCGCGCTGGGCTATTCGGCGCTGCTGCGAGCGATGACCTCGCCCTTCGTCACCGTCCAGTTCGAGGAGTCCGAGCCGGCCGGCGTGCGCACCTAGCTTGGGCCGATGTCGCCCTCGCGCATCGGCATCACCTGTTCGCCGGCCATGGGCACCACGCAGCCCATCGAGAAGGTCGGCCGCCGTTACATCGACGGCGTCCTCGCCGCGGGTGGGCTGCCCCTCGTGCTCCCGGCGCTCGCACCGTCGTTCGCCGAGGAAGCGGTGGCCGGCCTCGATGGTCTGCTCCTCACCGGGGGCGGTGACGTCGACCCGGCACGCTATGGCGCCGCGGCCCAGCCGGAGTGCGGTCCACCCGACCCCGAGCGGGACGGCTGGGAGCTGGCCCTGGTCGTGGCCGCCCGGACTGCGGGGATCCCCGTTCTCGGCATCTGTCGCGGCGCCCAGGTCCTGAACGTCGGATGCGGCGGCACCCTGGTCCAGCACCTGCCCGATCGTGGTGGTGATGCCCACGATGCGCTGGACCGAGCGGCGGACGAGGTCCACCGGATCGACGTCCTGACCGGGAGCCGGCTGCACCACATCATCGGGACCGATGTGTTGCTGGCGAACACGCTCCACCACCAGGCGGTTGACGTGGTCGGCGATGGATTGGTGGTTTCCGGCGTTGCTGACGATGGGGTGATCGAGGCGATCGAGTCACCCGCCGAACTCATGCTGGGGGTCCAGTGGCACCCGGAACTCCTGCTCGACCGGGTGTCGCATGCGGCCCTGTTCGCCTGGGTGGTCGATCCCGGCGGGCGTTAAGCGCCGGTCAGCGGATCAGCAGCCCGCTTTGTCGAGGGCGCCGGCGATCGCGGCCTGGTGGCCGATGAACTCGGCGGTCGATCCGATCGAAGTCATGTAGTCGTCGATGGCGGCTTGCGTCGGGGGATCGGCATCGAACAGCGCCTGAGCCTGCTGGGCCGCGGCCTCGTAGGAGTCGATGGCTTCCTTGGGGTCACCGAGCGGGCTCGAGTAGCCGTCGAGCTGGTGCAGCGTCTTCATGGCGGCGAGGAACGCATCGGCGTCGTAGTTCCCGATGGTGCCGTCCTTCACGGCGGCCACGTTCTCGGGCGAGTCGAGCTGGGCGAGCAGCTGGATCGAGAGGAACTGCTGCGCGGCCTCCTTGATCTGCGCGCAGTCGACGTCGCCACCCTTCGAGCCGCTGTCGGACTCCGAGTCCGAGCCGCCGTCGCCGGAGGTCGGTGCGGCGGTGGTCTGGTCGCTCCCGACGCCTCCGTCGGACGATGAGGCGTCGCTGCTGCCCCCGCCGCACGAGGCGAGGACGACGGTGAGACCGAAGATGACGGTGGCGGCGAGCAGTCGGGTGCGCATGCGAGAACGCTAGGCGGAATCGCCGGCCGTGCACCGGATCAACGGCCCTCGACAAGCGCTGATGGAACCTGGAGCGCGACCATGGTCACACCCCTGGTGGCCGTGGGGCGGTGGGCGGAACTCAGCGCGTGGCGGGCTTGGCGACCTTGATGGCGTCGCGCAGGTTGAGGGTCAGGCGTACGGCACCGCTGCTGTAGCTCCCACAGGAGCCGTTGACGGTGCCGCCGGTGGGGCAGAGGTGCTCCAGCTGCGCGTCGCGGATGTAGTTCTTCCTCGGGTCCTGGGAGGTCCCGCAGCGGTTCCCCGTTTCGCGAGGTGAGAGGCAGGTGGCGGCCCGGGTGGGCGCCTCGCGATCGGGGGTGAGGAACCGGCCGCCGTCGAAGAACGCGACCTGGTTGGTCGGCGCCGCGGCGAGCGACTGGAGGGTGGTGAACACGAGGTTCGATTGCGCGAGGGACCCCTTGCGGGCCGGCGCGCCCACGATCACGATCTTCGTCGTCCCGTTCCGGTAGTGGCCGATGAGGGTCTGCACGTCCGTGCGGTACCGGTCCGCCAGCGCCTGGCCCTTCTCACCCGCCATGCAGTTGTCCTTGAACGACCCGCTGTTGCCGGCGTAGTTGATGACGACGACGTCGGGGACGTAGGTGACTGCCTTCGCCAGGGCGATCCCGTTGCACGGCGAGGTCATGTACCTGGTCCCGGTCCAGTCGACCCGGTAGCCCGAGAGGATGGAGGCGAAGTCGCCGGAGCCCTTCGCCTCGATGGTCAGGGAGTCACCGAAGATCAGCACGTGCGGCCCTGTCGTGGGCTGGCAGGCGGTGACCAGACCCGTGCAGGAGGCCAGGGCCACGAGGGCGAGCAGGAGGCGGGCGGTCCGGGTCATGGCGGCCCGAACGCTACCCCGGCCGGTTTCGCCGGCAAACGGTTCAGGTGCGTGGCCCCGGTGCCGACAGGAACGTCATGGGCACCATCGGTCACCAGCGAGTCGCGCAACGGGTCCCCGTGCGGACGACCCCCGTCGAGTGGAGGGTGTTCAAGCGGCGCGGTGCGAACCCGCGCTCGAGGGCGGTCTGGGCCGAGGCTGCGATCATCGAGTTGTCGGTGATGGGCGCGGAGATCGTCGCCCCGCTCAAGTGGCGGGCCATCACCGGGACGAAGGTCGAGGTGCGCTGGGAGGATCAGAGCGGCCTCGTCGTGATCCGGCGGGAGGTCCCGTTCCCGAACTCGACCACGATGGCGATGTACGGGGTCGAGTACGTCAACCGCCACGAGGCCTTCGCGCTGACCCTCTTCGAGCGGCTCGTCGTGCAACCGACCATGGCCGCAACAGCGGCCGAGGCTGCGGCGTCTGTTGCGGTGCCGCAGCCGCCTGAGCCAGCGGGACCCCGCGCACCGTCGATCTCGTCCGAACCGGTCGCACAGGTACCCGGGGGCGAACTGCGCTGATCGAAGTCGTGGCCCTGCCCCCGGTTGCCAGGCCCGGGCTACCGTCCCGGGGACCAACCCCGAGGAGCACCCGTGATCATCGAGCAGACCATCGCCCAGTGGCACGACTTCTTGCGGGGCCGCCTCGCCGGTGGGCTCGACGAACTCCTCCACGACGACGTGGTCTTCTACTCGCCGATCGTCTTCACCCCGCAGGAAGGCAAGGCCATCACCAAGCTCTACCTGGAGGCGGCAGGCCAGACGTTGCCGGGGGAGCGTCCGGAGGGGGCCGACGTGAGCACCGGGTCCGGTGGCTTCCGCTACACGAAGCAGGTCCTCGCCGATGACACGGCCGTGCTCGAGTTCGAGACCACGGTCGACGGCAAGTACGTGAACGGCGTCGACATCATCCGCTGCGACGCGGACGGCAAGATCGTCGAGTTCCGGGTGATGATCCGCCCGCTGCAGGCCGTCAACCTCGTCCACCAGCAGATGGCCGCCATGCTTGAGCGCATGAAGCCCACCCACTGACCGACCACCCCCGGTAGGGGTGGTCGGTCAGGGGTGATCAGCGGGTGCGGTTGACGTACTCGTTGCTGGAGGCAAGCTCCAGGGCCAGGACGATGTCGCCCTTCGTCTTGATGACGTTGGCCCAGTAGTTCCGCCCTGCGGTATCCGGGGTGCGGTGGAGGAAGTGCAGGTACAGCGCCGTGACCCGGAGTCGGCGGGACTCCTCGGACTGGTAGATGCTGTTGGCCACGCTGCCGCGGGTCCCGCCGCCGCTGAGGTAGGCGGTGAAGTTCGCCGTCTCCGTAAGTGTGGGCTCGCGGTCGACGAGCACCTGGTGGGCCCGGGTGATGAACCCACTCGAAGTCGCTCCCGCCTTGTTGTAGAACTCGTTCGAGGCGGTGATCGAGTTCACCAGGCCGGTCTCGCTCAGGCCCGTCCGGAGCTTCTTGATCCAGTACGCCCGGCCGCTCGGGTCGGGGGCCCGCCCGAGGATCTGCTCGAAGCGGGTGTCGACCTCGTGGCCGAGGTACTCGTTCGACGTCGCCAGGCCGAGGGTGAACTTCCGGCGGGTCAGCGATCCGTTCGAGAGTGCGGTGCGGTTCTTGGACAGCTCTGCCGAGGTCGGGTTGCGGTCCAGGAAGTCCTGGTAGGACCGGGTGATGAACGCGTCGAGCCCCGCCACCGGTGGTGCGCCGACGGCAATGGCCGAGTCGACCACCGTGGTTCCGTGGACGTCCGGTGACGTGATCTCCGAGTGGAGGACGCCGGCGCCCTGCGCCTTGCCCTTCACCCCGACCTGCAGCGTGTAGCTGTCGCCGGGGATCGGGTCGGTGCTGGTCACGAAGAAGTCGGAGGGCAGGCCGGCGGCTTCCGGGTCGAAGCTGTCGCCGTCGCCGACCTCGTTTTGTGCGGCGACGGTCGCCAGGGGGTCGCCCGGCTGCTGCTCGATGCCGCTGGAATTCGGGATGTTCGCCGGGTCGTAGTCGATGGTGATGTCCTGCGTGCCGTTGAGGCCGAGCCACACCTGCGCCACCTTGGTGTCGCCATGGGACGGGTCGCCGTCGCAGCAGTCGGTGAGACGGGTCTCGAGGACGAGCCACGAGTTGCCGTTGTCGTCGCTGAAGATGGCGCCGTAGACGCCGAGCGGCGCTTCGCCCGCAGGTGTCCCCGTGTCACCGGCGAGATCGGACCAGTACGGCGCGATCACGTTGTTCGGCGGGGCGGCGTCGGGTGTCCCCTGGGGCGGGCAGCAGACGTCGTCTTCGGACGTCGCTGGGCCGACCACGAGGTAGCCGTTCGAGTTGACGTTGACCTCGTCGTAGACCTGGCCGTTGAAGAGGAACGACCCGAAGTCGGTGTACTGGAGGAACTCCTCGTCGCCGATCGGGTCGGCGGTGAAGTCGTTCGACAGTTCGAGGTAGCCCGCGAACCCGTCCGCCGCTTCGAGGGTCGGGACGCCGGGTTGCTTGCCGGCGAGCTCCACGCCGGCGGCGCCTGCGGAGGTCGCGGTGTGCGTCGCCCCGACGCCCGTGGCCGACGTGACCTCGAGCTTCGGGTTGACCGTGCTGGCGATGTCGGCCGTCGTGTCGCCGAAGGAGGCGTTCTGCACGGTCACGTCGCACGTCGTGGACGCTGCGAAGGCAAGGGTGCCCTGGGCGCAGGTGCTGGAGGCGCTGATCGCACCCTGCGTCGGAATCCACGCCACGGGCAGGTGGAGCGGGTTCCGTCCCGATGCCGCCAAGGCGACCTGGCCGAACTGCTGCTCGCCCAGGTGCCCGGCTGTGGTGATGGTGATCTCCACGTCCCGGCTCTGGCCGGCGGCGACGGTGAAGCTGGTGGGTGCCACCGTGATCGAGCTGCCCGCCGGAGCGCTGGCGGACACCTGGTAGGTGGCCGAGCCCGAGCCGACGTTGGTGAACGTCCGGGTGGTGGTCTCCCGCCCGGGCATCACGGTCGCGTTGATCGACGGGATGTTCAGGTCGATCGCGTTGACGGTGTCGGTGAGGTCGAAGAAGTCCGAAGCGTCCTCGTCGAGCGTGAGCCCGGGGTTCGCCGCCTTGGCGATGTCGATGCGCCCGGCGCCCATGTCGAACGGATCGGCCGGGGTCGCCTCGTCCTCCTTGACGACGGCGGTGGTCGCCGTCGTCATGAGGGCGGACTTGATCTGGCCGGGCGTCCAGGTCGGGTGGGCCGCCTTGAGCAGGATGCCGGCGCCGGCCACGTGCGGGCCGGACATGGAGGTGCCGGCGATGGCCATGAAGTACTCGCCCTCGGGTCCGAGGGCAGGCTCGTCGAGAACGGGCGTGTTGCCGGCGAGGATCTGGACGCCGGGCGCCGTGAGGTCGGGCTTGATGACCGGTCCGGCCGGGCCGCGAGAGGAGAAGGAGGCCATCACGTCGCCCGTGCCCTGGGCCTTGGCGCCTGGGGTGAAGGTCGCCGTGAGGGGGCCGTGGGCGTCGGCGAAGTCCAGGAACTCGGTTCCGTCGGCCAGGTGGACGGCAGGCACCCAGTGGTTGTCGGTCTCCGTGTCGGCCAGCGAGGGGTTGGAGAGGATCATCCCTGCGCCGCCGCCCCGGGACACGTTGTAGCCCTTCTCGATGCGGCCGTTGCCGCCGCGCTCGCAGGCCACGATCTTCCCGGCGAACACGTCGTCGGGGATGTCCGGGTCGGCCTGCGGGTCGATGTCGCACCGGTCCGACCCGTACGGGGCGTCGCCCGCCATGAAGACGGGGGTCGGCTCGTCGATGCCGGCGGTGATGGAGGCACCGGTCAGCTCGAGGGTCGCATCGTCGGCGCCCGTGAGCGAGAGCGTGGACTCGAAGGCCCGGCTCTGGGTCGACGCCGCCACCGACGTGACCCACGGCGAGAGGTGGTTGGCGGTGGAGGCGCCGGGGCCGTCGTTGCCAGCGGACGAGGCGACGAAGGTGCCGGCGTCGTAGGCGTCGAGGAAGGCCAGCTCCACCGGGTCGGACAACGGATCGGTGCCGCCGCTGATGGAGAAGTTGATCACGTCGGCGCCGTCGAGGATGGACTGGCCGACGGCGTCCGCCGAGTCGCTCGAGTAGCAGCCCTGGATGCCGCAGACCTTGTACTCGACGATGGCCGCACCGGGCGCCAGGCCCGAGATGGTGCCTCGGTCGACGCCGAGCGGATCGGCGTGCTCGACGATGCCGCCGCCAGCGGTCGAGGTGGTGTGGGTCCCGTGGCCGTCACTGTCGCGAGCCGTGTCGCCGAAGGTTTCGCCCGCCTCTTGGACCGTGTTGTAGGTCTCGAGGAAGCCGTAGCCGCCGGCCAGCTTGTTGTTGCACGTGAACGGGTCGTCTTCGACGGTCAGCGGGTTGTCGCCGAAGTCGCAGGTGATGGCGCCGCCGCCCGGTCGGGTGGGCTTGGCGGGGAGGTCGGGGTTCGCGGCGAACGACGGGTGCTCGGGCCACACCCCGGAGTCGAGGTCGGCGAACAGCACGCCGGCACCGGCCGTGGACTGGCCCCCGAGGGTCTGCCAGACCGGCGGCGCACCCACGAACTCGGGGCTGGAATCGGTGAGCTTCTCGTTGAGGGCATCTTCCTGGACGGCCACCACACCGGGCACGCGGAGGAGCTCCTTGGCCTGGTTGGCGGGCACGACCATGGCGACGCCTCCGTAGACGACGCGGAGGCTGGTGCCGATCCTGGCGGCGGGGACCGTGCGCTTCACGCTGGCGGTGATGGCCGTCTCCGTGCGGGCCACCTGCCGGGCGTAGGACCCGGTGGTCGCGTTCGCCTGGGTCAGGGCGCGGCCCGTGGCCGAAGGCGCAGTGGCGGGGGCGCCGCCGGGCTCGCCCTTGTAGGTGGCGATGGAGTCGTAGTCGTACTTCACCACAACCGGGACGAGGTCGGCGTCGGTCCGAGCCAGCAGGTCCTGATCGGACTTCGCCAGGCGGCTGGTGCGGGACTTGGCCACCGCTCGACGACCGGAGGCCTCGAGCGCCTTGCCGGAGAGCTTGGAGCGGTCCGCCTTCACGGGCTGCTCCTGGCTCGGTCGGGCTCCGGCGGGTGACGCCAGTGCTCCGAGGCTCAACAGGCCGGTGATGCAGACGGCAAGCGCCGTCCGGCGTCGGGGGGTGTGCACGATGTGCCCTCGTTTCGTCGGGCCGCCGACTGCCGTCGGCAGATGGGGGAGCGCCCTCGCGCGGCCGACAGTAACGACGCGTTGGACCTCGTGCACCGGGTCTTGCGTGATCGCACCGTTGCCACCGGAGCGGGTCTCAGGCTCGCACCCAGCTCACGAGCGTCGTTACCCATTTCGATCTCGCGGCATACCGAAGGAAGGAGAACCGCAGCTCACGGAGGTGCCCGGCTCCGCCGCAGGCGTTCGTCCGCCGGGTCACCCGGCGGAAGAATTCTTCTGCCCGAGTTCAGCGATGATGCGCGAGCTGAACGCCGGAAGGTCGACAGGGAACGCGTCGGCCTCGGTCGAGGTGCTCATGGTTGCTCCATCTGGGTCTGGGGGGCGCGTCACCTACCCGGGCGCTGCGAGACCAAGCCATCGTCACGTTGACCGAGGCGGTCAGGTGGTGCGGGCGGTGGTCGCCGTGGCGGCACGGTCGACCACGCCGTGGAGGCCGTTCGCTCCGTGGCCCTCGCGGGCGCGACGCTGGCGCTCGGCCCCGGTGCCCTCGCGCAGGACGAACCCGGCGGTGGCGAGGACGCCCTCCCACTCCCCGCGCGCCTCGAGCACGGGGCGGACGTGCTCGAGCAGCGCCCCGAGCACCTCGGGGCCCGGACGCAGGCGCAGCCGGGCCACGTCCACCAGCTGGTCTGAGAGTCCGAAGCGAGACGCCCGCCAAAGGGCGGATCGCAGCAGTTCGGGGCGGGGAGGCTCGTAGGGGATCTCTGCAAGCGCGTCGGCGTGAGCGGTCTGGACGAGGGCGCGGATGATGGCGGCGACGGCAACGGTCTCATCGACCGTGATGAGCACGTCGTCGCAACGGAACTCGAGCGTGGGATAGCGCGCCGAGGGCCGAATGTCCCAGTAGAGCCGGGCCGGGCTGTCGATCGAACCCGTGGTGGTCAGCTGGTCGAGCAACCGGTCGTACCCGGCCCGTCCGTCGAGGTGCTCGGGAATCCCGGCCGTCGGCCAGCGGTGGAATACCTGGGTGCGGTAGCTGGCGTACTTGGTGTCGTGTCCCATCCAGTACGGAGAGTTGGCGGTGAGCGCGACGAGGGTCGGGACCCACGAGCGGCAGCGGTTCATGACCTCGATGGCGACATCGGGATCGCGGACGCCGACGTGCACATGGCTCCCGCAGACGGATTGCTCCGCGGTCAGGAGCCCATAGGTCGCATCGAGCTCCAGGTACGCAGCGTCGGGGGTGACCCCGGGGTCGTCGCTCCACGTCGCGAAGGGGTGGGTGCCGAGGGCCACGATGCGCGCGCCCTGGACGGCGGCGGACTCGCTGAGCGCCCGTCGCAGCCCGACGATCGACGTGCGCAGGTCCGCCAGCTCCCGACACACCGCTGAACCGGTCTCGAGCTGCGAGCGCTTGAGCTCCGCCCCCAGCTCGCCGTCGGCGGGAGCCCGGGCGCCTGCGAGGACGTCGTCGGCGTCGCCCCGCAGCGCACGCGTCTCTGCGTCGACCAGGAAGAATTCTTCCTCGACGCCGAGGGAGAAGTCCTCGCCAGCGGGGTCGTCGAAGATGGCGAAGGGTGAGCGTGCGGGTTCGATGAGCGTTGCTACCCCGATGCCCGTCCTGCCAGCCGGAGTCGTCCGCAGCGGACGTGTCTGCCGAGGGCCCGCCGGGGGCAGTCACGTGTCGGCTCGGACACCCGGGTCGGACGCGCTCCACAGAGCGACGATTGCAAGGAGTTGCCATGCGGACCGAAGACCCGATCGACCTCACTCCCGTCGGCGCGCCGAGCGACGACGACTCCCTCGGGCGGGTCCTGCGCAACTTCGAGGACCGCGACATCGCGGTCGCGCGGCACGACCCGGTGGCCACGGCGGTGGGGGGCGACGATGACCAGGATGGGGACGGCTCGACGGCGGACCCGGGTGGCGACTCCGACCCCGATGCCAACGAGGGCTTCGAGCCCCCCTCGGACTGACCGCCTCCGCTGCGGGGTAGCAGGGGCTCCCCTCACACCCAGGAGCGATCATGGCCCACGACGACGACGAGCCCAGCACGATGAAGCAGGCGGTCGGCAAGGTCACCGAGAAGCTCGGATGGGCGACGGCCGATCGGCGCGTCGAGGCGAAGGGAAAGCTGGAACAGCTCGAGGAACCGGACCCCGATGCCGGTGAGGCGGAAGCCGAGGCGGCCCTCGACGAGGCCGACCTCCACGTGCGGGCCGATCACGGCGACCTCACGCCCGAGGCCGAGCCGTCGGAAGATGATCAGCCGGTCAAGGCCAACCCAAACACCGACGGCTGACTCGCGGCTGGCGGCGACCGGCTCAAGGATCGAGCAGGCGCAGGGTGGTGCGCTCGGCTCGGGTGTAGCGGGTTGAACGGCGCGAAGCGGCCCACGCAATTGCGAGCTCGCCGGATTCGAACGCGGGCTCGACCGCAGGGTGGACGTAGCTGGCTCGGCACACCGTGCGGGTGTTGCCGAGTCGCTCGGCCGCCACATCGACGGCAGCGAGGAATGCCGCCGGGGTGCGGTCTTCGGGTAGGAGGGGACCGAGGTCGCGGACCGTCGTGACGGTGCCGCCCCAGGTGCGGAAGTCCCGGGCGCTCACGTCGTCGCCGGCGATGCCCCGCAGGTAGGCGTTGACGTCGTCGGAGGTGACGTCGACCACCTGATCGTCTTCGAGGTAGCAGAACAGCTGCTCGCCGTCGGCGTCGTCGCAGGCCGCGATCAGCTTGGCCAGTTGCTGGTCGCGGAGCTCGACGTGGTGCTCGACGGAGGACTTCCCGGTGAACTCGAACGCGACGGCGCTGCCCCGAACCTCGACGTGGCGCGATTCGATCGTCGTCAGGCCGAAGGACTCGCGGGCGGCGTAGGCCTCGTTGCCAACGCGGATCAAGGTGTCGTCGAGCAGCCGGACGACCAGAGCCAGCACCCGCTCGCGAGGCAGGCCCCGAAGCGCCAGGTCGGCGTTCACCTGGTTGCGCACCGCTGGGATGCGATGTCCGAACGCGGCGAGGTTGGCGAACTTCTCCGCGTCGCGGGTTTCGGTCCAGCTCGGGTGGTACAGGTACTGCTTGCGCCCGGCGTCGTCACGACCGACCGCCTGGATGTGGCCCTTCGGTGATGGACAGATCCACACCTCGGTCCACGCCGGCGGGATCACCAGGGCGGTGACCCGGGCCCTGTGCCGAGCGGATGCCGCCGAGCCATCGGGCTTCACGTAGCGGAAGCCCTTGCCGGACCGGATGCGCCGGATCCCCGGCTCTTCGTCGCGCACGTATCGGAGGCCGGCGGCCTCGGCGGCCTCAACGGGGTGGGTGCTGGCACCCATCAGGCGGTGGGCCCGTGTGCGTGCTCGGAGCGGCTGATCATCGTCGTCACTGCCCCTGGCCCGAGCCCGCCATACCCGCCGCGGGTCACGGGCCGAGGCGGCCTGCCCCTCGCGATCGAGCTGCCGCGGACATCCGCCGAGGAGCGGTGGGCTAGCCGGAGATGTCGGCGAAGATGAAGCGGTTGATGTCGACGTAGTCGTGCTCGGCCTCGGGCACCTTGTCGCCGGGGTAGATCGCATCGACGGGGCACTCGGGCATGCACGCATCGCAGGACGTGCACTCGTCGGGGTTGATGTACAGCATCGTGTCGCCGTAGACGAACTTCAGCTCGTCGTGGGCCGGGTGGGTGTTGGCGACGTCGCCGTCCTGGCTGTCGCGGCTGACGAGCTGATCGCCCGCGAGCTCGTAGATGCACTGGACCGGGCACACGTCCACACACGCCTTGTCCTTCGTGTCGACGCACGCACTCGTGATCACATAGGGGTCGGCCATGCACCCCCGGTACCCCGTACGAGGGGTGGTGAGACTCAGCTGGTGGCGCAGCGGAACCCGAGGTGGCAGGTCGCGGTGTCGATCGACTCGGGCGAGCGGGCCGCCGGCCGGAACCGGAGGCAGTAGTCGGGCGAGCACAGGTGCGAACCGCCCTTGATGACGCGGCGCGGGAAGGTCTCGCCCGGCGCCACGGACGCGGCTCGGCGGTCCACGCTCGGGCCGCAGCACGGGCGGGCCGGCTCCTCGTGACGATCGGTCCACCAGTCCGTGGTCCACTCCCACACGTTGCCTGCCACGTCGTGCAGGCCGAACCCGTTGGCCGGGAAGAATCCGACCGGGGAGGTGGCCACGAACCCATCGAGGGCGGTGTTGTTCCACGGGAACGACCCCTGCCAGGTGTTCGCCAGTTGCTGGCCCTCGGGGTAGGGCTCGTCACCCCACGCGAACTCGGCACCGACTAGGCCGCCTCGCGCCGCGAGCTCCCACTCGGCCTCGCTCGGGAGGCGCACGCCCCGCCACGCGGCGAAGGCCTCCGCATCCTCGAACGCCACCTGGGTCGCGGGATGCTCGTCGAGGGGTTCGAGGTCCACGTCGGGTCCATACGGGCATCGCCACGACGCGCCCGGCACGTAGGCCCACCACTGCGTCCAGTCGTCGAGCGAGACCGGTCCCGGCGGCGGCACGAACACCAGCGCACCGGGGACCAGCACGTCGCGCGGGGCGCCGGGGAAGTCGGCGGGGTCGAGCGTCCGCTCCGCCACCGTTACGTACCCGGTGGCCGCCACGAACTCGGCGAACCGGGCGTGCGTGACCGGAGTGCGATCGATCGAGAACGGCCCCACCGGCACCGGTTGCACGGGCCGTTCCTCGGGGTAGAAGCGCTCGGATCCCATCAGGAGTTCGCCCCCAGGGATCGACACCATCAGCGCACCAGCATCCACGGGGGCGAGCCTAGGCACGCCCCCGTCGGCCAGGAGTCCGGCTCCTGTTCAGCCTTCCCGGTAGCGGATCCAACGCCATCCAGGCCAGCGTCCACGGAGGTCCTTGCCCCGCGTCCCCGTGGGCGCCGTTGCGGTCTGAGGCGAGCGTCCTGGAGGCGCCGGAACGCGGCACGCTGCGGGTATGGCCCTCGGGTGTGCCGGGTACCGGGTGGGACCTTCTGCCGATACCAGGAACTGGTCATGCGCGTGACCCATCAGCATCCCAACCCCGACGGCAACCGCCCTCGCACCACGTCGTTCACCGTCGACGTGGTCCATGACCAACAAGCCACGCAGGCCACGCACGTGCGGGTCTCGGGAGAACTCGACGCAGCCAGCGCTCCGGACCTCGGCGAGGTGCTGGAGTCCATCGGCCGCGACGGCCGGCTGGTCGAGCTCGACCTCAGTGCGACGTCGTTCATCGACTCCGCCGGGATCCGGGTGCTCGTCCGCTCCCTTTGGAACCTGCAGGACGCCGGCTCGATGTTGCGGTTGGTGGCCGCATCGCCCGCAGCCGAGCACATCCTGCGCATCACCGGAATCCTCGACGTCATGAAGGACCCCACGCCATGACCGATCCCTTGCGGGTGATCCTCGCCAACGATGCGGAGCTCATCATCCACGGTCTCCAAGGCCTGCTCGCTCCGTTCTCCGATCGGGTCGAGGTGGTCGGAACGGCCACCGGAGATCCTGACATCGTCCAAGAGGCACTGATCGATGCCGACGCGGACATCATGCTGATCGACGCCTTCGGGCGAACGGGTGCTGGCATCGATGCCGTCGCCAAGGTCCTCGCGACGGACCCGCGGTTTGCCGTGGTGGTCTTCACCGAGGCCGACGACCTGCGCCACCTGTTCGCTGGGCTACGTGTCGGCGTCCGGGGCTACCTGCTCAAGTCGATCCCGACCTCCGAGTTGGTGACATCGCTGGAGCGCGTCGCCGCCGGCGAGATCGTGATCGATCCGGGCCTCGCGACCGAAGCGGCGATCATGGCGGCCCGCACGACCTCGCGCCAGCGCTGGGTCGGCGCCCACCTCGGCCTGTCCCGCCGCGAGGCGGAGGTGCTCCGCTGCGTCGCCCACGGTCGGTCGGTCGATGAAGTTGCCGCCGAGCTCGGGGTCGGGCGGGAGACCATCCGCACCCACCTCCAGCAGATCTATCGCAAGCTCGGAGTCAACGATCGGGCTGGCGCCGTGGCCAAGGCGTGGCGAGAGGGTCTCACCGAGTGACGCCCCGCCGGCGACGCCCAACGATCGCCTGAGGCGGTCCCGGTTGCGCCCCCGGGATCGCCCCAGGTGTCGTCGCACGGTCAGTCGAAGGCGCCCAGTTCCTCGCCGTCGGTCACCAGCTCCTTGAGGTCGCGCAGCGCGCGCCGCAGAAGCCGAGAGACGTGCACCTGGCTCATGCCGACCTGCTCGGCGATCTCGGACTGGCTCAGGTCCTCGAAGAACCGGAGGTAGACGATCGTGCGCTCGCGTTCATCGAGGGTCTCGAGCAGCTGGGTCAGCAGGACCCGCTCGTCGGGAGGCAACCCGTCGCTGATCGCGCTCCGGCCGGTGGAGTGGCTTGCGGCGAGTGCGCCTTCGGTGGTGTCGGTCGACGTGGTGCGGTAGGCGGCGCCGGCATCGAGGGCATCGAGGAGGTCGTCGATGCTGATGCCCAGTTCCTGGGCGATCTCGGCTGGGGTGGGGGTGCGTCCGGTCTGGGCGCTCAACTGGTTGACGACGACCGGGATGCGCACGTGGAGGTCCTTGGCTCGGCGGGGGACCTTGACCGCCCAGGTGGCGTCGCGGAAGTGCCGACGTAGCTCACCGGTGATGGTGGGCACCGCGAAGCCCGCGAACGGCACGCCGAACTTGGGGTCGAAGCGCTCGACGGCCTTCACCAGACCCAGCATCGCCACCTGCTCGAGGTCGGCCAGCGGCTCGCCGCGATTTGCGAAGCGGCGGGCACAGGCCTGGGCGATCGAGAGGGTCTCGGAGACCAGTTCGTTGCGCAGGCGCCGGTCGTTGGTCTCGCGGTACCGCTGGAAACGGGCGGTGAGATCAGCGGTGTCGCCGTGGCTGCGATCGTCTCCGGTGCTCACGCGTCACCGGACACGCGCCGCTCCAGCCAGCAGCACACCTGGCCCTCTTCGGTCTCGTACCCGAACGAGTCCGCCACGACCGAGAGGATCTGGCGGGAGAACGCAAAGCGGTCCTCGTCGGGCTGATCGTCGCCGGACGGCACCGTGCCATCGACTCGGAGGCGCTCGCCGGGGACGGCCAGCACCTCGATGCGGAGGTCTTCGCCGTTTCCGGCCTCGGCCAGCGCGGCGCAGACCTCGTCGACACCGATGCGAAGGTCGTCGATGGCCTCGATGTCGAAGCCGACCATCGTCGCGAGACCGCCGACGGCGAGGCGGATCGAACGGAAGTAGCGCACGTCGGCTGGCACCGTCAGGGTGACCAGGGGGCTGGCGGTGGTGTTCATCGCCCCATCCTCGCACCGAACGGCGATGGCGTCGGCACGATGGGCTTCGCGAAATCCATGAGGGCTCCTCCAGGCCCGGGCGGACCGTCGTCCACGACGTACCCCTGGTCACCCGGTATCAGACCCCTCTCCCAGGGGTAGGGGCGAGCGAGGGCGATCGACGCCCATCATGATCTCGACGAAGGAGCAATGCCATGGGCAGCAACGCCGACGATGCCAAGGGGCGGGTCAAAGAAGCCGTTGGAGACCTCACCAACGACCGCGACCTGAAGAACGAGGGCAAGGCCGATCAGGCCGGCGCCCGCGTCAAGGAAGCCGCCGAGGATGCGAAGGACAAGGTCGCTGGCGCCGTTGACTCGGTGAAGGACAAGTTCTCCAAGGACTAGTCACTTCCGTGGTCAGGCACGGGTGCCCCCTTAGCGCTGGGGGACCAGTGCAACGGACAAGAAGAACTCGTCGATGCTCCGGATCACCGCCCGGAAGTCCTCGAAGTCGACCGGCTTGGCGATGTGGGCGTTGCCGTGCAAGGCGTAGGTGGCGACGACGTCGTGGTCGGCCGAGCTGGTGCTGAGCACCACCACGGGGATCGACGCAAGATCGGGATGGCCCTTGAGCTCGGCGAGGACCTCGTGGCCGCTCACCTTGGGCAGGTTGAGGTCGAGCAGGACCAGGTGCGGGGTGGGCGCGTGGGAGAACTCGCCCCGCTTGTGCAGGTAGTCGAGGGCCATGGCGCCGTCGTCGACGACGGCGAGGTCGCAGGCAACGGGCGCATCGGCGAGCGACTCGCGGGTGATGAGCACGTCGCCGGGGTCATCCTCGACGAGGAGGATGCGGGCCGCTTCGAGCGGCTGGCGGTCGGCGATTCGGTTCATCGAGTTCCTGTCATGGGGTGGGAGAGCTGGGTGAGGGGAGGCGTCGACGTGGGGTCGGCTCGCAGATCGGCCGGCAGCGTCCAGCGCACGGTCGTGCCGATGCCGTCCACGGGGTCGTCGATCCAGATCCGGCCACCGTGGAAGTCGACGATCCGCTTGCACAGGGCCAGGCCGATGCCCGTCCCGTCGAACTCCCCCCGGCCGTGCAGGCGCTGGAACACTGCGAACACCCGCTCGCGGTACTGCGGTTCGATGCCGATGCCGTGGTCCGAACACGCGAACGTCCAGTGGTCGCCGTCTCGGATGGCAGAGAGGGAAATGGTCGGCGCCTCGTCGGCCATGCGGTACTTGATCGCGTTGCCCACCAGGTTCTGCAGCAGGGCCCGGTACAACGTGGGGTCGCCCGAGACCGTGGGGAGCAGCTCGACGGAGACCGTGGCGCCGACGAGGGCCTCCTCGAACCCACCGACGACCTCCTCCACGATGGCAGCGAGGTCGCAGGGAACGAAGGCCCGGGTGGTCCGGCCCATGCGCGAGAACTCCAGCAGATCGGCGATGAGCGCCTGCATGCGCTTGGCGCCATCGACCGCGAACTCGATGTAGGACCGGCCCCGCTCGTCGAGCTCGTCGCCGTAGCGCTGCTCGAGGAGCTGGCAGAACGAGGCCACCTTCCGCAGCGGCTCTTGGAGGTCGTGCGAAGCGACGTAGGCGAACTGCTCCAGATCGGCGTTCGATCGAGCCAGCTCCTCGGCGCGGCGGGCCAGTTCGACGCGAGATGCCCCGACGGCCGCCAGTTCCTGGACGATGCGGTCGCGCATGTCCGACACGCGCCCGGCGAGCAGCTCGATCTCGGCGGGTCCCCGCACGGCGATGGGTTCTTCCAGGCGGCCCGAAGCGACGGCATCGGTAGCGTCGACGAGTCGGCCGATCGGTGCGACGACCCGCCGTCGGAGCACCCAGCTTCCAAGGAAGGCAACGACGCCGAACAACACGAAGGTCGCGCCCACCGACATGACGAGGTGGTAGGTCGTGACGTCGAGGTCCGACCGGGCGGAGCTCCGCTCGGCGGCGATGGAGCGGTCGAGGCGATCGAGCTCGGCCCGGACCTCGTCGAACAGGGCGGTCGAGCGGATGAAGGTGCCATCGAGGTCGGGCTGGTCGGCGGGGCCGTCGAGCACGGGGTCGGCGACCGTGTCGCGCCAGTCGTCCATGACGGTGTCGACCCGGTCGAGGCGCGCGAAGAGGAGCGGGCCCGCCGGATCGTCCTCGACGAGGCTGCGGATCTCCTGGTCGATCTCGGCCTGATGGCCCTTGCCGGCGGTGTAGGGCTGGAGGAGGCGGTCGTCGCGGGTGAGGGCGTACCCGCGCAGCCCGGTTTCCTGGTCGACCACGCTGGTGCGGAGCTCCTTGGCCGCAAGCTGCGCCGGCAGGATCGTCTGGAAGACGCGAGCGCGTGCGTCGAGCAACTGCACGAAGCCCGCCCACACGACGACCGCTCCCACGACGAGCGCGACGACGGCGGTCACCCAGGCCACGGTGGACAGTTGCTCGAGGGTGCGGCCGTTCGTCCCTCGGGTGGTCACGGCGTGCCGCCTGATCCCGGCGGGTGGTGTGTGACCACGAGCAGGGCCACGTCGTCGCGCCAGCCACCGACGGCCCGGCGGGCGAAGCCGGCGATGAGGGCATCGGCATCGATGTCCCCGTCGGTGGTTGCGGCCTCGACCGCCGCCGGAACCTCCTCCACCGCGAGGATCGACCCGCCTTGGTCTCGGACCTCGAACAGCCCATCGGTGAACGTCACGAGGCTCCACGGTCCTACGAGGTGGTGCTCGGTGCCGGGCAGGTCGGCGTCGCTCAGACGGATGCCGAGGGGTGAGCGCCCGGCGGTGTCGCGCAGGGGACCGTGGCCGGCGAGGATCGGCGACGGGTGCCCGGCGTTGCGGATGCACACCGTGCTCAGGTCGGGTGCGATGGTCAGGTCGCACACGGTGGCGAACTCATCGCCCCGAGGTCGCTCGCTGAGGAGCAGTTCCTCGAGCGCGACGAGGACCTCGCCCGGATCGAGTCCGGCGAGCACCAGCGACCGCCACCCGGCGCGCAGGCTGACCCCGAGCGCCGCCTCGTCGGTGCCGTGACCGGCGACGTCGCCGATCACCAGGCGCAGCGTTCCGTCCTCGAGCTCGAGGCCATCGAAGAAGTCGCCGCTGACCACGCCGGAGCGAGCGGCGATGTAGCGAGCCACCCACGAGACGTCCGGCCGGACCACGGCGGGGTCGACGAGCAGGGCCCGTTCCAGGCGGTGCTGCTCGGCCTGGCGCATGTGCGCCTCGGCCAGGGCGGTGGCGGCCAGTTGGGACCGCTTGCGCTCCACGGCGAAGCGGATCGACCGAGCGATGGTCCGCCCATCGGCATCGCCCTTGACGAGGTAGTCCTGGGCGCCACGGGCCAACGCCTCCATCCCGGCTTGCGCATCGCCCCAACCGGTCAGCACCACGATGGCAACGGACGGGATGGCCTCGACGATCTGGTCGAGGGCATCGAAGCCCGTGACCCCGGGAAGCCCCAGGTCCAAGACCACGCACGAGACCTCGTCCCCGGCCCCCTCCAGCAGGTCCGAGGTGCGCGTCACGCAACGCACGCGAAGCTCCGGGTCGGCATCAGCGATGGCCTCCTCGAAGAGGACCGTGTCGCCAGGATCGTCCTCGACCAGGACGACGAGATGGGGCGCGTCGCGCGGAGACAGGTGATCGGGCGGGGCCCACGAGGTCTGCATTGGCTCGTTCATGTGCGACTCGCATGGTGGCCGACCGAGGGCACGGCCACACCGCCCGAAGGGGTGATTTCACGGCCACCCCGCCGGGCGACCGTGCCGCTCAGGGGCTGAGGAGGCTGATGAGGCCGGTCATCTCGAAGATACGGCGAACGGCATCGCTGGCGGCGGAGACGGCGAACGGCGTCCCGGCGGCCTCGGCTCGCTGGACCTCGGCGGCGATGACCCGCAGGCCGGAGGAGTCGATGAACGACACCCCGGACAGGTCCAGGGCGATGCCAGCCGCCGTTGACGTGGCTTCAGCGAGCGCCTGGGCCAAGATGGCGGCCGAGGCGGCGTCGAGCTCACCCTCTGCGACGACGCGCAGCGGTTCGGTCCCAGAATCGATCTGCACGTCGAAGTGCGGAGCACCGATGGTCATGACCGGAGCGTAGCCGGGGGTCACCGGCGCGGGTGCCTGCCCGCTGCGGTGGGCGGTCAATCCCCGAGGGTGAGGCCCCGTGTGCCCGCCACGTAGCAAGCGGTCAGGTCGAGGTCCTGCTGGCACGCCGAGGTGACCTCGTCATCGGAGCGGTTCTTCCAGCTGGTCGGGTTCTTCACCGACGCGGGCGGGGTGAGACCCCGTCGCCCGACCTCGTAGCAGGCGAACTCGTCGCCCGAGTTGCACTGGCTGACCAGCGCCGCACTCTCGGGGTCGCTCGGCGTCGTGGTCGGTGCCGTCGTGGTCGGTGCCGTCGTCGGCGGTGCGGTACTGGGCGGTGTCGTGGTGGGCGGTGCCGTGGTCGGCGCCGGGACGGTGGTCGAGGTGGTGGATGTGGTGGTCGACGTCGAGGTCGTGGTCGACGTGGACGCCGTGGTGGTGGTCGCGGCCGGGGCATCGTCACCGCTGTCCGAGCGCAGGAAGAAGAACACGATCAGCAGCACCAGCACCACGCCGAGGGCGATGGCCGGGATCCACGGCCTGTAGTCCCGTGGGGTGCCGCTGTCGGGGGGAACCGGCGGGTCGTACGGTCCCGGGGGAGGAGGCGTGGTCGGGCTCGTCATGGTCCGAGGGTAGGGCACCGTCGAAACCCCCTGGATCCGGTCCGCGGGGCCCGGGTCGGCGCCAACCGGCGCTACCCGGCGGCTCCCTCGGGCCCAGACGGCCCCGATGGCCCGTCGCTGGGCTCCCGAACGGGTGACAGCTCGCGCTGGGCATCGTCCTGCGTAGCAGTCGCCGCCGCCGCCGTCGTCGCCGGGGCTGTTGCTCTCGCCGGCATCGCCGTCATCCACGCCGACGCGACCTACCTGTTCGACGGGCTGACCTCACGAGCGCTCCCGCTGGTCCTCGTCTCCGTGGTCGGCGGGCTCGTCTCACTCATCCTGCTGGTTCGCGACGAGCACCGGTTCGCCCGCATCGCGGCCATCGGAGCGGTCGGCGGCATCGTTGCGGCCTGGGGCGTCGCCCAGTGGCCGTACGTGATCCCGGACACGATGACCGTGAAGGCCACGGCGGCGCCGTCGGGCACCCTCGAGGCGACGATCGTGGCCTTCGTGCTGGCGTGCGTGTTCATCCTCCCGGCGATCGGACTCCTGTACTCCCTCGACCAGCGCGACGTGCTGCCGGAGGAGGGCGTCGAGGAGCACGCGGAGGCACCGCCGGGTCCTGCCGTGTCCAGCTGAGCGCACCGACCCTGACCAGCAGATCCGGTGCGGTCGTCCACGCTCGTGGCATCCGCCCTACGGAGACGGTGCCGCTGAGGACGACCTCAGGACTCGCTGGCGTCCTGCTGCTCGTAGATGAGGCGCAGCAGCCAGAAGCGCAGGAATCGGCCGATCGAATACCGCAGGAACACCGCCGTGCCGACCACCGCAAGCGAGAGGCCGAAGACGGCGAGGATGATGCTGCTCATCACGTCGCGGGTGTCGCTCTGGGAGCCCGACACGATGAACGCGATGAGGGCCACCGCCGCGCCGGCGACCATCAGGACGGCGCCCAGCGCGATGAGGCGGGGCTCGCCCGCGGCGCCGCCGGTCTTGACGCGGACCTTGGCGATGTCGGCCTCGAACTGCTGACGGCGTTCGGGGGCCATGCCTTGGGTGGTCTTGGGCTCGTCCACGGTGCGTGACTCCTGGGGTTCTGGTTGATCGGTCGGGTTCGAGAACTGGCTCACGGTGCGCCCTCCGCCATGGCGCCGGACAGGTAGGCGGTCTCGAGCTCAGCGGCGATGGCTGCGGGAGCGCCGATGGTGGCGATGCGACCGTGGAGCATGATCGCAGCGGTGTCCGCAACGCCTAGGACCTCGTGGGCGAACTGCTCCACGACGAGGATGGAGATCCCCGTGGCGGCGATGGCGCCCACCTGCTCGTAGAGCTCGTGGACGACGAGCGGCGCCAGGCCCATCGACAGCTCGTCGAGGATCAGCAGCGCTGGATCGGTGGTCATGGCCCGAGCCATGGCGAGCATCTGCTGCTCGCCGCCGGACAGGGTGCCGGCGGTCTGGCCCCGGCGCTCGCCGAGTCGAGGGAACCGGGAGTAGGCGATCTCCTCGACCTGCTTGCGAGACGCACCGGTGTGGGTGGCCATCCAGAGGTTCTCCGCGACGCTGAGGTTCGGGAACACGCCGCGACCCTCGGGCACGGTGCAGATCCCGGCCCGGGCGAGCTCGTCGGCGTCCGCCCCGAGGACGCCGCGCCCGCACACCGCAACGCTGCCGCTGCTGGCCGGCAGCAGCCCGGCGATGACCTGCAGCGTGGTCGACTTCCCGGCGCCGTTGGGACCGAGCAGGGCGAAGACCTCGCCCTCACCCACCTCGAAGCTGATGCCGTCGATGACGTCGAAGTCCCCGTAACCCGCGGCCAGGTCGCGGACCTCGAGGACGGGCACGGCGGCCTGCGCGAGCGCCTCTCGGTGGAGCTCCATGAGCTCCTGACGCACCGTGACCGTCCCGACCGGGCCGGCCTCGGCGGATGGCTCGTCGTCGTCGCCGCCCAGGTAGGCCGCGCGGACCTTCTCATCGGCCTGGATGGTGGCGGGGTCACCGGTGGCGATGATCCGGCCGAAGTCCAAGACGTGGATGTCCTCGCACGCGCTCATGACCAGGCTCATGTCGTGTTCGACCAGCAGGACGGCCAGGCCGCCGTCGGTGAGCTGCTGGAGGACCGTGGCGAACTCTGCGGTCTCTGCCTCGTTGAGGCCCGACGATGGCTCGTCGAGGAGCAGCACCCGGGGCCCGTTGGCGAGCGCCCGGGCCACCTCGACGAGGCGAGCTCGACCCGTGGGGAGTCCGTCGACGCGCTCGTCGGCTACGTCTCCGAGCCCCAGCTGCTCGAGCAGCTCGTCGGCGACCGCCTCGGGGGAGCCCCCCGCCTTCCGCTGGCGGAACTCGGCGCCGGCGAGGACGTTCTCGCGGACCGTCAGCAGCGAGAACGTCTCGAGGCGCTGGAACGTGCGACCGAGGCCGAGGCGGGCGCGCTTGTGCGGCGCAAGGGAGGAGATGTCGTGTCCGTCGAGCAGCACGCGGCCGCGGGTCACGTGCTGCAGCCCACACAGGGCGTTGAAGGTGGTGGTCTTCCCGGCGCCGTTGGGGCCGATGAGTCCGGTGACGCAGCCGGGGCGGACTTGGAGGTCGACCTCGGACACGGCGACGTGCCCGCCGAAGCGGACCGTCAGCTCCTGGGCCGCGAGCAGCGGGGCGTCAGCCATGGGCGAAGACCTCGTCTCGGACGTGGCTCGGAGGCCGCAGCGGTCCGTACAGCGGCTCGGCATCGAGGCCGGTGGCACGATCGAGCTCGACCCGGTCGGCATCGCAGAAGCCGTCGAGGCCGAGCAGGTCCAGATCGCCGGGCTCGGCCGCCCCGGCGTCGGCAGCGCCGGTCGCCGCCCGCCGCTCCGCCAGCACCTGCTTGAACGCACGCGCGGTCTCGTTGACGGCGCCGTTCGGGTTGCGGCCGAGGCTGATGCCGGCGAGCGCAGGTCCGAGCACGAGCAGGTTCGTCAGGGCCGGCAGGACCTCGGGGATGATCAGGAAGCTGAGGGCGTACACGATCCCGCCGAAGAGGGCGCCGCCCACGGCGGCGATGCCGCCGATCACGGCGAACAGCACGATGGGCAGCCCGTTGAGGAACTGGAACGTGGGCGTGCTCACGGAGTTCAGCTGAGCGCCGTAGAGGGCACCGCCGAGACCGGCGATCCCGGCGGAGAGCGTGAACACCTGGAGCTTGGTGGTGGCGAGGTTCACGCCGAGCGTCACACACGCGGCGTCACTCGACTTCATGGCCAGCAACCGCCGGCCGAACGGCCGGTCGCGCATCCACACGATCACCGTGGCGACCAAGCCGAACACCACGCCGATGAGCACGAGGTGGGCGCGGTCGTCGTCGAAGGAGAAGCCGAACAGGTCCAAGCGGGGGATCGACAGGCTGCCGTTGGGCATGACGGCGTTCTGGTTGAAGACCAGTTGGTCCATGAGCACCGCGAAGGCGGCGGTGGCGAGTGCGAGGTAGAGGCCGCGGAGGCGGATGGCGGGTAGGGCGACGAGCGCTCCGGCCGCCGCCGTTACCACGACCGCGGCGACCAAGCCGAACAGGGTGCCGTCTCCGCCCCAACCACCCATGACGAGTGCACCGATGCCGGCGAAGGCCATGGGAGCGAGCGAGATCTGCCCGGCGTACCCGATGAGGGGGACGAGGGAGAGCATGACGATGCCGAGCGCCAGGCCCTGGCCCATCTGGAAGGTGCGCACGCCCTCGTACATGGTGGCGAAGGCGAACGCAGCCACACCGAGCACGACGGTCCCGATGAGCCAGCGGGCCGGCCCGGGCGAGGGGATGATCTCGCGCGACTTGAGCTGCGCTCCGGCTCGGACCTTCAGCGGCGGGAGGAACAACAAGACGACGAAGAGGATGAGCACGGGGATGGCGGCGCGGAACCCGTTGAGCGAGAGCGGCGTGACCAACTGGTATCCGAGGATCGACCCGAGCGGGGTGTCGAGCTTGAGGTAGCCGATGGCATAGGACTCCGCGAGGCCGATGAGCGCGGCGCCGAGGAACGTGAGCGGCAGGCTGCGAAGGCGCCCGAACATGGCGGCGCCGTAGGCGTTGACCACCAGAAGCGTGAGCGGGATGTGGGTGAGGGCCCCCTGGCTGCCCGCCAGCAGGATCCCGGCCAGTGCCGCCAGCGACGAGCCGATGGCCCACGAGAGCATGGCCGAGCGGTCCGGCCGCCCGCCGTTGAGCCGCGACAGGTCCCGGTCATCGACGACCGCGCGCATGGCCACGCCGCTGCGGGTGCCGAACAGCAGGAACCGCAGGGCGCCGGCGGTGAAGACGGCCGCGAGGATCGTGATGGCCTCGTGCCAGGACATGTCGTAGACGCCGAGGTCGATGGAGTTGCCCTCGAAGAAGCCCGGAAGCCGGCGGCCCACGTTCGGCGAGAACAGGATCGTGGCCGCCGAGTAGACCCCGAAGAGGAGGCTGATCGACACGATCAGCTTGGTCACCTCGGACACGTTCCAAAGACCGCGAATGATCACCCGCTCCACCGCCGCGCCGAAGAGCGGGGCGATCACGAACAGCACGGCGACGAGCGCGACTGGGGCCGGCCACCCCAGGTCGACCCGGAGCTTCCAGTACACGAAGGCCGCGAACATGCCCGTGGCGCCGTGGGCGAAGTTGAAGATTCCCGAGGTCGTGTAGGTGACCACCAGCCCGCTCGCCGCGATGGCGTAGAGCGCGCCGGTGACCAGCCCGATGATCGTAAAGGTCAGGAAGTCGGCCAAGGCGGGCCCTTACGCTGGCTTGACCTTGGCGACGGCGCCGTCGGGGCAGGAGAAGTCCTCGTCGGTGGGGCCCCACCGGGTGAACTTCCCGTCCTTGATCTCCATGACCATCTGGCAGTTAGCCGGGTCGTTCTTGCCCGGGTCGGTCGTGGCGTGGAGGCCGCCACCGGTCCAGTCGTGGACGCCGGCAGCGCCCTTCAAGATGCACGACCGGGTGAGGTCGTTGGCCTTGTCGCAGTCTCGGGCCAGCGTGGCGAACAGCAGCCAGGCCGAGGTGCTCTGCATGCCGAGCAGCGCCTTCTTGCCGCCTTGCTTGTCCATCGCGTCGAGGTACTGCTGCGTGGCCGGATGGGTGTCGGCCTCCTCCATGGGGATGAACGCGCTGCTGATGAGGGCGCCGTCCACGGCAGCGCCGCCGGCGTCGATGAAGGTCTGGTCATAGAAGTTGGTCTCGTAGTACCGGACCATGGGCTCGAAGCCGACCTGCTGGCGGGCCTGTTCGAACGCAGCGGCGTTGGCTCCCTCGCCGATGAACTTCTGGAACTCGATGCCGTCGTTCTTCATCGCGGTGGCGAAGGGCTTCCAGTTGGCCTCGCCGTTCACGCCGTAGGTGGCCTTGGAGACGATCTTGGCGCCCTCGGCCTCGAAGCCCTGCGACTCCTTGGTGAACTGCGCAGCCAGCGTCTGGAAGTCCGCGGTCAGGAACCCGGTCTTGTCGAGTGCTCCGGGGTACTTCTTGTCGACGAGCTTCAGGCCGGCGACGATGTAGCGGTCGCCCGGGTTGGGGATGGCCTGGACGGTGCGGGTCTCCTCGGGCGTCTTGCCGGCCAGCCCGGCCTTCGCCGGGGTCACGGCGAACCCGGCGACGTCGACGAGGTTGCACGCCACGCCGGTGTCAGCCCAGAGGTTGTCCTGCACGGCCCCTCCACCGACCATGGCGAAGTCGGTCTTGCAGGCATCCTCGATGGCTGGCTTGTAGTCGGTGAGCTTGGCGTCGTGTTTGTTGAGCTTGAGCTGCTTGCCGTTGATGCCGCCGGCGGCGTTGCACCACTCGACGAACGCATCGCCGGCGTCGAAGATCTCCTGGTTGAGCCCTGGTCGGGCGGAGAAGCCGGGGTCGGCGACGGTGCCGAGCTCGATGCTGTCAGCGGTGACGCCCTGCGAGTCGTCGCCGGCTGCGACCTTGCCACCGCCTGCGTTGGGGCCGCAGACGCCCTTCAGGTCGCCCCAGTCGCCGGCACCGCCACCCGCGTCCTTGGGTGCGGTGGTGGAACCGTTGTCCGTTCCTCCGGACGAGTCGGAGCCGCGATTGCCGCAGCTGGCGACCACGACGGTCAGTGCGAGCACGGCGAGAAGGCCGACGAGCTTCTTCATGTTTTCCCCATCTGTTGTGTCGTCGCAGCGACCCCGAACCGGATGGTTCGGAACCGCTGCCAACCCCTGACAGCACGCCGCCGTCTCCACGGCAACGAGGGGAACCTACCCCGATCGGGTGTCCGCCGCTGGACGCTTCTGACGGACCGTCACTTCTTGGGCCAAGCTCCTCGCATGTCCGGAACCGAGCACGTGAGCCGCGCCCGTACCATCGTCGTCACGGGTGCCGCTTCCGGCATGGGTGCGGCCACCGCGAATCGGTTGGTCGCCGGCGGGCACCGCGTGATCGGGGTGGACCTGCACGACGCCACCGTGATCGCCGACCTCAGCACGGCGGACGGCCGGGATGCAGCGGTCGCGCAGGTCACCGACCTCGCCGGAAGAGCGGACGGCGCCATCGACGGCCTGGTGACCTGGGCGGGGCTGGCGGGCCTCACCGGACGCCCCGGGTCGCTGCTCGCGGCGGTCAACTACTTCGGGACCGTCGCCGTGCTCGAGGGCCTCCGACCCCTGCTGGCGCGGGGCGAGCGTCCCGCCGCCGTCGCCATCAGCTCCAACTCGACCCTCGTGCAGCCCGGCGTTCCACTCGAGGTGGTGGCGGCGTGCCTGTCGGGGGACGAGGACGCGGCGCTGGCGGCGGCCGAGGTGGCGGGATCCCTGACGACCTACCCCGCCACCAAGACCGCCCTCGCCTGGTGGGTCCGTCGCCACGCCCCCGGAGCCGAGTGGGCCGGTGCCGGGATCACCCTCAACGTCGTGGCGCCGGGTGCGGTGGAGACGCCGCTGCTCCAGCAGACCCGGGAGGACCCGACGGTGGGCGGGTTCATCGACACGTTTCCGATCCCGGTGGGCCGGAAGGGGACCGCAGATGAGCTCGCCGCGTTCGTCGAGTTCCTGCTGGGTCCCGACGCCCGGTTCTTCTGCGGCTCGTTCCTCGTGGTCGACGGCGGCACCGACGCCCACCTGCGCCCCGACGACACCCCTACCCCCTGGAACCCCTGACCGCCCTCACCACGAACTCCGTCGGTCTCCACGCTCGTGCGGGCGAAGGCCGGGCCGCGGGCCCCGACAGGGCCACGTGCGTCGCTGGTGGCCCCGGTAGGGTGCGCGGGTCCGGCCGCCGCGGTCGGGCCCAACAGGCAGGAGCTCCCCATGGGAGACCGATCCCCGCAGAAGTCCAGTGCCAAGAAGCCCGCCAAGTCCCTCAAGGAGAAGCGGGCCGACAAGCGGGACAAGAAGTCCGGGACCACCGGCCGTTCGATCTAGCCCCATCGTGGGCGAGGGCACGGCACCTGCGCCGGCGCTGCCATGCTGGGATGGCGGCGTCGAAGGAGGAGCGACCATGTCCGACGAAGACCGACCACCGTTCCACCTCGCCTTCCCCTGCCTCGATGTGGCGGGGACCGTCGCGTTCTACCGGGGGCTCGGTGCGACGGTCGGACGGTACAACGACCATGCGGCGATCCTCGGGTTCTTCGGGCACCAGATCGTGGCGCACCGAGTGGATGCCATCGAGCCCCAACACGGCATCTACCCCCGTCACTTCGGGGTGATGGTCGACCTCGGGGTGCTGGACCAGGTCGAGGCCGATCTGCGGCGACTCGCTCCCGAGACGACGAAGCGGGACCTTCGCTTTGCGGGCGAGCCCATCGAGCACCATTCGCTCCAGGCCCGAGACCCGTCGGGGAACGTGCTCGAGTTCAAGACCTACACGGATCCCGGCGCTCCCTTCGCCCCGGCCGACGACGTGCGCATCGGCGATGTCCCCCTCTGACCCCGCGCCGGTACCGCACCCGGCCCCACCCGAGCAGCCTGGCCGCACGATCGTCGGGATGTCGGCCGTCCTCCTTCCCCACACCGCCGAAGGCGCCATCGACTGGCCCGCGGTCGAAGCCCACATCGAGCGCACCGTGGATGCCGGCCTCACCCCGGCGGTGAACATGGACACCGGGTACGTGCAGCTGCTGTCCGAGCCCGACAAGGAGCACGTCCTCGACCTGGCGCAGCGCGTCACCGGCGGCCGCTTCGTCGCCGGCGCGTTCGTGGCGGACGGAGAGGGTGCCGCCTTCGACCTGGCGGCGTACGTCCGCGCCGCCTCGGCGATCGCCGAGCGCGGCGGCACGCCGGTCGTCTTCCCGTCGCACGGGCTCAACGGCCACGGCGACGACGGATGGGTCGCTTCCCTCGAAGCGCTGGGCTCGGAGCTCGACGAGTTCATCGGCTTCGAGCTGGGCCCGATGTTCGTGCCCTATGGCCGCATCCCGTCGCTCGACGCCTACCGGGCGCTGATCGAGATCCCCTCCTGCACTGGCGCCAAGCACTCGTCGCTCAGCCGCCAGCTCGAATGGGATCGGCTCGCAGTGCGCGATGCGGTGCGGCCGGAGTTCCGGGTCTTCACGGGGAACGACCTTGCCATCGACATGGTCCGCTACGGGTCGGACTACCTGTTGGGGCTCTCCACCTTCGCCCCCGCGGCGTTCGCTCGTCGCGACCGCATGTGGGCAGCGCAGGATCCCGGCTTCTGGGAACTCAACGACCTGCTGCAGTACCTCGGCCACTTCACGTTCCGGGACCCGGTGCCCGGTTACCGCCACGACGCGGCCATGTTCTTCACCCTCCGCGGCTGGGCGGGGAGCGACGCCACGCCGGTGGGTGCGCTCCGCCGCCCCGAGTCGGACCGCGCCGTGCTGGCCGACATCGCACGACGCCTGGGGGCCTGGTCGTGAGCGCACTGCGATTCCCCCAGGTCAAGAAGCTGGCCACGGAGCAGCAGCTCCGGGACCGGCTGGACGAGCTCGGCATCGACTTGCCGCTCGATGCGGCGGTCGATCCGGCCGGCGTGCTGGCGCAGCCCCTGGTGGTCGCCGATGCCGGCGCCGGCGAGCTCACCCTCGCCAACCGCTTCGCCGTGCTGCCCATGGAGGGTTGGGACGGCACCACCGATGGCCGGCCCACGGATCTGGTGCGACGCCGCTGGAGCCGGTTCGGCGGCAGCGGGTGCGGACTGGTGTGGGGCGAGGCCACGGCGGTGCGTCCCGACGGCCGGGCCAACCCGCACCAGCTCGTCATCGACGAGACCACCGTGGACGAGATCGCCGACCTGCGCCGCCTGCTCGCCCCCGGTCAGGTCGCCGGCATGCAGCTGACCCACTCCGGCCGCTACGCGCGGCCGGTCGACGTGCCCACGCCGCGCACCGCGTACGAGCACCCCATCCTCGATGGTCGGGTGGGTGCGGACGCGGGCAACGTGTTCACCGACGAGGAGCTCGATGAGCTGGCGGAGCAGTACGTCGTCGCCGCCGTGCTCGCCCGGCAGGCGGGGTTCGAGTTCGTCGACGTCAAGCACTGCCACGGCTACTTCCTCCACGAGCTGCTGAGCGCCCGTGACCGTCCGGGGCCGTACGGCGGAGACCTCGCGGGTCGAACCCGGTTCCTGCGCACCGTGACCGAGGGCATCCGCTCGCGTGCACCTGGCCTGGCGGTGGCCGTCCGCCTCTCCGCGTTCGATCTGGTGCCGTTCCGGGCGGGCGAGGGCGGCGTGGGCGAGCCCGATGGCTCGGGGCCGTACCGGTTCGGCTTCGGTGGCGACGGCACCGGCCTCGGCATCGACCTGACGGAGACCCACGCGCTGCTCGATGTCTTCGAGGAGCTCGGCATCGGCTTGGTGAGCACCACCGCGGGCAGTCCGTACTACAACCCGCACATCCAGCGGCCGGCGTTCTTCCCGCCTTCCGATGGGTACCAGCCGCCGGAGGATCCGCTCGTCGGCGTCGCCCGCCAGATCGCCGTCACCTCCGAGCTGGCCCAAGCCCACCCCGCCCTCGCGATGGTCGGCGGCGGCTACTCCTACCTGCAGGAGTGGCTGCCCCACGTGGGTCAGGCCGTCGTGGCCGGCGGCGGGGCGTCGGTCATCGGGCTGGGGCGCATGATCCTGTCGTACCCGGAACTGGCGGCGGACGTCCTCGCCGGTAGGCCCCTGGAGTCGCGGCTCCTGTGTCGCACGTTCAGCGACTGCACCACCGCACCACGTGCCGGTCTCGTCTCGGGCTGCTTCCCGATCGACCCGTTCTACAAGGACCATCCGCAGCGGGTGGAGCTGACCCGGGCCAAGAAGGCGGCCAAGGCGCGCCTGCGCTGACGGAACCGTCCGCCGGGAAGCGTGCGGCTAGCGCCCGATGTGGTCGCTGAGGGCGGGGAAGACCCTGGCGACCTTGGCGGTGAGGTAGTCGCCGTAGGTTCCGGTCCACTCGTGGACCGAGGTGCCGTCCCAGCGGTCGTCCTCGGCGGCGCCGGCCCCAGCTCCGGCGCCGGCTTCGGCCAGGTGAGGGACGGGCAGGATCTGGGCGTCCCACCCCGGGTCGAAGAAGAAGGGGAAGGACAGGCGGTCCCGTCCGGCTCGCTGGTGGCGGACGCGGTGGGGGGTCGACAGGTAACGGCCGCCGGTCATGCGTTCGAGCATGTCGCCGAGGTTCACGACGAAGGTGCCCTCCACGGCGGGCACGTCGATCCACCCGCCGGCGGACCGAACCTGGAGGCCGGGCGTCCCGTCGTGGGCGAGGATGGTCAGCAGGCCGTAGTCGGTGTGCTCGGCCACGCCCCAGCCGTCCGCAGATTCCGGGATCGGCGGGTAGCGGAAGATGCGGAACAGCACCGTGGGGTCGGCGGTCAGGTGCTCGTCGAACCAGTCGGGGGCCAGGCCCAGGCCGATGGCCACCCCGCGCGCGAGCGCGTGGCCGAGCGCCGTCATGGCGTCGATCCAAGCCCGCACCGACGGTTCCAGCTCGCGGGGAGCGTTCGGGAACTGGTTGGGACCGTGGAGCGCGACGCCGGCAGCCACCCGGGGGTCCTCGGCGGGCAGCTCGGCCCCGAAGTACAGGCCCTCCTTGTGGTCCGGTCGACCCGAGGTCAGCTCCCCGCCTTCGGGGAACCAGCCCCGCCACGCCCGGCCTCCCCGGGCCATGGCGATCGCGGCCTTCTCCGCCTCCGGCAGCGCGAAGAACGTGCGGGCGGCGGTGTCGAGCGAGGCCATCAGGCCCGGGTCGATCCCGTGGCCGCAGATCAAGAAGAACCCGAGGTTCCGGCACGCCCAGTCGATGGCGGCTGCGGCCTCCGACTCCTCGGCTCCCACCGTGGTGGCCCCGAGGTGCGCCACGATCGGGGAGACGTCGACGATGGGCAGCTGGTCCACGGGGCCAGTCTGCCGGGGCCGCACCGGCACCGCTGCGGCCGCACTTGGCTGGTTTCTGCCGGCTTTCGGACCGGTAGCGTCTCATCCCACCGTGGACACCGACGTCGTCACCCTCTTCTTCGCGCTGCTGGCGACCCTCGCCCAGCTCGTGGTGGTCCTGGCGATCGTCCTCGGACTCGGCTCGCTGGTGTCGCCCTCCGTCGCCCGCGCCAAGGCGTCGGTCCTGGAGGTGGTCGGCCCCCAGGCGCTCGCCCTTGCGGCGGTGGTTGCCCTCGTCAGCACGCTCGGCAGCCTGTACCTCTCCGAGGTGGCCCACTTCGTACCGTGCCGGCTCTGTTGGTTCCAGCGCATCGCCATGTACCCGCTCGTCGTGGTGCTGGGCGTCGGCGCGATGCGCAAGGACCTGGGTGCTCGACTCCCGGGTGCGATCCTCGCCGGCCTCGGCGCCTGCGTGTCGATCTGGCACCTGCTCGTCGAGCGCTACCCCAACCTGGAGTCGGGGTCTTGCGATCCGCGCAACCCGTGCTCGTTCAAATGGGTCGAAGAGTTCGGCTACCTGACCATCCCCGGCATGGCCCTCTCCGGCTTCGCCCTCGTCCTCGTGCTGCTCGCGGCAGCCCGTCCCGTCTCCTTGGAGGAGCAGCCATGACCAGCCCGAAGAACGCCGGCCCGCCCTCGGAGCGCAGCGGCGCCCTGATCTGGATCGGGGTCGGTGTGGTGATCGTGGGTCTCGGGATCGCCGCGATCTTCCTCTCCCGCGGCGGCAGCGACAACACCGTTGAAGGCCAGACCGGCTCGGTTGTGGTCGGCGACTCCGCGACCACGACCGGTGATGGCGCGTCCACCGCATCGTCGGAGCCCTCCGCCGCCTCCGGCACCCTGCCGCAGTACGACGCCACGGTCGACGAGGACCCGGCGGTCGGCATGGCCATCCCGACCGTCACGGGCAAGGACTTCGACGGCAACGACCTCACCATCTCGGGTGACGACGGCAAGGCGAAGATCATCCTCTTCGTCGCCCACTGGTGCCCGCACTGCCAGCGCGAGGTGCCGTTGCTCAAGAAGCACCTCGACGACGTGCCCATGCCCGACGGCGTCGAACTGCTCACGGTCTCTACCTCGGTGAAGCCCGGTGCCGACAACTACCCGCCCCAGGCCTGGCTGAAGAGCGAAGGCTGGTCCGCCCCCGTGCTGGCTGACGACGAGGAGAGCACGGTCGCCCAGGCCTACGGGCTCTCGGCCTTCCCCTACTTCGTGGCGGTCGACGCCGACGGCAATGTGGTCTCCCGAGCGAGCGGCGAGCTCTCCACCGAGGAGTTCGATGCCGCGGTCAAGGCCGCCCAGGACGGCGCCAGCTGACCCGTCGGCTCGGGTCGAGCGATCAGGTGCGTCAGCTCAGGTCGAGCGACTCCATCAGCTCGAGGCGGTTGCCGAAGGGGTCGTTGACGTACACCCGGTCGTAGCCCTCGAGCGGCTCGTCGTCGGACACCGGATGCCCTGCGGCGGCCAAGGCGACGACGAGCCCCGGCAGGTCTTCGACCAGCAGGCCGGCGTGCGCCTTGCGCGCCGGCGTGAACGCCGGGTCGACCCCCAGGTGGATCTTCAGGTCCCCCGCTTCGAACCAGCACCCGCCCCGCACCTCAAGGTGCGGCGTCTTCGGGACCCGAGGGATGCCGAGCACTCCCTCGTAGAACACGGTGGCCGCATCCTCCCCGCCCGCCGGCATCGCCAGCTGCACGTGGTCGAGCCGCTGCACCTTCATCGAGCCGATTCTGCCGCCGAGGGAACTCAGTTGCTCGTCTCGTCCGGAGTCAACGACGCGAGCACCGGTCTGCCCATCGGGACGAGGGCGATGAGGTGGACGAGCGACTCGTCCTCGGGCGGGAACAAGAGGACCCGGAGGCCGGGTCCATCCTCCGATCCAGACGCGCGCAGCGCGATGTCGATCGCACCGTCAGGCCGAACCGTCGGCGTCGTGGTGAACGACTCCCCGAGGTACCTCGTGACGAAGAGGTTCCGCGCTTCGTTGGTGCGACCGACCCACGCTTGGGGCTCGAGCGCAGCAGCCCAGTCTGGTTCGTGCAGGACCTCGGTCACGATCCGGTCGACGGCCTCGAGGACCAGCGCATCGCCTCCGCCCGACTCGGCGAATTCATCGATGGCTGCCTGCGCCGCAGGCCGGGCGAGCGCGGCACTCCGCCTCCACTCCTCGATCGGAAGGACATCGGGCTGGGAGACCACCGGGACCGTCAGCCACGTCCGATCCTCCGGCGATGCCTCCTGGCGTCGACGAACACGCCGACGGTTGCGCTCGGGCAGGCGCTGGTGGGGGATTCGGATCAGCTGCATCCAGCGGTGGAGGATCCGCAGGCGACGGTTGCGGTCGAGGTCCGTCCCCGCAGGTCCTGATGTCCAGGAAGTGTTGGTGCCGGCATTCCACCCGGGGAGGTCGACCGGCACGATCGAGAACGCTTCCGGGTCCTGGTGCAGCCGAGAGCCGGTCGGCACACCGGTCGGGCTGACGTTGTTGACCATGAAGATGAGCTTGCGAATGCGCGTGATGAACCAAAGGGTCCGGATGAAGTCGGCTCGTGTCTCAGTCGGGAACCCGACCATGACGTTGACGATGACCTTGATGCCCGACCGGTGGACCCGCTCGAAGAACGAAGCGGCACCTTCGACCTCGAACCGCTTGCCCATCGAAACGAGCACCGCCTGTGACCCGCTCTCGAGGCCGAACGAAAGGCCCGTGCACCCCGACTTGGCGAGGAGGGCGAAGAAGTCATCGTCCATCTTGGTGTTGACGGTTGCCTGACCGTTCCAGCAAATGCCGAGGTCACGGTCGACGAGGAGTTGGGCCGTGCGACGGAGTCCGCCGATGTGCCCGTTGACGAGCGAGTCGGCGAACGAGAAGTCGAACCGGGCGACCCCGGGCGAGATGCGATCGCGCAACGGATGGTGAGCCACCTGGTACTCGATCTCGTCGGCGATACGACCGGGGCTCTGGGTCCGGTAGCGCTTCCAGTACACGGTCTCGTAGCAGAAGGCGCAGTTGAGCACACACCCGCGCGAGGTCATGATCGGTATCTCGAACGGGTTGGGGTACTGCGTCCAGTCGATATCGGAGAAGTCTGGGAACGGGATCGAGTCGACATCGGCGATGAGCGGACGGGCCTCGGTCCAGCAGGCCTTGCCGTCCACGATCATCCCGAGTCCGCGGACCTGATCCATGCTGCGGCTCTCCTCGAGGGCGGCGAGGACCTCGAGCAGGGTCTCCTCGCCCTCGCCCTCGACGATCAGGTCGGGCACGCCTGTCTCGAGGGCCAACTGGCCGCTCTGGTCTTGGGCCACGTTGGGCCCACCGAACACGATCGTGACCTCGGGTGCCGCCCGCCGGACGGCCTGGGCCACCTGGAGGGTGACGCCGAGGTTGGTGAACTGGACGCTGAACCCGACCACATGCGGATCGGTCTCGAGCACCCGGTCGGCCCAGCGCTCGACGGGCAGCGGGTGGTCGGCGAGAGCGGAACGGAACTGGACCTCGCCACCAGCGAACTCGAAGGACCACTCGTCGAAGGACTCCGACGCCCACGGGTCGGGGCGGGCATAGACGCTTCCCAGCGTCTCCTCGATCAGGTCCTGACGGCGCTCGTTGCAGTACTCGATGTTCAGGTCGATGCACGTCGCCGTGTGGCCGTGGGCATCGAGGTACGCCTTCAGGGCCGCGGTGCCGAGCGGAGGGAGTGCTCCCCACGGAGGGCACTGGACGAGCGCGACGTGCATTCCTTCTCCCCTCCCGACGACCGCATCACTGTACTGCGGCCTGCTCGCGTCCTCCGCTCCAAGCTGCCGTGGCCGTCGACCTCAGGGCGTGTAGATCTTGGCCAGCCAGTTGCCGGTCAGGGGGACGGTGCTGAGGACGTGGGTGGCGGTGAGCAGCCACCAGAGCGCGTGGTCCGGATCGACGTCGCGCGGGCAGGCCACGACGAGGCCGCGGCGGGGATGATCGGCGATCTTCAGCCAACCGGGCTCCAGCACGACGCCGAAGCGCGTGAGCCTGGCCAGGGCTTGGGAGCCCGAACCGTGGGTGATGCCGAGGTTCGGCCGCCCGCCCGGCTTGGCCGGCGACGTCCACGTGGCCAGAGGCACCGCATCGCCCCGGGCGGAGAAGATGGCCACGACCGGATTTCGGGGCGGGGGGTCGTGGCCCTCTTCGACCTCCGGCACGAAGTTGACCCAGCCCGAGCCGGAACCCGTCGTGGTGGCGTCCAGTTCGGCGAGGATCGACGCCACCTCAGCCAGGTCGTCCTCGTCGAAGTCGAGCTCGCGGGTGGGGAGGAGGGCCATCGGGCCGCGAACCTATCGGAGCACGACGGCGACCCACCCCTGCTCCTCGACGACGCGCGCGGCGCGGAGGGGAGCGAGGGCGGGCAGCGACGCTTCCCACCGGTCGGCCAGCAGCCCGGAAGCGACGAGGTGACCGCCGGGAGCGAGGCAGCGCACCAGGTCCGGGCCGACCTCGGCGATGACGGGGGCCAGGAGGTTCGCCGCCACCACCGAGAACCGTGGACCGGCGGCAGCGAGCGCCGCGATGGGGTCGGTGGTGGCCCGAACGCGGTCGCTCACGCCGTTGCGCTCGGCGTTGGCCGCCACGGCGGCGGGGGAGGCCGGGTCAATGTCGGTCGCCACGACCGAGGCAGCGCCGCAGCGAGCTGCGCCGACCGCGAGCACGCCGCTCCCGCAGCCGGCGTCGAGCACGGTGGCGTCGGCGCCGACGAGGTTGGCCAGCACGGCGAGCACGAGGCGTGTCGTGGGATGCGACCCCGAGCCGAAGGTCGGACCCGGGTCGATCCAGAGCACCTCTTCCCCGGGGGCGAGGTCCGGCGCAGCGACCCACGGTGGGGTGATCCAGAAGCGGCCGGCGCGCTCGGGCACCGCCCATTCCCGCCAGGCGTCGAGACCGTCGTCGATGATCGGTGACGAGGCGGTGTCGAGGCCCAGCTCAACGGCTCGGGTGACGGCGATCGCGGCGTCGAGCGGATCGGCGAACCCGCCCAGCAGGATCACGGTGCCGTCGATCGCCTGCTCCTCGACCCCCGCCGCACCCGACCTCCACAGGACGTCCGAGGCGATCTCGACCGCGGCCGGATCCCGGCTCGGGTCGACCGCAATCGTCACCCGCACCCACCCGGTGGCATCGGCTGCGGAGGCGCTCACACGACGACCGTACCCACCCGCGCTGGGCCGCCTCGCCGTCCGAGCGTCGCCCAGGCCCGCCGGCGGAGCCTCGACGTCCTCGACCTCGTCGGAGCCTCGGACCTGGCGGACACGATGGCGTTCCGCTGGCGGCGGGTAGGAGCCGACTCGCGGCCTAGCGTCTCGGCGCGCATCTGATCGCGCCCGACAGGAGGCTCCGGTGCCCGCCGCAAACGTGCTCTACATCACCGTCGACCAGTGGCGCGGCGACTGCCTCGGGGCCGCCGGTCACCCGGTGGTGCGGACGCCGAACCTCGATCGGCTCGCGTCGCGGGGGGTTCGCTTCGCCAACCACTGGTCGGTCACCGCACCCTGCGGGCCCAGTCGAGCGTCGCTGCACACCGGGCTCTACCTGATGAACCACCGGTCGGTGAACAACGGCACCCCGCTGGACGACCGCTTCACCAACATCGCCCGCGAGGCGCGCGCCCTCGGCTACGACCCGACGCTGTTCGGCTACACGGACACGAGCGTCGACCCGCGGACCGTCTCGGATCCCGAGGACCCCCGGCTCTGGGACTACGAGGGCGTGCTGCCCGGCTTCACCCCGGGCACGATCCTCACCTGGCACAACATGGCGCCGTGGCTGGACTGGCTGGCCGGCCACGGCCACGACGTTCCCGGCTCCTGGGAGGAGCTGTTCGAGGCCAAGCCCGGCTACCCCGGTGCTGACGAACACGCCAGCACCTGGGCGCCGGGGCGGTTCCCCGCCGAGCACACCGAGACGGCGTTCATGACCGAGCGGTTCCTGGAGTGGCACGACCACCGCTCCACCGACGGACCCTGGTTCGCGCACGTCTCCTACATCCGCCCCCACCCGCCGTACCGGGCGCCCGAGGGCTACCACGACCTCTACGACCCCGATGCCGGGCCGCCCTTCCGGCGACTCGCCGATCGCGACGCCGAGCTGGCGATGCACCCCATCCAGGCAGCCGGGGCCCACGTCACCAAGGCGCCGATCGACGAGCGCGAGATGCGCCAGCTCCGCGCCACCTACTGGGGCAACATGACCGAGGTCGACGACCAGTTGGGGCGGTTGTTCGCCGAGCTCGAGCGTCGGGGCGACGTCGACGACACGCTCATCGTCCTCACGGCCGACCACGGAGACCAGCTCGGTGATCACTGGCTGGTCGAGAAGCTGGGGTGGTGGGACGAGAGCTACCACGTGCCCCTCATCGTCGTGGACCCGCGACCTGAGGCCGACGCCACGCGCGGCACGGTGGTCGAGGCGGTCACCGAGTCCGTGGACATCATGCCCACGATCTGCGACTGGATCGGTGCCGAGGTGCCCGTCGCCGTCGACGGACGAGCGCTCCAGCCGTTCGTCCACGACGGTGCCACGCCCGATGATTGGCGCACGGACGCGCACTGGCAGTGGGACTTCCGGGACCCGGTCGACCACGTGGCGGAGGACGTCTTCGACGTGACGATGGAGCAGTGCAGCCTCGACGTGATCCGGGGCGCGGACCACAAGTACGTCCACCTCGGCAACGGCGACTGCCTCTACTTCGACCTCACCGAGGACCCGGATCAGCTCGTCGATCGCTCGGCCGATCCCGCGATGCTTGGTGCGGTGGCCGATGCCCGAGCCCGGCTGCTCGAGTGGCGGATGCGCCACGACGATCGCACCCTCACCGGGCACCTCGTCACGGGCAAGCACGGCCTCGTCGTACGGCGCGACCCGAGGCGCTGATCACCCGGGGGTCCGGTGTCTGGTGCGCCGACCGAGGAGAATCGGACCGTTCGGCCCACCCCCGGTCGGGTGAATGGACTCAAGCGGAACGGTGAACAGGTCGATGCCAGGGGATGGCCGACTTCACCCGTCCCGACGTGGTGCACCTGCTGCGCCGGGTCGGGTTCGGCGGCAAGCCCGCAGAGGTCACCGCGCTGCTGGCCCTGCCCTCGTGGGCAGCGGTGGTGGACCGGGTGCTCGACACGAGCGCCAACCCCCCCGACACGATCCCCGCCGCGGTCGACGACCAACAAGACGAGTACTACCCGCCGTGGGTCGCGTCGGTGCAGTACTGGCTCGACCGGATGGCCACCACCCCGACGCCCATCGTCGAGAAGATGACCCTCTTCTGGCACGGGAACCTGGCGTCGTCCACCGATGCCGCCCTTCCCCGCCACCTGTTCCGCCAGATCAAGACCTACCGCTCGCTCGGGCTCGGGGACGTCCACGTGCTCCTCCAGGCGATGGCGATCGACCCCGCGATGCTCCAATACCTGAACAACGCCAGCAACGTTGCCGCCGAGCCGAACGAGAACTTCGCCCGGGAGCTCATGGAGCTGTTCACCCTGGGCAACGGCGCCTTCACCGAGGCCGACGTCGTGGGTATGGCGCGCGCCTGGACGGGCTACAACTACGACGACGAGGGCGAGCAGTTCATCTACCGGGCGAACAAGCACGACGGCGGCCAGAAGACGATCTTCGGGATCACGAAGGACTGGACCGGTCCCCAGGCGCTCACCGAGATCGTCCGCGGCTCCCGCCAGCAGACGTGCGCGCGCTACCTCGCATCCAAGGTGTGGTCGTTCTTCGCCTACCCCGCTCCGGCGCCGACGCTGGTCGACGACCTCGCCACGGCCTTCATCACGTCGGACATGGACGTCACGGCCCTGCTGCGGGCCACCTTCCTCCGGCCGGAGTTCCGGCTGGCCACGACGCGCGTCGCCCTGGTGCGCAGCCCGGTCGAGTGGATGGTCGCAGCCATGCGTGCGCTGGGCCTCGACGCTGCCACCCTGCACGCCGAGTGGTGGCTCGAAGGGATGGGCCAGGCGCCGTACCAGCCACCGAACGTGTCAGGCTGGCGGCAGAACGGGGCATGGATCTCGACCTCGGCGCAGTGGACGAAGGGATCGTTCGCCGGATGGGCGGGCTGGACGGCGAACGACGCCGAAATCCTCGCCGGTACCGGCTCCATGACCCCGTCGGCGGCGGCGACCGCGACGTTCGATCGCTTCGGCATCGAGGATCCGTCGGCCCTCACCCGTCAGCGAATCGAGGAGTACGTCGCCCGGGAGAAGGCTGCGAACCGCGGGTGGGCCGTCCCGCCGAACCTCGTCACCCTGGCCCTGCTGTCGCCGGACTTCCAGCTGGCATGAGGACGAACCGATGAGCGATCTCGAGCTCGACCAGATCCACCGCCTGCTATCCGTCCCCGCTGACCGGACGGCTGGAGGCGTCTCGCGGCGTCGCTTCCTCCAGGGAGCGCTGGCCGCTGGCACCTTCGCCACCGCTCCGGGATGGTTCGACCACCTCGCCGCGGCGGCCTCGCCGGTCGGGGCGGCGGAAGGGATCCTGGTGGTCATCCACCTCGGCGGTGGCTGTGACGGGCTGAACACCGTTGTGCCGATCGGCAACGGCGCCTACCGGACGCTCCGCGGGCCGGTGGCGATCACGAACCCGCTCCCGCTGACCACCACCTTCGGCCTGCACCCGGCCCTCCCCGGCCTCAAGGACCGGTTCGACGCCGGCAAGGTGGCGGTGGTCCAGGGCGTCGGCCAGTCCACGCTGACCGACCTGAGCCACTTCTCGTCCACCGCCAGTTGGATGGCCGGGACCGCGGGGAGCAGCCGGAGTTCGGGCTGGCTGGGGCGGTGGCTCGACGGCGTGTCCGAGGCCGAGCTCGGCCTCCGGGCCGTCACCACCGGCTCCTCGATCCCGCTCCACCTCATCGGCCAGCGGTCGCAGGTCACCGGGCTCGACGTGGGCGGCAACCTCTTCGGTGCCGACCGCAGCGAGGCCTGGATGACATCGGTGTACACCGCGCTCTCGGGCTACGGATCCGGCCCCACGGGCAAGGGCGTGTGGGCCGACAAGCTCGCGTCCGCCGGGGCCGCCTCGCTGCGCCTCGCCGGTGACCTGCAGCCGGCGTTCACCCCCGAGCTGCCCAACGACTCGGTCACCTCGCAGCTGACGCTCGTGGCCCGCTTGATCAACGCCAACCTGGGCATCCGGGTGTTCAACGTCTCGCTCGGAAGCTTCGACACCCACGAGAACCAGGCCGACCGCCTCCAAGCCCTCCTCGCCGACCTCGATGCCGGCATCACCGCCTTCCACACCACGCTGGCGGCGACCTGGTCCAAGCGGGTCGCGCTGATGACCTTCTCCGAGTTCGGGCGCCGACCCGAGGTCAACGCCTCCGACGGGACCGACCACGGCACGTCGTCGACGCAGCTCGTCATCGGCGAGCTCGTCAAGGGCGGCTTCTACGGCCAGGCGCCGAAGCTCGATGCCCTCGACAGCCGGGGCAACCCCACCGTGTCGGTCGACTACCGCAGCCTGTACGCCTCCGTCCTGGGCGGGTGGCTCGGTGCCGATGCGACCTCCGTGCTGGGGGCGGCCTACCCCGATCTCGGGCTGTTCTCGGCGAAGCCGGGGAGCACCACGCCGGTCCCCCCGCCGACGGTCACCGGCCCGTGGCTCCCGTTCGCCACCCCGGCCGACCTGGTCCGCCAGCAGTACCTCGACTTCTTCGGGCGCGTCGGTGACCCGGGCGGGATCACCTTCTGGACGAACAAGCTGACGAGCGGATCGAAGACGATCGCCGCAGTGATCGACGCCTTCCTCCACAGCACCGAGTTCGGCCGCTCCGTCGCCCCCGTTGCGCGCCTCGTCCTCGCCTGCCTCGGGGGCACCCCCCAGTTCGACGACCTCATGGCGTGGTCCGCGGCCGTCAAGGCCGGGGCGCCGCTGGCGACCGTCGCCGTTCAGGTGTGCGCCAAGGCCGAGTTCACCAGCCGCTTCGGCGCCCTCGGCCATGCCGCCTTCGTCACCCAGGCGTTCCAATCTGCGCTCGGCAAGGCCCCGACCAAAGCCGAGCAGGCCGACCTCGTCGCCGATCTGACCTCCGGTGCGCTCACCCGGCCTGCGCTGATGGCCACGTTGGTCGGCCGGTCCGAGTCGGTGCAGCGGTTCCAGGCCCAGGTCGAGGTGTTGATGACCTACGCCGGGCTGCTGCGCCGCCGGCCCGATGCCTCGGGTTGGACCTACTGGGTCACCAAGGTCGGAGCCGGGACGTCGATCCAACGGCTGATCGCCCAGTTCTTCACCTCGAGCGAGTACCGGCGCCGATTCTCGGCCTGAGCGGCCCCAGGGGTGCGGGGCGCTGGATTTGGGTCGGATGGCCCGTTCACGAACGCATTGCCGTCGCATAGCCTTCCACCGACATGGCCGAACGAGCACGATTCTGGCGGTCGAACCGGTGGCGCGAGGCCCTGCACCCGGATTCGGACCTCGCCCAGGCCGAAGGTCTGGCGGCTGGCACCGGCCTCCTCACCGGAACCGTCGCCCGGGCGGCCGGCCAGCGCAAGGTCCCCGTGCCCAACCCGCCGTGCCCGGCATGCAGCGGGACGAGCGAGATCGTCGTCGTGGACCTGATCGTCCAGGCGACCACCCTGCGGTGCCAGTCCTGCGGACGTCGCTGGACCCTGCAGACCTGAGATTCCAACGCCCCGGGGCATCCGGAGCCAGCCGCTAGGGTCAGGCCGACTCACTGCCACCCGGGGGAAGCGAATGGCGAAGGGGCTCGCGAAGAACGACGCGCCACCCGGATCGGACACGTCTGCGGTCGGACCGCCGCTGCTGCTGGTGGCCCTGGGTTATGCATCCGTGTTGGCGAGCCTGCCGCTCATCGCCGCCGATGGGATCCCCGCCCACGTGGTCGGCTACGTGACCGGGGCGCTGATCCCCATCTTGATGATCGGCTTCGTGCGCCGCGTCGACCTCGCTCGTCGTCGATCGCCGTACTACCTCCCCAAGTCGTGGCTGCAGCCGGCGCTCGTCGTGCTGGCCGTCGCCGCCATCGTGGCCGCCGGACTCCACGTCTGGCCCATCGCGACGGAGCTGGCCTCGTGAGCCGCCCGTTCCTCCGCTCGATCCTCGCCACCGTTGGCGTGGGGGTCGCCCTGTCCGCCGCCTGCCTCGCACCGGCGGGTGCCCAGAGCGATCCCCCCACGACCGCCACCACGGCACCGGCGGGGACCACCGGCGCGCCCGAGACGCCGTCGGGCGATCCGGCCATCGACGACCTCGTGGGCTGCGTCCAGGGGTCTCGCCGCCTCCAGGTGCTGTTCCTCATCGACGAGTCGGCCTCGCTGAAGAAGACCGATCCCGAGAACCGCCGCGTCGATGCGGCGCGCGGGGCGCTCGACAGCCTCATCGCCCTGTCATCATCGGAGGGATCGGCGTCGCCTCAGGTGGATGTGGCCCTCGCGGCGTTCTCCAACGAGTACCGGCTCGTGCAGGACTGGACGGCGGCGGGACCGGACACGGCCAAGGGCCTCAACGAGTCGCTCGCGAAGTTCGCCAGCTTCAACAATGGCATCGACACCGACTTCGTGAACGCCCTTTCCGCCGGTCGCGAGGCGCTGGCCGATCAGGCCGCTGCGGTCACGTCCAGCGGCGGTCAGGCTCCGTGCCGCGCCGTCATGCTCTTCACCGATGGTGGCTACGACCTCGCCGTGCGCGAGAGCGAGGCCGACCAGAAGCGCCTCGGCACCACCAAGCCGTACGCGCCTGGGATCAAGCTGACCTCGTCCAAGGACGTGCTCAAGGCGGAGGCCCTCGGGCGCAAGTCGCTGTGCAGGCCGGGTGGCCTGGCGGACCGGCTGCGTGCCGATGACGTCACGCTGCTCACGGTCGCGCTGTCGGGTGACGTCGCCCGAAGGTCGCAGATCCCCCTCGCCGCCGCCACCACCGGCAAGGCCGATGACTACCCCTGCGGTACCCAACCCAAGCGAGGCGAATCGACGAGGGCACAAGGTGCCTACCTGCCCGCTGCCGACATCGACGTGCTGGTGACGCAGTTCAACGGCGTGGGTACCCGCCTGGCAGGTGGCAACCTCGTCCCAGGGCCAAGCAAGGTGGAGGTCTGCGGAGAAGATCCGTGCGAGAAGGGGACGCGTACGTTCAAGCTCGACAAGAGCCTGCGCCGAGCGCAGATCCTGGCCCTGCCGTCGAAGGCGGGAGCCACGGTGGTGATCCAGGGTCCCAGCGGCGGCACGACGACGATCGCCAAGGCCGGCGCGTCGAAGGTCGGTGAGACCAAGCTGACGACTCGATCCGTCGCCGGCCGGGGTTTCGCCATCGACCTCGAACGGCCGAGCGATCTCGAGTCGTGGAGCGGGGAGTGGAAGGTCTCGATCACCGACGAGTCGAAGGCGCAAGAAGGCGATGCCGCCGTCGTGCAGGTGTACGTGTTCAGCGACATCGGAGTGACGTTCGGCGAGCTGCCGCTGCTCCAACGGGGGGCATCGACCGGCATCGAGGTGCTGCTCGAGCTCCCGAAGGGCGTGGAGGCGACTGATGTGATCACATCGGCCAAGGCGCAGGTGCGCCTGCGCAACCCGGTCACCGGCGCGGTGGAGACCATTGCGCTCCAGGGCAAGCCCGCGGGTCCCTTCACCGGCACGATCCGGACGCCCGCAGCCACCACGACCAACGTCATGGAGGCCACGGCCGAGGTCCGCATCGAGACCACCAGTGCTGCCACGCTGGTCTCGCAATCCGCCGTCTCGGAGGTCTTGGTCCGACGGCCCGACGGCTCGATCCAGTTCGCTCCGGGGTCGTTGCAGATGCCGTCGCTCACGGGTGTCGGGACATCCGAGATCGAGTTCCTGCTGCTTGGCGGGGACAAGGCCGGGTGCGTGTGGTTCGGGAAGTCTGCGGTTGCGGACCCGCCCGCCGGCGCAAGCCCGATCGTGGTCACTACGGGGGGCGAGCCCCTGCCCGATGCGAAGCACTGCATCTCGGTCCCAGCCAAGAAGTCGAAGAGCATCACGATCGAGGCCACGCCCTCTGGCCGAGCGTCGGGGACGATCAGCGGCACGCTCGAGGTCTTCGAGAAGGTCGAGGGCGCCGACGCGCCCACCACCACCGAGGTCCCGTTCCGGTTCGACATGGCCCGCAGCGTCGATCAGACCCGGCGCCTCCTGCTCACGGTCGTGTTGCTCGCCGCCGGGCTCGGCCTGCCCTTGCTCGCGCTGCTGCTCATCAACGCCCTCACCGCGCGCTTCCAGGTGCTCGAAGCCGTTCGGGGTGCCTCGATCCCGGTTCGGGTGGTCGGTTCGACGATCCAGCGGATCGACGGTCCCATCCCCAAGCCCTTGTCGCTGCGGCCCGACGACTTCGGCAGCCTCGCCGCGGCGGGCGACGATCGACGGTTCACCTTCGGCGGTGTCGTGTTCCGCGCCCGTGCGTCGCGCAACCCGTTCGGAGCGACCATCGCCATGGCGGCGCCTGAAGGCGGGGCCGAGAAGCTGAAGGGCGGCCAGGGAAGCCGCGTCGAGCTCGATCCCGGCCTCGCCGGGTCCTGGATCTTCCTGCTCAACGCCGGGCGGACCCGCCGGGCCCGAGGCGAGGTCGAAGGCCTGCTCATCGCATTCGTCGCCGAGGGCGACATCACCGCCCAGACCACGCGCATGCTTCCCGACATCGCCAAGCGTCTCCCGTCTACGGCGTCGTCGTTGGCCGGACTGGTCCGCAAGACCAAGCACAAGGCCCCGACGAAGCAGCAGCGCAAGGCGGCGGCGCAGGCGTCGGCTCCCGCCGCCGAGGGGGCCGGCTCGGACTCCTCCCCGGAGGTCGATGACGCCGCTTCCCCCGACGCCCCGCAACCCGTCGCTCCGGAAGCGGCGGACGGACCGTCGGCGACAGAGGCCGGTGGCGGAGGGGGCACCCCGCCGCCACCCGCGGCCCCGGCCGGGTTCGGGGGCTCGGCCCGAGCAGAGGCGCCGACGCCTCCACCCGCAGCGGACCCGCCCGATGGGGACGAGCCGGGTGGACCGCCCGTTGGGTTCTCCGGGATTCGACCCGACTGACGTCAGCCGGTCGCCATGGCGGCGATGCCACCGGCGGCCAGCACCAGGCCGATGACCTGTACCCGGTGCAGGCGCTCGCCCAGCACGATGCGGGCGAGGACCACGGTGGTGGCCGGGTAGAGCGACGACAGCACGGCCACGATCGAGAGCAGGCCGGCGTTCGTCGCCGCGAGGTAGATGGCGTTGGCCGTGATGTCGAGGACGCCGGCGCCCGCCACCGTGGGCCAGGCGGCGCGTGCCGGGAGGATGGCGCGCACGGGCTGACGGGACCGGCGGACCAGCACAAGCGCCCCCGCAGCCGTGACCACGACGGCCACCGGCCGAGCCACCAGCAACGGCCACAGCCCGGCATCGGCGCTGGTCTCGCCGAGCAGCACGAAGATGGCGCCGAACCCCAGGCCTGAGGCGACGGCCGGCGGGACGACCTGGACCAGCGGGACCGTCGGGCCGTCGTCGGGATGCTCGTCGTGCTCGGGAGCACCGGCCACCAGCACGATCGACACGAGGGCCACGGCAACGCCGACGAGGGCGATGGCGGAGGGCCGTTCGCCGTCGACGAGCGCCCACACGAGCGGCACGGTGGCGGCCACCACCGCGGTGATCGGTGCGACGACGCTCATCCGCCCCATGGCCAGGCCCCGGTAGAGCAGGCCGACCGCGGTCGGTCCGACGAGGCCCACGGCGACCCCGAGCCAGAGGTCGGCGGCGGACGGGGTGGGTGGGGTGCCGACCACGTACCACGCCATCGTGGTGATGGCCACGAGTACGGCGCTCAGCCCGAACGATCCGAGGACGACGGTGACCGCCGAGGTGCGCTTGGCGGCCAATCCCCCGAAGAAGTCGCCCGCCCCGTAGAAGAGGGCCACGAGCAACCCGAGCACGACGGCCATAGGGCGGCGACGGTACCGCCTCCTGGGTAGCGTGCGAGCCATGGCAGACGAGATCCTCGAGGTCGACCTCCTCGCGTTCGAGCAGGGCGGTGCCGAACAGCAGCGAGCGGTGGTCGACGGGCTCATCCGTTCCCTCGCCACCGGGTTCGTGTACGTGACGCACGACGTCAGCAGCGGGCTCGTCGACGAGGCCTACGCGCTGCTGGAGCAGTTCTTCGCCCTGCCGGCCGACACCAAGGCGGAGTTCGTCGCTCCCGGCACCCACGGCCAGACCGGTTACACCGGCTTGTTGGTCGAGACCGCCGCGTCGGCCGATGTCGCCGACTGGAAGGAGATGCTCAACTGGGCCCGCGACGTGGCACCCGGGCACCCGCTGCGGACCCGCTTCCCGCACCGCTACCACGACCAGGTCCTCCCCGAGGCGGCCGTGCCCGGCATCGCCGCCGTGCTCAACGCGTTCCACGACGCCATCGCGGACCTCCAGCGGCGCATCCTGCGCATCATCGCCGTGGGCATCGGCTGCCACGAGTCCTACTTCGAGAAGATGCTGGTCGACGGCTCGACCCTCAGTCGGGCGATCCACTATCCGGCCATGGCCGCGGCGCCCGATGCCCCGCACGTCTGGGCCGGCGAGCACGCCGACATCAACCTCATCACCGCCCTGCCGCGCGCTTCCGCCCGCGGTCTCGAGGTGAAGCTCAAGGACGAGGGCCGCTGGATCGACGCCACCGCTCCCGAAGACGGTGCCATCATCAACACCGGCCTGATGCTGGAGATCATCACCAACGGGATCATCACGCCCGGGATCCACCGGGTCGTCGCCGACCCGGAGCAGCCCGGCGAGCGCTACTCGGTGGTCCAGTTCTGCCACCCCACGCCCTGGACGATCCTGAGCCCGGTCGCCACGTGCGTGACCCCCGAGCACCCCCAGCGCTTCGCGCCCATCGCCGCCGCCGACGCCCTCGACCTCGTCCTCTACGAGATCAACCTCATCGAAGACGCCCGTACCAGCTGACCCCACCCACCGGTCACCCTGCCCGCGTGCGAACTTCGGAGGTCCGGGAGCGACCGTTGGGCCGACTCAGGTCCCGAAGAGGGGGAGGCTGGCGGTGCAGGCAACGGGGCGCTGGTCGGCGGGCTCGAGGGCGTTGAGGACCAGTTGGTACACGTTGGTGTCGTAGACGAGGCCGAGGTGGTCGGTGAGGTCACCCTTGCACACGTCCTGCAGGGTGATGTTCTGCACCGTGGCGCCTGTTCCCGCCGTGATGAACGCCTGGCGGTAGGGGGTCACGACCTCGTCGTACTTGGTCGCGATGTTGACGTACCGGATCCCAGGCCGGGTTTCGCCGCTGCCGTTGAGACTGGCGAAGAAGGGCGAGTCGGGGTCCGCTTGCTGCTGGAGGGCGGGCAGTCCGATCCAGTTGGTGAGGGCGAAGATCGGGTCTACCGCGCCAATGAAGCGGCCGAGCGTGAGCAGCCCGCTCACGTTGGTGGCGTGGTTGGAGGGCGCCAAGCCGACGACGTTCGCGACCTTCGACGATCCGCCGATGAGGTTGGCGTAGTAGCGCGCGACGGAGCCGCCCTGCGAGTGACCGACGAGGTCGACCTTGGCGGCACCGGTGGCGCTGCGCACGCCGTCGACGAAGCGCCCGATCTGGGCGGCGGAGGTCGGGATGTCCCCGGTGCCCTTGAAGATGGAGCTCTCCGGGGCGCCGTAGTTCACGGCGAACACGCAGTACCCGTAGGCCTTCAGGACCGGGCCGAGGCCGCTCCACGAGTCATAGGCGTTGCCGATGGTCCCGTGCACCAGGATCACCGGGTTGGGGTGGGCCGAGGTCGGCTTGCAGGTGGAGTCGTTCGTGCCGGCCGGGTTGCGCATGGGGTTGAGCGCCGATCCCAGGCCACCCGCGATCAGGTTGCCGGGTGCGCCGAACTTCGCCGGCGGGATGGTGCGGGCGGTGGACGGCTGCGGCTGGCAGGCCGCCAGCGCGATGAGCGCGGTGAAGGCCACCAGTGCCAGCACGGGCTTGCGCAGTCGATCCATGGTTCCCCCTCGTTGCACCGTTTCCGGCTCCAGCGGTCCGGTGCCGCGTCCCCTCGACCGGCGCCGCCACGCTACCGCGCGGTGACCGTCGTCACCCGTATCCTCGACACGGCTTCATGTCATGGTCGGGCGAACGGAAGCGCCGGTGCGGGTGCTCAGCGCTCGGGCAGGTCGAGCGACTCCATGTCCTCGACAACCCGGGCCAGTTCCCGCTCGATCATCTCGGCCCGGGCATTGGCCTTGGTGCCGGCGTAGGCGGCCGTTTGGAGTTGTCCCAGGCGGCGGGCCTCCTCGACGGCGGTGGCGAGCAGGTCATCCGCAGCGACGACCTGGTCGAGGTACCCCACCGCCTGCGCCCCGTGCACGTCGTACAACTGGGCGCCCATTGTGGAGGCGACGAGGGCCGGCTTCACGAGGCGGTCCGCGGCGAGCGCACCGGCGAACTTGGGAAGGGTCAGCCCGATGGCGACCTCGTTGAGTCCGATCTTGGCGGGGACGTCGGCAGCGATTCGCAGGTCGCACGCGAGCAGGGTGATCGCCCCGCCGGCGAGCGCGTGGCCGGTGCAGGCCGCCACGGTGGGGACCCCCAGCCCGTAGAGGCGCATCCAGAAGCGGGCGCCGCGGACGACGAGGGCCCGCATGTCGGTGACGTTGCCCGTCATCTCATCGAGGTCGAACCCGGCGGAGAACCGCCCCGGACGGCCCACGATCACCAGGGACCGAGCGCCATCGGCGGTCGCCTGGTCGAGGTGTGCTTCGAGCGTGATCAGCGCTGCGGTCGAGAAGGCGTTGGCCTTGCCGTCATCGAGGGTGACGATGGCGATGCCGTCGTCGAGCCGGTAGGTCGGAAGGGTCTCGTCGGTCATGCGCCGAACCTAGGCGGCGGACGCTTTGGACCTACACGTTCGAGGGGGTGCGGTCCGTGCTTCGGGCGTGCAACGCCCGGTCGAGGGCGGAGGGGTCGAGCGTGCCGACGACCCGGCCGTCGGGCGCGACCACGAGGGCGTGGCGCACGTCGGCGCCTTCCACCTTCTGCAGGGCAGGAATGAGAGACTCATCGGAACGGACCCGAGGCAGGCGGTCGAGCGGGTAGGCGAGCGCGGGCACCGGGAGCTGGTCCCAGCTCTCTGGGGGGACGGCCCGGATGGCGGCGGCGGTGAGCAGGCCGGTGACCTGGCCGTCGGTGCCGACCACCGGGTACGCCTGGTGCTCGGGCCGCGGGTGGCTCGTGCGCAGGAACTCGCCGACCGTCGACCACGCGGCGGCGGTCGGTGGCCCAACGGCCATCGCGTCGGTGACGGTCATGCCCTCGAGTGCCTTGTACAGCGGCGCGCTGCGAACCTGTTGGAACGCGCTGTAGGCGACGGACACCGCGACGCCGACGGTGAACCAGCCGGCGGTGGCCCCGTTCCGGCTGAGGTCCCGCAGGCCCCACGCGGCCAAGGCCATGCCGGCGACGATGCCAGCGGCTCCTGACCAGATCATGGCCGTGGACTGGCTGTTCGTGGCCCGCCAGATGATGGATGACAGCACCTTGCCGCCATCGAGCGGCGCCGCCGGGAAGATGTTGAGCACGGCCAGGAAGAGGTTGACGTAACCGGCCCAGAAGAAGAGGGCGCCGGTAAGGCCCCACAGCCCCGAGTTCGGCAACAGGAAGGAGGCGACCAGGAACACCACGCCGCACGAGGCGCTGGCGATCGGTCCGACGACCGACACCCGGAACTCGGCACCGGGGGTGGTGGGGGAGGACTCCATGCGAGTCACGCCACCGAGGAGCGTCAGGCCCATGCTCTCGACGCCGATGCCCTCGTCTTGGGCGACCAGAGCGTGGCCGATCTCGTGGACGAGCAGGGAGAAGAACAGGAAGAACGCCCCGCCGATGCCGGCGACCCAGTAGGCGACGTCGGAGTGCCCGCCGCTCAGGCGCGGCAACTGCGAGGTGGCCAAGGTGACGGCCAAGAAGCCGGCGAACAAGAAGACGGTGACGTCCATGCCGACCTTGATCCCGGCGATGCGGCCGAGGGGAATGTCCTTGCCCATCGGCCGAATCTACCGGTGCGTGTGCCCGAAGCGTCCGCGACGGGACGGAGCTGGTCTCCTCGCCGCGCCTCGGCGGTAGGTTCCGCTCATGGACATCGGACGCATCGGGATCTGGACCTTCACGCTCGACCTGGTGCCGTCGGCGCGATCGGTGGAGCACGTCGACGAGCTCGACGAGCTCGGGTTCGGCGCGGTCTGGGTGCCCGAAGCCGTGGGCCGCGAGGCGTTCACGAGCGCCGCCCTGCTGCTTCGCGGCGGCACCGACATCACCGTCGCCACGGGCATTGCCGGCATCTACGGCCGCGACCCGATGACGGCCAACGCGGCACACCGCACCCTCACCGAGGCCTACCCCGACCGCTTCCTGCTCGGGCTCGGCGTCAGTCACCAGGTGATGGTCGAGGGCGTCCGCAAGCACGACTACTCCAAGCCGTTCTCGGCCATGCGCGCGTACCTCGATGGCATGGACGAGGCCATGTTCTTCGCCGCCCCGCCGACCACCGAGCCGCAGCGGGTGCTCGCTGCGCTCGGGCCCCGGATGCTGGGGCTGGCTCGCGACCGGTCTGCCGGCGCCCTCCCGTACTTCGTGCCACCGGAGCACACGGCCATGGCCCGGGAGGTACTCGGCGATGGGCCGCTGCTGGCGGTCGAACAGGCGGTGGTGTTTGAAACCGACCCGGCCAAGGCCCGCGACATCGCCCGGTCCCACACCAAGACCTACACGCCGCTGCCGAACTACACGAACAACCTGCGGCGCCTCGACCCGACGTGGACTGACGAGGACTTCGCCCACGCCGGCAGCGACCGGCTCGTCGACACCATCGTGGCGTGGGGGAGCGAGGACGCCATCGTCGCCCGCATCCAGGCCCACCTCGATGCCGGCGCCGACCACGTCTGCATCCAGGTCGTCACCGACGGCGTTGAGCCTCCGGTCGAGGCCTGGCGTCGCCTCTCCGCCCTCTTCGGCCTCACGGCCTGAGGACCGCAGCCGTGCCCGATCGCTTCGACGACCCCGACGCAGACGTCGATGACCTCGACGACACCGGCATCGACGCGGTCGACGACGACCCCTGGGACGACGAGGACGAGGACGACGGCGACGAGCGCCTCGGCCTCGACGGAGGCGCCGCGGTCGGTCGAGCCCCGATCTGCGGCTTCTGCGGCGTCACGATGCTCCCGGCCGACCCGTCGAACGTGATCGACGTCGACTTCGTGTGCGACAACGACGACTGCGAGAACTTCCGCAACCGAGGCTGATCGGACGCCCAACCTCTCCGAGGTCAGGCGTCGTCGAGGCGGGCGAGGAGCTGGTCGACGGTGTCTCCGTCCATCGCCGGGCCGAGGAGGGTGCTGAGGCGCGTCATCGGGAACGAGCCGAGCATGCGGACCCGCTCGGGGTCTTCGGTCAGGCCGCTCAGGTCACCGGCGCGACTGTGGCGGAGCACGTCGATCAGGATCTCGCGGCCGACGGGGTGGTCGAGCCACTCGGCCAGCGTGCTGCTGCGGTCGAGGGGGTGGGCGACGGGCGGTCCCCCGGCCTCGATGGTGGTGACGAGGCGGAGGTCCCGGGACGAGGCGCCGATCGCGATCTCGAAGGCCCCTGGCTCGAACACCCAGGCGTGGGAACGGGTCGACCACCACGAGAGGTCGCGATCGTCGAGCACGAAGCTCACCGTCTCGGACTGCCCCGGCTCCAAACGGACCTTGGCAAAGTCCTTGAGCTCGCGGACCGGTCGCTGCACCGATGCGTTCGAGGCACCCACGTAGAGCTGCACGACCTCCTTGCCCGTCATCGTCCCGGTGTTCGTGATGGTCGCCGTGACCTCGAACCGTCCGGCACCGCGCCACCCAGCGCCGCCGTCGTGGTCGATGGGCGCGACCAGGAGGTCGGTGTGCTCGAAGGTGGTGTACGAGAGGCCGTGGCCGAAGGGGAAGCTGACCGGTCCGTCGATGGCATCGTGGTGGCGGTACCCGATGAAGAGGCCTTCGCCGTAGCGGACGTGGCGCTCATCACCCGGGAAGTTCAGGTAGGACGCGGTGTCCTGGAGCCGGACCGGCATCGTCTCGGCCAATCGCCCGGAGGGGTTGACCTCGCCGAGGAGGACGTCCGCGATGGCGCCGCCGCCGGCCTGGCCACCGAGCCAGCCCTCGACCAGCGCCTGCACCTTGTCCTGCCACTCGTCGACTGCGACGACCGAGCCGTTCGCCAGTACCACCACGAGGTGGTCGGTGGCCGCCGCGACCGCATCGAGTACGGCGAGCTGTTCGGCCGGCAGGTCGATGTGGGTGCGGTCGTAGCCCTCGGACTCGTAGCTCGGGGGGAGGCCGAGGAACAGCACGGTGGCGTGGGCGAACCCCGCCTTCTGCACGGCCTCGTCGAGCAGTGCGGCCGCGTCGACGGTGGGGTCGTCGACGCCGAAGCCGGGTGCGAAGTCCACCGTCACCTCGTCACCCACGCCGGTCCGCAGCGCGGTGAGGGCGTCGTCGATGCGGGTGGGGTTGACCTTGGAGCTGCCGGCGCCCTGGAACCGCGGCGTGCGGGCGAATTCGCCGATCACGGCGAGGTGCTTGACGTCGGGCGAGAGCGGGAGGAGGCGCTCCTCGTTCTTGAGCAGGACTACGCACTCGGCCGCGATCGAGCGGGCCAGTGAGTGGTGAGCGTCGAGATCCACGGAATCATCGCTCTCGATGCCCGGCAGGGCGCGCTCGAGGAGTTGGAGGAGGCGGGTGATTGCCAGATCGAGTGCGGACTCGTCCAGAGTTCCCGCCTCGACGGCAGCGGCGATGCGGGCGGCGCTTGCCCCTCCGGTCGACGGCATCTCCAGGTCGAGCCCGGCGGGCAGCGCAGCCGTCGGATCGTCGACCGCTCCCCAGTCCGACACCACCAGCCCGTCGAATCCCCACTCGTCTCGGAGCACCTCGGTGAGCAGCCACGGGTCTTGCGAGGCGTACACGCTGTTGATCCGGTTGTAGCTGCACATCACCGTCCACGGTTGGGCGTCGCGCACCACCCGCTCGAAGGCGGCGAGGTAGAGCTCCCGCAGGGGCCGCTCATCGACGTCGGCGCTCACCCGCAGGCGGTCGTGCTCTTGGTTGTTGACGGCGAAGTGCTTGAGCGACGTGCCGACCCCTTGGCTCTGGATGCCCTCGACCATCGCGGTGCCGAGCTCCCCGGCGAGGACCGGATCCTCGGAGAGGTACTCGAAGTTCCGGCCGCACAGCGGCGACCGCTTCAGGTTGATGCCCGGGCCGAGCACGACACCGAGGTCCTGGGCCCGCGCCTCGGTCCCGATGGCGGCGCCGACCGCCCGGACCAGGTCCCGGTTCCACGACGACGCCAGCGCCGATGCCGTCGGGAAGCAGGTGGCGGGCACGCTCTCGCCCAACCCCACGTGGTCGCCCCGATCGGCTTGCTTGCGCAGCCCGTGCGGCCCGTCGCTCACCATGATCGATGGGATCCCGAGGCGCTCCACCCGCCGCGTCCACCAGAACCCCGACCCCGACACGAGGGACGCCTTCTCCGCCAGCGTCAGCTCCCCCAGCAGCGGCCCCACATCGAACCGATCACCCATGGCGCCATCATGGACCATCCCCGGTTACCCACGGGCCGAAGCTCGTCGGGCGAGTCGTGGCGAGGGCCCGAGGCGTCGAGCTTCGACCCGCGGCCGCGGGGACCGGTGGTCGGTTTGGAATGCCCACTTCGCTTCCGGGCTCGATGCTGGCCGCACGGATTCGATGCACCACCCCCGAGCACGATCGGAGTCCGACCCGATGCTTCTCCCCGCGTTGTCGCTCGTGCTGCTGCCCCTCCTCATGGTCGCTCGACTCATCCTCGAGGTTGCCGTCGAGGGCCACCGGACGCCGGTCGATCAGGGTCGAACCCATCGATCGAGGTCGCGAGAACTCGGTCTGGAGGATGCTCCGCCACGAGCAGCGGTGCGGCGCCCGGCCGCGGATCAGACGTTGCGGCGGTAGCGGCCGCCGACCTCGAAGAGGGTGTGGGTGATCTCGCCGAGGGAGCAGGAGCGCACGGCCTCCATGAGGACCTCGAAGAGGTTGTCACCGGCGAGGGCGGCGTCTTGGAGGCGGTGGAGGGCGGCAGGGCGCTGGTCGGCGTGCGCGGTGTGGAAGGCCTCGAGCCGGCGGAGCTGCGACTGCTTCTCCTCGTCGGTGGAGCGGGCCAGTTCGATCTCGACATGCTCGTCCTCGGACCCGGCATCGGGAGTCGGGGGAAGGAACGTGTTGACGCCGATGAGCGGGAGGCTGCCGTCGTGCTTGCGGGTCTCGTAGAGGAGCGACTCGTCTTGGATGCGGCCGCGCTGGTAGCCGGTCTCCATGGCACCGAGGACACCGCCGCGCTCGGCGATGCGGTCGAACTCGGCGAGCACCGCCGCCTCGACCAGGTCGGTGAGCTCGTCCACGATGAACGACCCCTGGTTCGGATTCTCGTTCATGGCCAGCCCCCACTCCTCGTTGATGACGAGCTGGATGGCGAGGGCTCGGCGGACCGACTCCTCGGTGGGGGTGGTGACGGCTTCGTCGTAGGCGTTGGTGTGGAGGCTGTTGCAGTTGTCGTAGATGGCGATGAGCGCCTGGAGCGTGGTGCGGATGTCGTTGAACGCCATCTCCTGCGCGTGGAGCGAACGGCCGCTCGTCTGCACGTGGTACTTCAGCTTCTGGCTGCGCTCGTCGGCGCCGTAGCGGTCCCGCATGGCGATGGCCCAGATGCGGCGGGCGACGCGGCCCAGCACCGTGTACTCGGGGTCCATCCCGTTGCTGAAGAAGAACGAGAGGTTGGGGGCGAAGTCGTCGATGTCCATGCCTCGAGCGAGGTAGGCCTCGACGTAGGTGAACCCGTTGGAGAGGGTGAACGCGAGCTGGCTGATGGGGTTCGCGCCGGCTTCGGCGATGTGGTAGCCGGAGATGGAGACGCTGTAGAAGTTGCGCACCCGCTCGGCCACGAACCACTCGGCGATGTCCGCCATCATCCCGAGGGCGAACTCGGTGGAGAAGATGCAGGTGTTCTGGCCCTGGTCCTCCTTCAGGATGTCCGCCTGCACCGTGCCGCGGACGTTGGCCAGGACCCATGTGCGGATCTCGGTGGCCTCGTCGGCGGTGGGCTCGCGGCCCTCGTCGGCACGGAACCGGTCGAGGCGCTGGTCGATGGCCGTGTTGAGGAACATGGCGAGGATGGTCGGCGCCGGTCCGTTGATCGTCATGGAGACCGAGGTCGACGGATCGCACAGGTCGAACCCGTCGAACAGGACCTTCATGTCGTCGAGGGTGGCGATGCTCACACCGGAGTTGCCGACCTTGCCGTAGATGTCGGGCCGGACGTCGGGGTCGAAGCCGTAGAGCGTGACGCTGTCGAACGCGGTCGAGAGGCGGGTCGCGGGTTGGCCCTGGGAGAGCAGGTGGAAGCGCTTGTTGGTGCGGAACGCGTCGCCCTCGCCGGCGAACATGCGGGCGGGGCGCTCGCCGTCGCGCTTGAACGGGAAGACGCCGGCCGTGAACGGGAACCGGCCGGGCAGGTTTTCCAGCATCAGGAACCGGAGCAGCTCGCCATGATCGGTGAAGCGGGGGAGGGCGACGCGCGGGACCTTGGTGCCCGACAGGGACTCCTTGGTGAGCTGGGTGTGCAGCTCGCGGCCGCGGACCTCGACCACGTGCTCGTCGCCCGAGTAGTCGGCGACGGTCTGGGGCCAGTCGGCCAGGAGCTCGCGAGCTTCGGTGCCGAGGCGGTGGTCGGCAGCGGACTCCAGGTCGGGCAGCTTGGCTGCCTCGACGTCTCCGCCAGCGGCCTCGACCAGCGAGCGCACGGTGCGGACCTGCTGCAGCTCGCGCGCGACGGCGGCCTGGTCGGCGGCCTTCGCGTGGTGGTCGCGAACGGCCGTGGTGATGTCGGCGAGGTACCGGGCCCGTCCGATGGGGACGATGGCGGTGTCGGCCGAGGACACCTTCGTGTCGACCCGGGGCAGCACCCCGCCGACCTGGCTCGTGGGCAGACCGTGTTCGTGGAGGCGGTTCTTCAGCTCCTGGTAGAGGCCCGTCACGCCGTCGTCGTTGAACCGGCTGGCGACGGTGCCGAAGACCGGCATCTCGTCGGGGTCGGTGTGGAACTGCTCGGTGTTGCGGACCATCTGGCGCCGCACGTCGCGCAGGGCGTCCTCGCCGCCGCGCCGATCGAACTTGTTGATGGCCACGAGGTCGGCGAAGTCGAGCATGTCGATCTTCTCGAGCTGGCTGGCGGCGCCGAACTCGGGGGTCATCACGTAGAGCGAGCAGTCGACGTGGTCGACGATGGCGGCGTCACCCTGGCCGATGCCGGGGGTCTCGATGATGACCAGGTCAGCGCCCCAGGCCTTGGCCGCGGCCACGATGTCGTCGGCCCCCGCGGGGACCACGGCGCCGGCCGTCCGGGTGGCGAGCGACCGGAAGAACACGGTCTGCGGGTCGATCGAGTTCATCCGGATCCGGTCGCCGAGCAGCGCACCACCACCCTTGCGTCGGGTGGGGTCGATGGCGATCACGGCGATCTGGAGCTTGTCCTCGTGGTCGAGGCGGAAGCGGCGGACCAGCTCGTCGGTGAGCGATGACTTGCCCGAACCGCCGGTTCCCGTGATGCCCAGGACCGGGACCGTCCTCAGCTGTGCGGCGGCTCGCAGTTCGGCGACCTGCACGGACGGGAGGCGGTCGTTCTCGATCGCGGTGATGACCCGGGCCAGGCTGGCATGGTCGCCGCCAAGCAGCGGGTCCAGCGACGCCGGCAGGTCAGCCGCCAGGTCGACGTCGGCGGCCGCCACGAGCGAGTTGATCATCCCGGGCAGGCCCATGGTCTGGCCGTCGTGCGGCGAGAAGATGCGGCTGACCCCGTAGGCGTGGAGGTGGTCGATCTCCGAGCGCACGATCACCCCGCCGCCGCCGCCGAAGACCTTGACGTGGCCGGCGCCGCGCTCCGCCAGCAGGTCCACCAGGTACTGGAAGTACTCGACGTGGCCACCCTGGTACGAGCTGATGGCGACGCCCTGCACGTCCTCCTGCACGCAGGCGGTGACGACCTCGTCGACGGAGCGGTTGTGCCCGAGGTGGATGACCTCGACGCCCTGGCTCTGGAGGATCCGCCGCATGATGTTGATCGAGGCGTCGTGGCCGTCGAAGAGGCTGGCGGCGGTCACGAAGCGGACGGCGTTGGCGGGACGGTGCAGGTCAGTCGTGCTCACGGCTCCAGAATACTTTGACTTCCAACCATCTGTCGACCGACTGTCTGATCACCGAACGACTACCGTGGCCCCATGGCGCGTTCGCTCCCGTTCGATCCCATCGAGGAGGCCGGCCGGCAGTGGAGCGCCCAGAGGTGGGACGAGGCCACGGCCATGCAGGCGGCCACCTCGATCATGCGGGCCCAGCAGATCGTCCTCTCCCGGGTCGACGAAGCCCTGCGGCCCTGGTCGCTGACCTTCGCCCGCTACGAGGTGCTGGTCCTGCTCCACTTCTCGAAGCAGGGCGTCCTCCCCCTCGGGAAGATGGGCGATCGGCTCATGCTCCACCAGGCCAGCGTCACCAACCTGGTCGATCGCTTGGAGCGGCAGGACTTGATCAAGCGGGTGCCCCACCCGACCGATCGGCGGACGACGCTGGCCGAGCTGACCCCCGCGGGTCGCTCGACGGTGGTGGACGCCACGAAGGCGGTGGTCGCCGCGCAGGTCGGGTTGGGCGAGCTGACCGACCGGGACGCAAAGGACCTCCACCGCATCTTGAAGAAGCTCCGCGCCGGCGCCGAGGACTTCGACGTCGCGGCCCGTCAGTAACCGCTGATGGCCGTGGCGGCCTCGCGGAACCCGGTCACCGTCTCGTGGAGGATCTGCTCGACCGGGAGGACCTCGGTGATGCGGCCGGTGACCTGGCCGGCGAGGGCGATCGCCGCTTCCATGTCGCCACCGAAGTAGAGGTCCATCACGCCGCCGAACGCCTCCGCCAGGTCGACCTGATCCTGGTGCTCGAGCCGGGTCGTGCGCTCCGTGCGCAGGGCGCGCAAGCCCGGCCGACCGAAGCGGTTGAGGAAGACGGTGTCGGTCTCGGCGGCATGCACGATCGCGTCCTTCCAGTTCCGGTGGATCGGGCTCTCGGCCGCGGACACCATCCGTGTGCCCATCTGGACGCCCTCGGCGCCGAGGGCGAACGCCGCGGCCATCGTCGGTCCGTCGCAGATCCCACCGGCCGCCACGATCGGGACGTCGGTCACCGATCGGACCAGCGGCAGCAGCACCATCGAGGCGACGTCGCGTGGGTTCTTGAAGCCGCCGCCCTCGCCTCCTTCGACGACGAGGCCGTCGACGCCGGCCGCCACCGCCTTCAGTGCTGCCGCGGCAGTCGGGACCACGTGGAAGACCGTCAGCCCGGCCTCCTTGAGCTGGGCCGTGTACTGCTGCGGGTTGCCCGCCGAGGTAGTCACGAACTTCACGCCCTGGTCCACCACGAAGTCGACGATCGAGGGGTCTCGCACGAACAGCTGGGCGATGTTTACCCCGAAGGGCTTGTCGGTGAGGTCGCGCATCTTGGTGATCTCGGCCCGGACGTTGTCCAGCTCGCCCGACGACGTCTCGATGATCCCGAGGCCGCCGGCGTTGGATACGGCGGATGCCAGCTGGGCACGGGCGATCCAGCCCATCGGGGCCTGGATGATCGGGTAGTCGACCCCCAACAGGTCGCTCACCCGGGTGCGGATCGGTGCGGGACGCTCGGCATCGGTCATGGGCGCGGACCCTACGCCGGGACCGGGTCGGATGGGGCAGGATCCTTCCCGTGCTGCGCCTTGCTTCCGTCGACGACGTCGACTTCCTGTGGGCCATGCTCGCCTTCGCCTCGTCGCGCCTGCGGCCCCCGCAGCGGGAGGAACTGGAGGCATCCCCGGAACTGGCGCGCTACGTGGTCGGGTGGGGCCGTCCGGGCGATGTCGGGCTCCTGGCGGTCGACGACGAGAACGGGGAGCGGCTCGGTGCCGCCTGGTACCGCACCTTCTCGGTCGACGAGCCCGGCTACGGCTTCGTCGACGAGGCCACGCCGGAGGTCGCCATCGCCTGCACGACGGATGCTCGGGGGCGCGGGCTCGGCCACCAGCTCATCTCGGGCTTGCTCGAACACGCCCATGCCGACGGGCTCGACCGCCTGAGCCTGAGCGTGCACATCGCCAACGTCGCAGCGGTCCGTGTGTACGAGGACGAGGGGTTCGTCAGCGTCCGGCTCGAGGAGGACGGGCTCCACCAGACGATGGTCGCTCCCACCCGACCCGCCGACCGGGTCGGTGAGGTGGTGGTCCGCGCCGTGGCCTCCGGGGTGCTCGACCGGTCGGCCCTTCCGCCCAGCGAGTGGGGCAGCGCCATCGCCCGGCTCGGCGAGCTGGTGGACCTCGATGTGCTTCCCTCGCTGGTCGCCGAGGTCGATGGCCAGGCGGCCGGCCTGCTCACCTGGCGCCACGACGAATCGGCCGGCGAGGTCGAGGTCGTGGGCATCGAGGCCTGGGTCCGAGACCGGGGTGTGGGTGCCGCCCTGCTGCGTGCGGTCCGCTCGGAGGCCCGCCGCCTCGGGGTCCGCCGGCTCTGGCTCATCACCAACAACGACAACCTCGACGCCCTGCGCTTCTACCAGCGTCGGGGGTGGCACTTGGTTGCCGTCCACGTCGGTGGCACCGACCGCTCCCGTGCGGTGAAGGCGTCGATCCCGCTCGTGGGCAACCACGGGATCCCCGTCCACCACGAGGTCGAACTGGAGCTCCGCCTCGACCCATGAGCCACCTCGCTCGGAACCTGGGGTGCATGGCAAGCAGCACGAACGGCCGGGTCTGATGCCTGAAGCATCCGACCCGGCCGCACCTGGGTGGGGAGCCTCAGGGGGCGACGAACAAGATCACGGGGTTGTCCTGGCCGTTGCGGATCGACACGGTGTGGGCCTCGAGGTCGCTGCGCACGCCAATGGCCCGCTCGTAGGCATCGAGCGCCGACTCGAGCTCGGGGGTCGGCGCCCTGTCGACACCCTCGGGCTGCCCGGCATCGGGGAGGGCCAGGCCGTCGGGCGCGTGGAACTCCACGTTGATCTGGGTGATGGTGCCGGGGTCGACGTGCCCGCCGGCCTGGAGGCTGGCCCCGGCTTCCGTGAAGGTCCCGATCATGCCGTCTGCGGTCATGGGCTCATTGCCCCAGGAGTCGCTGCCTTCGATCGCCGTCGTCGCCGGGATGCCGGCAGCGTGCAGTTCGGCGAGGACCTCGGTGGCGCTGGCGTGCGGGTCGTTGAGCTCGAGGGTGGTCCATCCATCCTCTTGGGTGATCGAGATGGCGGCGTCGGCGCGGTTCGCCTTCGTGGTCGTGCCGGCGTCGAGCGCGATCATCGCCCCGACGAGCATGGCGGCGGCCAGGCCTCCGATCGCCAGGCGGCGGACGGCGGTGCCTCGTCCGGGCTGATGGGCACGGGTGCGGGCGAGGTCGGCGGCGGCCTCGACCACCAAGAACGTCCGGAGTCGGTCGGTTCGATCGACGTCGAGGGTGGGGCTGCTGGCGAGGTGCGTGGTGGGATCGGTGGGGTTCATGGGTGTGCCTCCTGGGCGGTGGGGAGCTGGATTGCGGCGAGACGGGTCGTGACGGGAGGAAGGGGCGCATCGCGGTCGAGGTGCGCTCGTGCTCGCGACAGCCGGGACTTGACGGTCCCGACGCTGATGCCGAGCGCGGTCGCGATGTCGGCGTGGGTCAGGTGCTCCAGCGTCGAGAGCATGAGGACCTCCCGGTGCCGACGGGGGAGCGCCGAGATCTGGCGCACCACCGACTCGGCCTCCGCGGCCGCTTCGACCTGGCGTTCGACGAGCGCCGCGCTCGGGCCGGGCAGCGCAGCGAGGCGTTCGAGTGCCTGGGCGTGCCGGCGGCGGGACCGGCTCTGGCTGCGCAGGACGTTGGCGGCGACGCCGTACAGCCAGGGCAGTGCGGTGGGCTGGTGGAGCTCCACCTGCTTGCGGCGGCGCCAGAGCTCCAGGAACACCAGGGATACGGCATCGTCGGCGGTGGACGGGTCTGCCGTGCGGCGCACCACGTAGCGGTGGATGGTCGGGCCATGGCGCTCGAAGAGCAGGCCGAACGCGTCCGGATCGTCCTGCTCGATGCGGCGCCACAGCTCGGTGTCGGGTGGTTCGGTCATGTCGCTCCGGTTCGGGGTCGTGTGCACCCCTCATGACCGCAGCGAGCCCGGGGTTCCCCATGGTCCCGATCAGGTTTGGATCAGGCGTTCCCGAACGTTGCGGCCGACTGTGGCCTCGCGACCCTCACGAACGCACCCCGATCGGCCGACGAGGAGGAGGTGGTCAACGTCGCCAGCGATCCGTCCGGCACGTCCGGCGCGCCCGAGACGACGGCCGACGTCTCCCCACAGGTCGTGACCGCGCGGCGATGGACTCGAGCGCAGAAGGCCGCGGCCAGGGTCATCACCGCTGATGCGCCGTGCACACCGGTGCTGGTCCGGTCCGCCATCGTCGGGCGCGCCCGGATGCCGCGCGCCGCACTCGAAATCCTCGCGCCGAACGGCGCGGTGATCGGCCACGTCGCCCTGCCCAACACCTCGCGATCGTTCGACCTGCAGCAGCGCTTCTGGCTGGTGGGTGATCCGACGCCCGGCTCGGTGGTCGCGCTCGTGTCCGAGCACCGCACCCAGGTCGTCCTCCCCGGCAGCCGCTTGAAGGAGGGGCCGGCGGTCGGGCAGGAGTGGTCGGGTCTGGCGTGTCGGATGCTGGGCTGGGAACGGCCGGCGCACGCCGCGCACGCGCCCGGCGGCTTCCAGGCCGTGTTCACGGACGGGCGGCGGTCCGTCGACAGTCCCGAGTTCGCCCGGGCCGTCCAGCGGTTCCGCACCGCGGCGGTGACCATCCCGATGGTCTTCTTCGGCTTCTGCTTCCCCTACCTCTTCGTCATCCCGCTGCTCGCGCACCGCGGGTACACGCTTCCGGCCCTGCTCGCCCTGCCGGTGGTGGGAGGCGGGCTCATGACCATCTGGTCGGCGCACTGCCGGCGCGAGCTGGGCCTCGAGGCGGAGATGATCGAGGCCGGTGCGGCCGAGTGGGACAAGGAGATCGCCTTCACCCAGTCCTACTGGGCCTCGATGCGGCGCCCGTCGGCCCCCTGGGAGGGGCCGCTCCCCGACGTCATTCGCTGACGGCCGAGGTCAGCAGATCGCCGCGACCACCTCGGCGAAGGCCGCGGTGTGCGCCTCGACGTCGGCCTGCGTGGTGCTCGGTGCCATCAGCGCCATGTTGTGGAACGGCGTGATGAGGATGCCGCGGTTGGCCAGCGCCAGGTGCAGGTACTCCTCGACCTCGTCGTCGCCCGCCGCAGCGGATGCGGTGCCGGTGCGAGGTGCGGGGCGAGCGAAGCGGTACTCGGCGCGAGCCCCCAGCTGCACCACCGACCAGGGCAGGTCGTGGCGGTCGAGCGTGGTCTGGACGCCTTCGGTGAACGTCGTGGCCAGATCGATCATCCCCACGAACGCCTCATCGGTGAGCACCTCGCCCAACGTGGCGCGGGCCGCCGCGAGCGACAGGGCGTTGCCGGCGAGCGTGCCCCCGACGCCGCCTACGTCGACCAGGTCCGCGTCGCCGCTGGCGACCGCATCGTGCAGGCGCCCGGCCACGGCGGCCGAGAGGCCATAGGCCCCGATCGGGATGCCGCCGGCGAACGACTTGCCGAGCGTGACGATGTCGGGGTGCAGGTCCCACGCCCGCGTGCAGCCGCCGGGCCCGGCCGAGAGGGTGTGGGTCTCGTCGATCAGCAGCAGTGTCCACGTCCGGTCGCAGATCTCCCGCAAGCCATCGAGGAACCCGGGCTCGGGGAGGACGATGCCGATGTTGGTGAGGGCCGGCTCGGTGATCAGCACGGCCACGTCGCCGGGAGCGAGGGCCGCCTCGACCGAGGCCAGGTCGTTCCACTCGACCGCTCGGGTGGTCTGCGCCGGGGGCACGGCGGGACCGACGTTGCCGGCCCGCGCGACGGTCGAGCCGTCGGCCGCCCGCACCGCGAACGTCTCGTCGACGGTGCCGTGGTAGCTGTACGCGAAGCAGGCCACCATCGGCCGGCGGGTCACCAGGCGGGCAAGGCGCAGCGCCCAGCGGTTCGCATCGGTGGCGGTGAGGGCGAAGGACCAGTGCGGCACCCCGAAGCGACGGGTGAGCTCCGTGGCGACCCACGCGGCGTCGGCGGTGGGAAGCATCGCCGTGATGCCGCCGACCTCGGTGAGCTGACGTTGCACGGCGGCGATGGTCGGGCCGGGGGAGTGGCCGGCCATGGCCCCCGTGTCGCCGAGGGCGAAGTCGATGTACGTGTGGCCGTCGATGTCGGTGATGCGGCTGCCGTGCGCCTCGCGCAGGAACATCGGGAAGCCGCCGGCCCACTTCGCCATCCAGGTCATGGGCACGCCGGCGATCAGGTGGGCGGCCGCCTCGTCGGCCGCCGCCCGTGATGCCGGGCGGGCGATGCGGAACGCCGTGCGCTCCGCATCGAGGCGAGTAGCGAGCTTGGTCCGATCGATGGCCACGGGTCCTCCGAGGGTGGGGTGGCCGGACCGTACCCCTGCGGCGGGCGGAGGTGCGGTTGTCGAGGTCGCCCGGGCGGAGGCCGCTACGCGTCGTCGGGGGTCAGCCCGCGGGCGCATCCTCCGCCTGATGGGAAGCGACCTGTGCGCGCACCTCGTCCATGTCGAGCTCCTGCACCTGGTTCACCAGGTCGGCCAGTGCAGCCGCAGGAAGCGCGCCGGCCTGACGGAAGAGCAAGATCCCGTCCCGGAACACCATCAGCGTGGGGATCGATTGGATCTCGGCGGCGCCGGCCAGTCCCTGCTCCGCTTCGGTGTCGACCTTGGCGAAGGTGATGTCGGGGTGCTCCTCGGACGCCGCCTCGAAGGTGGGGGCGAATGCCCGGCACGGCCCGCACCACGATGCCCACCAGTCGACGAGGACCGTGCCCTCGGCGGCGATGGTCTCGGGAAAAGTGGCCTCGGTGAGGTCGATGGTGGCCATGGGGTGTGCTCCGTCTCGTGTCGTCCGGCTCGTGGTCCAACGGCTTCATGCGTCGGCACATTCCCCGTGCCGACCTGTGCTGCGTCCGCAGACGGTCAGGCTCCGGGCGGTTCCGTGACGAAGTCGATCAGCTCTTCGACCGCCCCGATCAGCGGCGGTTCGAGGTCGGTCCACGTGGTGACCTTGCCGAGGAGGTGCTTCCAGAACTGCCACGTCTCGCCCTCGACCCCGAGGCGGCGCATCACACCTTCCTTCCAGGGCTCGCCTCGGGGAACCTCCGGCCACGCGGCAATGCCGATCGCGCTCGGCTTCACCGCCTGCCAGATGTCGACATAGGGGTGGCCGCGCACCAGGACGTGCGGGTGGGCGACGGTGGCGGCGATGCGGGTCTCCTTCGATCCGTCGACCAGGTGGTCGAGCAGGATGCCGAGGCGCCGCCCGGCCTTCGGGGCGAAGCTGCGCACGACCTGGTCGAGGTGGTCCACACCCTCGAGCTGTTCGACGACGACGCCCTCCACCCGGAGGTTGTCGCCCCACACCTTCTCCACCAGTTCGGCATCGTGCAGGCCTTCGACGAGGATGCGGCTGGCCTTGGCCACCTGTGCGGGGGCGTTGGGCACCGCGACCGATCCCGAGGCGGTGCGCTGCGCTGTCGCCGCGGGCGTCCCCGGGGCGGCGCCTCGCGGTTCGACGAGCGTCACGATGGTGCCGTCGACCTCGAAACCGCCCTTGAGCATGGTCATCCGGTGCTCGAAGCCCTGGCGGTCCTTCACGTGCAGGTAGCCGTTGATGACACCGACGACGATGCCGCTGATGGGCGTGCCTCGCTGCTTCACGACGAGTCCCGAACGGGCAGGCACGACGGGATGCTGCGCTCGCGGGCGGCGCGGGCCGTCGAGGTCGATCGGGTCGGAGAGGATGCCGTCGTTGCGGCGCCGAGGGGGGGGAGCAGCCATGTCCCGAGGGTACGCGTGGGCTCGCACCGGGCCGTCGACCCCCACGGACCCGACCGCTGTGCGGTGCTGCCGTCGGGGCGGGAGGTGCGTAGCCTTGACCGAATGAGCTCTCGCGCCTGGTCCGTCACCCCCTCGGGCCCCCTGCGGGGTGACGTGTTCATCCGGGGGTCCAAGAACGCTGTCACCAAGCACATGGTCGCCGCCCTGTTGGGCAACGGGGTCAGCACGATCCGGCAGGTCCCCGAGGTCGGCGACGTGGCGATCACCGCCGACATCTTGCGCTCGCTCGGCGTGGCCGTGGAGCACGACGAGAACGCCGGCGTCATCACGGTGGAGCCCCACGAGGGCGTCACCACCCGGGTCCCGACCTCGTTCTCCGGACTGAACCGCATCCCGATCCTGTTGCTCGGACCGCTCCTTCACCGCACCGGCGAGGCATTCGTGCCCCTCGTGGGCGGCGACCCCATTGGCCGGCGGCCGGTCGACTTCCACATCGAGGCGCTCACCGCACTCGGTGCCGAGATCGAGGTGACCGACGAGGGCCTCCACGCCAAGGCCACCAGGCTGCGCGGCGCCAAGATCGAACTGCCCTACCCGTCGGTCGGCGCCACCGAGACCGTGCTACTCACTGCCGTGCTGGCGGAAGGCCGGACCGTCCTGCGCAACGCCGCCACCGAGCCCGAGGTCATCGAGCTGGCCCTCTTCCTCCAGCGGATGGGGGCGCGCATCGAGCTGTCGCCTGGCCGCAAGTTCACGATCGACGGCGTGTCGTCGCTGCGAGGCGCCGAGACGACGCTCGCCGGTGACCGCAACGAAGCGTTCAGCTACCTCGTGGCCGGTCTGGTCACCAAGGGCGAGGTGCGGGTGCACGGCTGCCACCAGGACCGCCTCGTCACCGCCATCACCACCCTCAACCGCATGGGTGCCCAGTTCGACATCACCGACGAGTACATCCTCGCCACGGCGCCTGACGGCCTCCGCCCCGCCGCAGTGCAGACCGACACGCACCCGGGGTTCATGACGGACTGGCAGACACCCCTCGTCGTGCTGTTCACCCAAGCCGACGGCATGTCGGTCCTGCACGAGACTGTCTACGAGGACCGCCTCGTCTACGTGCCCGCCCTGAAGCAGATGGGTGCCGAGATCGAGCTGTTCTCGACCTGCCTCGGCGGCGAGTCGTGCCGCTTCCACGACACCAATGCCTTGCACTCCGCCATCGTCAAGGGCGTGTCGAAGCTCAAGGGCGCCAAGGTTGAGGTTCCCGACGTGCGCGCCGGGTTCTCCTCGGTCATCGCCGCCGCCATCGCCGATGGCACCTCGGAAATCAGCGGCACGCACCACCTCGAGCGCGGCTACCACCGCCCGATGCAGCAGTTCGCCGAGCTCGGCCTCCCCATCACCATCGTCGATACCTGACCCCGCGGAATCGGTTCGCCGTGCACCTCTGCGGTGCACAGATGACCGGATTCGGTGGTGGTGGCTAGCCCACCAGAACCGGGTCGAAGCCGCCCACCTCTGCGGTGCACCGATGACCTGATTCGGATCGGTTCGGGGGCGGGGTGGGGCGGCTCGTAGCGTGAGCGGGCCATGATCCTGCTCGACGCCACCGACCTCGCCGCATCCCGACCCGGCCGACAGCTCTTCTCCGACGTGTCGATCACGCTCTCGACGGGCGACCGGCTCGGCCTGGTGGGCATCAACGGTACGGGCAAATCGACGCTCCTTCGGGTCCTGGCGGGCAAGGCCGAGCCCGAGGACGGGACGTTGCGGCCGGGGCGCGGTGCCCGGGTCGTCATGCTCGACCAGGCCGACGACCTCCCAGCGGGCACGGTCCACCAGGCGGTCGCACCAGGCAGCCACCCCGAGCGGGAGTGGGAGGTCGACGCCATTCTGAGCCGCCTCGGCATCGGGGACCTGGCCGACGTGGCCACGGACCGGCTCTCGGGCGGTCAGGCCAAACGGGTAGCCCTGGCGCGAGCCCTCGTCGAGGTCGGTCCCGGTGGCGGGCCCGACGACGACGCCGTGCTGCTCATCCTCGACGAGCCCACCAACCACCTCGACATCGATGCCATCGCTTGGTTGGAGGATCGCCTGGCTGGCCACCGCGGCGGCTTGATCCTCGTCACCCACGACCGCCACGTCCTCGACCGGCTGACGACGCGGATCCTCGAGCTCGACCGGGGCAAGGCGTACGTGCACGAAGGCGGGTACTCGTCGTACCTGGAGGCCCGTTTCGAGCGCGACGCACAGGCCGCCACCGCCGAGTCCGTGCGCAAGAACCTGGCGAAGAAGGAGCTGGCGTGGCTGCGCCGCGGCGCTCCGGCCCGGACCGCCAAGCCCAAGGCCCACATCCGCTCCGCCACGGCGATCGTGCAGGGCAAGGCCGAGGCCCCGGCCCGGCGCGGTGAGATGCCGCTCCACGTGGAGACGCCTCGCCTGGGTGATCAGGTCATCGAGCTGCACGGCATCGGCCACCAGTTCGGCCCGGATGCACCGTGGCTGTTCCGTGGCGTCGATCTGATGCTCGATCCCCGCGAACGCCTCGGTGTGGTCGGTCCCAACGGTGCCGGCAAGACGACCCTGCTGCAGGTGATGGGCGGCCGCATCGAGCCCGCCGAAGGTCGCGTCGTGGTGGGGTCCACCGTCGAAGTGGCGGTCTGGGACCAGCGAGGCGCCGACCTGGACCCGGCCATGCGGGTCCGCGACGCCGTCTCGGGTCCTGCTCGCCATGCCGACTGGTCCGACGCATCGCTGCTGGAGCGGTTCTGGTTCGACGGCGATGCGCAGTGGGCCCCGATCGGCACCCTGTCCGGCGGCGAGCGACGACGGTTGCAGCTGCTGCTCACCTTGGCTAAGCGGCCGAACGTGCTCCTCCTCGACGAGCCCACCAACGACTTGGACCTGGATTCGCTGCGCGCCCTCGAGGACTTCCTCGACGACTGGCCCGGTGCGCTGGTGGTCGTCAGCCACGACCGGGCGTTCCTGGAACGGACCGTGGCCGACGTCGTGGTCATCGACGAGACCCACGACGTGGAGCGGCTGCCGGGCGGGTACGCCACCTGGGAGCAGAGCCGTCGCCACACCGGATCGTCCTCGGGTGCCTCCAAGGCGGCGCGCACCGGCAAGACCCCGCCCAAGGGCAAGGGATCGGCCAACTCCTCGGCGGGCTCGACCACGCCGGCGGGGGGTGCGGCGGCCCCGTCCGCGGCGAAGCGCAGTCCGTCCACGCTGAACCGCCTGATGCGCGACGCCGAGAAGGAGATGCGCAAGCTCGACAAGAAGCGCTCGGCACTGACCGAGAAGCTGGCGTCGGTCGATGGAGCGGATCACGTCGCGCTCGCTGCGGTGGGCCAAGAGCTCGCCGAGGTGGATGGTCAGCTGGCCGAGACCGAGGAGCGCTGGCTCGCCCTCGGCGAGGAGCTCGAGTCCTGATCAGATGGCCGCCGCGACGGATTGCGCGTCCTTGGCCCGAAGGGCAGGGACCTCCAGCTCCCACGCGGACCCATCTCCGAACGACACGGTGAGGTGGCGGCTCGTTCCGGTCGTCTCGAGATCGAACCCGGAGATCGCGCGCCGCGGCGCCCTTCCCAGCACCGTCACCGGTTTGTGACCCACGAGTGCCGGCTTCGTCGCGACGAGCACGACCTCATCGCTCGTCAGGGCGAGGTAGCCGAAGCGGTGCTTGGTGCCGGCGAACGGAGAACCGGATGCGAGCCCTGCAGTCGCCGCCTCTGCCGCTGCTCGGCCGGCGATGCCCAGCAGACCGGTGGCTGCACCGCCGACCGCCGTGCGCGTGAGGTTCCCCGGCGGGGTGACCATGCACCCCACCTCCGCCGTGGCTCCGATGGTCGCGTCCAGGTTCTTCACGACGAAGACCCTCGCGGTGCAAACGGGAGCACGCACTCCAAGATCGTCGATCGATCGTCCGGAGCGGCACACCCGGTTCGCGCACGGGTGACCTCCCGTCCCGTCGCCCGGTTGGCGGGATGGTTGACTCGCGTCCCATGGCCACCCACGAGCCCGAGATCACCGAGCCGGTCGAGCTGTGCACCGCCGATGGCAAGCGGCTGAACCCGGCGGCCAAGGGCTGGTCCCGGCAGGTCCTCCATACCGCCAACCTGCGGGGCCGATGGGGGCGCACCAAGCGCTGGGACTACTGGGCGGTCCTTGCCGGCGAGTGGTCGATCGCGATCGTCTACGCCGACGTCGACTACCTGGGCATTGCCGAGGTGTGGTGGTGCCACCTGACCACGGGCGAGACCGGCGGGCGGGCCGCCAACGTGCCCGGTGCACGCGGGATCACACTGCCGGACCTCCCCGGCTCCGCACCGCTGCGCTACCGGTCGTCGAAGATCGAACTGGCGCTCACCGACGACGCCCACGGCACGACCCTCGTGGCGTGGTGGAAGGAAGACGACGGGTCCAGAAGCTCCCTCAACGCCCGCGTCGATCTGCCCGCTGGGCACGAGTCCCTCAACGTCGTGATCCCGTGGTCCGACCGGCAGTTCCAGTACACGTCCAAGCACCAGGCCCGTCCCGCCCACGGGACGCTCGAGGTCGGTGGCCACATCGTCCACTTCGGGTCATCGGCGGCGTCCGCTGCCGTCGACGCAGAGGTCGCGCACGAGGTGCACCGGGTGGACGAGGCCTGGGGCGTGCTCGACGTGGGCCGGGGCCGCTGGCCCTACGAGACCCGGTGGAACTGGGGCGGGGGAGCGGGCCGATCCGCAGAGGGCGCCGTCGTCGGCATCCAGATCGGCGCCAAGTGGACCGAGGGCACCGGCTTCACCGAGAACGGCGTGATCGTGGATGGGGTGCTGGCCAAGATCGGCGAGGAGCTGATCTGGGAGTACGACTGGGATCACCCGCTCGGGCCCTGGCACATCCGCCACCCCGACGCCTCGCTCGACCTCGTGCTCACCCCCGTCTCCGACAAGCACACCCAGGTGAAGGCGGTCGTGATGGGCACCGAGGTGCACCAGGTGTTCGGCACCTGGGCCGGCCACGTGACCGCCGAAGACGGCACCGTCCACCACCTCGACGGTGCGCAGGGCTTCGCCGAGGAGTCCCGCTCTCGCTGGTGAGCAGGCTGGTGGCCGCCCGGCCGGAGGTCCCCCGAACGGGGGTTCCGAACCAGGCTCGGCCGCCGGGGACCGCCTAGCCTGCTCCGGCGGTCCTGCGCCCGACCCCGTCGGCCGCCTGCGGAACCGCTCCCCATCCCCTCTCAACGGAGACCTCCGTGCCCGATCCCACCACCGACATCGCCCCTGCCTCCGGCAAGCTCGGCATCCTGCTGCCCGGCATGGGCGCCGTCGGCACCACGTTCATCGCCGGCTGCCTCGCCATCCGCAAGGGCCTGGCCAAGCCCATCGGCTCGCTGACCCAGATGGGCACGATCCGCATCGGCGCCCGCACCGACGACAACGTCCCGCTCATCAACGACTACGTCCCGCTCGCCCAGCTCGATGACCTGGTGTTCGGCGGCTGGGACGTGTTCGAGGACGACGCCTACGTCGCCGCTTCCCGCGCCGGCGTGCTGGACAAGTACATGCTCGAAGACCTCGGTGAGGAACTGCGGGCCATCAAGCCGATGAAGGCCGTGTTCGAGCAGTCGTACGTCAAGAACCTGCACGGCGACCACATCAAGGAGGGGACCAACAAGTGGGACCTCGCCGAGCAGCTCGCCGTCGACATCCAGCAGTTCAGCGAGACCAACGGCTGTGACCGCCTGGTCGCCGTCTGGTGCGGATCCACCGAGGTGTACCGCGAGCCGAGCGAGGTTCACCAGACCCTCGCCGCCTTCGAGCAGGGCCTCAAGGACTCCGCTCCCGAGATCGCCCCGAGCCAGATCTATGCCTACGCCATGCTCAAGCTGGGCATCCCGATGGCCAACGGCGCCCCGAACCTGAACCTGGACACGCCGGCGTTGCTCGAGCTGGCCGCCCTGAACCACGTGCCGGTCACGGGCAAGGACTTCAAGACCGGCCAGACGCTGATGAAGACCATCCTCGCCCCTGGGTTCAAGGCCCGCATGCTGGGTGTCGAGGGCTGGTACTCCACCAACATCTTGGGCAACCGAGATGGCGAGATCCTCGACGATCCGGAGTCCTTCAAGGCCAAGGAGGTGTCGAAGCTTGGTGTGCTCGACACCATCTTCGAGCCGGAGCGCTACCCCGACCTGTACGGCGACATCACCCACGTCGTGCGCATCAACTACTACCCCCCGCGCGGCGACAACAAGGAGGGGTGGGACAACATCGACATCTTCGGGTGGCTCGGCTACAAGATGCAGATCAAGGTCGACTTCCTCTGCCGTGACTCGATCCTCGCCGCCCCGCTCGTGCTGGACCTCGCCCTGTTCCTCGACCTGGCCAAGCGGGCGCAGCTCGAAGGCGTGCAGGACTGGCTGAGCTTCTACTGGAAGAGCCCGCAGGTCTCGGTCGCCGGTCTCAACCCCGAGCACGACATCTTCATCCAGCTCATGAAGCTGAAGAACACGTTGCGCCAGCTCAAGGGCGATGATCCGGTCACCCACCTGGACCCCGAGTACTCGGACTGACCTGCCTAGGCGGTGGGGATCGTCGACGCCTGCGAGCGGCGGCGATCCCACCTACCAGCGGAGGCCGAGCAGCTCTCGCATGGCGGCGGTGAAGTCGGCGTCGTCCAGCTGCTTGCGGGTGGCGAGGACCATCTCGGCGTCCGCCCCGACCGGGACCCGCAGGGGCGTGGTCGGATCGGCGATGGCATCGGCGATGGCGTGGCCGACCAGTTCGGGACCGGGCCGACCGTCGGGGCCGACCATGGTCTCGTCGGCGCCGCTCCACTGCCGGCGCAGCTCTTCGTAGGGGGTGCTGTCCTCGCCGTGTCGCACGGCGTTGCGCATGCCCGGAGCGATGTAGCCGGGCTCCACGATCACGACCCGGACGCCGAAGTGCCCGATCTCGAACGCGAGCGACTCGGACAGTGCTTCGAGCGCGTGCTTGGTGCCGCAGTATGCCCCGGCGAGGGGCGCGGCGACCTTGCCCTCGACCGACGTCACGTTGACGACGACCCCGTCGCCTCGCTGCCGCATGGCAGGTACGAAGGCGCGAACCATCCGCATGGGCCCGAACACGTTCGTCTCGAACATCTTGAGCAGGACGTCGTGCGGATAGGTCTCGAGGGGACCGGTCTCGGTGATCCCGGCGTTGTTGACCAACACGTCGATGGCTCCTGCCTGCTCGACGCAGGCAGTGACGGACTCGTCGCTAGTCACATCGAGCGCAAGGCGCTGCGCGACGTCCAGGCCGTCGAGCGCCTCCAACCGTCGTGCGGTGGCCACCACCTCGTGGCCCCGCTCCGTCAGCACCTCGGCGGTGGCCCGCCCGATCCCGCTTCCCGCTCCGGTCACCAGTGCGCGCATCCGTCGTCCTCCGAGGTGGGCGTGGCCTGTCCAATCGTGTGGTCCACGGGCCGAGAACGTAGACGCCGGGTCGGGAGTGCGGGGTCGTCTAGGGCCGGTCTGCGGGGTCCTCGGCGATGGGCCCCACCGCCGAGGCCACGGCGGAGATGATCCCGGCAACGTGCAGCGGGGTGAGTCCGAGCGAGGTGCCGACCCGGTCCAGCAACCACCGCTGGTGCGAGGAAATCGTGTGGGCGGCGAGGGCGACCTGGACCATGTTGGCGACGAGTCGCTCCTTGCCGGCCACCTCGAGCGCATCGGCCAGGGGCGTGACGTGGGTGGCGATGCACGCCGGATCGAGCGCAACCATGTCGGCGTCGAGGCGGTTCTGGTGGTAGCCGGGGATCGCGGTCCGCACGTGCTGGACGGCGAACCGACGCATCGCCCGGTCGCTGGGGTCGCCGGCCCGCACGGTGGTGACGGTGAGGACGCGCGTCAGGTCCACCAACCGCTCGGCCAGCTCGTCGGAGGTCAGCACGTCGAGGCACGAGGTGGGGTGGCGGGTGTCGCATGCCGTGCAGCGGACGTGGCCTTCGCGGCGGGTCCAGGGAAGCACGGCGACCCCTCCGACGGTGATGCGCCGGCGGCCATCGCACACCTCGCCCGCACGATCGCCGCCGCAGTCGGGGCAGAAGATGGGGGTGGTCCGGTCGACGCGTGCGCGGATGGAGGTCGAGCGGTTTCGGGTCATGGCCATCGGTGGTCCAGGAGCGAGGGGGTGACCGGAGCGTACTGCTCTTCCGTTTCCAGATCCCGTCCAGTGCCTGATCGGAGTCTGACCAAGCCTCCACCGGACGGCTCGAAGGTCGTCTGATGGGCGTCCCGCTCGTCGTTCGCCGAGCGGTTGGTCGTTCCCGGCCGGGCCGCCGATACCCTGGAAGGACCATGGAAGACGTCGACACCTCCGCCGAAACCACCACCGTCACCAAGCCGGTGCCGCTGCGCGTGAGCGACGCGGCCCTCGTGCAGGTGATGTCCATCCTGAGCGCCGAGGACGATCCCCAGGCGCTCGGCCTGCGCGTGGCGGTCACCGGCACCCGTGGGGTCGAATACACCTACGACCTCTCCTTCGAGGAGCGCTCGGAAGCTGCCGAGGACGATGTGATGTACGACCAGGGCGATCTCGTCGTCATGATTCCCGCCGACAGCGTCGATGCCCTGTGGGGCGCAACGCTGGACCTGCCTTCGTCGGAAGGCCAGGGCGGCCTCGTCATCCGCAACCCCAACCGGCCCGACCCGCTCGCCAACATGGACATCGAGCTCACGGGCACGGTGACCGAGCGCATCACCCAGCTGCTCGACCAGCAGGTGAACCCGGCGCTGGCCGCCCACGGCGGGTTCGCCTCGCTCATCGAGGTCCAAGGGTCCACGGCGATCGTCACGATGGGCGGGGGCTGCCAGGGCTGTGCCGTCAGTGCCGTCACCCTGCGAGAGGGCATCCAGAAGGCCATCCTCGAGAACGTGCCCGAGATCACCGAGGTCGTCGACTCCACCGACCACGACGCCGGCGAGAACCCCTTCTACACCGACTGACGCCAGCCGCTTCGGGCGCCGGTCGCCGGGAACAAGTGCGACCCGAAGCCGATGGGTCTCAGCCGAGGAGGGTGCGGGTGGTGTGGGCGATGCCGGTGGCGTCGAGGCCGAGGGTGGCCAAGATGGCGTCGGGTTTGCCGTGCGCGAGGTATTCGGTGGGTACGCCGTTGACCGAGACCCGGGGGGTGCGGCCCGTGCCGACGGTGCGGGCGGCGACCTCTTGGGCGATGGTGGTGCCGATGCCGCCTTCGCGCAGGCCATCCTCGACGGTGACGATCACGTCGAACGACGCCGCATCGGCGAGCAGTTCCGGGTCCAGCGGCTTGATGACCCGCGGGTCCCAGACGGTGGCCTCGATGCCTTCGGTGGCGAGCGCCTCGGCGGCTTCCATGCAGGCACCGAACATCTTGCCGATGCCGATGAGGCACACATCGCCACCGCTGCGCGCCTTGCGGGCGGAGAGGCCGTGGCCGACATCGCCTTCCTCGACCACGGGCGCTGCGGTCTTGGGCCAGCGCAGCGAGACGGGGCCCTCGCAGAGGTCGAGCCCATCGTGGAGCTGGACCTGGAGTTCCTGGTAGGAGGACGGGGCGAACATGGTGATGCCGGGCACCTTCGACAGCAAGACCATGTCCAAGATGCCGTGGTGCGAGGGGCCGTCGTCGCCCGTGATCCCAGCCCGGTCGAGGCAGAAGACCACGGGAAGGTGATGGAGGCCGACGTCGAGGTTGGCCTGGTCGAACGCACGGGTGAGGAAGGTGGAGTAGAGGGCGACGACCGGGCGCAGCCCGCCCATGGCCATGCCGGCGGCCGACGTGACGGCGTGCTGTTCGGCGATGCCCACGTCGACGAATCGCTCCGGGAAGCGCTCCTCGAACGGCAGCAGGCCGGTGGAACCGGGCATGGCGGCGGTGATGGCGATGAGCTCCGGTCGGGCCTCGCCTTCCTTCACGATGGCCTCGGTGAACGCGCTGGTGTAGCTCGGCGCGCCCGGGCCCTTTGGCTGCGGGCCGATCTCCGGGTTGAACACGCCGGAGGTGTCGTGGAGGTGCTTCTCCTCGTCGGCCTCGGCGGGCGGGTAGCCCTTGCCCTTCTTGGTGAGGACGTGGACCACGACCGGGCCGTCGAACTCGGCGGCGTTGCGCAGCGCTTCCTCGAGGCGGGGGATGTCGTGGCCGTCGAAGGGGCCGCTGTAGCGAACGCCCAGGGTCTCGAAGAAGATCGGCGGCTCGAACATCTCACGCAAGCCGGCGCGGGCGCCCGAGAGGCCCCATGCCACGTGCTGGCCGACCATCGGGACCTGACGGACGATCTCCTCCGCGCGACGGCGCTGGCGGAGGTAGCGGGGGTCGAGGCGCAGGCGCGACACGCTGGCGGTGAGGCGCCCGACGGTGGGGGCGTAGGAGCGGCCGTTGTCGTTGAGGATGATGATGGCCCGGCTGCCGGTGTGACCGAGGTTGTTCAGGGCCTCGTAGGCCATGCCGCCAGTAAGGGCGCCGTCGCCGATGACCGCGACCACGTGGTTGCGCTCGGGCACCTCGCCCTGGCGTCGGGCCGCCTCGGCGTGCTGCTCCGCAGCGAGGGCCAGGCCGTGGGCGTAGCTCATGACCGTCGAGGCGTGGCTGTTCTCGATCCAGTCGTGCTCGGACTCGTCGCGGCACGGGTAGCCCGACATGCCACCGGCCTTGCGGAGCTGATCGAAGCCCTCCCGGCGTCCGGTCACGAGCTTGTGCACGTAGGCCAGGTGCCCGGTGTCCCAGAGGATCTTGTCGGTGGGCGAGTCGAACACCCGGTGGAGGGCCAACGTGAGCTCAACGACCCCGAGGTTGGAGCCGAGGTGGCCGCTGCCGGTCCGGGCCACGGCGCCCACGATGAAGTCCCGGATCTCCTGCGCCAGCACCTCGAGCTCCGGCCCGCTTAGGGAGCGGAGGTCGGCAGGACAGGTGATCTCTTCCAACAGCATCTTCGGCGGGCCTCCAGCGGGCATGTCGGCATCGGGGCGTGGCACGAGGGGCAACCCGATCCGGGACATCACGCTACCCGCCCGAGCCGTGGATCTCCTTTCGCGCCGGGCCCGGGCGCCGACGATCGCGGCGGGGCCGTGACGTCGGGCACGCCGCCTCGATGGGCCGTCGGCGCCCCCACCTACGATGGCGCCATGGCACCTGTGGACCGCGCGAAGACGGCGGGTGAGCAGGCGTTCGCCACCTTGCGCCGGACGGTGTCGGAGCGGCTGGCGGACCTCATCCGCAGCGACCCCGAGTGGGCGGCTCAGGCGGCGGACGTCGGACTCGTCGACCGGGCATGGTTGGAGCACCCCGCGGAGAACCCGTTCCGCACCGCACCGCCCACCGAGATGGTGCAGCGGTTCCTCGAGCGGTCGTCCGAGCGGCGTCCGTCGACGCTGACGTCGGTCGGGCTCAGCGCCCTGCAGGGGCTTTCCCTGCGGTCGGAGGTGGAGGTCGATGCCCCGCTCACCCCCGTCACCGTGATGTTCACGGATCTCGAGGGCTTCACCCGCTTCACCGCCGCCCAGGGCGATGAGGTCGCCGCGCAGCTCATCGTCGAGCAGCAGAAGATCATGGGTCCGGTGGTCCGCAGCCGAGGCGGCCGCATCGTCAAGCACCTGGGTGACGGGCTGATGCTCACGTTCCCCGCGCCCGAGGCGGCGCTGCTCGCCGCGCTGGAACTGGTCGAGCTGATCGAGGAGCCCCTGCGCCTGCGGGCCGGGCTGCACCTCGGTGAGGCGGTCATGACCCGTGACGACGTCGTGGGCCACGTGGTCAACGTCGCCGCCCGCATCACCGAGGTGGCCAAGGGCAGCGAGGTGATGGCCTCCGTCGAGGTGCGCGAGGCGGTGGCGCCGATGGCTGGCGTGGCGTTCAGCCGGGCCCGGCGGACGAAGCTGAAGGGCGTGGAGCCGATGTCGCTGGTGCGGGTCACGCCGGCTCCGTGAGCCTGTCAGCCGAGGGCCGCGCCGCACTGCTCGAGACCATCGAGACCCAGCGGTTCGGGTGCGAGATGTCCGGCTCGGACCTCTACTCGAACCTGCTCCACCACGTTGCGGACGACGTGGCGGCCGGGGGCGTGATGGGCGACCTGCTCGAGCCCGTCGCCGCCGCCCCGTTCGGTGACGCCGTGATCTTGCGTCTCCTGGCGGCCTTGCACCTCTTGGTGCTCGACGGATCGGCCCCCGAGCTCGCCCGCCACTACCCCTCGGCCGGCGGCGCTCCGGCACGCGGCCTCGCCGCCGATCTTCGGCGGACGGCCGATGCCCACCGCGACGAGATCGCCATGCGCCTGACGCAGGGGGTGCAGACCAACGAGGTTGGTCGCAGCGCCGCGCTCCTCGGTGGCTACCTCGAGGTGGCTCGGCTGGGGTTGCCGCTGCGCGTCCTCGAGGTCGGGGCGAGTGCCGGGCTCAACCTGGTGTTCGACCGATACCGGTACCACGGTCCCGGCAACGCAACGTTCGGCCCGCCCGAGAGCCCGCTCGTGTTCGACCAGCCCTGGTTCGCGTCGGCGCCGGACCTGACCGTGCGGCTCCAGGTCCAGGAGCGTCGGGGATGCGACGTCGCACCGATCGAGGTGAGCACGGCCGAGGGGCGCCAGCGGCTCCGCTCGTTCGTCTGGGGCGACCAGCTGGACCGGATGGCCCGGCTCGACGCCGCGCTCGCGGTCACGCAGGCGGACCCGCCGACGGTCGACCGAGCCCCGGCGCCGGCGTGGCTGCGGGACCAGCTGGCCGTCGTGCGGCCCGGGTGCGCGACCGTCGTCGTCCACTCGATCATGTTCCAGTACCTGTCCGACCAGGGTCGCCGGGAGATGCTCGAGGCCATCGATGCGGCCGGGCGCGCCGCCACCGCAGCGGCCCCGCTCGCGTGGCTGCGCCTCGAGCCGGGCGGCGACCAGGCCGAACTCCGCCTCACGACGTGGCCCGATGGCGGCACCCACCTGCTGGCGAGGTCGTCGTACCACGGGCCGCCGGTGGTGTGGCGGGCGCCGGAGGGCGGCTTCGTGCGCCATCGCTCGTAGCGACGGCCACCGGTCAGGCTGCGGCTGGCTCCTCGCCGCGTCGGGCGAGGCGGTTGGTGCGCAGCCGCTCGAAGCCGAGGGCGATGAGCGTGCCGCCGGCGAGGGCGACGATGCCGAAGAAGGCATCGAGCCAGTAGTGGTTGCCGGTGACGAGGATGCAGAAGAACGTCGTGGCCGGGTACAGGAACCACAGGTACCGCTTCCAGCCCGTGCCGATGACCAGGACCATGCTGACGGCGCACCAGGTGGACCAGCCGATGTGGAGGCTGGGCATGGCGGCGTACTGGTTCGACACGGCCGCCATCCCACCCTCGCCGAACTTCCAGAGGCCACCCCAGACGTCGATCGTGTCGACGACGCCGTAGCCGTGGCAGTCGGCCCCCTGGCCGAGGCACGCGCCGTAGGGCGAGTCCACGCCCAGCAGCCGTGGGGGCATCAGCGTGAACGATGCGAACCCGATCAGGGCCAGGGCCGTCATGCCGGCGAGGGTCGTGCGGATGAACCGGTAGCTGGTCGGCGCCAGCCGGTAGGCGGCGACGAGGACCCCGACCGTGACGATGAAGTGCGCGGTGCCGTAGTACACGTTCCACACCTTGATGAATCCGTGCGATGGCAGGCCGAGGTACCACGACTGCAGGCGGGGCTCGATCCACAGGTGCAGCGAGTCTTCGATCTTGATCACGTCGCGGGCGTGGCCGAGTGCGATGACGCGGGACTCCGGTCCGGCACCGAAGAAGTTCCGGACTTGGGAGTAGACGAAGTAGAAGACGCCGGCGAGCAGGACCTCGTGCCACCACTTGAGTCCTTCGGACTGCGGGGTCGCCGACTCGGTGATCGGGGTGCTGGTGGCGGTGGCGGTCATGGTGCAGGAGTGGCGGGCCGGACCTTGTGTCCGACCGCGAACGCCGGGGCGCCGAAGAGGCTCACCACGAGGTTGAGCAGGTACATCAGCAGGCCCAGCGCGATGGCCTGAGACTGTGGCACGCCCAGGGGGTGCAGGAACAACACGAACAGGCCCTCGCGCACACCCAGGCCGGAGATCGAGATGGGCAGTACCTGGGCGATGAGCACGGCGGGGACGAACGCAAGGAGGGCGGTTGGCCCTACCGCGGTGGGGAGGTCCAGGGCCTTGGCCGCCATCAGTGCCGAGCCGATGAGGATGAGCTGGTAGGCCAGCCCGCTGGCCAGGATGCGGCAGGTGGCTGCCGGTTCGTGGGAGAGCTTGCGGATGCCGAACCGCACGGCGCCCGTGAACCGGCGCCACCCTTCGTTGTGCTCGAGGCGAGCCTCGACCCCCTTGCCCTGGCGCGACGTGAGGACCAAGACGACGACCAGCAGCATCAGCGTGGCGGCGGCCGTGACGAAGGCGATCATCGATGCCCTCCCGAGCTCACGCAGGCCGGGGTTGATGAGCAGGGCGAAAAGGGTCAGCACGGGGAGCACCACCCAACCGCTCATGCGCTCGAGCACGACCGATGCGAACGTGGTCGGCGACTCGCCGTTGTCCTTGGACAGGCGCGACACGCGCAGGGCGTCGCCGCCGATGGTGCTGGGGAGCACGTTCCCCATGAACTGGCCGGCGAAGTAGAGCGAGAGCAACCGGTTGAACGGGGGGTGCAGGCCGAGGGCTCGAAGCACCTCGCTCCATCGGACGGCGGAGAGGACGACGGCGCCGAAGGTCAGGACCAGGGCGCCGAAGAGCCAGGCGAAGGTGGCAGCCTTGGGCTCGGGAGCCGCCTGCTTCCAGTTGTCGCCGATCTTGACCGACAAGACCCACAGGAGCAGGGCACTGACCAACAGGCGTGCGATCATGATCAGCCGCTGTTTGGTGGGATGCACACGCCTGCCCGTCGGTCAAAGTTGCCGTTCAACCCTACCCGCGGCACGTCGGCTCGAAGGGTCCCGGTAACCTGGGGTTTCGCCGCAAGACGCCTCCTCACCGTGAGGGGCGGGGACGGCACAGGGGTACCGATGCAGAACCGTCTCCGCCGCCGATCGCTCCTCGTGGTCACTGCCTCGCTCACCATCGTCGTGGCCGGGTGCGGCGCGACCGGAGGTGCGGATGGCGGTGCGCAGCTCGTGTCCTCGGGCGTCGCTCCGCAGGCCCAGCGGGCCGCGGGCGTCGTCGAGGCGGCACAGGCAACGGGTGCCGTCTCGACCGAGAAGGTGGCGATCACGGTTCGCTCCACTCCGGCGGATGGCGACCCGTCGGTGAGCGTCACCTCGACCGGGGAGATCGACGGTGCCAACGGCCGGGCGCACCTGGTGGCAGATGTCTCGGGCACCTTCGGGGGCGAATCCGATGGCGCGAAGATCGAGGCCGTCTACGACGGCGACACCGCCTACGTGAAGGCCCCGTTCGTCAGCGAACTGTTCGGCGGAAAGCCCTGGGTGAAGATCACCTCGCCGAAGCTGGCGCAGCTCGCCGACCAGATGGGCGGCGGCCTCCAGGGCGACCCGGGCAGCTTCCTCGAACTGCTCGAAGGGGCCGGAGGGCCGGTCACGACGGTCGGCACCGAGAAGGTCCGCGGGGTGGCCACTCGCCACGTGAAGGTCGACCTCGACGTGGCGAAGGTGCTCGACCGCGCTGCAGGCAAGCGCCGCCAGAAGATCGAAGACCAGCTCGCCGGTCACGGTGTCGACCTTGCGAAGCTGGGGCCGCTGCCCGCCGAGGCGTGGATCGACGGCGACGGCTACGTCCGCCGGTTCTCGGTGGCGTTCGACTTGGCCGAGCTGAGCAAGGCCCACCCGGGCACCGGCGCCACCGGCGTCGTGACGCAGACGATCGAGTTCTACGACTTCGGCAAGCCCGTCGACATCGCCATCCCGCCGTCCGATCAGGTCAGCACGCTCGACCTGGCGAAGATCCTCGACTCGATGCCCGGCCACGGCACGGGCCACGGCAACTGATGTCCGCCGTCACACGTGTCGTCGGAACGGTCCGCCTCGACGTCCTCGAGGCGGGGGAGGGCGGGCGGCCACTGCTGCTCACCCACGGGTTCACGGGCGCCAAGGAGGACTTCGGCGACTGGATCGATGCCTTCGTCGACCAGGGCTGGTGGGTGGTCGCCCCCGACCTGCGCGGCCACGGCGACAGTGACCACCCCGAGCAGGAAGACCACTACTCGCTGGCCGTGTACGCCCAGGACCTGCTGGCGTTGGCCGATCAGCTCGGCTGGGCCAGCTTTGCGCTGCTTGGCCACTCGATGGGCGGGATGATCGCCCAGGAGATGGCCCTCGCCGCTCCCGAGCGCATCGAGCGCCTGGTCCTGATGGACACGAACCACGGCCCCGTCGACGGGCTGGATCCCGAGACCGTGGCGTTCGGCGTCGAGATCCTCCGCACCTCTGGCATCGCCGGCCTCGTCGAGGTGCTCGCCCAGATGCCTCAGCAACCCAAGGCCCCCTCAGACTTGCGGGTCCGGGCCGAACGAGCCGGCTACGCCGAGTTCAGCGATGGCAAGGTCCACCGCTGCTCGCCGGCGATGTATGCCGCCATGGGGGTCGAGCTGACCACGCGGGTCGATCGCCTCGCCGAGCTGTCGGGCCTGACGATGCCCGTGCGGGTCGTGGTGGGCTCCGAGGACGAAGGGTTCCTGCCCGCGTCGCGCCGCATCGCCGATGCCATCTCAACCGCGGACCTGGTGGTCATCCCCGACGCCGCCCACTGCCCGCAGTTCGAGAACCCCGACGCCTGGTGGCAGGCCGTGTCGACCTTCCTGGCCGCAGACCAGCTCGTCGACTGACAACTCGTCACCCCTTCGCTTCGCTCGCCCTCGTCGGCGACGCCGATCAGGACTGGGCGGCGAGCCAGGCGGGAAGGTCGGCGATGGTGTCCAGGGTGGGGACCGTGCCGTCGTGGTCGGCGTGCTCCGCTTCCCAGGTGATGTGGTACGGGACGTGCACCGCGTGGCCGCCGAGCTCGAGCACCGGCAGGACGTCGCTCTTCACCGAGTTGCCGACCATGGCGAACTGGTACGGCTCGACGTCCATCGACGCCACGACCCGGCCGTAGGTCGCCACGTCCTTCTCGGCCACGATCTCGATGCGCTCCACCCGGTCGGCGAGGCCCGATGCCATCACCTTCAGCTCCTGGTGGTGGAGGTCGCCCTTGGTGACGATGACCAGCCGGTACCCGGCATCGGCCAGGGCGGTGATCGTCTCGTCCACTCCATCGATCAGGTCCACCGGGTGGTCGAGCATCGAGCGGCCGGCGGCCAGCACCTGTCCCAGCTCCTCGACCCCGATGGCGCCGTCCGTGACCTCGATGGCGCATTCGATCATCGACAGGGTGAAGCCCTTGATGCCGTAGCCGTAGCGGCCCAGGTTGCGGCGCTCGACGGCGGTCAGCGCGGCGTGGACGTCGACATCGGCGCTGACGTAGCGACCGACCAGTTCGTCGAAGCGCCGCTGTGTCCGCTCGAAGTACACCTCCGTGTGCCACAACGTGTCGTCCGCATCCAGCCCGACGACCCGGATGTTCTTGCCGCTGCTACCGCTCGTGCGTTCGTTCACCCCGGGGAGGATGCCAGGCCGCGAGCAACCTCTTACAAACACTTCTCCATGAAGCGGTCGCGTTCGACGACGACCCGGGTGACCTTGCCGGCGGCGACGAGGCCGCGAGCGTCGGAGACCGACACGGAGAACTTGAGGCGCCGGCCCTCGGCCTTCTCGAGCTTCGCACTGGCGGTGACCGTGCTGTCGACGGCGGAGGGGGCGAGGTGGTCGAGCTGCACCCGCATGCTGACCGTCGTCTCGCCGTCCGCTAGGTGGCCGGCGACCGCAGCGACGGCGGCTTCCTCGCACAGCGCGACGATGCGCGGGGTGGAGAGGACCGGGACGTCGCCCGAGCGGGCGGCGACGGCGGTGTCGTCGGTGGACACGACCAACGTGATCTTCGCGGTCAGTCCGAGATGCACAGGCACCTCGGTACGATAAGCCGCCCTCGGACGGGTGTCCTAAGCGCCCGTCCAACCAACCGACGAGCAAGAGGTCCATCGTGATCGATGAAGCCGTGGTGTCCCGGGTGCTCGGCACCGCCCTGCAGACGGGCGGAGACTTCGCCGAGGTCTTCGTGGAGGACAAGCGCTCGTCGTCGGGTCGCCTCGACGACGGCAAGATCGAAGAGCTGGGCTCGGGCCGCGATCGTGGCGCCGGGATCCGCGTCGTGGCGGGCGAGACCACCGGTTTCGCCCACACGGCGGACCTGTCCGAGCCGGGGCTCATCGCAGCCGCCGAGGCCGCAGCCGCGGCGGCCCGAGGCAGTGGCGGCGGCGTGAAGACGGTGGCGCTCACCACGCAGGCGGTCACCTCGCAGGAGGTGGTGACCCGGCCCGAGGAGGTCGCCAAGGCCACCAAGGTCGAGTTGCTCCAGCGGGCGAACGAGGTAGCGCGCTCCAAGGGTGACGCCATCAAGCAGGTGTCGGCTTCCTACGGCGACAGCCGGCGCCGCATCCTGGTGGCCAACTCCGACGGCCTGCTCGCTGCCGACGACCAAACCCGGACCCTCTTCGTGGTTGGGGTCGTGGCCAGCGGCGACACCGGGATGCAGACCGGGCGTCGCTCCATCGGCCACACCATGGGTTTCGAGCTGTTCGACCGCTACCAGGTCGAGGACCTCGCGGATGAGGCTGCCGAGCAGGCCCTCACCAAGCTGCGGGCCCGTCCGGCCCCGTCGGGTGCGTTGCCCGTCGTCATCGGCAAGGGCGGCGGCGGCGTGCTGTTCCACGAGGCCTGCGGCCACGGCCTCGAGGCCGACCACATCCAGAAGAAGGTCTCGGTCTTCGCCGACCGGGTCGGCCAACTGGTCGCCTCGCCCCTCGTCACCATCGTCGACGACGGCACCATGGGCAACGAGTGGGGGACCTTCGCCATCGACGACGAGGGGACGCCCGCCCAGCGCAACGTCCTCATCGAAGACGGCATCCTCACCGACTACATGTGGGACCAGCTCCGGGCCCGCAAGGAGGGCCGCAAGCTCTCCGGCAACGGCCGTCGTCAGAGCTACAAGCACCTGCCGATGGTCCGGATGACCAACACCATCCTCACCAACGGCGACACCGACCCCGATGACATCATCGCCGACACCCCCAACGGCGTGTACGTGGCGCACCTCGGCGGCGGTCAGGTCAACACGGCCACCGGCGACTTCGTGTTCGGGATGACCGAGGCCTACCTGATCGAGGACGGCAAGATCACCGAGCCGCTCCGCGAGGGCAACCTCATCGGCAACGGCCCCAAGGTGCTCGAACTCATCGACGCCGTGGGTGACGACTTCGAGATGGGTCCGCCCGGGACCTGCGGCAAGGACGGCCAAGGCGTCCCCGTCGGCGACGGCGTCCCCACCCTCCGGGTCTCCAGCCTGACCGTGGGAGGGACCGCAGCATGAGCGATGTCTCGGGCGCGCAGCTCTTGGCGATCGGGGATCGGATCGTCGCGCTGGCGAAGGCGGGCGAGGAGGTCGAGGTCGTCGTGGGCCGCTCGTCGTCCACCGAGGTGCGGGTGTACGAGGGCGACGTGGAGCAGCTGGCGTCGGCCTCCTCCGCCGGCATCGGGGTGCGGGTCATCTCGGACCACCGGCAGGGCTTCGCCTATGCGGGCTCGCTCGACGAGGACGTGCTGGCCGAAACGCTGGCCGAGGCGCGCGACAACGCGACGTTCGCCACGCCCGACGAGTGGCTGGGCCTGGCCGAGCCCGACGGCATCGCCATCCCGGACCTCGACCTGTACCGCGAGAGCCTGCTGAAGTCGTCGACGGAGTCCAAGATCGACCTGGCCGTCGAGCTCGAGCGGGCGCTGCGGGCGATGGACCCGCGCATCACTGGCGTCGATGCAGCCGACTACGCCGATGGCGTCTCGGAAGGGGCCGTGGTCTCCACCACCGGCATCCGGGCGTACGGCAGCGAGACCTCGTGCTACGTGTCGGCGTCGTGCGTGGCCCAAGACGGCGACGACACCCAGACCGGCTTCGGGTTCTCCGTCGGCCGCTCGCCCGAGGACCTCGACGTGTCCGTCGCGGCAGCCGATGCCTCCCGCCGGGCCACTCGGCTGCTCGGGGCCACCCAGCCGTCGTCCGGCCGCGTGACCGTGGTGCTCGACCCGTACGTCACCGCCCAGCTCCTCGGGATCATCGGATCCACCCTCTCGGGCGAGGCCGTGCTGAAGGGCCGGTCGTTGTTCGCCGATCGCCTCGGCGACGAGGTGGCCGCGGCTGCGTTCACGCTGGTCGACGACGCCACGAACCCGCTTGCCTACAGCTCGTCGGAGACCGATGGGGAGGGCCTGGCATCGCGCCGCAACGTGCTCATCGAGGGTGGGCGGCTGAACCAGTTCGTGCACAACGCCTACACGGCGCGTCGGTCGGGCACCGTGTCCACCGCCAACGCGGTCCGCGGCTTCTCGTCGACGCCGGCGGTCGGCTGTCGAGCGCTGTCGCTCGTCCCCGGGACCAAGCTGCAGCCCGAGTTGCTCACCGAGGTGGGCGACGGCGTCTTGATCAGCTCGGTCTCGGGGCTCCACTCGGGGGTGAACCCGGTTTCGGGCGACTTCTCGACCGGTGCCGAGGGCCTGCGCATCACCAGCGGTGAGCTCGGGGAACCCCTGCGGGAGTTCACCATTGCCTCGTCGATTCAGCGCATGCTGGCTGAGGTCTCGGCCGTAGGTGCGGACATCGAGTGGCTGCCGATGCGGTCCGCCGGCGTGAGCCTGGTCGTCCACGGCATCACGGTTTCCGGCCGCTGATCCATCGGGCACGCGACGGCCATGGTTCCGGTGGCCTCCGTGCACCGGGCGTGGGTGGGTGATCCCGGACGTCGAGGTGGCATGGGTCACGTCCTGCACGACGTTGCGATGACCTGGCATTGACCATCGAGGTGGCAAGGTGTGCGGCCATGTCGTATGTCGAAGCAATCGTCCTGGGGATCGTGCAGGGCCTCACCGAGTTCCTGCCCATCTCCTCCAGTGGGCACCTCCGGATCGTCCCGGAGTTGTTCGGCTGGTCCGATCCCGGGGCCTCCTTCACGGCGGTGATCCAGCTGGGGACGATGGCAGCGGTGGTCATCTTCTTCTGGAGCGACCTGTGGCGGATCACCTGGGCCTGGTGCCAGGACGCCTGGCGCATCGTCAAGGCCCGCAGCACGAAGGGCGACCGCTCCTCGGACGATGCCCGGATGGGCTGGTACCTGATCGTGGCGACGATCCCCATCGCCATCTTCGGATTCGCGTTCAAGGACCAGATCGAGACCGGCGCCCGCGACCTTCGGCTCATCGCCAGCACCCTCATCGTCGGCGGCCTGGTGCTGCTGTGGGCCGACCGGGCGGGGTCGCGCACCAAGGGCACCGAGCACATCTCCACGAGGGACGGCGTCACGATCGGGCTGGCCCAATCGCTGGCGCTGGTTCCGGGGGTCAGCCGGTCGGGGGCCACCATCAGCGCCGGGATGTTCCTCGGGTTCACCCGTGAGGCGGCGGCGCGGTTCTCGTTCCTCCTGTCGATCCCGGCCGTGGTGCTGTCCGGCGTGTTCTCGCTGAAGGACGTGGGCGGGGGCGATGGGCTGGCGGTGGGCCCGACGCTGGTCGCCACCATCGTCTCGTTCATCGTCGGCTACGCCGCCATCGCCTGGCTCCTGCGCTACCTGACGTCGCACACGCTGATGGTGTTCGTCATCTACCGGGTGGCGCTGGGGCTGCTGCTGTTCGGGCTGCTCGGGGCCAACGTCATCGACGCTCGCTGATCGTCAGCGCACCCCGACGACGGTGATCGTCGCGGTGGCGGCCGCATCGGCGACCGCGGCGACCTGGTCAGGCGCCACCTCCACGACGACGGACCCGTCGGCGGATCCGACGACCCGGGCGCCGGTTGCCACGCGCCTCGTCGCCGCCGCGCCATCGGGGACGGTTGCCGGGTCTGCCGTGGCCCACAGGTCGACCTGGTCGCCCGCCTCGACCGGCAGCTGAGCGTCGCTCACGGGCAGCGCCACCGTCCGGCGCTCGCCGCCGTGCCGTTCGACCATGGCCTCGGTGATGGCCGTGCCCGCGTCGATCGTGCTCGCCCCCCGAGCGCCGGGCACCACCTCGTCGACGGCCGCCGCGGGGACGAGTGCCGCCGGCCACCGGTGGGAGCGGACGGCGCCGTCCAACCGTTCGCCGGGCCGCACCGGACGCGCCGCCACCCACACCCGGGTCGTGCGACCCCACCGCTCCCGTGCCTCGTCCGCCCGGTGGAGGGCGCCGCTGACCAGCGATGCGAGCACCCAGGCCGCAACACCCACGATGAGCCAGTGGCGCACCGCTGCGGGGTCCTGGACGAGCCGGCGGTGCAGCGGCGTCCGGCTGCGCGGGATGCGGCGCCGGCCCGGAGGGCGGCGACGACGGATTGCTCCTGGCTGGATCGGACCCACGGGCGCGCACCTCCACGGCGAGCATCTCGGGGAAGGCGGCTGGACCGTAGGCGCAAGCGCCGGGGTCCGGCGGGGTTGCGGCTCATCTGGCGCCTCGGACCCGGCCGGCTCGCTGCGTCAGCGGCCCTCGAAGCCCGGCCCTGCGTCGATGCGGTCGGTGGGGAGGCTGGCGTCGAGTGCTCGGAAGAGCACCCGCCGGACGGTCTCGACGTTGGCCTCGAAGAAGGCGAAGACCTCGTCTTGGGTCACCGCGGGGATGCCGGTGCCCTCGAGCCCGGCGTCGAAGTCGGTGATCAGGGCGATGGCTGCATAGCGCAGCCCCGCCTCCCGGCACAGGACGGCCTCGGGGTGCTGGGTCATGTTGATGACCTCCCAGCCGTGCGAGCTGAACCACCGCGACTCGGCGCGCGTGGAGAACCGCGGCCCTTGGATGGTGACCACCGTGCCCTGGTCGTGGACCTCGACTCCCTCAGCCCGGCAGGCCTCGATGGCCACCGCTCGCAGGGACTCGTCGTAGGGGTCTCCGAACGCCACGTGGTGGACGGGACGGCCGTGCTCCCCGTCGAAGAACGAGTCGGCCCGGCCCCACGTGCGGTCGACGAGCTGGTCGGGGACCACGAAGCTCCCGGGCACGATGCCCGCCTGGAGCGAGCCGGAGGCGCAGGGCCCGAAGACGTTGGTCACGCCCAAGGCGTGCATCGCCCACACGTTGGCCCGGTAGGGGACCCGGTGGGGCGGGTGCTCGTGGTGGGCGCCGTGGCGCGGCAGGAAGGCGACCGTGCGCGATCCGAGCGAGCCGATGGCGACCGGCGCCGAGGTGGACCCGTACGGCGTCTCGACGGCCACCTCGGTGACATCGTCGAGGAACCGGTAGAAGCCCGATCCGCCGAACACGCCGACGTCAGCGCGGGGGAGGCTGCCGGCCACGGGGTCAGGCCGGCTTGGGGGTCGACTTGGTGGAGCTGGAGGCGGTGGAGCTGCTGCTCGAGGAGTCCGATGACGAGCTCGACGAGGAGCTGGAGCTCGAGGAGTCCGAGGAGGAGGACGAGCTGGAGTCTGACGAGCTGGCCGCGGCGTCCTTCTTGGGGGAGGAGCTGGAGCCGTTGTCGCTCTTGTCTGCGTCGCGGGCGGAGCCGAACGTCCCGGCCGATCGACTGTCGGTCTTGTAGAAGCCGGAGCCCTTGAACGTGATGCCGACGTTGCCGAAGACCTTCTTCAAGGTGGCCTCGTGGCACGACGGACACTCGGTCAGCGAGTCCTCGGTGAAGGACTGGACGACGTCGAACTCGTGGCCGCAGTTCTTGCAGCGGTACTCGTAGGTGGGCATCGGTCCTCGCTGGGCCGGATCGGCGGTTAGCAGTCTCGAACGGAGACTGCCAGTGTAGGGAGCCGACCCCCGGTCAGGCACATGCGGGCCTTCGAGGCTGCCACGGGTGGTCCGAGCCCGCTGCGCGAGACTGATCGCGTGACCACCCCACGATCCGCAGTGCGCAAGGCCGTCATCCCCGCCGCCGGTCTCGGCACCCGCTTCCTCCCGGCCACCAAGGCGCAGCCGAAGGAGATGCTCCCCGTCGTGGACAAGCCGGCCATCCAGTACGTGGTCGAGGAGGCCGTTGCGGCGGGCATCGACGACATCTTGATCATCACCGGCCGGTCGAAGCGCTCGATCGAAGACCACTTCGACCGCCAGTTCGAGCTGGAGTACCACCTGGACAAGGCGGGCAAGATCGACGAGCTCAACGAGGTCGTCGACCTCGCCGAACTGGCCGACATCCACTACGTGCGTCAGGGCGAGCCGCTCGGGCTCGGCCATGCGGTCTCGGTGGCGCAGAAGCACGTCGGCGACAACCCGTTCGTGGTGCTGCTGGGCGACGAGTTCATGGCGAAGGACAGCACGTTGCTGTCCGACATGATCAAGATCCACACCCAGTACGGGCGGTCCGTGCTGGCGCTGCAGGAGGTGGAGGAGGACGACATCAAGCGCTATGGCAATGCCAAGCCCGAGCGCATCTCCGACTCGCTGGTGCAGATCCTTGACATCGTCGAGAAGCCCGAGCCCGCCGCAGCGCCGTCCAACTTGGCCGTGATGGGCCGCTACATCTTCACGCCGGAGATCTTCGACAAGCTCGAGCAGGTCGAGCCAGGGGTCGGCGGGGAGATCCAGCTCACCGATGCCATCGCCCTGCTCCTCGCCGACCAGGCCGTCTACGGCGCCACGTTCAAGGGTGGCCGGTACGACACCGGCACCGTGCCGGCCTACCTGGAGACCATCGTGGAGCTGGCGCTCGGGCGTGAGGACCTCGGGCCTGCGTTCGGGCGATTCCTGGCCGACATCTGCAAGCGCCACGACCTCCACGCCGACTGACGTCGTGGCTTTGATCTCGCTCACCGAGGCGCGCAGCCACGTCCTGGCTCGCTGCGCGCCCCGGGCACCGGTCCCCGTCGCACTCGACGACGCGCTCGGGTGCGTGTTGGCCGGCGACGTCGGCGCCGATGAACCCGTCCCGCCCTGGGCCAACTCGGCCATGGACGGCTACGCCGTGCGCTCGATGGACGTCGCCGCTGCCACGGAGGCCCATCCGGTGCGGCTCCCCGTCGTCGCGACCGTCGCCGCGGGAGCGGCGGCCGACACCGCGGTCGGCCCCGGCGAAGCCGTCCGGATCATGACCGGCGCACCGATGCCGCCGGGCGCCGACGCCGTCGTGATGGTCGAGCGGACGAACGGCGGCCCCGACGCTTCGGAGGTCGAGGTGCTCGAGGCCGTCGAGTCGGGCCGCAACATCCGAGCGGCGGGCAGCGACATCGCTCCCGGGCAGGTGGTGGTCGCCGGTGGCACCCTCCTCGGGCCCGCTCACCTCGGCGTGCTCGCATCGGTCAACGTCCGCCGGCCGGTCGTCATCCGGCGGCCCCGGCTGGGCGTGATCTCCACCGGCGACGAGCTGATCGACGACGACCGCCCCCTGGGTCCGGGGCAGATTCGCGAGAGCAACCGTCCGATGCTCGTGGCCCTGGCCCGCAGCTTCGGCATCGACGCCGTGGACCTGGGCACGGTGGCCGACGACCGCGACGCACTGTCATCCGCCCTGATCGAGGCCGCCGCGACGTGCGATGCCGTGGCGACGAGCGGCGGGGTGAGCATGGGCGACTTCGACCTCGTGAAGGTCGTGCTCGGTGACCTGGCGGACATGCGGTGGATGCAGATCGCGATCCGACCGGCGAAGCCGTTCGCGTTCGGGATCCTCGACGGCACTCCCGTGTTCGGGCTCCCGGGCAACCCGGTCTCCTCCCTGGTGTCGCTCTCGCTGCTCGGCGTTCCCGGGTTGCGACGGCTTGCCGGTCGAGCGGACCTCGACCTCCCGCGGGTTGCGGCGGTGGCCGGTCCGGGCCTCGGGCGCCGTCCGGACGGTCGCACCGCCTTCCAGCGGGTCGCCTGCCGCTGGGTCGACGGGCGCCTCCACGCCCACCCGGTGTCGGGCCAGGGGTCCCACCAGCTCGCTTCGGCTGCCGATGCCAACGCCCTGGCCGAGCTCCCCGATGGCATCGGTGTCGACGAAGGCGACGAGGTCACCGTCGTCCTCCTTGCCTCACCCTCCTGATGGGAACCGCTTCGACCCGTTGGACCCGCAGTCGCCATCGTGCGCGTTGTGCTCGCCGGGCAGGCGGACTGGCCGCGATCGCCCGTAGCCTGGCCTGGTGACCCCCGCCGACGACCTGACTCCCCTCGTGGACGGATTCGGGCGCGTCCACCGCGACCTGCGCATCTCGGTCACGGATCGGTGCAACTTCCGGTGCACGTACTGCATGCCCGCCGAGGGCATGGACTGGCACCCGCGCGACGAGCTGCTTACCTTCGAGGAGCTGACCCGCATCGCCACGGTGTGCGTCGAGCGGTTCGGGTTCGATTCCATCCGCCTCACCGGAGGCGAGCCCACGGTGCGAGCCCGACTGCACGTCCTGGTGGAGCAGCTCGCCGCACTCGGGGTCGACCTGTCGCTCACGACCAACGGGTCGACCCTCGCTTCCACGGCCCAGGACCTGCGGGCCGCTGGGCTCGACCGGCTGAACATCTCGCTCGACTCGCTGCGGCCCGACCGGTTCGAACAGCTCACCCGGCGCGATGAACTGCCCAGCGTGCTGTCCGGCATCCGCGCTGCGGTGGCAGCGGGGTTCGAACCGGTCAAGGTGAACGTGGTCGTCGTCCGAGGGGTGAACGACGACGAGATCGTCGACTTCGCCCGCTTCGGGCGCGACGAGGGCGTGACCGTCCGGTTCATCGAGTTCATGCCCCTCGATGCCGACAACCGGTGGAGCCACAGCCAGGTCGTCCCGTCCGCGGAGATCGTCGCCGCCATCGAGGCCGCATTCCCGACCGAACCGCTGCACCGCGGCTCGGATCCGGCCGAACGGCACCGCTACCTCGACGGTCGCGGCGAGATCGGCGTCATCGGCACGGTGACCGAGCCGTTCTGCGCCAGCTGCGATCGGGTGCGCCTGACGGCCGATGGCCAGCTGCGGGCGTGCCTGTTCTCCACCGAGGAGACCGACCTCCGCGCCCTGCTCCGTGGCGGCGGGAGCGACGACGACCTTGCTGCTGCCCTGGCCACCACCGTGGCGGGCAAGTGGGCCGGCCACGGCATCAGCAACGTCACGTTCATCCGCCCGAACCGGTCCATGTCCGAAATAGGCGGCTGAGGAGCCCGCTGGCAGGGGACACCTAGACTTCGGGCATGCCTGAGCGACTCACCCATCTGGATCCACTCGGTCGTGCCCGGATGGTCGACGTCACGCCCAAGGATCCGTCGCACCGTCGAGCGGTCGCCCGAGGCCGCGTGCACATGCAGCCCGAGACGACGGCACTCGTCGCTCGTGGTTCGGTGGGCAAGGGCGACGTGCTCAACGTGGCCCGAGTGGCCGGCATCCAGGCCGCCAAGCGCACCGCGGACCTCATCCCGCTGTGTCACCCGCTGCTCGTCGGGGCCGTGCTGATCAACTTCCACATCGACGACACGTACATCGAGATCGAGGCCCACGTCGACACGATCGACCGCACGGGTGTCGAGATGGAGGCGCTGACGGCCGTGTCGGTCGCTGCGCTCACCATCTATGACATGTGCAAGTCGGCCGACCGGTCCATGACCATCGGCGACGTGGCGCTGTGGGAGAAGACCGGGGGTCGCTCGGGCACCTTCCGTCGCGAGGCAGCCGATCCCGAACTCGATCTGGGCCTCTGACCTGCGGGTTCGACCCAGGAATGCTTTTTCAAGCAAGCAACTGGCGCTCGGGCGGGGAGGCCAAGGCGGCAGTCCAGGCCTGCGGACAGCGGCGACCCGGGTGGATTTCCTCACCCGTTCCGTAGTAGAACCGTAACAACCGCAGTGATCCCGTCACGCCCTTTGAGGGAACGGGCGCAGCGCTCTCACTCGTTCCTGGGTGGTGCCATCCACCCTTCACCGGGCCCGGTTCGGTACCGTCCTCACAGCTGCAGGAAGGCCCTCCACGTGGAGATTCTCGCATTCGTTTGCCTGGCGGTCGTGTGGGCGTGCTTCTTGGTGCCTCCGATGCTGCGCAAGCACCGCGAGGGTCGGCCGGCCAGTTCGGTGACCTCGTTCCGTCATCAGCTCTCCACGCTCGAGCGGGCCACCCCGGGCACGTCGCTTCGCCCGCTGCCCCAGAATCGCTCCGCCTCGGTGCCGGGCGGGTCCTACGCCCCGCAGCTGCATCGCAGCGAGATGGTCCGTCGCCGCCAGAACGTGCTGGTTGGGCTGGGAGGAGCCACCGTCTTCTTCCTCCTGGTCGCCCTGGTCGCCACCAGCCTCATGACGATCCTGCTTTTCCTGGTCACCGGTGGCGCCCTGAGCGCCTACGTGTACGCCCTGGTGCAGATCCGGGTGCGAGCAGATGAGGCGGCCGCCAAGGTTCGGGTCCTTCGCCCCCAGCGCGATCCCCGGCCGGCGGGCACACCGAACCTCGCGGTCCACCGCACCGCCTCGAACTAGGAACCCTGCGAACGCTTGCGTTCCGCTTGGCAACCAAAGCGAGTTGTGGAGGTGTCCGGATCGGGCGACCTCACCACGACGCGTCGTCGACTTCTTAGGTGGGCGAAGTGGCCGGAGCCGATGGGCATGGCCCGTTCGGCCCATTTCGTGATGGCACCGTCGGCAGATCGCCAGGTCAAACCACGTAGAGTGGCAAATTGGCCACGTAGAGCAGCAATACTTGTTCAAGCCCAGGCTCTGGCACGCCGAGGTAGGAGGCATGGCACCGTCCCACCTCTCCTCCGCCAAGCGCCGACAGGTCGCCGTCGTGACCCTCCTGTGCGCCATGGCACTGCTCACCGGTTGCCTTCGCAGCACCCAGTCCCAGGTCCTCAGCGAGCTCAACGCCGATCGCTCCGCCTACCGCCTGCGCACCCTCGGCACCCAGGCCGATGCGCAGCGCAAGGCCCAGGCCTGGGCCGAGAAGCTTGCCCGTGAAAACACGCTCTACCACTCGAAGCTCTCGGATGGAATCAAGGTGAAGTGGTGCTCGCTCGGCGAGAACGTCGGCTACGGCCCCAGCGTCCCCGCCATCGAGGACGCCTACATGGCGTCGCCCGGCCACAAGGCGAACATCGTGAACACCAAGTGGAACGGCGCCGGCGTCGGGTACGCCACCAACCGCAAGCGCGTCTTCACCGTCCAGGTCTTCATCAAGACCTGCTGATGCAGCCTTGCCGCTGACGGACTGGCAGGAGGGGAGGACCCTCGCGCTAGGGTTCGGTCCCGTTTCGGGGGTGTAGCTCAGTTGGTAGAGCGCCTCGGTCGCATCGAGGAGGCCAGGGGTTCAATTCCCCTCACCTCCACCCGAGACGGCGGCGACCTTCGGGTCGTCGTCGTCGCGTCTGCACCCGGACCAGCGGCTACGTTGCGACCAGGAACGGCCTGAGCCCGGGAGGCGTCATGCGAGTGGTTGTCGACTTCGATCTGTGCGAGAGCAACGCGGTGTGCATGGGGATCGCGCCGGAGGTCTTCGAGGTGCGCGACGACGACTTCCTCTACGTGCTCCAAGAGGAACCCGACGAGGCCCTGCGGCCGAAGGTCGTCGAAGCAGCGGCTCGCTGCCCCAAGCAGGCCATCACCCTCGAAGGCTGAGCTCGGCGGCTCCGGTCGCACCCGAAGCCGTCGCAACCCAGGTCCGAACATGTCCCCACTCGAACGCATCGTCATCGTCGGCGCCTCGCTGGCCGGGCTGCGCGCCGCAGAGACGCTGCGGGCCGACGGCTACGCGGGCTCCATCACGCTCGTGGGCGATGAGGCGCACGCTCCGTACGACCGGCCGCCGCTGTCCAAGCAGGTGCTGCGGAGCGAGTGGGACACCGACCGCATCGCCCTTCCTGCCGGCCACAACGAGGCGCTCGTCCTGACCTGGGAGCGAGGCGTCGCGGCCACCGGCCTCGACCTCGAGGGGCGCACGGTGGCCCTCGCCGACGGACGGGTCCTTCCGTTCGACGGCCTGGTGATCGCCACGGGCGCCCGACCCCGGCACATCCCCGGTACCGAGCACCTTCTGGGCGTCCATGCGCTGCGGACCCTCGACGATGCGATCGCCGTGCGAGACGTCCTCGACGGGGGTGCCTCGAGGGTGCTGGTGGTCGGGGCAGGGTTCATCGGCGCGGAGGTCGCGGCGTCGTGTCGCGAGCGAGGCGCCGAGGTGACCATGGTGGAGCCGCTCGAGGCACCGCTCGCTCGGGTCATCGGGCCGGAAATGGGTGGTGTGGTCGCGGACCTCCACCGCGACCACGGGGTGGATCTGCGCCTGGGCACGGGGGTGGCGGACGTCGTCGCAGCCGGAACTGGGCCCCTGGAGGTGGCGCTCACCGATGGCACCACCGTCGGGGCCGATGTGGTCGTGGTGGGCATCGGCGTCATCCCGAACACCGAGTGGCTGCACGGGAGCGGCCTGCTGCTCGAAGACGGCGTCCGATGCGACGAGACCACGCTGGCTGCCCCCGGCGTGGTGGCGTGCGGAGACGTGGCGCGGTGGCCGAATTCGCTGTTCGACGAGGTCATGCGCGTCGAGCACTGGGAGCACGCCCTCGACATGGGAGCGCACGCCGCTCGCCGGCTCCTCGCCGGTGACGGCCCGGGGGAGCCGTTCGCCCCCGTCCCCTTCTTCTGGAGCGACCAGTACGACCGCAAGATCCAGCTGGCCGGCCGGGTCCGTCCGACCGACCAGATCGAGGTCGTGGCGGGCTCGCTCGCCGAACGCCGCTTCTGTGCCCTGTACGGGCGCGACGGGCGGGTCGTGGGCGCGCTCACCATGAACATGCCGGCACGGGTGATCCGCTACCGGCGCCAGCTTGCCGAGGGGCTCCGATGGGACGACGCCCTCGCCGCGGTGGCGGCGGCCGCGGCGGCCGCTCCGGTCCCACCCGCATCGTGACCGAACGGTCCGATCGGTCGGAGCTGTCAGACCTGGCCCGCGCTGCGGCCGAGGAACGGGTGGAGGTGGTCGACGAGGCCGGGAACGTGCTCGATGTCGTTCCGCGCTCGGTGATGCGGGCCGAGCGCCTACGGCATCGGTGCACCTACATCGTCGTCGTCGACCTCCACGAGCGACTGATCGTCCACCAGCGGGCGCAGTGGAAGGACGTCTGGCCGGGCCGGTGGGACGTCGCCTTCGGTGGCGTCGTCGGCGTCGGCGAGGACTGGGGCGACGCCGCGCTCCGGGAACTGCGCGAGGAGGCGGGGGTGGAAGCGGGCCTCCAGGCGCTCGGCGGCGGGACCTACGACGACTTCGACGTCTCGCTCCTCGGGCGGGTGTTCCTCGCCCGCCACGACGGCCCGTTCACGTTCCCCGACGGCGAGGTCCTCCAGGCTGACCGGGTCCCGCTTGATGAGGTCGAGCGGTGGATCGCCGGCCGGGACCTGTGCCCCGACTCGCTCTCGCTTGCGGCCCGTGCGCTCGGGGCTCTCGCCGGACCGCCCTCGACCGACCACGGTTAGCCTGCGCCGATGCTGCAGCCGGGACCCAAGCGATGACCTCCACCTCGTGGGCCCTGCTCGCCGTCACCCTCGCGTTCGCGGTCGCCGACTGGTGGGCCACCTGGGTGGAGCGACCGGACATCCGCCACGTCACCAAGCCCGCCACCTTGGCCTTCCTCATCGGGGTCGCCGTCACGTTGACGCCGGTCGACCCGACCATCCGCACCTGGATGGTGATCGGCTTGGTGCTCTCGCTCGCCGGCGACGTGTTCCTGATGCTTCCGGAGAAGTGGTTCGTCGCCGGGCTCGGATCGTTCCTGCTGGGCCACATCGCCTATGTCGTCGGGCTCCAGCTGGCCCCGCGGTCCTGGATGTGGACGGCGATCGGCCTCGCGGTCGTCGTGATCGCCATCGCCACGGTCGGGCGTCGGATCGTGCTCGGCGTCGGTTCCGGTGACCAGCGGGACATGGTCCCACCGGTCATCGCCTACCTCGTCGTGATCTCGACGATGGTGGTGAGCGCCTTCGGGACCGCAGCACCGTGGGCGATCGTCGGCGCAACGCTCTTCTACGCCTCCGATGCGACCCTTGCGTGGAACCGCTTCCTCGACCAGCGCCGGTTCGGGCCGCTCGCCGTCATGGTCACGTACCACCTGGGCCAGATCGGCCTCGTGGCCTGGTTGGTCTGACCGTGCCGCTCCCGATCGCTCGCCTCCTCCTCGTTACGGCCCTCGCCGGCCTGGCGGCGCTCTCTTCCTGCAGCGACGAGGCGGGCACGCTCGACCACGGGGCGACCGAGCGGGCGGTGGGTCGGGCCGTCGCCACCGAGGTCGAGCCCAACGTCACGGCCACCCGTTGCGCCGGGAAGCTGGTCCAGGAGAAGGGGGGCACCTTCCGCTGCACCGTCACCCTGGCGGAAGCCGGGCGCCTTCCGGTCGACGTCCGCCAGGTCGACGACCAGGGCACGCTCGACGTAACGCCCGCCGCCGCAGTGGTGTCCCGCACCCGGATCGTGGACGAGATCACCACGTCGCTGGCCAAGCAGTTCCACCGCACGTTCACGGTGCGGTGCAGCGGTGATCCGATCGAGGTCCGATCGCCGTCGTCGACCTCGACCTGCAGCGCGCGAGACAAGACGTCGGCCCGGGAAATCATCGTCACGGTCACCGACTCGGCCGGGACCCTGTCGTTCGCGGTGGCGCCACCGGACTGAGGCATGCGTCAGGTCGCCCGGCCCCAGGCGACGTTGAAGCAGCGGGCGTCGAGGCGCCCGGGCGCCGCGTGCTCCCACAACCCGAACGCCGCGATGCGGCTGTGGTCGGTCCACTCGATCGCGGCGGGGTCCTGGGTCCGTCGGACGATCTGGCGGATGCCGCCCTCGTGCACGACGTAGCCCGCCCACGCTCCGGGGTAGTCCTTCGTCGACCCGACCTGGGTAACGACGACTCCCGAGCGCCCCCAGCGCCGGTTCCGGTGGGTGTGCCCGCTGGTCACGAGGACGTGCGGGTGCAACGCTCCAAGCGCATCGAGGAACGACCGGCTCTCGTCGCGTCCGATCCCAGGCGGCCAGCCCTCCGGCACCCGATGGGGTTGCAGCTGCTGGTGGAGCGCGATGAGGACGCCGCCCTGCGGATCGGCCTCCGCAACCGCGTCGAGGATGTCGGGGCGCACCGCCTCGAGGCTTCCTCCGTGGCGCCCGGCGACCGTGGTGTCGCCGAGCACGAGGCGCAGGCCCGGGAGGTCTCGCACCGTTACCGGTTGGGCGATGGACAGCCCGAACGCTCGGGCGGCCTGCCCGGGCTTCAGCTGCCCGCCCACCGAACCGGGACCATGGTCGTGGTTGCCGGGGAGGGCGTCGACGGGGACCGGCAGGGCGCTCACGAGGCGGGCATAGCTGCGCCACTCCGTCGGACGGGCCATGTTGGTCAGATCGCCCTTGACGACGATGCGCTCCGCTCCCCACGCCACCGCTTCGCCGAGCGCCGCTTCGGCACACCGCATCGGGTGGGGATCGGGGTGGTCGAACGGGTCGGCGATGGTGCCGCGATGGCCGAAGACCGTCGTGCCCAGGTGCAGGTCGCTGACCGTGGCGACGCGACTCAGCTCCTCGCCCTGCAGTCGGGCGAGCGTCCGAGCGGTCAGCACGACCGGCGCCCCGAGCGAGCGGCTGGTGGCTTCGATGCGCAGGAGCCGGCCGGCCGGCAGACCGGTGAGGAGGATGGCGCCCGTCGCACCCGGAGCGGGCACCTCGGCAGATGCGTCGACGCCGTCGTCGAGCACGCGCAACCGGAGGGGCTCAGGTCCGAGCAGGCGCCAGGTCAGCTGGATGGCGTGCTCGTCCACACCGAACACCCAGATGGCGGGCGACCGCCGGTGGATCACGCGAGCGCCGCGCCCAGTTCTCCGCGGACGCGATCGGCTAGGGCGACCGTGACCCACATCCGCTCCAGGTGCTGCTGCACCGGCTTGGCGCCCTGCTTGATGGGGTGCTCGGCGAGGAACGTGGCAATCGCAGTGGCCAGCTCTCGATCGCTCACGCCGCGAATGCCGTCGATGAGCCGGGGCACGGTGCTGGAGGGGAACCGGGTGGTGATCTCATCCCAGCGCTGGGTGAGGAACCCCCACACCTCGGCGGCGGCGTACCGGTTGCGCAAGGCGCGAGCCAGGAGGAAGAGGGCGTCTTGCGAACGGACCTCGTCGGTGAGGCACAGCTCGCAGAACCGCAGGACCAGCGCCGGGTCCTGCCCATCGGCCAGCGCCCCCTGGTGTCGGAGCGTGTCCTGCGCGGTGCGGGCTGCAGCAGCCCGACGGCGCAGCTCGTCCCAGGTGTCCTGGTCGGCCGTGGAGGCGACCACCCGGACGACGGCGTCGGCGAGGTCGGCGTCGACGGCATCGGGGTCTTCGCCCAGCGCGGCGAAGTGGTCGGCGGCCTGGTCACGACGCCCCTGGTCGTTCCCGAAGCGGGCCAGGGCGTCGAAGAGTGCGGCGCGCAGGGCGGTGGTCCGTTCGGGCTCGCCCGGCACCTTTGCGTCGCCGAGGCGCTGCAGCGCCGGAGCGAGCAGTGCCCGTAGCCAGCCCTGGTAGGAGTCGACCTGGTCGGCGGGCGTCACCCGCCCGAGGCTGGCCGTCACCCCGATGGTGCGCTGCCACACCGACAGGTCCTCGTCGGTGGCGAGGCTGCGCAGGAGCCCGAAGAGCCGCTCCATCGAGCTCCGTCCGGCGAGGATGAGGGCGAACTCGTCCTCGACCAGCCCGTAGCGTTCGAGGGGCGAGAGCACGGCCTGGGCTCGAGCGGCGATGGCCTGCAGATCGGCGTCGGCGAGTTCGACCCGGTAGAACCCGTTGCCTTCGTGGTTCCCCTCGATCCAATCGGGGGCGTGGTCGAGCGCCAGGGTGGCCTCGGGGCCATCGAGCAGGACCCGGTGCAGCGACGTCCCCTCCCCGTGGCCCACGCGCACGACGACCGGCACCGAACGGGGCTCGTTGGCGGGCAGTGCGATGCCCGAGGCCGGATCCGGCGCGAACGAGAAGCGGTCCTGGCGCAGCTCGAGCGCCGTGCCGTCATCGGTGGCCGCGATGGAGATCACCGGGTGCCCGGGGTGGAAGATCCACGAGTCCATGATCTGGCGCACGGGCTCGCCGGTGGCCTCCTCGATGGCATCCCACAGGTCGGTGGTCTCGGTGTTCGAGAACTGGTGGGTGTCCAGGTAGCGGCGGATGCCGGCCTGGAAGCGATCCTCCCCGAGGTACTGCTGGAGCATCCGGACGACCGAGGCGCCCTTCTCGTAGGTGAGGACGTCGAACATGCCCTCGGCATCCGCTGCGGTCACGACCTCGTACTCGATGGCGCGCGTGGTCGAGAGGGAGTCGGTGTCGAACGCGGCCGAACGGGCCAGCCCGAAATCGGTCCAGCGCTGCCACTCCGGGCGAAACGCGTCGGTGGTCATCATCTCCATGAACGTGGCGAAGGCCTCGTTCAGCCAGATGCCGTTCCACCACCCCATGGTCACGAGGTCGCCGAACCACATGTGGGCGATCTCGTGGGCGACCACGTCGGCCACCCGCTGGAGCTCGGCTTGGGTCGAGCGCTCAGCGTCGAGCAGCAGCGCGGTCTCGCGGAACGTGACGCAGCCCAGGTTCTCCATGGCACCGAACGCGAAGTCAGGGATGGCGATCAGGTCGAGCTTGTCACCCGGGTAGGCGATCCCGTACCAGTGGGACAGGTACCGGAGGGAGAAGGCCCCGATCTCCAGTGCGAAGGGGGTGAGGTCCGCCTTGCCCGGGACGGCGATGACCCGCAGCGGCACGCCATCGACGTCGATCACGTCGCTGGCCTCGAGCGGCCCGATGACGAACGCCACGAGGTACGTCGACATGTTCATGGTGGGGGCGAAGTGGACGCGCCGACGGCCGTCAGGCAGCTCGTCGACCGCGGTCTCCCTGGCGTTGGACACGGCGAAGAGGCCGTCGGCGACCACGAGGCGGATGGCGAACGTGGCCTTGAACGCCGGCTCGTCCCAGCAGGGGAAGGCACGACGGGCGTGCGTGGACTCGAACTGGGTGCAGGCGAGCGTCTGCGTGGCGCCGGCGTGATCGGTGAACGTGGACCGGTAGAACCCGACGAGCTTGTCGTTCAGCTCGCCCGTGAAGCGCGTGTGCAAGGCCCAGGTGCCCTCCGACGCCGTGGACGCCAGCGCCAGGGTGACCGTCTCCGATGGCGTGTCGAAGGTCGGGGTGGCGTCGATCCGTTCGCCCTCGCTGCCCTCCAGCCAGGCCTCGGCAATCTCGAGGTCCAGGGCGTGCAGGATCAACACGTCGACCGGTTCGGTGACGATGACGGTGACCTCCGCCGTGCCCGAGAAGGTCGCCGTCTCCAGATCGGGGGCCAGTTCCAGGTCGTAGTGGGTGGGCACCACGGTGGTGGGCAGGCGGTTCAGATCGTGCTCGGGCACGGGGTTCCTCGCAGCTGGCGGATCAGGACTCCGCCGAGGCTATCGGCGCTGCTAGGGGAGGTAGACCGCGTCGATGCTGGACACGGTGGTGATGTCGCGGACGTTGCCGACGTCGATCTTGAACAGGTACTCCTGCTGCCAGACCTCGTCGACGCTCGACGGCTTGCTCCCGGAGGTGCCTTCCTGGAGCGTGGTGACTGAGGCCTCCGGCACGACGGCGAGGCGCCGGATCGTCTGGTTCTTGTTCCGGATGTAGGAGTCGGTGTCGAGCGTGACGTTGTCCTCGGCGGCGGCGTCGATGGCCTCCTGCCCGCGCAAGAACTCGACCTCGTCCCAGAGGATGACCTGCACGTCCTGGCCCTCGACCGTCCCCTTCTCCAGGCCGGCCATGTAGCCGTAGTGCACGCCGTCGGGCAGGGTGTCGAGCTCACTGGTCTCCGTGTCGGTGCCTTCGCTGCTCAGCGTCGTCGTCGTGCCGCCGCCGTCCGTGGCCGTGGTGGAGGTTGTGACGGGCGGCGCGGCGGTGGTCTCGCTGGTGTCCGGCGCGGTCGTCGTGGTGGTGGCGGACGGGGCCTCGGCCGGATCGCTGCCCCCAGACGAGCCACAGGCACCGAGCAGCGCCGCGCTGGCGAGGGCCAGCGCGGCAGCGGCGGCACCGGTCCGGGCGCGGGTGGATCCGATCATCACGTGCTCCTGGGGTGGGGAGAGGCCGTCGGGCGAGGCTAGCCCTCGGCACTCGCGACCTTCCTCGCGCTCCCTCCGGGTTCCTCGATCCGCTGGGGCGACGCCTAGGGTTTCCCCCTTGTGAGCACTCCCACGGACCACCCCGCCGCCTTCGACGTCCTCGGCATCGGCAACGCCCTCGTCGACGTGTTGAGCACGGAGGACGAGTCGTTCATCGAGCAGATGGACCTCGTGAAGGGTTCGATGACCCTGATCGACACGGATCGGGCCGAGGAGATCTACGCGGCCATGGGGGCGGACAAGACCGAGGCGTCGGGTGGCTCTGCTGCCAACACGCTCTCGGGCGTGGCGTCCTTCGGAGGACGGGCGGCCTACATCGGCCGGGTGAAGAACGATGCCCTGGGCATGGCCTTCGGCCACGACCTCAACTCGCTCGGCGTCCACTTCTCCGCCGACCTCGCCACCGAGGGCGACCCCACCGGACGCTGCATGATCGTCGTCACGCCCGACGGCGAGCGCACCATGAACACCTACCTCGGG
>JBKJPY010000012.1:0-24615 GCA_046594195.1 Acidimicrobiales bacterium | reverse complement strand
CCGACCGCACCGACACAACCCAAGAACGGCAGTACCACTCGGGAAGTCAGCATCTACGCGGCGATAGCCGCTCGAACGCCCCGGTAGTGCGAACGTACGACCGACGTTACCGAGGAAGCCGTCCAGTGAACTTCGCCCACTCCTCAACATCAGGCCAAGCCCAGATGAGCGCAGTCTGGAGCTGAGCCACCGGCTCGGGAAAGTCTTCGTAGCGACGGCGCCAGGAATGAACCGTTTGCGGTTGGGCGAGGCCAAGGCGTTCCGCGATCTCGGCGGCGCCCACTAGATCGTCGACGCTGACTTTTCTCGGGTCCATCGGTCGCTTCCTGTTGCATACGTTCGTAGGCGGGGGTAACCTGTGACTACGAACCTATGCAACCCCTGTGACAATCAAGTGGCCCCGGCGGTGGTGGAACACCCCGGGGCCTGGCCGAGACCTGAAAGGAGGTCCCGACATGCCCGATCGTACGCGACCTGCCGCGCTCCCGGCTGGCCTCGCCTCAGAGATCGCCCTTCTGCGTGGGGACCTCGTCTCTGGGATGGCGCAGAAGCACCAGTGGGAGCGAACGTCACAGATCATCGACCGGTTCGCCCTCTTTGCGTGCAACGGCCACGACGTCCGATCGCTGGATGGCGTCACCGTTGATGTCGCTGAGGGTTTCGTCCACGCAAGCACCGGCTCAGGAAACTGTCCCAGCATTTCGACGATGCACTGGCGGCGAACGGCAATGCGCTTGCTGTTCCGGGCCGCTCGCCATGCTGGGCTCGTCAGCGGGGACCCGACGCTGGATCTCGTGCTGCCGCCGAGGTCAAGCCTCGGCGCGCGGCCGTTGACCGATGATGAGGTGTCACTGTGTCGGTCGGTCGCTCAGTGGTCGTTGAACGGCTCTCGGCGTACCGCGGTGTGGGCGCTCGCGGAAGCAACATGTAGGTCCTCGGAACTGCCACACGTCACCGCCGACGACGTGGACCTGGACTCAGGTCGGGTCTGGATCGCCGGCGGGAAGGCGACCGCTCAGCGGGAGGGCCACCTGACTGGCTGGGGACTCGCGCAGGTGCGGGCTCGGATCGAGGAACTCGATGAACCGAAGCGGCCCCTCGTGTACGCGGGTCGTACCCCCAGCGGGGCCGGACAGGTGGCCGGCGCCTCCGCACTGGTTGACGTCCTGACAAGGGCCGGTCTGCACCACGAGCCCGACGTCCGGCCGGGGTCCGTGGCCGCGTGGGCCGGGCGGCGGGTGCTCGACGAGACCGGCCGAATCGACCTCGCCGCGAAGGCGCTCGGCGTTCGCAGCCTCGACCGAGCAGCCGGGATCGTGGCCTGGGACTGGCGTGCTGACCCAGAGTCGGACTCGACGTGACGTCTCCGGTCGGGGTCTCTGCATTCGAACGGCTTGAGGCGCTCGTTGCCAACGATGCGCTGTACGAGCTCGCGGACGCAGTCCCGACCCCGGACCCGACTGCTGGTGGACGGCCGCGGATGTTCCCCGTCTACATGTGGCTCCTCTACGACGCCTTGCTGTCGGTGTGGGGGTCGGCTCGGAGGGTCGAGGCCGAGTTGGCTCATCCGATTGTCTGGAACCAGCTCCGCACCCTGGTCAAGGCACGGTTCCCACATGAGCCTGAGCGGTGGCTGCCTGCGACGCCGATGCGCCGGTGGCACTACTTGTACGGGCGGACCACTTGGCTCACCACCCCAGCGGTATTCGCTCAAATCCACGAACTCCACCGCCGAACCGCGCTCGACCAGGCACGGTCCCTCGGGTTACTCGACCCAGAGGGCCCCGGCTCGTGGACCCGGCCGGACCTCTCGCGGATGGTCTACGCCGATGGCAAGGTCGTGACGCCTCTCTTCCGCGGTCGAGCCGATACCCGGATCCTGAACCGGCAGACCGGTGAGATCCGCACCCCACGGTTCGAAGCCGACGCGGGGCTGCACTTCGAAGGCACAGGCGAGACCGCGTGGGGCCTGAAGTTCGTCCTCGTCGCCGTGCGGACCACCGATGTGCACGGGCGGATCATCCTCGACACCGACTGGGTCCCATCGCCGGGCGGCGAAGCGGCGACCGCGATGGACTCCATCACCCGCATTGCCGGTGACACGCCCGGACTCCAGGGCGTCATCTACGACGGCGCACTTCGCGGTGTCCACCACCAGCGGCTCCTCCGAGACCTCGGGATCCTCTCCGTGAACAAGGTGTCCGCCACCACCGGCACCGGACCACGCCGAAAGGGTCGTGTTCGCGTCGAGAAGTCCACGTTCGTCGAACAACGCACCATCACGGCACCCGACGGCACCGAGCGCACGATCGACCTGTTCGCTCGAGCAGGTGCAATCGGCCTGACCTCGCTGACCGATACCGGCGAGAAGCTGTTCACCGAGCTCGTGCGCATCCGGACAAGCCGCAAGGCTGACAAGATCGGCACCTTCCGCTGGTACAACCACTACCGGCTGCCCGACCACCTCGGTGGAGGCGTCATCACCGTCCGGCTTCACGGCAACGACGAAGACAAGATCCGGAAGTTCAACCGCACCGAGAACGTACGACCCATCCCGCCGAGCGACCCCGACTTCCGAGCGATCTACAAGCGACGAAACGACGCAGAGAGCATCAACCGCGCCTACGACGACACCCTCTGGCTCCGCCGAGCACGCTCGGTCGGCCAAGCGCGTCAACGACTCAACCTGCTGACCTACGCGCTCGCCGTCAACGCCCTGGCGCTGCACCGCCATCGGCGCTCGAGCAGCGACCCGCCGCTCCCGATCGCGGCCTGAACCTCCCAAACCCAGCAGTACCAGGGTTCAGTCGCGCCCCAGCCCAGGTTCTCGGGTGCTCCCGCCTTATCCGACTGACCAATCAGCCTCGGAGTGGCCAACGCGCACGGCCTACGATCGTCCGACCGTCGCCGGCGGCTCGGAACACGGAGGTTTTCTTCCGCGTTCTCTTCCGGCCCCGGGCCATTAGCTCAACTGGCAGAGCATCGGACTTTTAATCCGCTGGTTCCGGGTTCGATCCCCGGATGGCCCACTATGTGATCTCCCAAGAGATCGGAAACTCCTGAACCCTGGAAAGGGTTCAGGAGTTTCGAGTTTTGCCGGGTGGTCCGGGTGGTCTGCCGGTGCAGCGGTGGGTGAGCTGTGCGGTCGGCGCGACCGGGGCTCGAACGCGGCCTCTCCCTCATAGCGGTAGCGGGCAACCAGCTTCGAGACCCAGCTCTTCGAGATCCCGTAGTCACGGGCGACCTCAGCTTGTGACCGACCCTCGATGACGACCGCGGTGATGACCAGACGTGCCTTGGACATCCCCGATCATCACGGCCCTAGGGGTTTCCTATGTCCCGAGAGATGGGTTTCCTATGTCCTGGGACAGCACACCGGATGGCCCACTACGCAGATGCACGAAGCGAGCCGAAGGACCTCGCCTTGGTGGGCGGAGAAGGTGGAGCCCCGCCACAATCCCTCAGGCGGCGGATCCTTCGGGCAGGCGGGACTCCGTGTACGAACATACCCCCGGAGACTGGCGGCGCAGAACCTCGGGTACCGGATGGCACCGGATCCCAGGTCGGGACTGGTGGGTGCGCCGCCTGGGGGAGTGCGGCGACCTACCAGTCCTGCTGGTCGCTGGCGCAGCGTCGGGTCCCCCCAAGCATCACGGGGGCGAACTAGTGTTCGGTACCGCCCTCCAGGAGGATCGACATGAGCAACGCCACCCAGACCCGAGATTTCCGCATCCGTCTCAAGTCCGCGCGCCAAGGCGCCGGCTTCACGCCGGGAGACCTCGCCGACGAGCTCGCCGCGTGCGGCAAGGACATCACGGTGGACGAGGTGGTCAGCTGGGAGAACGGGAAGGGCGCACCTCGGGAGTGGGAGCGGCCCATCGTCGAGGCGGCGGAGATCCTCCTCGGCGCCGATGGCCAGTTGACCGAGGCACTCGGCTGGTGACCGCTACGGTCGTCGTCGGCTAGCTGCCGGAGACGACCAAAGGGACCAGCCATGCCGCTCGAGGGTGAGTACGAACCAGGGACGTGGGACATCGCCCGCAACCAGGTGGAGCTGTTCGAGTCCACCAACGGGGCGGAGGGCACGGTGCTCAACGGCGCCCCCTGCATCATCCTCACCAACGTCGGTGCGAAGACCGGCAAGCTCCGCAAGAACCCGCTGATCCGGGTCACCGACGGCACCAGCTACGCCGTGTTGGGGTCCATGGGCGGCGCCCCGAAGTCACCGGGTTGGGTCACCAACCTGCGGACCAACCCGCTCGTCGAGCTCCAGGACGGACCGGTCAAGAAGGACTACCTCGCTCGCGAGATCGACGGCGACGAGCGCACCCAGTGGTGGGCCCGGGCGGTCGAGGCCTGGCCGTCCTACGACGACTACCAGGCCAAGACGGACCGGGTCATCCCGGTGTTCGTGCTCACACCAGTTGACTGAGCGACCGGGCTGAGCACCTCCGGGGAGGCGCGGTTCCCTCGGGACCTTCGCCCCTACCGGACCGAACGCCGCTTCCGTACGTTCGAGGGTGGACGAGGAGGCACCATGGCACTGGTCGATCGACGCACGGGCATCGAGGTCATCGGGGAGCACGAGTGCCTCGAGCTCCTCAATACGGAACTGGTCGGACGGCTCGCCGTCCTTGACGGCGGTAGCCCCCTGATCCTTCCGATCAACTACGCCATGGACGGACGCCACGTCGTGTTCCGGACGGCCACCGGTACCAAGGTCGATGCCAAGAACCGATCGGCCTGCTTCGAGATCGATGGTCACGACCGCAAGCAGCGCGTCGGCTGGAGCGTGGTGATCCGCGGTCGCCTCGAAGAGGTGACGGTCCACCAGGCCGGGCTGTTCGACCGCTTGGCCGACCTGCCGCAACCGTGGGCGCTCGGCGAGAAGCCGCACGTCATGCGCCTCGTGCCCACGACGATCCAGGGCCGGCGCGTGACCGGCAACGAGGCCCCACCGTCCCGCTGATCAATGGCGCCGCGGACCCCGGCGTGCGGGGTCATTCGCTGGTGGGGCCCTCGAACACCGGGGGGCGCTTCTCGGTGTGGCTGGTGAGCCCCTCGCGGGCGTCCGGTCCGCTGAAGCCGAGGAACTCGTAGGCGAGCGATGCGTCGAGCACCGCCGACTGCTCGCGATACCAGTGGCTGAGGGTCTGCTTGGTCCAGCGGATGGCAGATTGGGCGCCCTCGGCCAGCTGGGTGGCCACGCCGAGGGCCCGCTCTTGCACCTGGTCGTCGTCGACGCAGATCGACACGAGGCCGATGCGCTCCGCCTCCTCGCCGCTGAGCGGATCGCAGGTGAGGAGGTAGTACTTGGCCTTTGCCATGCCGCACAGCAGCGGCCAGCAGATGGCGGCGTGGTCACCGGCGGCGACGCCGAGACGGGTGTGGCCGTCGATGATCTTGGCGTTGCGGCCGACGACGGAGACGTCGGCGAGGATCCCCGCCACCAGCCCCGCACCGACCGCCGGACCGTGGATCGCGGACACGATGGGCTTCGAGCAGTTGATGACGTTGAAGACGAGGTCCCGGGCCTCTCGCATGATGCGCAACCGCACGGCCGGGTCGCTCATCAGATCGTCGAGCAGCTCGAAGCTCCCGCCCGCAGAGAACCCCTTCCCCGCTCCCCGGATGAGGACGACGTGCGTGTCCGGGTCACGGTCGACCGCCAACCACACGTCAGCGAGCTGGCGGTGCGCCTCGTGGCCGACCGAGTTGAGGCCCGGCCCGTCGAGGGTGATCCGCAGGACCTTGGGCGCGGGGCGGTCGAAGGTGAGCGCGTCGAACTCGGCGTAGCGATCGGTCATGCCCCGATGCTGCCAGGCGCGGGCAAGATTCCCCGGTGGACCCCTCCCCTGCTCGACCGAACCGATGACACCGACGGAAACCGTCGGGAGCGGCACGACCGGTCAGATCGACCGGTCAGACCGATCGGTCGCTCAGTCGATCGGCCTCTGTTTAGGCGGCGGTCAGTGCGACCAGGTGCCGGTGATCGTGGCGCGGGCGATGGTGTGGCCGACGTGCACGAAGCTGGCGTAGGTGGGGCTTGCCCCCGCCGGCACCCCGGTGTCGTCGGTATCGAGGGCGTGAACGGCGAAGATGTACCGGTGTTCGCGATCGCCCTCGGGAGGTGCGCAGCCGTCGTAGCCATCGTTCCCGAAGTCGTTGCGGGCGCAGTGCGAGCCGGGTGCCGCCTCGCCCCGGGCGACCGATGACGTCTCGGCCGACACGCCAACGGTGAACCAATGCCAGAACCCGCAGCCGGTCGGGGCATCGGGGTCGAAGCAGGTGATCGCGTATGACTTGGTCTCCGGCGGGGCGCCGGACCAGCTGAGCTGCGGGCTCTGGTTGCCACCCGAGTTCACGAACTCGTCGCCGAGGCGCTCGCCGTCGGCGAAGTCGTCGCTCGTGACGCTGAACGAAGGGACCTCCGGGAGCAGGTCATAGGGACTTGGCGCGATCGGGCGGGTCGAGATGTCCATGGCAGGTCTCCGGAGCTGGGCGGTGGGGGCGTCGACTCGTGTTGTACCCCACGCAGCAGATGCGCAGCCGGGGGCGTTGGAAGGTGCGGTCAGCCCACGGTCCCGAACGACACGGCGAACTTCGTCGTGGGCCACGAACCGCGCTGGTCGATCGCGTGGAGCCGGGTGGCGACCGTGCCGGCCAGTGAAGTCGGGAGCACGTGGTCGGTGAGGACCCGAACGTGCGCCGTATCGCCCTCGCGGCGGACGATCACGTGGACCGCTCCGGCATCCACGTCCTCGAGCGCGATCACGCGACGGGCCTCGTCGCCGAGGGGCCCGGCCCGACGCTGGGCCACGGAATCGACCGCCCGGTCGCATGCCTCGGCCAGGTCGGCAGGGTCGTGGCACGCCTCCGCCCACGGGGCGAACGGGTTCGGACCATCGGGTCCGACCACGACGATCGGGAGTCCGGTGCGAGCGGCGCAGGTGATCCCGGCTTCGTCGGCATTGGGCACCGGCGTGGCCTCGTCGCGGACCGCGATGGCGACGTCGACGGGGCCGGCTTCCAGCGGACAGCCCTCCTGGGTGAGGCCGGAGCACGGGAACGCCGGTCCGTCCGCGGGATGGCACCGGACCACGTCGTGACCAGCGGCACGGAGGTCCGCGGCCAGGGACGCAGCGCCGGCGGGGGTGGGTTCGATCAGCAGGGTGCGCATGGGATCACGGTCGCGCCCGGCCCGGTGCGCCCAACAGGGTCGAAGGTCCCGACGGTGCGGTCGTTGGTTGCCGAACGAGCGACGCCGTGATCTGCTGTCGCGGTGGACCAACCGGCGAGCTCGCTCTTCCGGTTCCAGGACGTCGAGGTGGAGCGCGGTGGCCGGCGGGTACTCGGGCCGCTGGACCTGAGCCTCCCGACCCAGGGGCCCATCGTGGTGGCCGGACCATCGGGGTCGGGGAAGTCGTCGCTGCTCCGGCTCCTCAACCGGCTCGACGTGCCCGCCGCCGGCACGATCGAGCTGCGCGGCCAGGATCTGGATGCGATCGATCCGCTGGTGCTGCGCCGCCGGGTCGCCATGGTGTTCCAACGGCCCGTGGTCTTCGAAGGGTCCGTGCTGATCAACCTCCGCGAGGCCGCCGCCGGCCTGAGCCGCGGCAGCTCGCCGTGATGTTCTTGATCCTCGGATCGGTCGCGATCACGACGGTGATCGTCGGCCCGGGCGTCGGCCGGCGGATGATCAGTTCGGACCAGCGCCTCGTCGTGCCGATCGAGGCTCCTACGCTGCCCGGGTGACCGACCTGGGCCAGCTCGTGCCGACGCCGCCCGACCCCGACGCGGTTCTCGACGCCTTCTCGAGCTGGGTCGACGCCCGGGGCCTCACGATGTACCCGCACCAGGAGGAGGCCCTCCTGGAGATCGTGGCCGGGTCCCACGTCATCGTCGACACGCCGACCGGTTCGGGCAAGAGCCTCATCGCCGTGGCCGCCCACTTCGCGGCCCTCGCCGAGCGGCGCCGGACCTACTACACCGCCCCCATCAAGGCCCTCGTGTCGGAGAAGTTCTTCGACCTCTCCGCCACGTTCGGCGCCGATCAGGTGGGCATGCTCACCGGCGATGCGTCGGTGAACCCGGACGCGCCGATCATCTGCTGCACCGCCGAGATCCTCGCCAACCTCGCCCTGCGGGAGGGGGCGGAGGCCGACGTCGGCCAGGTCGTGATGGACGAGTTCCACTACTTCGCGGACCCCGACCGTGGGTGGGCCTGGCAGGTCCCGCTGCTCGAACTGCCCCACGCCCAGTTCGTGCTGATGTCCGCCACGCTCGGCGACGTCACCCGCTTCACCGAGTCCCTCCCGGAGCGCACCGGGCGCGACGTGGCCGTCGTGCGGTCCGCCACCCGGCCGATCCCGCTCATCCACCAGTTCGAGATGCGTCCGCTGACCGAGGTCCTCGAGGAACTGCTGTCTACGCACCAGGCACCCGTCTACGTCGTCCACTTCACCCAGGCCTCGGCGGTCGAGCGGGCGCAGTCGCTGATGAGCGTGAACGTGCTGACCCGCCCGGAGAAGGATGAGATCGCCGAGCTCATCGGTGGGTTCCGCTTCGCCCCCGGCTTCGGCAAGACGCTCAGCAAGTTCGTCCGCCACGGCATCGGCGTCCACCACGCCGGGATGCTGCCCAAATACCGCCGCCTCGTGGAGCGCCTGGCGCAGGCCGGGCTGCTCAAGGTGATCTGCGGGACCGACACGCTCGGCGTCGGCATCAACGTCCCCATCCGCACGGTGCTGTTCACCGCACTTGCCAAGTACGACGGCACGTCGACCCGCCTGCTCAGCGCACGGGAGTTCCACCAGATCGGGGGGCGGGCCGGGCGGGCCGGCTTCGACACCATGGGCACCGTCCTCGCCCTCGCCCCCGACCACGTCATCGAGAACCACCGCGCCGCAGCCAAGGCGGCCGCCCGCACCGAGCAGGACAAGAAGGTCCGCAAGCTCGTCAAGAAGAAGCCGCCACCCGGCCAGGTCTCGTGGGGCGAGCCGACGTTCGACCGCCTCGTCAACGCACCGCCCGAGCCGCTGACGTCAAGCTTCACGGTCACGCACTCGATGCTGCTCAACGTGCTCGACCGCCCCGGCGACGGAACCGCCGCGCTGCACCGGCTGCTCACCGACAACTACGAGACCGAGGCCAAGCAGGCCGAGCACGTCGAGCGCGCCGAGGCCCTCTTCGCCTCGCTGCTCGACGCCGGCGTGGTGGAGGAACTCGACGAGCCCGACGACTGGGACCGCACGGTCCGGGTCACCATCGACCTCCAGCAGACGTTCGCCCTGAACCAGCCGCTGGCACCGTTCGCCCTGGCCGCCCTGGACCTGCTCGACCCCGAGTCCGATACGTACGTGCTCGACGTCGTCTCGGTGATCGAGGCCGTCCTCGACGATCCGCGGCAGATCCTCGGCGCCCAGCTGTTCAAGGCCAAGGGCGAGGCCGTGGCGGCGATGAAGGCCGAGGGCATGGAGTACGACGAGCGCATGGCCGCGCTCGACGACATCACGTGGCCCAAGCCCCTTGCGGAGGTGCTCGAGCCGATGTTCGCCGTCTACCGCGAGCGCAACCCCTGGGTGGCCGAGCACCCCCTCTCGCCCAAGTCGGTCGCACGCGACCTCTGGGAGCGGGCGATGGACTTCGGCGACTACATCCGCTTCTACAACCTGGCCCGCTCCGAGGGCACCGTGCTGCGGTACCTCTCGGACGTCTACAAGACCCTCCTGCGCACGATCCCCGAGGAACGCAAGAGCGACGAACTCGTCGACCTCACCGGGTGGCTCGGCGAGCTGGTCCGCCAGGTCGACTCGAGCCTGCTCGACGAGTGGGAGGAGCTGCGCAACCCGGCCGAATCCACCGACGGCGACGCGGAGGCGGCCCCCATCGACCGTCCGCCGCCGGCGCTCACGTCCAACCGCCGGGCGTTCACCGTGCTGGTCCGCAACGCACTGTTCCAGCGGGTGGAGCACATCGGGACGCGCCAGTGGCAGGAGCTCGAGGCCCTCGACGCCGAGGACGGGTGGACCGCCCAGCGCTGGTTCGATGCCCTCGCCCCGTACTTCGAGCAGCACGGCACGCTCGGCATCGGCTCCGACGCCCGGAACCCCGCGCTCCTCCTCGTCGACGAGCAACCCGTGGAGCATCCCGGTTGCTGGCACGTCCGCCAGATCCTCCACGACCCGTCCGACGACCACGACTGGCGCATCCACGCCCTCGTCGACCTGGCCGCCAGCAACGAAGCCGGCCGAGCCATCGTCCACCTCCTCGAGGTCAGCACCACCCCCTGACCCAGCCGCGAATCGAACGTACTGCCGCTGAGCTCACGACGACGCCTGTGGGCAACGAGGTAGGTGAAGAGGGGGTGGCTGGTGGCGGAGCGGGGCAAAAACCGACCCCAGGTCGGCAAAATGCGGAAATCGTGCTCGAATCGCGGAAGAATGTCCGAATGACCGACACGCCATGGCAGCAGGACGCCAGCTCACTCGTCGACGCCTTCCGGGCCGGCGACCGCACCCCGCTGGAGGAGCTCGACGCGACGCTTGCCACCGTCGCAGCCTCGAACCTCAACTGCTGGTCGCACCTGGACCCCGAACGCGCCCGGAAGGCGGCGAAGGACGCCGATCTGACCAAGCCGTTCGGCGGCGTGCCCTCCGGCATCAAGGAGCTCGAGGGAGTGGTGGGCTGGCCCGACACCGGCGGCTCGCTCGTGTTCAAGCACCGCATCGCCCACGAGACCAGCCACCACGTCCAGCGGCTGTTCGACAACGGCGGGGTGGTCCCGGTCGGCCTCACCACCTCGAGCGAGTTCGGCGGCCTCAACGTCTCGGTCACCAAGCTCAACGGCGTCGCCCACAACCCGTGGAACTTCGACAAGACGGTCGGTGGCTCCTCGGGCGGTTCGGCCGCCGCGGTCTCCGGCGGCCACGTGAGCCTGGCGTGCGGCGGCGACGGTGGCGGTTCCATCCGCATCCCGGCCGGCTACACCGGACTGCTCGGCATGAAGGGCACCTTCGGCCGCATCAGCCGCGGCCCCCACGCCTACGCCCGGCCGAACACCGTCGTGCTCGGCAACCTCTCCCGTTCGGTCCGCGATGCCGCCCGCTACTTCGACGTGTGCGGTGGCGTGGACGCCTGGGACCCGACGTCGCTCCCGACGACCCGCAGCTACGAGAAGGGCCTGGGCACGCAGGACCTCGCTGGCCGCAAGGTCACCATCGTCCCCGGCCTCGGTGGCGTGAAGCTCGATGCCGGCGTGGAGGAGCAACTCCGCGCCGAGGCCGAGGCGATGATCGCCGACACCGGGATGGTCTTGGTCGACCGGCCCGTCACCCCACCCAACCTGGCCGCCCAGTGGATGATGGGCAACCTCTCCACGCTCCTCGCCGAGCTCGGCACGAGCTGGCCCCGCTGTGCCGACGATCTCACCGACGAGGTCGCCACCGGCGTGTTCTTGGCCCAGGCGATGTACAACCTGCACACCGCGTCCATCGCGGAGAAGCTGCGCGTCGAGGCCCAGCGGGAGATGGCGGCGGCGTTCGACGAGGTGGACTTCATCATCGCCGCGACCAACCCAGGGCCGGCCTTCCCCGCAACGGCCACCACCAGCAACACGGAGTCGGACCTGCTCGACCTCGTGCAGGCCAGCAAGGCGGCCAAGTACGTCGGCCGGGGCGCCCTGTTCGCCACCCGTGTGGCCGCCGCCTTCGCCCCGAAGCTGCCGAACCTGATCCTCGAGTACGCCTCGGCCAAGTTCCCCGACATGGTGAACATGGGCGGACTGACCATCATCTCGAACGTCTACGGCAACCCGGCCGTGTCGATCCCCGCCGGCACGGTCGACGGCCTGCCCGTCGGCATGCAGGTCCTGGGCAAGCACCACCAGGACGAGCTGCTCTTCGACGTCGCCCTCTCCGTCGAGCGCAACCGCCCCTGGCCGATGGTCGCCCCGCCGGTCAGCGCCTCCACCGTCACCGCCTGACCCACCCACGCAACCCCGCCGGCAACGGGCGTGAGCGAGTCAGATGGCTCGGTCGTGGCCTGCCCACCACGGGTCGCGGAGCGTGCGCTTGGAGAGCTTGCCGGCCTCGCTGCGCGGGAGCTCGTCGTGGACCTCGAAGGTGCGGGGCACCTTGTAGGCCGCCAGGTGCTGCCGGCAGTACGCGCCAAGGTCGTCAGCAGACGCGTCCGACCAGACGTGGCCATGGCGCAGGGTGAGGGCGGCGTGCACGGCCTCGCCCATCTCGTCGTTGGGGACGCCGAAGACGGCGGCGTCGGCGATGGCGCGGTGATCGGTGAGGACCGCCTCGATCTCCGCCGGGTAGATGTTCACGCCCCCGGACACGATCATGTCGATCTTCCGGTCGCTGAGGAACAGGTAGCCGTCGTCGTCGATCGAGCCGATGTCGCCGAGCGTCCCGAGGCCCCCGCTGCGGTGGGCACGTGCCGTCTTCTCGGGTGCGTTGTGATATTCGAAGTCCGAACCGAGGAGGCTCCGGAACCAAACCTCGCCGGTCTCGTTCGGCCCCAGCAGTTCCCCGTCCGGGCCGAGGATCAAGACCTCGATCACGGTAAGCGGACGTCCGACGCTGCCCGGCTTGGCCAGCCACTCCTCGCCGCTGATGAGGGTGATGAACCCACCCTCGGTTCCGCCGTAGTACTCGGACACGACCGGACCGACCCAGTCGATCATCCGGCGCTTGACCGAGGGTGCGCAGGGCGCTGCCCCGTGGATGATCTGGACCAGCGACGACCCGTCGAAGCCGGCGCGGACGTCGTCGGGGAGCTCCAACAGGCGGATCATCTGGGTCGGGACGAGGTGGACGTTCGTGACGTCGTGCTCGTCGATCAGCTCGAGGACCCCTTGGGCGTCGAAGCGGTGCTGGAGCACCACCGTCGCTCCGCAGCAAAGAGCGAAGAGGCCGAACGCCCACTGCGCCGAGTGGTAGAGCGGGCCGCACACCAGTTGCACGATGCGGTCGCCGGGCACCACGCCGATGGTGGGCGCCATGGTGTGGGCGATGAGCAGGAGCACCTCGGGCGGGCCGCCGATCGCGCTCAGCGCGGACCGCACCCCCTTCGGCCAGCCCGTCGTGCCCGACGTGTAGAACATGGGCCCGCCTCGCTGCGGATCGATCAGCTCCTCGGTGCTGGCGGAGGCGATGGCGTCGTCGTACCGCTCGAACCCCGAGGGAACCGGCCCCTCACCTGCGAGCAGCCGGCATCGGAGGCGGGGCACCTCGGCCTCAACGAGGGCTTGGGTCATCACACCGGCCCAGCGCTCGTCGACGATGACCGCGGTCGTGTCCGCATCAGCCAGCACGTACGCAACCTCCCGCGCGACCCAATGCCAATTGAGCGGCACCAGCAGCCAGCCGCCGTGGGCACAGGCGAGCGTGGCCTCGATGAGCTCGACCTGGTTCCCGAGCATGGCGACCACGGTGTCGCCGACCCGCAGACCCCGGCCCTCCAGCGCGTGCACGAGGCGCGTCACCCGCTCGTCGAGCTCGTTCCACGACGTCGTCCTCCGCTCGTCGATGACCGCCGGCTCATCGCCCCGCCGCGCAACGACCTCGGCGAGCAATGCGGTCACGAGAAGAAGCTCCCGTGGAACCCGAAGGGGACGCGGCGGGGCACGTGCACTCGGGCCACCTCATCGAGCGTCCCGGCGTCGAGCACCACGACGTCGCTGCGGTCGACCGCGAGGTCATGCACGAAGTTCAACAGCCAGCCCCCGTCCTCCGCAGTGGAGGACGGGTCGGGGACGAATACCGCCTCCCCACACACCTGGTCGCGCCCGTAGCGGCGCGAGGTGGTGGTACCGGTCTCCAGGTCGAACTTCATGACTCCATCGAACGGCGGCTGGCCCTCGACGAAGCCCGTGCTGTTTCCCCCGTACCCGTAGCGGTTGGGCCGACCTGCGTAGGCATCGTTGATGCGCGGGAAGTCCGTCGGCCGGTCATCGAGCTGCTCGTCGGCCACCGTGCCGGCTGCCAGGTCGATGCGCCAGCGGTGCAGCGTCGGGTGGACGGACGGGTCCACCTCGGTGCCGTCGAACGAGGCGTTGAGTTGCGACGACCGGCAGCCGACCACCTCGATGGCATCGGCACCGTCGACGTCGTGCGCGTTCAAGAAGTGGAACACCCAGAAGGGCTCCACCTCGATCCATCGCGTCGACGACCCGGGTGCCCCGCGCTCGAGGATCCCGATCCGTGCTCCTCGCTCGCCATCCCAGTAGAAGCCGTTGCCGCCGGCGACCAGCGCCTGGACGTCCATGACCGCCGGCAGGTCGAAGATCACGACCTTGGTCTCGGTGATGACGAAGTCGTGCATCATCACCGCAGCCGGCAGATCGACCTCGGTCGACCACGTCAGGGTGCCATCGGGTGCAGCGGAGTGAACCCGCAGGAACGGCGGGAACGGTGAGGCGCCGAAGAAGACCATCTCGCCGGTGACCGGGTCGATCTTGGGGTGGGCGGTCATCGGCCCCTGCAGCGCGCCACCGAAGTCGAACTCCCCGATGGTCGACAGGTCGGGCGCGATCTCGGTGGGGCCGCACGCCTCGAGCAGGGCCAAGATCCGCCCGGCGTGGCGCACCACGTGGGTGTTGGCAGTGTTCTTGACCGGGCCGACCCGTGCGAAGACATCATCAGGGGGGAGGCGGAACTCCGAGATGCCGCCGAACAGGACCCCGCCGGCCTCGATCTCCGCTTCGAGGCCCTTCGAGCGGATCCACCGGTTGGCGTAGGACGCAGAACCGTCACCGCCGAAGGTGAGGCCGTGGAGCATGCCGTCACCGTCGAACAGGTGGTAGCGGGTGAGGGGCGGGAACATGGCGTTCGGCCCGTTGCGAACGAAGGTGCCGCGGAGGCCGCTCGGCAACGTGCCGGACACCGGAAGGTCCACGTCGACGCGCTCGTCGGTGACGGGAGCGAACGTGCCCCGGAGCCAGGGGTTGGACGCAGCGGGGTCGACGGTCGCATCGAAGGTGGCGGTCATCCCCGCACGGTAGCAACGGATCGCAGATGGTGAACGGTGTTCACCCAACCAGCGTCATCGCCCGCGGCCGGTACAGTTCTGCGGTGGCCATGCCCGACCGACCTCCACTCCAGCGCGATGCGATCGTGGCAGCCGCTCGAACGCTCATCATCGCCGACGGCCTGGAGGCGCTCTCGCTGCGTCGGCTCGCCGCCCACCTCGGCGTGACCGCGCCGGCCCTCTACGCCCACGTCCGTGACAAGCAGGACCTGCTCCGGGCCCTCGCCGAGGTTGAGTTCGACGCGCTCGTCGCTCGCTTCGACGAGGTCACCGACCCCGACCCGGTCGCCCGGATCAAGGGCCACGGACGGGCCTACGTCCGCCATGCCCGAGAGAACCCCGAACTGTTCCGGGTGATGTTCCTGTTCCCGCCGGAGCTGTCGCCGGCCACCGTGCCGCCAGGCGTCGAACTGCCCGGAGCGACGCGAGCGTTCGAGGCCGCCGCCCTGGCCGTGGAACGGGCGATCGCTGCGGGCGCCATCGTGTCCGATGACCCCCTGCTCGTGGCGCTGACGCTGTGGAGCGGGACGCACGGCGTCGCCACCGTCCTCCAGCTCGGCTTCGGCCTTCCGCCGGATCTCGAAGACGCCATGATCGATGAGGTCACCGACCGCCTGCTGGCGGGCTACCGCTCCTGACCCGACGTGGCCGGTGAGGACCGGGCGGTAGGTTCGCCTCGTGGCCAGCGACGATTCCCTGCCGATCGGGGCGGCCTGTCCCTGCGGCCTGCCTGCCGCCTACGACGACTGCTGCGGCCGCATCCACCGGGCCGACGCGCCCGCGGTCACCGCCGAGGCGCTCATGCGGTCGCGCTACAGCGCGTTCGCGGTGGGTGACCTGGCCTACCTGGCTCGATCGTGGCATCCCGACACCCGCCCACGGAACATCCACGACGACCCGGCCCGTCGCTGGACGGGGCTCACCGTGCTCGCCACCTCGGGCGGGGGGATGCTCGACCAGGAGGGCACCGTCGAGTTCGAGGCACACCACACCGGTGGGAGCGACGACGATCCCGCAGCCGATCACGTCGTCCACGAGCGCAGCACTTTTTCGCGGGTCGACGGCCGCTGGGTCTACGTCGACCGGGTTCGCTGAGCCTCAGGTTCGGAGGGACACGAGGTACTGGCCTCCGCCGGGCTCGATCTCGGCAGTGACGGCGAGGGTGGGCTCCAGGCGGGAGATGCGGTCCACCAACCAGGCGGCCGCGGCGTCGGCGTCGTCCTGCGTGGGGCAGCGGGCCATGACCTCTCGCCCGCCCTTGCGGCTCAAGCGGTCGACGCTGGCGATGATCGGCGCCGGGTCGACGACGAACAGGTCGCCGGACCACGGGACCTCGGGCGCCGACGCTCCCTTCCCGGTGTTGCAGCCGCGGTGGGCGAGGCGGTCGGGCCCCGATCCTCCCGAGCGGGACTTGGCCTTCGCCTTCGCCTTGGTGATCCGGGTGTCAACGCTGGGGCCCCGCGGGTCGTTCACGGACATGTCGGGATCGACGGGCTCGTCACACAGCCAGCATCGCCACCCGTCGGCTGCGCCGATGTCATCGAGGCTGCTGGTCCGGGCCATGACCCGACCGTACTGGGTGCTCGACCGGGACCGGGCGGCTCGCTGCTGCTCGCCGATGGCCTTGCCCATGCGGAAGAACCCGGCGAAGACACCGGGAAGGCCGCGGAGCGCGCCGACGACGTCGGCGCCGTAGGAGACGCGGTAGGTGCTCGGCCGGGAACCGATGCGGTCAGCCATCCAGCAGGAGTGCAGGAGCAGCCCGGGATTGAACCCGGGGGCGGTGGCGCGGGCGAGCGGGCCGGCCTCGATGTGGTTGGCGTCGAAGACCTGCACCTCCTTGTCGCCGTCTTGGTGCACGACGACCACGACGTAGCCGTCGCCAGGATCCTCGGCGCCGACGCGGGGCACGAACGTGGGTGGCGAGGGGAAGGCGCCGTCGGCGTAGGACCAGACCTCGGCGACCTTCATCGACTCCAGGTCGAAGCGCGCCAGCGAACCCGCAACGGCCTCGTCGGGAAGGTCGGCGGGGGCGACGGCCCCGTCGGTGGCCTCGCCGTAGAGCCGCCACCACTCCTCGGGGATGAGATCGGGGTCGAAGCCCGCTCCGGCGTACCAGAGCTGCCGCTGCCTGGACCGAGCCGCCGGCGAGTAGGTGTCGGTGGTGGGGAGGATCCCGCCCCACACCCGTTCGGCGTCCATGGCGACCTCGGCGTCGAGCACCTCGCCGGTGGTCAGGTCGATCTCGTAGCGACCGACCACCGAGGGTTGCAGCGCCAGGGCGACCATGCCCTCGTAGTCCTGGTCGATCGGTCGGCCGTTGCGGTGGTCGAGTTGGTCGTGGGTCAGGGTCATCATGAGGTCGCCGAGCGGTGCGTGCTGCAGGGCGACGCGAAGGCGCCCGCCGACCTCGGTGTGGTCGGCGAACAGGTGGCCGGTCGGCATCGGGAGCCGGACCTCGAGCGCTGGCACCGTCCCGCCTGCAGGTGTGCGCCGCAGGTCCTCCTTCGCCACGATCCACAGGGTGGTGTGCTCCTGGATCCGCCGGGTTCGGGGTGCGCCGCGGAACCCTTCGGGCTCGACGACGAACGGGAGGTCGCTGAACACGAGGTGGTGCTCGGTGGCCTTGATGTCGTGGATCGAGTCGAACTCGGACATGCCCTCGACCCGCCAGCGCCGCACCGGACCGTCGAGCGGCCAGCGAGCGATCCACGTCTCCTTGGGCGCGCCAGGCGGCGCGATCTGTGCGTAGTTGACGAAGTAGAGCGCCCGCTCCTCGAAGTCCGAGGCCGGATGGGCGGCGACGGCGCACATCGGCTCGAACACCCCCGGTGCCCCCTGGAGCCACTCCCCGTTGGTGCCGACCGGGGTGATGAAGCGCAGCGTCTCCGGATCGACCTCGATGGGCCGACCCGCGTCGTAGCCGACGAACATGCGCCCCTCGATCGACTGGACGTTCGTGTTGGCGAGGTTGGTCACGCCGAAGGGCGACAACTCCATGAAAGCGAACCGGCGGAACAAGAAGCCGAACCGTCGCTTGATCCGCTGGAGGGGCGTGTCGATGATGCGGTGCTGGACGGCGATGCGACCACGGCGGTCGGGCACCAGGCGGATCTTCTCGAGCAACCCGGCCTCGGCGAACCAGTGCCCCTCGGGTGCGCGCTTGTCCGGGCCGACGACGAACACGGAACCCTCGACATCGGTCGGCCAGTGGCCCTCGACCACCTCCAACGCGTGGTCGCGCTCGCCCTGCCCCCGGAAGAGGTTCCTCGTGAGCGTTGCCATTCGCGTCCCCTTCGGTTGGCGGTGCGAGTACCCCCGCACTGCGCTAAACAGTGTTCACCCCGTACCATCGGGGCGCAAGGCCAGGTCAGGGGACCCGGTACCACCCCACCACGGGGACATCGATGACACGGAGCTTTGGGGGCAACGTGAGGCGAACTGCGATCCTGGCTTCGACGTTGGCTGCCTGCGCGCTGGCCGCCTCGGTCCTGGCTGGGTGCAGCGAGCCTGCGCCCGCGGCCAAGACCGGGATCGGCACGGGGACCACGGCGGCGGCCGAGGCCTGCGAAGGCAAGGCCCTGCTGACCTGCGCGACGAAGTCGACCCTCGGGGACCTGGTGCCCGACGAGCCCACGAAGGCGACCGGCAAGCCGATCGAGCTCGGGATGATCAACCAGGAGAACACTCCCGCCGGCTCCTATCCCGAACTGAGCCAAGCGGTGGCCGCCGGGACCCGGTTCATCAACGAGGAGCTCGGTGGCGTGCACGGCCGGCCCATCGAGGTCGACGTCTGCAACACGGAGTTCTCCGCCGAGGGCTCCACCTCCTGCGGGCAGAAGTACGTCGAGGCGAAGGTGCCCGCCGTGCTGGGCGGCATCGACGTGTTCGGCAACGGAATCGAGACGCTCGCCGACAACGGCATCCCCTACATCGGCGGCATCCCGATCAGCTTCGCTTCGGTGAAGTCGCCCAACTCGTTCCAGTGGAGCGGAGGCACGTGGGGAGCCGCGGTCGCCTTCTCCTGGTACGCCGCCGAGGAGCTCCACGCCAAGAAGGTGTCGATCGTCTACGGCGACTTCGGCTCCATCACCCACAGCGCAGAGGACGCCCAGCGCGTGCTCGAGAGCCGCAAGGTGGCTGCGCAGATGGTGCCGTACCCGATCATGGCCACCGACATCAGCTCGGCCCTGAACGCGGCAGCCGCCACCAAGCCCGACGCCCTGTTGATCCTCGCTGCGGACACCGGCTGCAAGGCCGGCTTCGACGGCATCTCGTCGCTGGGCATCGAGGCCGCCACCTTCTACGTCGGAGCGTGTGCGGCACCGTCCATCATCGACGAGGCCGGGCCGGCCAAGACCAACGGCGCCATCTTCAACGTCGAGGGTCCCGTCGGGCGCACGCCGCCGAACCCGGACTTCGTCCTCTACAGCGCGGTGATCGAGAAGTACGGGAACGGCCTGGACCCGGTGGGAGCGGGCACGGTGTCGTTCCGTTCGCTGATGAACCTGTACATGATCTTGGACGGCATCGATGGCGAGATCACGCCGAAGGCGATCACCGACGCCCTCAAGTCCCAGGTCGATGCACCCAGCTTCAGCGGTCACCCCTACACGTGCGACGGCAAGCAGTACCCGGGCCTGCCGGCCATGTGCTCGCCCCAACAGGTCCTCGCCCAGATGAAGGACGGCACGCTGTCGCAGCTGGGCGACTGGATCGACGTCGGCCAGATCGCCGCAGACTCCTGAGCACGTACCTGGGGTACCTCTTCGCCGGGCTCGGCGGCGGCGCAGTCGTCGCGTCGCTCGCGCTCGGCCTGGTGCTCACCCACCGGTCCTCCGGGGTGGTGAACTTCGCCCACGCCGCCATGGGCATGTACGTGGCGTTCGCGTTCTTCGAGTTCCGGGAGACCGGAGACCTGGTCCTGCCGATCCTCGGGCTGCCCGATCGGGTCCACCTGCTGGCGCGACCCGTCCTCGCCAGCGCGCTCGCCTTCGCAGTCATCCTCGCCATCGTGCTGGGCCTCATCGTCTACCTGCTGGTCTTCCGGCCGCTGCGCCAGGCTCCCGCCCTTGCCCGCGTCGTCGCGTCGCTGGGTCTGCTGCTCTACCTCCAAGAGGTCGTCCGCCTCCGGTTCCCGGTCAGCGGCGCCTCGGTCGTCACCCATCGGCCGGTGCTGGGCGACGAGCCGGTCGCGCTGTTCGGCACCACCGTCACCGAGAACCGGCTCATCCTCACCGGACTGGTCATCGTCGTCGCCGCGCTGCTCGGGGCCATCTTCCGGTTCACCCGTTTCGGGCTGGCGACGCGAGCCGCGGCGAGCAACGAGAAGGGCGCGCTGCTCCTGGGCATCTCGCCGGATCGCCTGGCATCGGTGTGCTGGGCCATTGCGTCGGTGCTCGCGGGTGTCGCCGTCATCCTGATCGAGCCCATTGCCGGGCTCAGCCCCACGACCACGACGCTGCTGGTCATTCCCGCGCTGGCCGCCGCCCTGCTCGGCGGACTGGAGTCCTTCGCCATCACCACGGCGGGCGGTCTGGCCATCGGGATGGTCCAGTCGCTGATCTTGGGCTGGTCGGTCCGACCCGACACCCGGTGGATCCCGGACTGGCTGCCCACCACCGGGCTCCAGCAGGTGGTGCCCGTCCTCGTCATCCTCGGCGTGCTGGTCTGCCGGGGCGACGCCCTGCCGGATCGGGCGGCGGTGGCCGGACGCCGGCTCCCACCCTCGCCCGAACCTCGCCACGTCACCGCGTGGACGGTGGGGCTGGTCGGCCTGGTCAGCGTGGGGCTGGTGACCCTCGGGTCCGGCTACCGGCACGCGCTCATCGTCTCCCTGGTGTTCGCGCTCTTGACGCTGTCGGTCGTGGTGCTCACCGGTTTCAGCGGGCAGATCTCCCTGGCGCAGCTGGCCTTCGCCGGAGTGGCCGGGTTCGCGTCGATCCGCCTCACCGAGCACCACGTGCCGTTCCCAATCGCCCTCCTGCTTGCCGCCCTCCTCGCCACCGCCATCGGTGTCATCGTCGGCTACCCCGCGACCCGCGTCCGCGGCATGAGCCTCGCCATCGCCACGCTCGCCATGGCCGTGGCCATCGAGGAACTGGTGCTGGCCAGTCCGAGCCTCTCGCACGGCCACGTCGGGTCCAGCGCGCCCCGGCCGTTCCTGTTCGGCCTCGACGTCGGCATCGGTGCCACCGGGTCCGGCAACTTCCGGCCGGCGTTCGGCTTCGTGTGCCTGGGCGTGCTGTCCCTCGCCGCGCTCGGCGTCACCAACCTCCGCCGCAACCGCACGGGTCTGCGGTGGCTGGCCGTGCGCGCCAACGAACGGGCGGCCGCAGCCGCAGGCATCGACGTGACGCGGGCCAAGCTGGGAGCCTTCGCCGTGTCATCGTTCCTCGCCGGACTCTGTGGCGTGCTGATGGCGTTCTCGGTCACCACCCTCTCGCCCACGTCGTTCCTGGTCATCGGATCGCTGGTGGCCGTGGCGCTCACGTACCTTGCCGGGGTGTCGAGCGTCGGTGGTGCGCTCGTTGCCGGGGCGTTGGCCCAGGCTGGGATCTACACCGCGTTCGTCAACGACCTCACCGGCGGCGACGCCAACACCTACGTGTTCGCACTCAGCGGCCTGGCGCTCATCGTCACGGCCATCACCGCTCCGGAGGGCATCACCGGCGTCGTCCGCTCCGTCGCCCGGCGCCATCGGTCCGCTCCGGTCCCGCCGACGACCCCGCCCACCCCCGAGGCGGTGGTGGCATGAGCCTGCTGGAGGTGGTCGACCTCACGGTGAAGCACGGCGGCCTGGTGGCGCTCGACGGCGTGAACCTGGCGGCGGAGGCCGGCAGCATCGTCGGACTGATCGGGCCCAACGGCGCGGGCAAGACGACCTTCATCGACACGCTCACCGGCTTCACCCCGGCGCACCGGGGTCGCATCTCCTTCGCCGGCGCCGACATCACCACGGCCGCCCCCCACACCCGGTCTCGGGCCGGGCTCGTGCGCACCTTCCAGTCCCTCGAGCTGTTCGACGACCTGTCCGTACGGGACAACCTCCTCGTCGCCGCCCACACCCCGACCCTCTGGTCCACGCTCACCGATGCGTTCTGGCCCAAGTCGCACGAGAGCTCCGAGACGCACTGCATCCTCGAGCTGCTGGACCTGCTCGAGGTCGCCGACCGGCTGCCAACGGAGCTCTCCAACGGCCAGCGCCACGTCGTCGCCCTCGGCCGCGCCCTGGTGTCGTCGCCGCAGCTGGTCCTGCTCGACGAGCCGGCCGCCGGGCTCGACCCCGCCGAGACAGCTGCGTTGGCCGAGATGCTCCGACGGCTGCCGGCCATCGGCACCACGGTCCTCGTGGTCGACCACGACATGGCCCTGATCATGGGCGTGTGCGAGACCGTCCACGTCCTGGACTTCGGCCGCCTGGTCGCCAGCGGGTCCCCCGCCGACATCCGCAGCGACCCCACGGTCATCGCCGCCTACCTCGGGACGGGGGCGTCGTGAGCGGCGAGTCGATTCTGCGAGTGCGGGGCCTCACCGCCGGCTACGACGGCGTCGCGGTCGTCCACGACGTGGACCTCGACGTCGCCGCTGGCGAGGTGGTCGCGCTGCTCGGGCCGAACGGAGCTGGCAAGACCACGACGCTGCTCACCATCTCCGGGCTCGTGCCGAAGCTCGGAGGATCGATCGAAGTCGGCGGCGAGGCCGCCCACGAGCGCCAGCGGGTCCGGGTGGCCGACGTGTGGCAGCTCGCGCGGCGCGGCGTCGCCCACGTTCCCGAAGACCGCGGCCTGTTCTTCGACCTGACCGCCGCCGAGAACCTCCGCCTCGGCCGCCCCGCACGGGGGGAGTCGGTGCCGATGGACCAGGTCCTCGCCTGGTTCCCGGCCCTGCAGAAGGTGCTCACCCGCCGGGCCGGCCTCCTGTCCGGCGGTGAGCAGCAGATGCTCGCCCTGGCCCGCGCCGTGATCGGCAAGCCGCGCCTCCTGCTCGTCGACGAGATGAGCTTGGGCTTGGCACCGATCATCGTGGAGCAGCTCCTCCCCGTGCTGCGATCGATCGCCACGGAGACCGACGCCGGGATCGTGTTGGTCGAACAGCACGTCGGCCTGGTCCTCGACGTGGCGGATCGGGCGTACCTCCTGAGCCAGGGGCGCATGGCCTTCGACGGCACCGCCACCGAGCTGCGCGACCAGCCCGGGCTCGTCGAGTCCGGCTACCTCGGCGAGGCCTAGCGCCGCCGACCGTTCCCGTCACGAGACCGCACCCGACCGGTGTCGATCCGTGCCCAGGACCGCTGGGCGTCAGTGCACCAGCGGGGCGCCGTGTGCGAGGTCGTCGGCCACCTGGAACGTGAGGGCGGCGAGGTCGTCGGGGAGCTCGCCGGCGCGATCGAGCTCATCGGCGAAGCGGTTCCGCTGGTGCCCATCGTCCGCCGTCGAAACGGCTCGGGGCAGCCAGGCGGCGTGCAACACGAACGGTACGGTCATGCCCGCCTTTGCTGCGGTCGCGACCGGACCGGCGCCAACGTCGGCTGCGTCGAAGACCTCGACCCGGAAGCCGTCGTCGTTCACGACCGGCACGACGACCCAGCCGTCGTGCCCACCCGGGTTCACGCCGGTGGCGCGGCTCCGCTGGGGGTCCACGCCGGCACCTCGCGGCACGAAGATGGGCGACGTCGGGAAGTCGTCTTGGGCCAGCACCCACTCGGCGGTGATCTCGAGGTCTGGCATCGCCGTGCTGACCACCCGGGGCCGGGTCTCGCCCTCGGGAAGCAGCGTCCGGTCCACTCGATCGCCATAGACGGCGAGCATGTGCTGGGTGATGGCCTCGGGCCGGAAGCCCTGGTGGACGGTGTGGTGGAGCGTCGGGGCACAGCGCCCCTCGGGGCTCCAGTCCATGGCGTTGAGCTGGCGCGTCCAGAGCCGCTCCGGATCGCGCTGCTCCGCCTGATGGACGATGCGGCCACGGTCGGGATCGAACACCACGAAGGTGGCCCGATCGGGCGCCATCGGGAACCCGTACAGGCCGCGCAGGGCCGGATCGCAGGGGCGGCCGAGCGCATCGGTGTCGCCCGGTTGCTGCGTCATGGCGATGTCGGCGCACTCGGTGTGCTCGAAGAGGATCGCGATGCCGTCCGCGTCGTCGTAGGTCGCGTAGTAGTGGTTGTTCTCCGGTGCCATCTCGAAGACCTGGCATGTCACCTCGGTGCCCGGCGCGACCGCCTCGAGGTCGGCCTTGCGGATCAGGTACACCGGCCCCGATCCGTTGGCCGGCAGCGTCCGGGCCCCGCCGGAAAGGACCTGCGGCTCCACCTTGTAGGCGCAGTCCGCGACGATGAGCCACTCACGCGTCTGGCTGATGGTGTGCACCGATTGCGGGATCATGCCGCCAGTGATGGGCCACCGCTGAACCGGTCCTTCGCCGTCCCATCGCACGACGTGGAGCGAGCCCCAATGGGTGTTGACCGTCCACATGACGTCACGGTCGGGATCGATGACCGGGTGAGCAGTGCTCATGACCATGGGCAAGACGGGTTGAGGGCCAACCTCGAAGTCGAGCCACTCCGACCGGTGCCCG
>JBKJPY010000024.1:0-40622 GCA_046594195.1 Acidimicrobiales bacterium | reverse complement strand
ATCGGTGGGGTGTCGACGGCGCCCGACGACCAAGATGCGAGCGTGAGCCGTCGGGGGTGGGTGCTGTTCGGCACCATGTCGCTGATCTGGGGGCTCCCGTACCTCCTGATCTCGATCTCGGTGGAGTCGCTGGCGCCCGCCACGGTCGTCGCCGGGCGCACGGGCATCGCCGCGCTCTTGCTGGTGCCCATCGCCCTGCACCAAGGATCGATGCGGACGGCGCTGCGGCACTGGCGGTGGATCCTGGCCTTCGCCGTGCTGGAGATGGCCGTGCCGTTCATCCTCCTCAGCCATGCCGAGCAGACGCTGCCCTCGGGGCTGACCGGCCTGCTCGTCGCCACGGTCCCGCTGTTCGGCGCCGTCGTGTCGTACCTGTTGGGCGACCACCACGCCCTCACCCGGAGCCGGGTGATCGGTCTCGGCATCGGCGTCGCCGGCGTCGCGCTCGTGGTGGGGGCCGCCGGGGGCGATGGCGACGTCCGGCTCGTCAACGTGCTCGAGGTCCTTGTGGTGGCGGTCTGCTACGCCGTTGCCCCCTTCATCACGGACCGCAAGCTGGCCGGGGTGCCCGGCATCGGCTTGGCAGCGCTGGCCGTGTCGATGGTGGCGGTGGCCTACGTGCCGGTGGCGGTCGTGTCCCAGGACGACACGCCGACCGCCCGGAGCCTCGCTGCGCTGCTGGCGCTGGCCGTCGTCTGCACCGCCATCGCGTTCGTGGTGTTCTTCGCCCTCATCCGCGAGGTCGGCCCGGCCAAGGCGACCGTGATCACGTTCATCAACCCGGTGGTGGCCCTCGCCCTGGGCATCGCGATCCTCGACGAGCACCTGTCGTGGGGTCAGCTCGCCGGCCTGCCCATCGTCCTCACCGGCTGCTGGCTCGCCGCCGGCCGCCGCACCGACGACGGCCCGGTCCTCATCGCCGAGCCCTGACCCAGCTGGGCAACCTGACCTGATTCGCGAGGGTCAGGCGGGTTGGAGTTGGTTGAGGGCGGCGACGTTGTCGGCGAGGATCAGCTTCTGGGTGGCTTCGGGGAGGTGGAGGACCTCCGACACGTAGTCGAGCGGGTTGGGGAGGGCCTCGATGTGGGGCCAGTCGCTGCCGAAGATCACGCGCTCGACGCCGCACGTGTCGATCACATCGTCGACCTCGTCCTCCCAGAACGGGTTGACCCACACGTGGCGGCGGAAGGTCTCGACCGGGTCTTCGGGGAACCAGCCGTTCATCTTCCGGCCGACGACGCGAAGCCGCTCGAACATGCCGGGCAGGAACTTCGAGCCGTTCTCGACCGACGCGACGCGCAGGTTCGGGAAGCGGTGGAAGAGGTTGTCGCAGATGAGCGACGAGAGCCAGTCCTCGATCGGCCGCTCCAGCTGCAGCATCTTGATGGGCTGGGGCACGCCGCCGAAGTCGGTGGTGAAGCCGTCGGTGGCGTAGCCGTGGGACGTGTAGCCCGAGTCGCCGGCGTGGACGACCACGGTGATCCCCGCCTCGTTCACCCGGGCCCAGAACGGGTCGAACCGGGCGTTTCCGGGGGAGAAGGGCCCGTCCGCGGTGACGGCTGCGGCGGGTCGGGTGACGATGGTGCGCGCACCGCGCTCGATGGCCCACTCCAGTTCGGCGCATGCCCAGTCCACGTCGACGAGCGTGAAGTACGGCGCGGCGAAGATCCGATCCTGGTAGGCGAAGCCCCAGTCCTCCTCGAGCCACCGGTTGAATGCGGTGAACAGGAGCATCACGGCGCCGGGGTCGTGCTTGAGAGCGTCCTCGTAGATCATGCCGAGCGTGGGGAAGAGCCACACCTTGTCCAGGCCGTGCGCGTCCATCGTGGCCAGGCGGGCATCTCGGTCGCGGTACTCGGGCCGGATCGGCTCGTGGCGGCTGAGCAGCTCCAGCGGGTCATCGTTGTTGGGGTTGCCGCGGAAGTAGTCGGCCAGCACGCCCGGGAAGGCCACCGGATCGAACGTGGCGTTCTTCACGCCGCGGAAGACCTTGCCGCCCAGCACGGGGTACGTACGCCGACCCATGACGGCCCAGTCGAAGACGCCGGCCTTGTGCTTCGGGTCCAAGTGGCGGCTGAAGGCGTCGAGCGCCTCGTAGTAGTGGTTGTCGGCGTCGAACGGCCGGTAGCCGTGAGCACCCTCGAAGGCGTTGTTGGCGACGGTGGTGGGGTCGACGGTTCCATCAGACACGGGCTCGCTCCTGGGTGCTGGCCGTACCCGATCAGACTAGAACGTGTTTCAGTTCGAGAGGGAGGCGACGGCCTCGGCAGCGACCAGGTGGGGGTCCTCGAACGGGCCGAAGTGGCTGAGCTCCTCGTACCGCCGCAGCTGTCCGGCGGGGAGGGCGTCAGCGACGGCGCCGGCGAACCCGGCGGGACCGAACTCGCCGTCCCGGCCGCCCCGGGCGATCACGGTGGGGGTGGCGACGGGGCTGACGTCGCCGATGGTGATCTTGCCGCTTCCCTCGAACGTCTGGGCCTCGTGCTCGGGGGTGCACTTGAGCGTGACGGTGCCGCCGGGCGCGTCTGCGAACCCGTGGTCGACGTACGCGGCGAGCGCGTCGGCTCGCCAGACGCCGAGCGGGGGGCGTCGGGCGTAGCGGCCGAGTGCCTCGTCCCGGGATGCGAACCCGGAGCGCCGGCGCCGAGCGGCGGTGGCCATGGGGTTGGCTCCCGGCGCATCGCCCCACTCACTGGGCACGACGATGGGCTCGAACAGGAACGCACGGGCGAGCAGGCCGGGGCGCCTCAGCTCGGCGGCGATCAGGCTGGCACCCCCCATCGAGTGGCCGAAGCCGACGACCGGCCCGCCTCCGATGGCATCGACCACCGCCTCGACGTCGGCGGCCATGCCGGTCCAAGCCAGATCCCCCGAGGTCGGGGCGGTGGAGTCGCCGTGCGCACGGAAGTCCAGCGCCCAGACGTGGAACCGCTGCGCGAGGAGGGGGACCATGGGCAGGTAGGCCCCGGCGCACATGCCGGTGGCGTGGGCGATGAGCAGCGGCGGACCGTCGCCGCCGAAGTCGTGCACCTCGAGTTCGACGCCGTCCGTGGAGGGAACGCGCATGGTGTGGTGCTACTCGTCCGAGCGGGCGGCGTCCGAATCGAGCTGGGCGGTGGCCATGGCGCTACGCGTCGCGCCGGTTCACGAGGTAGGCGCCGATGCCCCAGAGCACGAACGTGAAGACGAAGAAGTAGACGCCTCCCGCGAAGACCGATCGGAACTGCTCCGACTCGGTGCTCCGGGCGGTCATCTGGATGCCGTTCTGGAAGGGCATCCACGGTGCGGTCCACTTCACGATCGTGGCCAGGAGCGGTTCGGCCACCAGTCCCTGGATCAACAAGATGACGATGGCAGCGATCGGCTGGCGGACGATGGCACCGAGGGCCATGCCGTACATGGTCCACCCCATGGCGAACAGGACCGTCGCCCAGATGATCCGCTGGTCGATGCCGTCGATCTGGAAGTCGTCCAGCAGCGCCATCCCGATGAGGGCGGACACGGCGAGCATCGCGACGGTGACGGCCGCCGCGGCGAGGGTGACGACGATCAGCTTGGCGGCCAGGACCCGCATCCGCCACGGCGCCGCCGTGAGGGTGGGCCGGATGGTGTTGAACCGGTACTCCTGGCCGATGACCTGCACGCCGAGCGTGCCGAACAGGAAGATGGCGACCTGGACGCCGCCGATGACATCGCCCAGGTGACCGATCCCGGCGAACGCATCGCCGTGCTGGTCGTTGGCGATCAGCACGGCGAACAGGATCGTGAGGACGCCGGCGGCGACGAGCATGATCAGCGTCGAGCGGACCGACCGGAGCTTGATCCACTCGGAGCGGATGAGGTCGATCACCGAGCACCCCCGGCCGCCGGCTCAGCACCCGGCGGTGGCGGTGGTGGCGGCGTGGTGCCTTCGCCGTCGCCACGGTACTGCTGCGCGCGGGCGGTGACCTGGAGGAACACGTCCTCGAGCGACGCGGTGCGCGGGCTGAGTTCGTGCAGGGTCGCCTGCAGGCTGGCGGCCAGTTCCCCGATCTCGGCGGCCGTCGGGCCGACGACGTCGATGGCGCCGGGGCCGGCGGCCACCACCTGGTGTCCGGCGCGGTGGAGGGCGTCGCCGATCTGTTGGAGCTGCGGGCTGCGGACCGTGACCCACTTCCGGGCCGCCCCCTCGACGAAGGCGTCGACGGGGCCCTGGAAGATCAGCTCGCCCTTGCCGATGACGACGAGGTCGTCCGCGATCAAGGCCATCTCCGAGAGCAGGTGGCTGGAGACGAACACCGTCCGACCCTCATTGGCGAGGCTCTTGAGGAAGTTGCGCATCCACAAGATGCCCTCGGGGTCGAGGCCGTTTGCGGGCTCGTCGTAGACCAGCGTCTGCGGATCGCCGAGCATGGAAGCGGCCAGGCCGAGGCGCTGCTTCATCCCGAGCGAGAAGCCGCCGACGCGCTTGTCGGCGACCTCGGAGAGTCCGACGAGGCCGAGGACGTGATCCACGCGCCGGCGGGGCAACCCGTTGGAGGCCGCGAGCGCCCAGAGGTGCTCCTTGGCCTTGCGGGTGGGGTGCAAGTAGCCGGCATCGAGGAGGGCGCCGACACTGCGCATCGGCTTCGGGAAGTCGATCAGGCGCTTGGCGTCGATGCGCACGGCGCCGGCATCGGCCCGGTCGAGTCCGAGGACCATGCGCATCGTGGTGGACTTGCCGGCCCCGTTGGGGCCGAGGAAGCCGGTGACCTTGCCACTCTGCACCAGGAAGCTCAGATCGTGGACCGCCGTGGTCGATCCGTATCGCTTGGTCAGACCTCGTGCTTCGATCATCAGCCGCTCCTGGACGCCGGTGAGGTGGGGCTGGGCCACCGTACCGGCCTTGGCTCACGGCCCTGGACCGCCCGTCCGATTCCCGCCAGGCGATCGGGCGCCCGAGGCGTAGCTTCCGGGCATGGCCGCTCCCGCCCGCACCGCCACCACCGACCGCTACACCCGGGTGCCCTCGCCGGTCGACGACCTGATCCTGACCGGCGATGGCACGTCGCTCACCGGGTGCTACTTCACCGGCACCGACCACGCACCGATGCCCTGGGAGGGTCTCGAGCGCGACGACGAGGCCTTCGCCGACGCCATGTCCCAGCTGGGGCAGTACTTCGCCGGCGACCGCACGGCGTTCGACCTGCCCCTCGCTCCATCGGGTACGGACTTCCAGCTCCGGGTGTGGCAGCAGTTGCGGACGATCCCCTACGGCGTGACCTGCAGCTATGCCGACGTGGCGCGGGGCATCGGCACCACGACGGGGTTCCGTGCGGTCGGTCTGGCCAACGGCCGGAACCCGATCTCGATCATCGTGCCCTGCCATCGCGTCATCGGTGCCAACGGCAGCCTCACCGGCTACGGCGGCGGCCTCGAGCGCAAGCGCTTCCTGCTGGACCTCGAGCGGGGCTCGCTGCCGTTCGGCTGACGGTCAGTTCCCCGGATCGGCGGCGGCGGCGCCTCCATCGCGGGACTCGGGGATGTCCGGCAACTCCAGCGCATCGCGGTAGCGGCCGCCCTCGGCGAGCACCTTCGTCCCGTACGGCACCGAGCGGTTGTAGGCCAGCAATGCGTTGCGGATCTGGGCCTCGCTGAGGAGGTCGCCGCGGCTGAAGCACAGGTAGCGGGCGGCGGCACCGGCGGCGTCGTAGATGTTGTGGGGATCGGCCTTCTCGTCGGCGTTGCCGTCGGCGGCCCAGCGGTTCCACGTCCCCGGGATGAACTGCATCGGCCCGACCGCCCGGTCCCACCGAGGATCGTCGTCGAGGCGCCCGCCGTCCGTGTCGGGGATCGCCGCCGTGCCGGCTCGCCCATCGAGGGGGATGCCGAGGATGTGAACGGTGGTGTCGCCCTCGGCGTTGAGCGAACTGCCATGGGCGGACCCGTGGCCGGACTCCACCCGGCCGATGCCGGCGATGACCCACCACGGGATGCGGCAGGGTGCGAGCGCCGATGCACGCCAGTAGGCGTGCAGGGCGACCAGCGGGACATCGAGGTCCGCGACGGTTGACTCGAGCCGGGCCCTCCGCCGCTTCGCCAGCACGTCCTCGGTGTTCGCCCGTGCGTCCTGCACCTGCGCCAGGGCGCCGGCGACCGACGAGTCGGCGGCGAGGAGCAGCTCGTCAGATCGGTCGCGCTCATCGGCGGCCTTGGCGGCCTTCGCTGCGGTCGTGTTGGTCACGAAGCGGGCACGCGCCACGTGGCGCTTGGTGACCAGGCGGGCCTCGTGGGCCTTCGCCCATGGCCGGCGCGCCGCCTCCAAGCGGTCGAGCTGCAGGTCCGATCCCTGGTCCCGCAGGGCGTCGCGGCGGTCGGCCTCGGTGATGTCGTCGAAGCTCCCCAGCACGGCGTAGCGATCTTCGGGAGCGGTGGCAAACAGGTTGGCCACCAGGCTCCGCAGTTCGTCGCGCCGGGTCTCCAGCGTGGCCCGGAACCGGTCCTCGACCCGCTGGCGGTCCGCGAGGCGACGCTCCTTTGCCGCCTGGTCCACCAGGGCCAGCTCGTAGGTGGCCTGGGCTGCCGCGGCCAGCCGCCCGGCCTGGCCTGCCCGTTGCGCCAGTTCGGCCCGCTTGCGTTCGGCGTCGATCCAGCGCAGCGTCGCCTGGCTGTGGGCCGCGGCGGCGGCCGCCAGGTCGTCATCTGCCCGCCGGATCGCCGGGGTCGGGCCGACCGCCACATCGTCGAGGACCGGATCGATGCCTGCGGTCTCGACCGGTGGCGTTGTCGCCAGGTCCTGTGCGGCGGGGTCTTCCACCGGGGGCGGGGGCGGGGCTGCAGCGGTGACTGTGCCCGCCGGCACGACGCCGAGGATGCTCCCGGCCACGAGGGCGAGCGAGGTCATGCGGGTGGCCCGACGACGCACGTTCACCCCCGACACGAGGGTCGAGGCTACCGGAGCCCCCGCGCCACCCGCCCTGCGCCGACCAAAGGGGGTCCGGACGCCTTGATTAGGGTGCGACCCCATGATCTGCACTGCACTTCCGTCCGTCGGCCGCGCCCGTCGCGCCCGCTCGGTCACGCCCCGGCGCGCCCTCGTCGGCAGCGCCCTCGTCCTCTCGCTCCTCCTTGCCGCCTGCGGGAGCTCGGACCAGCTCGGTGGCAAGGTCGTCAAGGACGGCGTCGGCTGCACCATCACCGAATCTGACCGGGCCGAGAAGGCGCCGGCGGTGCCCAGCGACGTCAAGGTCCCCAAGGCCACCAAGACCACCACCGAGCAAAAGGCCGAGAAGGGCTCCTGCGCTCCGGCGGCGGACCAGTACCTCACGGTCGACCTGGTCGGCGCCATGGCCGGTGACGGCAAGGTCTTTACCGACACGTACGGGACCGACCGGCCCTTGACCATGAAACTGGGAGCCCAGCAGCTGATCACCGGGCTCGAGACCGGTCTCACCGGCATGAAGGTCGGCGAGCAGCGGGTGATCGTGATCCCCGCCGCAGAGGCCTACGGCAAGGACGGCAACCCAGCCCAGGGCATCGGGGCCGACGAGGACCTGGTCTTCGTGGTCGACCTGGTGTCGATCAGCGACTCCCCGGTGTTCTGCAACGAGGTCACCACCATCCCGAAGGGCACCCGCGCGGGCAAGCCCACCGAGCTGAAGATGCCGGCCAAGGCTCCCGTGGACAAGGTCACCTCCACCGTCCTGGCCGAGGGCGATGGCCCGAAGGCGACGAAGAAGAGCTACCTCACGGTGGAGTACCTCGGTGTGTCGTGCGCCAGCGGCCAGCAGTTCGACTCGTCGTGGGACAGCGACGCCCCGATCACGATCGCCATGGCCGACGCCGAGCCCACCGACACCGCTTTCAGCGTGATCCCGGGCTGGACCGAAGGACTGCAGGGTCAGAAGCAGGGGTCGACGGTCCAGATCGACATCCCCTTCGTAGATGGGTACGGCGCGGCGGGCAAGCCCCCGGCCATCGGCACCAGCGATCCGCTCGTCTTCATCGTGAAGATCCTGAAGGTGTCCGAAGCGGCGCCACCGGCCACGACCACCACGACGGTGGCCGGTGACGCCACCACGACGACTGCTGCCGGTGCCGGCACCACGACCACCACCTCCGCAAAGTGAACCGCAACGCCGTCATCGGCCTCATCCTCGCGGCGCTCGTCGTGGCCGTCGGCATCTCCTTCGTCGGAGGTGGGTCATCCGATGGCCCCGCGGATACGGCGACGGCGCCCAGCCCCACGTCGGCCCCGATCGGCCAGGTGAGCACGTCGATGCCCCCAGCGGCGGGTCCCACCACGTGCGCTCCGGTCGGGAAGATCCCTGCCGCCGAGGGCAAGCCCACGACGGTCGACGCCCCCTCGGAGCCCACTACGGGCGACGTCCGGGTCACCGTGCTCGAGCCGGGCGACGGCCCGATGGTCACCGATGCCAGCTACGTCACCGTCGACTACCTGGGCGTGGCCTGTTCGAGCGGCGAGCAGTTCGATTCCTCGTGGGACCGTGGCCAGCCGATCACGATCGCGATGCCGTCGGCACCGCCGACGTCGACTGCCTTCTCCGTCATCCCGGGCTGGAACCAGGGCCTCGCGGGTCAACAGCAAGGCTCGCTCGTCCAGCTCGACATTCCCTCTGACCTGGCCTACGGCGAACAGGGAAGCCAGGGGATCGCGCCCAACGACCCGCTGACCTTCGTCATCGAGGTGGTCGAGGTCAGCGACACCGCGCCGGCCGCCTGATCGCTCGGACCAGAGCCGCCGGGGGGCGCGAACGTCGGGCACGGGTGTGGGCCCTCGGTAGGGTTGGTCAGCCATGGCACTGCAACGGATGTCCCTGTTGGGACCGGTCGACCCCGTGGGGCTCGCCCAGGCGTGCTCCACCAAGCCGGGCAACGCCTGCAAGTTCGTCTACGAGCAGACGGGCAGCGTGGGCGTCGCCGAGTTCGTCGACTGGTTCACCGATGTTTCCCTCCAGATCATCTGGGTGCTCCTCGTCGCCTGGGTCCTCAACCGGGTGGTCCGGCGGGCCATCCGGCGCTTCGGCGACCGCATCTCGGGCATGGCGGAGAAGCCCGGCAAGCGGCGCTTCCCGTCGAAGTCGCACCCTCCCTTCATCGACACGGGCGACATCAACCTGCGTTCAGCCGCTCGGGCGCAGACCATCACGGGGGTGCTGCGCAGCGTCGCCACGGGCGTGATCGGCGTGTTCGCCGTCATCTACATCCTCGGGATCCTGGGCTGGAACCTCGGCCCGCTCATCGCTGGCGCTGGCGTCATCGGCGTCGCCCTGGGCTTCGGCGCCCAGAGCCTGGTGCGCGACTTCCTGTCGGGCTTCTTCATGATCATCGAGGACCACTTCGGTGTCGGTGACGTGGTCGACCTCGGCGAGGCATCTGGCACGGTCGAACAGGTCACCCTCCGCGTGACCCGCCTTCGTGACCAGAACGGGACCGTCTGGCACGTGCCCAACGGGGAGGTCCGGCGGGTCGGCAACAAGTCGCAGCAGTGGGCCCGGGCGGTGCTCGACATCGCCGTGTCCCCGAACGCCGATCTCGAGCGCGCCGCCGAGGTCATCGGCGCCGCGGCCGCGGCGGTGTGGGAAGCGGTCGAGGCCAAGCCCGACGTGCTCGGCACGCCGGAGGTGCTCGGCATCGAATACCTGGGCCCCGACGCCGCCACCATCCGCGTGCAGGGCAAGACGCGGCCGGGCGCGCAATGGCGGGTGAGCCGCCTGCTGAGGGTGCGCATCGCGGAGTCCCTGGCCGAGGCCGGGATCGACCTTCCGCCATCGACGTTCATCCGCCAGGGCTCCGCGCCGCATCGCTGATCCGAGGGCGCCGGGTGGCGGCGACCCCGGTCGGTGGGCGATGCTGGCCCCATGGCTGCAGGTCACGACTCCCCGATCGTCGATGAAGAGGGCGTGCACGAGCACCCCGGCGGCGGAGAGCCGGTCGGCGGCCATGCCGACGACGAGCACGGTCATGACGATCACGGCCACGATGACCATGGCTCGGGCGGCGATGCGTGGGTGCTCGTCCCGATCGCCATCGGCCTGGTGATCGGCCTGATCATCGCCATCTGGTTTGGCCTCGGCAGCGGGGCCTCACCCCTGGGCTGAGCCCCCGGTCGGCTCGCTCGCCACCGGCGCCCACGTCGACCCGCCGTGGACTGAGGGGATCAGCACGTGCACCGACAGGTCGGCGATGCCGGCGACGTCCGGCGCGGTGGCGCTGTGGCCGATCAGGACCACGGCCTTCTCGCGAGTGGCGGTCAGCAGGTCTCGCAGGACCTCCGTGGCGGTGGGGCCGTCGAGGTGTGCCGTGGGCTCGTCGAGGACCACCGCCTGGTGGCCACCGAGCAGGGCTCGCGCTAGGGCGAGCCGTTGGCGCTCGCCGCCGCTGATGGCCGAGGCGTCGCGCTCGAGGCGGGTGTCGAGCCCGTCGGGCAGTGCGTCGAGCCAGTCCGAGAGGTGCACCACCTCGAGGGCCGCGCGCAGCTCCGCATCGGGGGCGGTCGGGCGGGCGACGCGCAGGTTGTCGGCCACGGTGGAATCGGCGAACCACGGATCCTGCTGGCACCAGGTGACCACCTGGCGGACCGTCTCGCCGCCCAGGTCCGTGCTGGAGGTGCCGCCGATGCGGTAGGTGCCGGAGGTCGGGGTGAGGAAAGCCACGAGCGTCGCGGCGATCGTCGACTTGCCCGAACCGCTCGGTCCGCTGACGAGCACACGGCTGCCGACCGGCACGGCGAATTCGATCCCGGTCACCTGTGGCGGCCGCCCGGGCCAGCCCACCGCGGCATGGTCGAGCACGAGGTCGGCTCGGTCAGGTACCGGCTGCGGGGCATCGGGCTCGACCACGGGATCGGGGCGCTGCAGCAGGGCGAGCACGCGCACGGCGGAGGCCTGGACGCGGGCGAGGACCGTGCCGGCTCCGCTGAGCGGGACGAGTAGCTCCATCACCGCCAGCGGCAGCAGCACGAGGACGCCGAGCTCCGGGCCTGACAGGCCCGACGCGGGCCCGGCCGTGCCCGCCGCCGCCACGACGGCCGCGGTCGCCACGGCTGGCAGGGCGGCGCCTGCGGCCGCCACGGCGGTGGTCAGGCGAGCGAGTCGGCGGTCGACAGCGTCGGCTGCATCGGCCTGGTTCTCGATGCGGACCCGCCAGGTCGCCTCGGCGGAGCAGGCGACCAGCTCTTCGACGTGCTCGGCCAGGTCCACGGTGGTCGCCGCCACCGTGCCGCGTCGGGCCGCCAGGTTCGCGCCGTCCGTGACGGCCGAACGGTGCGTCGCGAGGGGCAGCACGACCCCCGCGACAAGGACCGCGATCAGGAGGACACCACCCGCGGGCGGGTCGATGAGCCCGGCCACGGCCGCGGCGCCGATCGCCACCACCAAGGTGGTGACCAGCGGACCGAGCACCCGCAGGAAGAGGTCTTGGAGGCGGTCGATGTCGTCGATGAGGCGGGTGAGCAGCTCGCCCCTTCCCCCGTCGGGGAGACCGGTCGGCGAGAGGCGGGTCAGCCGCTCGATGACCGTGGCCCGCAGGTCCGCCAGCAGCCGGAGCGTCGCATCGTGGGAGGCGAGCCGTTCGCCGTAGCGCAGGGCGCCCTTGCTGAGGGCGAAGGCGCGGACGGCGACGGCGGCCAGCGCCAGGTCGGCGAAGTTCGGCTCCTCGGCGGCCCGGACGATGAGCCATGCGGCGGTGGCCGCGAGTCCGACCGTGCACACCTCGGTGAGCACACCCAACGCCTGGGCGCCGATCAGCCGGGCGCGCTGCGGGCGGGCGGTGCGCAGCAGCCACCGGACCGCGTCGCTCCCGCTCGGCGGCGCCTCGGAGCCGGGATCGGCGGGTACCGGTCGGACGGCGATGAACCGCTCCGGCAGCGGCGCTTCGGGATCGTGGCGGGCGACCGGCAGCGGATCGGCGGCGAGGATCGCCGGCTCGCCCCGATCCTCGGTCGGGGCGGGCGTACGCGCGTCGCTGACCTCACCGAGCTGAACGCGCTCGTCGGCGGTCGCAGCGAGCGCCGGGTCGTGGGTCACGACGAGCACCCCCGCACCCTGCCCGGCGGCCCAGCGCAGCGCTCGTGAGACCCGCTCGGTCGCATCATCGTCGAGCTGCGCGGTGGGTTCATCGAAGAGCAAGAACCGGGCCGTGCCGAGGTGGACCCCGACGAGGGCGCGCGCGATGGCGACCCGCCGCCGCTCCCCACCGGAGGTGGCGTCAGGAGCATCGGCTGCGAGCCCGGTGATGCCGAGCTGCTCCAGCGCGGCGCGAACGGCACCGTCGACCTCGGGGCCCGATCCGTGGCCGAGCGCAACCGAGTCGGCCACCGATCCGCCGATGGAGTGCGGGTGCTGCGTGCACCACCGGATGGCCGCGGAGCGGTCTTCGAGGCGAAGGTCTTCGACGCTCACGCCACCGAGTGCGACCGATCCCGTCGTGGGGCTGAGCGCCCCGCGGAGGACGTCGAGCAAGGTCGACTTGCCGTCTCCGCTCGGACCGGTCACCGCCACCAGCTGGCCGGGGCGCACGGACACGGAGGTCGGCGGGAGCCGGGTGCCCCGCACCGGGTCCACGAGCGCGACGCCGATGGCCATGAGCGCGCCGCCGTCGGGCACGGGGGCCGTCCCGCTGATCACCACGGGGAGGGCGAGCGCGGCGGTGATCTCGGCGGCGGCATCGGTTCCGGCGGCCGCGGCGTGGAACGCAGCACCGACCCGGCGGATCGGCAGGAGGCACTCGGGCGCCAGCAGCAGGACCAGCAGCGCGGTCTGCAGCGACAACGATCCGTGCGTCAGGCGGATGCCGAGGGACACGGCGATGAGCGCAACGGACAGCGCGGCGAGGACCTCCAGGACCAGGGCGGACAGGAACGCCACCCGCAGCGTCCGCATGGTGGCCTTCCGGTACCGATCGGTCACGGTCCGTACCCGTTCGACCTGGGCCTCCGCCCGGCCGAACAGACGGAGGGTCGCCAGGCCCGTGATCACGTCGAGGAACCGCCCGGCGAGGCGCTGGAGGGCGTCCCACTGCGCGGCGGCGTGCTGCTCGGTGGCGCGCCCGATGATCACCATGAACAGCGGGATCAGCGGGATCACGATGGCCAGGATCACTGCGGACAGCAGATCGGCTCCGAGGATCCGCAGGCCGGCAGCGATCGGCACGACGACCGCCAACGTGAGTCCTGGGAGGTACGACCGCACCCAGGGGTCGAGGGCATCGAGCGCCGTGCCCGTCAGCGATCCCACCTGGGCTGGGCCGAGGTGCGGGCGCTGGTCGGGGCGGAGGTGGCCGAGCCGGTCGAGGATGCGGCGGCGCACGGTCTGGCGGGTGGCGATCAGCGTTCGGGTGGCGGATCGTTCGGTCAGCCCGGTGGCGATCGCCCGGACCGCAGCGACGGCCACGAGCCAGGCAACCAGCGGACCGGCGGCGGCCGCATCGCCCCGGATGAGGCGGGGGAGCCCCCGGCTCAGTGCCTCGGCCTGGACCAAGATCGCCGCGGCGGTGAGCACAGCGAGCGCGCTGCAGACCACCAGGTGCGTGCCCAGCGCGGCCGAGAGGCCGACGATCCGGGGATCGATGGGACCCCGTCTCGCTTCGGCCTCGCTGTCGCTCACCCCATGATCATGCCGGTCCGAGGGACGCTGCGGTGCCAGGGACCAGCACGCGTGGGATGGAACGGCGGCCGATCCGACCGGTTCCGACGACCGTGCTCAACCGGGGTCGGCTCCCTCCCACGGGCAGTGCCGGCAGCCCTGGTTGCAGCAGACGCCGCGCTCGGCAAGGTACGCCGCGGTCAGCACCGAGTATCCGGTGCCGGGGTCGAGGTAGGAGGACATCCCGCTGGTGAATGCCCGCTCGTGGCGCGCCAGGATCTCGGCGCGCCGAGGGTGGTCGGGGGCGAGGCGGCCCGGGTGGGGCTGGTCGAGCCAGCCGTCCCGCAGGGGGCCCGGCGGGCCCGCCTTCACGCCGGGTCGGTCTCGGGGACCGGCGCCAAGACGACGTCGACCGTGGCCTCACCGGTGGCGTCGAGCGCGGCGGTGGCGAGCTCGGTGACGGATCCGGCGGCCTTCACGTCGCCCTCGGCCGCCGCCAGCGCGAGCAGGCGGTCGGAGGTGTCGGTGACGGTGACGAGGCTGACCTCGGCGCGCTGCGAGACCTTGGCATCGGACTTGGCCTTGCGGATCCGGCTCAAGACGTCGGCGGCGACGACGAGGGGCGACGGAACGCCGTCGGCGCTGGGGCCGTCGCCGACCATCGCCCGCAGCTCGCCCGACGTCGGCCATGCCGCCCGGTGGATCGACCCGCTGCTGAAGCCCGGGAGCGGGCCGTCGGCGGTCTGGCACCAGGACCAGACCTCCTCGGTGACGTAGGGGACGATCGGTGCGAAGAGCCGCAGGAGGGTCGAGACCGCGAGGCGGAGGGCGACCCGAGCGGAGGTGGCTCCGGCGTCGTCGTCGCGGTAGGCGCGGGCCTTGACCAGCTCGAGGTAGTCGTCGCAGAAGCGCCAGAAGAAGTCCTCGGTGCGCTGGAGCGAGCGGGCGTAGTCGAAGTCGGCGAACGCGGTGGTGGCGTCGTCGACCAGTTGGGCCAGCTCGGCCAGCATCGCCAGGTCGATCGGCTCGGTGACGGCGGCATCGGCCGGAGCGTCGCCGGCGCCCAGCGCGAACTTCGAGGCGTTGAGGATCTTGATGGCAAGCCGGCGCCCGATCTTCATCTGACCCGCATCGAACGCGGTGTCGGTGCCGGGACGGCCGTTGGCGGACCAGTAGCGGACGGCGTCGGCCCCGTGCTGCTCGAGCAGATCGGTGGGGACGACGACGTTGCCGACCGATTTGGACATCTTCTTGCGGTCGGGGTCGAGGATCCACCCCGAGAGGGCGACGTTGGCCCAGGGGATCTCGCCGTGCTCGTAGTGGCTGCGGACGACGGTGGAGAAGAGCCAGGTCCGGATGATCTCGTGGGCCTGCGGACGCATGTCCATCGGGAAGGTGTGGGCGAACAGGTCCGGATCCTCTTCCCAGCCGGTGGCGATCTGCGGCGTGAGCGACGAGGTGGCCCAGGTGTCCATGATGTCGGGGTCGGCTGCGAAGCCACCCGGTTGGTTGCGCTGGTCCTCGGCGAAGCCGGGCGGGATGTGCGACTGCGGGTCGACGGGCAGGGTGGACTCGTCGGGGATGATCGGGTCGTCGTAGTCGGGGGTGCCCTCGGCATCGAGGCGGTACCAGAGCGGGATCGGGACGCCGAAGAACCGTTGGCGGGAGATGAGCCAGTCGCCGTTGAGGCCCTCGACCCAGTTCTCGTAGCGGTGGCGCATGTACTCGGGGTGCCAGATCAGCTCGCGACCCCGGCCGAGGAGCGCCTCGCGCAGGTCCGCCGAGCGGCCACCGTTGGGGATGTACCACTGGCGGGTGGTGACGATCTCGAGGGGCTTGTCGCCCTTCTCGTAGAACTTGACCGGGTGCTGGATCTTCTTCGGCTCGCCCTGCAGGTCGCCGCTCTCGGTGAGCAGCTCGACCATGACGATCTGGGCGCCGCCGGGGGCCTTGCCGGCGAAACGCTCGTAGGCGGCGCGGGCTTCGGTCGTGGTCAGCCAGTCGGGGGTGTCGAGCGAGAGGCGGCCGTCCTTGCGCATGACCGCACGGGTCTCGAGCTGCAGCTCCCGCCACCAGATGACGTCGGTGAGGTCGCCGAAGGTGCAGATCATGGCGATGCCGGTGCCCTTGTCAGGCTCGGCCAGCGGATGGGCCTTGACCGGAACCTCGACGCCGAAAACCGGCGTGGTGACGGTGGTGCCGAAGAGCGGCTGGTAGCGCTCGTCGTCGGGATGGGCGACGAGGGCGACGCAGCTGACGAGCAGCTCCGGTCGGGTGGTGGAGATGACGATCGGCTCGCCGCCCTCGGGACGGTGGAAGGCGATGTCGTGGTAGGCGCCCGGCCGCTCCCGGTCTTCGAGCTCCGCCTGGGCGACCGCCGTCTGGAACGTGGTGTCCCACAGGCTGGGCGCCTCCGACGAATACGCCTCGCCGCGCTTCAGGTTCCGCAGGAACGCGCGCTGGCTGACCCGCTGGCTGGTGAGCGAGACCGTGGAGTACGTGGTGGACCAGTCGATCGACAGGCCGAGCTGGCGATAGAGCCCCTCGAAGACCAGTTCATCGGTGGCCGTCAGCTGCTCGCAGAGCTCGACGAAGTTGCGGCGGCTGATCGCCTCGAAGTCCTGGCGCTTCTTCGCCGGATTCTCGGGCGGCGCGTAGCCGTCGACGTAGGGGACCGTCGGGTCGCAGCGGACGCCGTAGAAGTTCTCGACCCGGCGCTCGGTGGGCAGCCCGTTGTCGTCCCACCCCATCGGGTAGAAGACCTCCTTGCCGGACATGCGCTGGTACCGGGCGATGAGGTCGGTGTGCGTGTAGCTGAAGACGTGGCCGACGTGCAGCGAGCCCGAGACGGTGGGCGGCGGCGTATCGATGGAGAAGACCTCGGCCCGATCCTTCGTCCGGTCGAAGGTGTAGGTGCCCTGCTCGTCCCACACCGCGCCCCACTTCGCCTCGAGCCCTTCGAGAGACGGCTTGTCGGGAACGTTCGGCGTGGCCATAGGCGCCCCAAGGTACCGGCCAAGGTTTCACCCCTCCGAACCCGTTGCCTCGGTTCGGTCTCGGGTGGGCGAGGGTCATCGGCCAGAATCGTCGGGTGAGCGATCTGGCCATCCACCTGTACGACACGCGGCGGCGCGCCGTGGTGCCGTTCGAGCCCGTGACCCCCGGGAAGGCGTCGATCTACACGTGCGGACCCACGGTGTACGGCCCCCAGCACCTGGGCAACATGCGCAGCCAGTTGCTGCCCGACCTGCTGCGGCGGGTGCTTCTGGCGTCGGACCTCGACGTCACCTTCGTCACCAACGTCACCGACGTGGGCCACCTGGTGAGCGACGCGGACGAGGGCGAGGACAAGGTCGAGGCCGCCGCCGCCCGGACCGGGCAGAGCGTGGAGGAGATCACCGGCCACTGGACCGAGCAGTGGGCGAACGACCGGCGGCGCCTCGGGATGCTCGAGCCCGACCTCATCCCCTACGCCTCCAAGCACATCGCTGAGCAGATCGCCATGATCCAGACGCTTGAGGCCCAGGGGCGGACCTACCTGATCGACGACGGCGTCTACTTCGACGTGTCGACCTTCCCGGCCTACGCCGACTTCGCCCACCTGAACCTGGACGACCTCGAGGAGACCGGACGAGTCGACAACACCGACAAGCGCCACCCGGCCGACTTCGCGCTCTGGAAGCTGAGCGCGCCGGGTGCCAACCGCCTCCAGGAGTGGGACTCGCCGTGGGGGCGGGGCTTCCCCGGTTGGCACATCGAGTGCTCGGCGATGGCCACCAAGTACCTGGGCCGCCACTTCGACATCCACACCGGCGGCATCGACCACGTCCGCGTGCACCACACCAACGAGGTGGCTCAGAGCGAGTGCGCGCTGGACCAGCACCCCTGGGTGAACATCTGGATGCACAACGAGTTCCTCGACGTGGGCGACGAGAAGATGTCCAAGAGCAAGGGCCACGTGCTCACGGTCGACACGCTGGTCGAAGCCGGCATCGACCCGCTCGCGTTCCGCTACTTCTTCTTCCAGGCCCACTACCGCCAGCAGCAGTCGTTCACCATCGAGCACGTCCGCTCGGCCGGCACCGCCCTGCGTCGCATCGTCGGGCACGCGGTCGCGGCTCGCGACGCCGTCGGCGGCGACACCTCGGGTGGTGACCCGACCCGGACCGACCCGCATCGCCGCGCGTTCTGGGCGGCGCTGGCCGATGACCTCAACGCACCGAAGGCCCTCGCCGTCGTGGCATCGGTCGCCCGGTCGACCGACCTCACCGATGCCGACAAGTGGAGCCTGCTGGCGGACTTCGACCGGGCCCTCGGGTTCGGCCTCGCCGAGGCGGCGGCTCCGGATCAGGCGGACGGCTCCGCGGACGACCCGCGCATAGCCAGCCTGCTTGCCGAGCGCACCGCGGCTCGCGCGGCGAAGGACTGGGCCGAGGCGGACCGCATCCGCGACGTCCTGGCCGCCGAAGGCCTCGAGATCGTCGACACCCCCGACGGCCCCCAAGCCCGCCGCCGCTGACCGCCGCGGCCGACCCGCTGCGGCTGACACCCTCGCGAACCGGGGAGGGGGTGGGTTCGTTGGCACGGCTGGCCGTGGGCGGTCTAATCTCGCGGGTAGTTACCGTCCGGTAACAACCGTCGTGTCCGACCTCGCCACCCGCCTGGCAGAAGCCCGGACCAGCACCCGGAAGGTCGTGCCATGGCAGAATTCTCGCTCGCGCTCAACGAGGATCAGCAGCAACTGAAGGACTGGCTCCACCAGTTCTCCAAGGACGTCATCCGTCCGGCCGCCGAGGAGTGGGACGAGAAGGAAGAGTTCCCCTGGCCCATCGTCCAGGAGGCCGCCAAGATCGGGCTCTACTCCGTCGAATTCGTCACAAACGCCATGATCGGTGACCCCACCGGCCTCACCATGCCGATCGCCATCGAAGAGGTCTTCTGGGGCGACGCCGGCATCGGCCTGGCCATCTTCGGCTCGGGCCTCGCGGCCGCCGGCATCGCCGGCAATGGCACCCCCGAGCAGATGATCGAGTGGGTCCCGCAGTGCTACGGCACCCCCGATGACGTGAAGCTGGGCGCCTTCTGCGTGTCCGAGCCCGACGCCGGCTCCGACGTGAGCTCCCTGCGCACCCGGGCCGTGTACGACGAGGCCAAGGACGAGTGGGTGCTCAACGGCACCAAGGCGTGGATCACCAACGGCGGCATCGCCGACGTCCACGTTGTGGTCGCCACGGTCGACCCCGAGCTCCGCGGCCGCGGCCAGGCCAGCTTCATCGTGCCGCCGAACACGCCCGGCCTCTCGCAGGGCCAGAAGTACAAGAAGCACGGCATCAAGGCCAGCCACACCGCCGAGGTCGTGCTCGAGGATGTCCGGGTCCCCGGAAGCTGCCTCCTCGGTGGCAAGGAGAAGCTCGACGAGAAGCTGGCCCGTGCCCGCGAGGCGCTGACCAAGCCGAAGAAGGAGTCCTCCGGCAAGCAGCCGGCCATGGCCACCTTCGAGGCCACTCGCCCGGCCGTGGGCGCCCAGGCCATCGGCGTCGCCCGCGCCGCCTACGAGATCGCTCTGCAGTACGCCCAGGAGCGCAACGCCTTCGGCAAGGCCATCATCCACAACCAGGCCATCGCCTTCATGCTCGCCGACATGGCGACGGAGATCGACGCCGCTCGCCTCTTGGTGCACCGCGCGGCGTGGCTCAGCCGCAACGGTGGCGGCTACGTCAACGCGGAGGGCTCGATGTCCAAGCTCAAGGCCGGCCGCGTCGCCGTGTGGGCAACGGAGCGGGCCATCCAGATCCTGGGCGGCTACGGCTACACCCGCGAGTACGGGGTGGAACGCATGCACCGCGACGCCAAGATCTTCGACATCTACGAGGGTACCGAGCAGATCCAGCAGCTCGTGATCTCCCGGGCCATCTCCGGCTTGCGCATCGAGTAGGAGCTCCGGGGTCCCCCGAGGACCCTCGAGGAGACGAGTGCCCGTCCAGACGGCGTCGGCCCCGCGCCGGCGCCGTCGCGCGCGCAGTGCCCTGTCGGCGCGGCGCCCGATGGGATCACGGCACGTGCATGTGACATCGGTCATACTCTTCGTGCGCCTCCTCCTCCATCACCGGGGCGCAAGGAGAAGGTGCTGTGAGCGCTTCGCAATCCCCTCGCCCCACCCGGCAGCCTCGCCGTCGCAGACCTCTTGGGCTGGTCGCCGCGGTCACGGTGCTCATGGCCGCGCTGGTCTTCGGTTCACCCTCGCCTGCAGACGCGCACACCGCAAACCGATCCAAGGTCGTGCTGTTCATCCACGGATACAACCCGACCTCCAACAGCACCGACTGCGGTGCGACGTTCGATCGGATGATCGGCCAGCTTCGGACCGAAGGCTTCACCGGCTCGATGGTGAGGGTCGGCTTCTACTCCGGCGACGTCAACTGCGATGTGAACCTGCGCTCATACGGATCGTTCACGGACAGCTCGTCGTGGAAGGCGATCTCGAAGGCGTTCTCGACCTACGTGTACAAGACCTACACCTCCAAGGGGATCCCGGTGGACGTGGTTGGCTACTCGATGGGTGGGCTCATCTCCCGAGGCGGGGTGTACGGAGCTCAAAAGGGCGAGACGGGCTTCGCGCCCCCGCTCGACGTGGAGGATTCGGTGACCCTGGGAGCACCCCACACGGGCGCTGCTTGGTACTCGAACTTCTGCTTGTGGGGCCAGTGCGCATCGATGAAGCCTGGTTCGACCGATCTGAACTGGCTGAACCAGAACGGGAATCCGCAGGGGCGCTTCGGCACCGACTGGACCAACATCGGATCGTACGGGGATGCGGTGACGCCAGCGTCGTCTGCCACCGCGATGTCCATCGCCTCGACGTCGAAGGTCATCTATGACTCGATCCCCCACACCGGTTCTGGGAACTACATGGGCAACACCACGTCGACCTCCCGCACCGGTGTCGGACTCGCAGAGTTCCTGCAGTAGCCGACGGTTGCCCCTGGTCGTGTGGGGGTAAGGGGCACGATGAACAGCGCGACGGGCACCGTGGCACACTCCAGCGCGAACGTGGATGGAGGGCCGTGGCGCGACGAGCTCACCGAGGTGGTCCGAGCCATGTCCGGCGGTCTGCTGTTCGGGGTCCCGCTGCTGTTCACGATGGAGGTGTGGTGGACGGGCACCCACACCGACGGCATCCAGATGGCGCTGGTGCTGATCCTCCTGTTCGTGCCCCTGCTGATCCTCAACACGACCGAGGGATTCCGATCGAGCCGGGACGTGCGCATCCGCGATGCCGCCGCCGACTCCGTGGAGGCACTGGCGATCGGTGTGGTCGTCACGGGCGCGGTCCTCGTGCTGCTGCGCGAGGTGACGGTCGAGACCCCGATGCAGGTCGTCCTGGGCAAGGTGCTTTACGAAGCGGTGCCGTTCTGCCTGGGCATCGGTGTCGCCAGGCACTTCCTCCAAGGCGGTCGATCGGGCGAAAGCGACGACCGCGACGGCGGAGGTGGCAACGGTGGGGGTGGCGGCGAGACCGGGCTGAACGCCGACCTGGCCGATCTCGGAGCGACGACGATCGGCGCCTCGTTCATCGCCCTCAGCATCGCCCCGACCGACGAGGTCCCGCTGATCGCCAGCACGATCTCGCCCGCCTGGCTGCTCCTGGTGATGGCGGCGTCGCTGGCGATCTCCTACGCCATCGTCTTCGCGGCCGGCTTCGCCGGGCAGGAACGACGCAACGGCCAGCAGGGCCCCCTCCAGCGGCCGCTCACCGAGACGATCGTCTGCTACCTGGTCGCCCTGATCGTGGCCGCGTTCCTCCTCTGGGTGTTCCAGCGGGGCCTTGACCCGCCGGCAGACCTCCTTACCCGCGTGATCGTGCTCGGCCTCCCGGCGACCGTCGGCGGGGCGGCAGGAAGGCTGGCGTTGTGAGCGGCAACGAGCAACGGACCACCGCCGAGTGGGTGACCTTCGCCGTGTCCTGTGCCGTGCTCTTGGTGATCATCGCCCTGGTGGCCGTCCAGGTGACCGGGGACCACGACGCAGCCGCACCGGAGGCACACCGGGTCGGGCCGGTCCGGGTGGTCGGGGGCCAGCACTTCGTCGACGTCGCCGTGACCAACACCGGCGATGTCACCGCCGCCAACGTGCAGGTCACGGCGAGCCTGGTGATCGACGGCGAGACCATCGAGGGCGATCAGACCATCGACTTCCTGGCGGGCGCGGAGACGGAGGACCTCGTCTTCGTGTTCGACGATCCGCCGTCCGACGGCGAACTGACCGTTGCGGTCACCGGCTTCGGGGTCCCCTGAGCCCGCTGGCCATCGAGCGGCGACGAGCTACTTCGTGACCCGACCGCTGTACTCGGCGGAGTCCAGGACCTCGAGGATGAGGCGCCGAATGCCGGCGCCACCGTGGAGGCGGGCCACCTTGTCCGCGAACTCGCTGGGCGTCGCCGCCCGCTGGAGCATCGACCGGTAGAGCAAGACCACGTCGATCTCCTCGGCCCGCACCCGCTTGAACTCGCTCGACTCGGAGAAGTTGATCATCACCTCGCCGCGCGTCTTGGTCCTGGCATCGAGCTTGCCGGTCCAGTAGCTCACTCCGGTCGCGTCGCCCGTGCGCTCGAAGAGGTTCACGTAGATCTTTTCCACGAACTCCCGGTTGCTGAGGGTCCCGTACTTGGTCTTGAACTCGTTCGAGGCGGCGAAGTTGCTCGAGATCGCCGTCAGCTTCATCCCGCCCTGGTACTTGCGGACCCAGTAGTCGAGACCGCCGGGATCGGGGGAGCGGACGAAGTACGCGTAGTAGAGCCGGGTGACCGGGGCGTAGGCAGCGCCGAAGGGCCCCTTGAGCTGGCCGTCGATGTAGGCCTGCGGGGTTTGGACACCGGTGTTGAGGGTGGTGACCGCGGCCGAGGACTCGCTGCCGCTCGGCGACCGGCCCTGGAAGTCCCGGAACTGCTGGGCCACGAACTTCGACCAGGAGGTGAACGGAGTCGGCTTGGCCCGCCAGCTGGACACGAACGCCTGGGTGTTGTTCAGCGCCTTGCGGTTGTCGGCCGGACTGGAGCCGCTCGACGGCCGGCCGAGCGGAGCGCCGAGGTAGCTCTGGTCGGGGTTCGAGAATCGGCCGAGGCGCTCGCAGTAGACGCTCGGGCTCTGATCGGCGCACTCGTTGTTGTAGGCCATGATCGTGCGCCACCCGGCGGCCACGTTCACGTACCCGAGGGCGTAGGGGTAGAGGGTCGGCGCCGGGTCCACGTAGCGGTCGTGGTTCAGGCCCATGTTGTGGCCCAACTCGTGCGGGAAGCTGTAGTTGCTGACGGCACAGGAGTAGTTGACCGTCGAGAACCCGTAGGGGCTGTGCGACGACGACCCGGTGACGCCGTCGAGGATCCAGGCCAGCCCGCAGGACGACGGGTCGTGCACGAGGACGGAGACGAGGTCGGCGCCCGTGGCGTTGCGGACGGCGTGGAGGGAGTCCGAGTGGCCGTCGCTCGTGCCGGTCACCTCGTTCAGGCTCGTGGTCGAGAGGTCGTAGTCCTCGGTCAGCGCAGTGGTGCCGGCCAGGCGGATCCGCCCGCTGACGCCGCTGTTCGCATAGGCGGTGTTGGTCGTCGAGATCGCAAGGGCGATCTCGCTGTTCATGCCGTTCGTGGTCTCGGCATCAACGAGCGCCCCGGGCGTGTAGGCGACCAGCACGTCGATCATCGGGTAGGTCGGTACGTCGGCCGCCGGGTCGGGTGCGGGGTCGAACGGTGCGCTCGGTCCGGGATCGCCCGCGGAGCTGGCGGGCTCGGAGCTGGCGGGCGGCACGAGGCTGTCTTCGAGGCGCTCTGGGAACGGACCCTCAATGGCCTGGACGACCTGCTGGCCGGGAGCGGTGGTCCGGATCCGGTAGGACCCGTCCGCCGTGGAGATCATGGCTGCGACGTCCTCGCCCCGACGTACCACCGTGGCCGCCGCGTTCGGGTCACCCGCGACGACGCCGGTCCACGCTGACCACCCGGCGGCTCCGCTGTCGATCGGGGTGAGCGTGACGTCGAGGGTGCGCGGGGGCACGTCGATGGCGACCCGACGGGCCACGCCGGGCTTCAGGAGCGCAGTGTCGACGTCGGCGTTGCGGGTCGGTCCGGCGCCACGATCGGTCGACGTGGTGGCGCCGCCGACCCGGAGCAGCTCCGGAGGCGGCGAGCCCACCATGGGACTCGGCTCGGCCTGCGCCCCGACGGGCAGGAGCGCCAAGGTGGTGACCAGGGCCAGCGCGGCGCCGATGAGCCCGACCCGCTTCGTCAGCTGACCCATGGTCTCGCCCCTCCGCGACACGTGTGGAACCACTGATCCTACCGAGGGAACGGTGCGAGATCAGCGGAGCTCGGCGCCGCCAGACCCTCGAAGTGAGGATCCGACCTCGGTCAGGCCTCGACGCTGATGGCGTACTCGGGGCAGTTGTCGGCGGCGAGCTGGGCCAGGGCGATCTGGTCCTCGCCCAGCTCCCCGGTGACGAGGACGACGGCGTAGCCCTCGTCGTCGGCGTCGAAGAGGTCGGCGGCCAGCGCGTAGCAGCGGCCGTGGCCCTGGCACTTCTCGCGGTCGAAGACGATGTGCATCAGGCCTCCACCTCCGCAGTGCGCAGGATCCGGACCGGGAGCTCGCGGGGACCGCGAACCTGGCCGGTCGACCACCGCACGGCGTCGGGATCCTCGTCGGCGAGCTCGAAGTCCGGGATGCGCTTCATCCACTCGTCGATGGCGACGGTGAGCTCCATCCGGGCCAGGTTCGAACCGGCACAGCGGTGGATGCCGAGCCCGAAGGCCACGTGGCGGTTGCGCTGGCGGTCGATGATGAACTCGTCCGCCCGCTCGAACACCTCGGGGTCGCGGTTGGCGGCCGGGAAGGGGAGCAGGACCCAGTCGCGCTCGGCCACCGGGCAGCCGCCGATCTCGGTGTCGGTGGCGGCGATGCGCGCCATGGTGACCGGGGCGTAGAAGCGCAGGAATTCCTCGACGGCGAAGGGCAGCACCGCGGGATCCTCCTCGAGGCGCTTGCGGTCCGCCGGGTTCTTGGCGAGGTGCCAGAGGCTGGCGCCGATGGCGGACCAAGTGGTGTCGATGCCGGCGATGATCAGCAGGCCGATGGTGCCGAAGATCTGGGCGTCGGGCAGCGGCTCCCCATCGACCTCGAGTCCCATGAGGTAGCCGATGAGGTCGTCTTGCGGCGGCTCGTTCCGCCGCTGCTGGAGGACCTTGTCGATGTAGTAGACGAGCGTGTCCTCGGGCTGGATCGTGCCGGCGTAGGTCCCGGGCTTCTCGATGATGCGGTGGATGAACAGGCGGAACCGATCGCCGTCCTCGGGGGGAACGCCGAGCATGTGGGCGATGACCCGCACCGGGATGTTCTGCGAGTATTGGACGGCCGCGTCGACGGTGGGCGTGCCAGCCGCGAGCAGTTCGTCGAGCAGTTCCCGGCAGGTGGCGCGGGTGGCGTCCTCGAGCTTGTCGATGGCCTTCGGAGCGAACGCGGGCAGCAGGATCCGTCGTGAGTCCATGTGGAACGGCGGGTCGGCGGTGATGGGCGGGGCGTACCCCATCGGGGCCAGTCCCTGGGGCTTGAAGACACTCACGATCACGCCTTCGGAGGAGAAGCGCTCCGTGTCGTTGGCGATGGCGGTGATGTCCTCGTGTCGGGTGGGCATCCACACGCCGCCGTGGGCGTCGCCGTGGGCCACCGGGCAGCGGCCGCGCAGGTCGTCCCAGATCTCGGTGGCCTCCTGGGCGTAGTCCTCGGACGTGTGGTCGAACTCGGTCGCCCAGTCGCGGGTCGGCTGCTGCAGGTCGGTCATGTTGCTTCCCCTGGACGATGGTGGACGGACTCGCCCGCACGATCGGGTCCGATAATACGCGTTATCGACGGTCGGGTGGAGCCGTGTGACCGACGACCACGCGGACGGTGCTTCACTGGTGCCTCGGACCGGCCAAGGAGACACGATGAGCGAGACCATGGAACCAGAGGTTTGGGGGTCGATCGATGGCCGGACGATCACCTTCCCGATGGAGGTGCGCGACTTCGACGCGGCCACCCTCGTCTTCTCGGTGCCGGCGAGGGCGGCGCAGAACCTGCTCCCCGGGACCGACTTCTCCGTCATCGAGATGGTGGACGGCGTGGCCCAGCTCGTGGTCGCCTTGTGCGACTACCACGACAACCCCTGGGGCGACTACCTCGAGATCAACCTCGGCTGCCTCACCCGGCCCTCCGGCGCCGGCGACGAGGTCCTCGGCTCCTTCGTGTACCGCATGCCCGTGGACCAGGAGTTCACCTGCAAGGCAGGGAACGAGGTCATGGGATTCCCGAAGACCGTGCAGGCTTTGTCGACCAGGCGTCGAGGCGACCGCGTCGTGTTCGCCATGCACGTCGACGGCGAGCTGGAGCTCGAGGTCAGCTTCCTCGAGCCGAAGCAGGACGGGCCACCGGCGCGCGTGGAGACGGGTAGCTACTCCTACCTCCATGGGCAGCCGCACGAGACGCCGCTGTCGATGGACATGGGTTCGGGCCTGATCGACGTGCACACCGTCGAGGTCGAGCTCGGGCATGGCCTCGTCGCCACGGAGCTGAAGACGCTGGGTCTGCCGAAGGTGCCGGACTTCGGCACGTGGGGCACCGGCCTCACCGCCACCTTCCAGCTGGGCCACCCGCTGGAGGGCTGACTCCGGCGGGTTCAGCCGGCGGTGTCCGCGGCGGCCTGGTCGGCCCGCTCGGCGCGCTTGCGCCGCCAGATCACGAGCCCGCCGACGGCCAGCACGGCGATCACGACGCTGGCGACGTAGGGCGGCAGCGAGCCATCGTCCGAGCTGCGCTCGTCGTCTTGGCCGATGACCACGGCGTCGTTGGCAGTCGGGTCGACGGCCGGCTGCGTCGTGGAGGTCGTGGTGGAGGTCGTGGTCGACGTCGACGTCGAGGTAGTGGTCGGCGGTGCCGTGGTGGTCGTGGTCGGCGGTGCCGTGGTCGTCGTGGCCATCGCCGCTGCCAGCTTGAGCAGGTTCACGTTCCACTGCTGCTCGCCCGCCTCGACCTGCTCGAGCACCAGCCCGGCCATGAGGCTGCCGCCGGTGCCGTTGAGGTGCAGGCCATCAGCGGACACGCCCTCGGGGTGGGCGTTGGCGATCGCGTGCCAGTCGCCGATGTGCAGGTTGGGGTACTTGGGCTGGAGGCCGGCGATGAAGTGGTTCACGTCGGGGTAGTACGGCCGGACCTCGTGGATGGTCAACCAAGACACGTACGGCACGTCGCGGAGCTGCTCGAGGATGCTGCGAGCGGCGGGCTGGAACGCGCCCGGGGACCCACCGTCGTTGTGGCCCAGCAGCACGATGGCCACGTCCCAGTCGGCTCCTCGCTGGGCGACGATGTCGGCTCCCGTACCGGTCGAGCGGTTGACCTCGGCGTCGAACACGACCTCGCGGCCGGGGAGGGCGGCGATGACCTGGGACTCTGCGCCCTTGATCACCGAATCGCCCAGGACGAGTACGCGGGTCGGACGGACGGGAGGGAACGCGGACTCGCTGCCGGCGGGGGAGGGGACAAGGCCGACGGCGGCCAGCACGACGATGGCGGTGGTGGCACCGAGGGCGAGGGCGCGCTTCACGAGGTGGTCCATCGGCCCGATCAGGCCCCGGTCCAGGCTTCGACGCGTTCGGCCAGCACGGCGAGGCTCACCGTGGCGGCGGCCAGCACGACATCGTGGAACGCAGGGAGCGAGAACTCGGCGCCCAGCCGGGCCTCCGCGTCAGCCCGCAGGCGGAGGATCTCGCGCTGGCCGACCTTGTACGCCAGGGCCTGACCGGGCATGCCGATGTAGCGATCGACCTCGGTCACGATCTCGTCGTGGCTGACGGGTGCGTGCTCGACCATGAAGTCGATGGCCCGCTGCCGGCTCCATCCCATCGCGTGCAGGCCGGTGTCGACGACGAGGCGGCAGGCCCGCCAGGAATCGCTGGCCAACATGCCGAGCCGGTCGATGTCGGTGCGGTAGAGGCCCATCTCCTCGGCCAACCGCTCGGTGTAGAGCGCCCAGCCCTCGACGAACGCCGTGTGGCCCCACGACAGCCGCCGGAACGCAGGGAGGTCGGTCTGCTCGCCGGCGATCGCGAGCTGGAGGTGGTGGCCGGGGATGGCCTCGTGGAAGGCGATCGACGCCGTCTCCGCCCGCCCCCGCTCGGTCGGCTGGTGCAGGTTGACGTGGTACTCGCCCGGTCGGCTGCCGTCAGGTGCCGGTGGCGTGTAGTACGCCGCCGGCGCGTCGGCCGCGAGGTAGTCCGGGATCGGGGTCAGGACGCAAGGCGCCTGGGGCACGATGCCGAACCAGTCGCCCATGGCCGCGCTCGCCTCGTCCAGGCAGCGCCGGGCATCGTCCATGATCTCGTCGCCACTCGCGTAGCGGAGGTCCTGGTCGTCGAGGAGGTGGGCGAAGATCTCCGCCAGGTCGTCGGTCCCGAAGGCGCGCTCGCCGAGCACCCGGTACTGGGCGGGAAGCTCCTCGGTGACCTCCCGCATTCCGATCTCGTGCAGATCCTCGGGTGTGAGGTCGAGCCCGGTGTGCAGACGGATGAGCTGCCGGTAGAGGTCATCGCCCTCGGGCAGCCAGCTCAGGCCGGGCTGCTCGTCCGAGCGGGCGACCGGCGCCAGTTCGTCGGCGAGCACGGCGCGGTAGCGGGCGAACGCCGGTCGCAGGTCGGTGGTCACGGCCTCGCCGAGTTCCGCGCGCCAGGCGGCCTCACCATCCCACCTTTCGGGTCCGTTGAGGCGGGCGAACGGATCCTTGTCGAGCGGCGAGTCGAGGTAGCCGTCGATCTGGTTGATCGACCGGTCGATGCAGGTGCGCGCCGGTGTGCGGCCGGCGGCGAGGCCGGCCCGGTAGCGCTCGGCCGCTTGGTCGAGCATCGCGCCCATGCCCTGCACCCGCTGTACCGCCATCGCGGCGTGTTCGGGCTCGGCCGCACGGAGCTGGCCCGCCATCGTCAGCAGTTCGGCGTGGATGCCCTGCATCTGATCGGATGCCAGCTCGATGAGGCGGGCATCAATGCTGGAGATGGCGTCGCCGATCTCCTCGACCAGCAACTGGCGCGTGACGCGGTTCGTCTCGTCGAGGGCGTCCGGCGCAATCGCCTGGGCGTCCGCAAGGAAGGAAAGCCAGATCTCGCGCTGGCGAGCATCGCCCTCGGCCGAGAGGTCGTCGACGCGATCGTCGTAGCGGTGGTCGCCCAAGAAGGTGGCGAACATGGGGCTGGCCTCGAGCCGGGCCTCCCAGTAGCGATCGGCGATGTCGCGGAGCTCCTCAGACGTCGTCATGTCCCCCATGGTGGTCCACGGAGTACACGACGACGCGCGGGAGAGCCGGCGTCGATCGTTCGATCAGACGCTGCGGCCGCCGCTGCGCACGAAGTTGATGATGACCGCGGCGGCGACGAACACGAGGATGATGACGAGCAGGGTGTAGATCATGGATCCCAGTACCCGTCGATCTGATCGTCAAACGCGGTCCGGACGAGTGGATCGATCGCCCGTGTGGGGGAGGCCCTATGGGGTGATGCCCCGAAGCCCCGACCAGGCCAGACTGGCCACCCGGTCAGCGAACGCGTCGGCGTCGGTCCCTTGGCCGAGGCCGAGCTGGAGCCAGTGCCGACTCGTCGATTCTGCGATCCCGACCACGCCGAAGGCCAGGACGTGGCGCTCGTCGTCGCTCAAGCCGGGGATCTCGATGAGCGACGCGACCCGGTCGGCGACGGCGGACTCCACCCGGGCCACCGCCTGGGCGAGCTCGGTGTCGGCGCGGTTGCGGTCGCTGAAGAGGACGCGGAAGGCGGAGCCCTGAGCGACGGCCCATCCGAAGTAGGCGCGGAAGCCCGCCTCCACTTGCTGGCGCGGGCCGTCCGCCGCAGCTGCGGCCTCGAAGATGATGTTCTCGAGCCGGGCGCCCACATCGTCGACCAACTCGTTGTAGAGCGCCTTCTTGGAGGCGAAGTGCTGGTAGAGCACCGGCTTCGTGACGCCCGCGGCCTCGGCGACCTCGTTCATCGAGGTCTCGTGGAAGCCCTTGGCCGCGAACGTCTCGAGCGCCACCTGCAGCAGCTGCTCGCGACGCTCGGCCGCGGGCAGCCGCGTCGTCACCGCCCGGTCGGCGGTGGCGGTGGCGATCGGATCGGTCATCCGTGCTCGTGCACGATCACCGATCGGGCGACCGTGCCGGCCTTCATGTCCTCGAAGGCCTCGTTGACGTGCTCGTTGTCGATCTCCTGGGAGATGAGCTCCTTGAGCTTCAGGTCGCCGCTGCGCCAGAGCTCCAGCAGCTTCGGGACGTCCTGGTAGACGTTCGACGACCCGTACCAGCAGCCCTTGATGGTCTTGGCGAGGTACAGCCAGGTGAACGCGACGTTCAGGTTGAGGAACACGTCCATCCGGGGCACGCCGACCAGGATGACCTCGCCGCCGGGCCGGGCCGTGTTGATGGCCTGCTCCATGGTGGCGCCGAGGCCGATGACCTCGAACGCCACGTCTGCGCCCCGCCCGTTGACGGCCATGGCCGCGGCGACCGGGTCGCCTTCGGAGGCGTTGACCGTGTGGGTGGCGCCGAACTCCTTGGCCATCTCCAGCTTCGAGTCGAGCATGTCGATGGCGATGATCGTGGTGGCGCCGGCGATCTTGGCGCCCTGGATCACGTTGAGCCCCACGCCGCCGCAGCCGATGACGGCGACCGTGTCGCCGGGCACGATGTTCGCGGTGTTCAGCGCGGCTCCGACTCCGGTCAGCACACCGCAGCCGATGAGGGCGGCAATGTTGAGCGGCACGTCGTCGGGGATCTTGACGGTGGAGATCTCCGGGACGATGGCGTAGGGACCGAACGTCCCGAGGCAGGCCATCTGGTGGAGGGGAGCGCCGGCGCTGGTGAGGCGGGTCGTCCCGTCGAGCAGCCCGGCGGCAGCCTGGGCCGCCGACTTCTCGCAGAGGTACGCCTGCTGGTGCTTGCACTGGTAGCACTCGCCGCACGCGGGCACGAACGACAGCACGACGTGGTCGCCGACGGCGACGGAGGTCACGCCCTCGCCGACCTCTTCGACGATGCCGGCACCTTCGTGGCCCAACACGATGGGCGTCGGGAGCGGGATGGTCCCGTTGAGGACAGACAGGTCCGAGTGGCAGACGCCAGAGGCCACGACCTTGATCTTGACCTCGCCCGGTCCGGGCGGCGCGATCTCGATGTCGTCGCGGGTTTCGAGCGGGGTGTCGTACGCGGTGAGCACGGGTGCCTTCATTGGGGGTCCCCTTTGGGATGTCGGCGGTCGAGGTGGACCATACCTTGACCGCTCGGTCAAGTCCTTGCGATCCCGTTCCGGCCGATCGATCGGTGGATCGATCCCGCCGTCGGTGGGTCAGGCGAGCAGGGCGACGGTGACGACGACGAGGGCGAGGCGGATGCGCATGGTCAGTGGCCTGAGGAGAGCCCCTGCTCCTCGCGCTCTGCGGCCTTGACCGCATACCCGAACACGATGGCGGGGGCGAGCACGGCGGAACCGACGAGCAGGCTGCCGACGACGATCCGAACCAGCGCCGGCGTGTACTCGGTGGCGAGGCCGTAGAAGAACACGACCGTGGCCAAGCCGAACAGCGCGTACCCCAGCCTCTGGCCGATGGACACCGCCCGCGAGATCCGGGCCCGGCGCACCAGCACGGGGTCGGTGGAGGGCGCGGTCACGGATCCGATGGTACCGATCGGGCCACGTCGGTCCGGGCCGGGTGGCCGTCGGTCCGGGCCTGCGCGTCGAGTTGCCAGCAGGCGCGGTTCAGAAGATCGGGTGGAAGAGGGTCGTCGGGACGTCCTGGTAGCCGAGCAGGTACAGGTCGGCGCGGTCGGCCGTCGTGAATCGGCCGATGACCGGGCTGTCGTAGTACGGGACCTGCGTGCCGACCGGCCGCACGACCGGACCGCTCGTGGTGTCGAACCACACGTTGGACTCGTTCTGCCCGAAGACGAGCGCCGTGTCGGCCACGTCGTGGCCGAGCACGATGGCGCCCCCGGCGGAGGGGAACGACTGGGTCGACGCGGTGAAGGCCCCACTCGCCCGCCCTTCCCACAAGCTGTCGGGGCGATCCTGCGGTGCCGAGCAGCAGATGAAGTACTGGCCCACCCACAAGATGTCGTCCCGAGCGTCGCCCTGGCCGGAGAACCGGCCCACCACCGGGGCGTACTCGCCCTTGATGTTCATGGTGGTCGCCGAGAAACTCGATGCCGTTCCGCTGCTGCGCCGCCAGAGTGTGTCCGTGCTGGTCGACGCGCTGGGGGTGGGGCAGCGGCAGCTGGTGGTGTGCGGGTAGAAGAGGATGTCCGCTGCACCGTTGCCGTCGTAGTCGCCGACCAGGGCCTGACCCTCGGGAAGCCGCATCCGTCCCTTGGTGCGGGCGGTGCCGCTGCCGTCGTCGGGGAAGACCCAGAGGCGCGAGAGCTGGGCCCGATCGCCCGATGCCCAGAGGATGTCGTCCTTGCTGTCGCCCGACCGGGAGTCCGTGAGCACGAGCGGGTACAGCTCACCGCCCGGGGCGTCGAAGCGGCGCACGGTGAACGAGCCGGCTCCCGTGGCAGTCCAGAGGTAGTCGGCAGCGGGGGAGCCGCTCAGCCAGTAGATGTCATCGAGGCCGTTGCCCGAGAAGTCCCCGACGACCGGCTGGTAGTAGCCGCCGATCTGGTTGGCGAGCGGGAGCTGTTTCTTAGTGAACGGCCCGCCTCCGCATTCCGGGCACGGGGTCCACAGCTGCTCCTTGGCCGCCCCCGGCGTGTACCAGAAGATGTCGTCGAGGACCTGGTCGGTGAAGTGGCCCACCACGGGGTTGGCGCGATCGCTCGGTGCCTCGACGTCGGGGCCCGTGGTCTCGGTGAAGTAGGGGAGGTCGGGTTCCTCGGCCGACGCCGGTGTCGAGGACACGGCGACCGACCCGAGGAGCGCGGTGGCGGCCACGAGCGTGGACAGCGCGGTGCGGCGCAGCGAAGCGTTCATCGGAGATCCCCTTCCGCCCGGGCGGAGCCCGGGACGCGCCAACGAGCGTACCCCCGCCGGCTCCGGGCGCAGGGCCGGCTCGGTGGCCGGGCCCTTCGTTGCAGGCGTGTTGTGCGCGTACCCTCAGCGTTCTCTCAGGTGCCGGATCTATCGTCCCCGCCGATGGCCGACTTCACCCGAACCGACGTCGCACACCTGCTCCGTCGGACCGGGTTCCTCGCCAAGCCGGCCGAGGTCGATGCCCTCATGGGGCTGGCATCGTGGTCGGCGGTCGTGGACCACGCGCTCAGCACGGCTGGCAACCCCGCGGACACCATCCCAGCGGACATCGCTGATCCGGGCACGCCGCTCCAGAAGGCGGTGCTCAGCGGGCACGTCTACTGGATGACGCGCATGGTGACCACCCCGACCCCGATCGTGGAGAAGGTGGCGTTCTTCTGGCACGGCATCCTCACCTCCGCCGTGCCCAACCCCGACATGCTGCCGGTGTTCAAGCAGGTGCAGACCTGGCGCCGGCTCGGGCTCGGCGACCTGCACGCGCTGATGCAGGCCATGGCGATCGATCCGGCGATGCTCGACTACCTCGACAACGCCGTCAACGTGAAGCAGGCCCCCAACGAGAACTTCGCGCGGGAGCTGATGGAGCTCTTCACGATGGGCAACGGCACGTTCACCGAGAACGACGTGATCGCCATGGCCCGGGCCTGGACGGGCCACAACCTCCAGTACGCGACCCAGACCTACCTGTTCAAGCCAGCGCAGCACGACACCGGCCAGAAGACGCTGTTCGGGATCACGAAGAACTGGGACGGGCCCGACGCCATCACCGAGATCATCCGAGGTTCGAAGCAGCCGGTCGCGGCTCGGTACCTCGCCGGCCGGATCTGGTCCGCGTTCGCCTACCCCAACCCGAGCGCGTCGCTCCTCGACGACCTCACCGCCGCGCTGATCGCCGCCGAGATGAACGTGAAGGCCTTCCTGAGGGTCGTGTTCCTGCGGCCGGAGTTCCGCGTGGCGTCGACGCGCACGGCGCTCGTCCGCAGCCCGATCGAGTGGGAGGTCGCCATCCTCCGAGCGACCGGCCTCGGCGTGGACCAGCTCGGGCTGCAGAAGTACCAGGTCCGGCTGGGCCAGGTGCTCTACAGGCCCCCGAACGTCTCGGGTTGGCGGCAGAACCGGGCGTGGATCTCCAGTTCGGCCATGTGGGCGAAGGGCCTGGTCTCGGCGTCGCTGCGTACCAAGCTCCAGACGGCAGGCACGTTCGCGGCGTGGAACGCCCTGTCGGTGGCCGATGCGGTGTCGGCGGCCCTCGACCGGTTCGGCATCGACGAGCCGTCGGCCGCCACCCGCACCCACCTCGAGTCGTACCTGGCCGGTGAGCGTTCGGCCGGCCGATTCGCCACGGCGTCGGCGGGACTCGGCGCCCTCATCACCCTCACCCCGGACTTCCAGCTGTCATGAACGATCTCGAACACGAGCAGATCCAGCACCTCTTGTCCGTGCCGGCATCCTCCATCGCCGGGCAGGTCTCCCGGCGCCGCTTCCTCCAGGGAGCGGCGGCATCGGCGGGCGCCTTGTCCCTCCTGCCCTCGGTGTTCGACCCCTTCGCGGCGCTGGCCAGCCCGATCGGGCCGAACGACGGCATCTTGCTGGTCCTCCAGCTGGGCGGTGGCAACGACGGGCTCAACATGGTCCCGCCCCGCAACAACAGCCGATACGCCGCCCTCCGCGGCTCGCTCGCCGTGACCGCTCCGCTGCCGCTCACCGGTGCCTACGGGTTCCATCCCTCGCTCACGAAGTTGAAGGCCCGCTACGACGCCGGCAAGGTCGCCATCGTCCAGGGCGTCGGCCAGACGGGCGATGACCACAGCCACTTCTCCTCGACCGCCACCTGGATGGCCGGCACGGCCACCAGCACCCGCAGCTCGGGCTGGCTCGGTCGCTGGCTCGACGACGTGCCGGAATCGGCGGCCGGTCTCCGCGGCGTCACCATCGGATCCTCCGTGCCGCTGCACCTCGTTGGGCAACAGGCGGTCATCACCGCCCTCGACACCGGCGGCGACCTGTACGGGTCGGACACCACGAAGCCGATGGACGTGGCGTCGTACGCCGCCGTCACCTCGTTCGCCGCCGGTTCCTCGGGCAAGGGCCAGTGGGGCGACGAGCTGGCCCGGGCGGGGGCGCTCTCGATCGACCTGGCCGGTGATCTCGAGCCCCTCTTCGCGCCACCCCTTGCCGACGACGCCCTGCCGTCGCAGCTCACCCTCGCCGCCCGGCTCATCAACGCCAACCTCGGCATCCGGGTGCTCAACGCGTCGTTCGGCAGCTTCGATACCCACGACCGGCAGGCGGCGGAGCACCCGTTGCTGCTGGCCGAGCTCGATGCGGCCGTCGATGCCTTCTACCGATCGCTGTCGCCGACCTGGGCCCGCCGGGTCACGATCCTCACCTTCTCCGAGTTCGGTCGCCGTGCGGCCGCCAACGGCTCGGGCGGGACGGACCACGGCAACTCCTCCACGATGCTGGTCATCGGCGACAATGTGAAGGGCGGCTTCTACGGCCAGGCGCCCGACCTCAACGACCTCGATGGACGGGGAGACCCCAGGACGCACGTCGACTTCCGATCGGTCTACGCCTCGGTCCTCGGGCCCTGGCTCGATGGCGATGTCGAGGGCATCCTCGGCGGGACCTACGAGGACCTGCACCTGTTCAAGGGCGACCCGGGCGAGGAGGTCGTCGGGCCCATCACGACCGGGCCCTGGGTGCCGTTCGCGACGTCGACCGCCCTGGTGGAGCAGCAGTACCGAGACTTCCTGGGTCGCGAGGGAGACGCGGCCGGCATCACGTACTGGGCGGGCCGCCTCGACCGGAAGACCAGCACGATCCCCCAGGTGATCCTCAACTTCTTGGACTCGACGGAGTTCGGCCGATCGATGGCCCCCGTCGCTCGGCTGGCCCTTGGGGCACTGGATGCGCCGCCCGAGTTCGTCGACCTCACCTCGTGGACCGCTGCCGCCAAGGCCGGCACCCCGCTGGGCGACATCGCCGACGAGGTGGTGACCAAGGCCCTGTTCACCACAGGGCTCGGAGCGCTCGCGACCGGACCGTTCGTCGATGCTGCGTACCAGCGCATCGTCGGTCGGGCGCCCTCGACCTCGGCCCGGTCGCTGTGGGTGGGCCGCATCGACGGCGCCACCCACACCCGCGCCGATCTGCTCGTCGCGCTCGTGACCACACCCGATGCCGAGCGGCGCTACCAGGCCCGGGTCAACGTGCTCATGGCCTATGCCGGGCTGCTCCAGCGCAAGCCCGACCCATCCGGCTGGACCTACTGGGTGAAGCGAACAGAGGCCGGCAACAGCGTCGACCGCCTCGTCGCCCAGTTCTTCACGAGCAGCGAGTACCGCCGCCGCTTCGATCCCGCCTAGCTCGGTCCGATCAGCGCTCGACCTCGGGGTCGATCTCGTAGGCCTCCTCGAGCTCCGGGTCATCGACCTCGGAATCGAAGCCGCCGAGGCTCTCGTCGAAGGTGTGGACGGCGGACTCCTCGGCGGTGGGCCCGTCCGACGGGTAGTCGCCGCCGAAGTTGTCGTCGATCTCGTTCTGGTCTGGTGCATCACCCATGTGCCGACCGTAACCCCCGGAGCCCGAGCGATCGTTTCGGGATCAGACCGTCGGGCCGTCGGCGGCGGTGGCCTCGGCCTGCGCCGCCTCCGCGGTGGCCTCTTCGGCGTCGGCTCGGGCCGCGGCTGCGGCCTCTTCCGCCTGGCGGGCCTTCTCCTCGAGCCGGTCCGCCTTGGTCCTGGCCTTGGTCGCGGTGGCGTCGAGCACGGCCTGCTGGCGCCGGCGCTCCTTGGCCCTTTCCGCCTCCGCCTGCTTCCGTTCGGCCTCCTCGGCCTGGAGCCGTTCGACCTCCTTGGCCCGGCGCTTGGCATCGACCTCGTCCACGGGGGGCCGCGCGGCTGCGCTCGGCGTCCCCACACGACGGACCTTCCGCTTCGGGCGCGCGGGCTCGTCCGCCGGTGGCTTGGCGGCGAGCGTGGCCCTGGCCCCACCGGGTGCCTTCTTCGCAGAGGTCTTCGTTGCCGCGCTCTTCACCGTGGGGGCCGTGTCGGGGGGCGCCGCGGCGGTGAAGCCCATGGCGGGCGGCTCGTGATCGGTGGCGAGGAGGCCGGTGAGGAGCAGCGATCGGACCTGGCCGTCGGTGATCGCAGTCCGGAGGGTGGCGCTCATCCGGTCGCGGTTGTCGGCGGTGAGGGAGGGGAGGTGGTTCGCGGCTGCGTCGATGACCGCGGCCGAAGCCTTCCGCTCCGCATCGGTGGCCGCGCGCAGGTTCGAGGCGTCGCCTTCGAGCGTCTCGGTCGTGGCCACCTGGAGCGCCTCGCCGGCCGCCAGGGCCGTCGCGATGAGGTCGGGCTCGTCGACGGCCACCTGGTCGAGCGCCCACGACCCGATGGTCGGCTTGCGCAGCTTGACCACCGCCTTGGCCTCGTCCTTGCGGCCCTCGGCCCGCAGCTGCTTGACCAGCGCAGCCCGGGCCTCCACGAACTCGCTCGGGTCGATCCGGTACAGGTCGTGCACCTCGTCGATCTCGGCGATGTCGGTCGCCTCGGCCATCAGAAGTCCCGCCGGCCGATGATCGCACGCAGCTGGTCCACGTACCGCTGGAGCTCCGAGGCCACATCCGCGCTCGGCAGGTAGATGAACTCCAGCTCCTCCAGCACCCGCCCAGGTTGCCACCTCCCCGGCGGGTCCGACGTCGAATCGGACATGGGCCGAGATGATGTGACAGGGGTTGCGTGAGTGTCAGACCCCCTGGGGATGATGCAGGCATGGCGACGGCAACGGATCCCGAGGTGGCGGAGGTGCTGGACACCTTCTGCGCCGCTGCGGATCAGCTGCTGACCGTCGGGCTGACCCCCGTGGATGGCGTCGACGCGTCCACGGTGATCCGCGGGCTTGAGAAGGGCGCTCGGGTGGTGCGTGCGGCACAAGTCGGGCTCGTCGACGAGGTGGATCGGCCGGGGTTGTACCAAGGCGATGGCCACCGGTCGGCCAAGGTCATGGTGCGCCACGCAGCCAACCTCTCCGATGCCGAGGCCCTGCGGAGGGCGAAGGCGCAGCGAGCGCTGCGCGACCTCCCCGCTGTCGCAGCCGCGTTCCGAACGGGCTGCATCGGCGCCTGCCAGGTGGAGCGGATCGCCCGGGTGTACGCCAACCCGCGGGTGCGCCACCAGCTGATCGACGTCGACGTCGACCTGGCGGTCGTGGCTGCCCGGTTGCCGTACCGAGAGCTCGACGCGTACCTGACCAACTGGGAACGCTTGGCCGATGAGGACGGCGCTGGCGACGATGCCGAGCGCGACCACGTGCGACGGGCCTTCCGGATCGGCACGAACCTGAACGGGTCCGTGTTCATCGACGGCAACCTCGCCTCGCTGAACGGAGCCGAGCTGCGTGAGGTCCACGAGCACTTCGTCGAAGCCGAGCTGGCCGCGGATTGGGCCGAGGCTCGCGAGCGGCTCGGCGACGGCGCCACCTTCGACGATCTCATCCGCACGGACGCGCAGCGCCGAGCCGATGCCCTCATGGCCATCGTGCGAGCCGCCGCGTCCGCCCTTGCGTCGCAGAAGGGCGGCTCCGTCGTCGTGACCAACATCGTCATGGACCTCGCCACCTTCGAGCGCCACCTCCGTGCGATGTGCTCGGACGAGCCCAACCTTGGTCCCGACCCTCGGGCCGCGACCCTCTTCGCTGATGTCGTCGCCGACCTCGAGGGCGCCGATGTCGCTCCCGAATCGGATGTGGCTCCCGAAACGGAGGTCGCTTCCAGGTCCGAGGCGCCGCCGCCGTCGGGGATCGGGTTTCGGTGCAGCACGCTGGATGGAACGCCCGTCGACCCGGCCGAGGCCACCTACGCGGCGCTCGTCGGGCACGTCCGTCGAGTGGTCGTCGGTTCGGACGGCGTCGTCCTCGACATGGGACGCCGGGCCCGCCTCTTCACCGGACCACGCCAGCTCGCGGTCCGGCTGCAATCCACCACATGCATCTGGACCGGGTGCCACGTCCCCAACAGCCGCTGCCAGAGCGATCACCTCGACGCCTTCAACGGGCCGGAACGAGGCAGAACCGACCCCGGCAACCTCACAAGCTGCCAATCCATCCTCTGGTCCGGTGGGCCTTGCCGTAGTTGTTGCTCCCCGCTCCGACGCCAAAGGACTAAGCCGGGCGATCTCCCTTGCCCAGGTTGCAGGCTTGGCAAAGCGAGCGCAGATTCTCCGCAACCGTCTTGCCGCCGTGCGAAAAGGGGATCACGTGATCGACGTGAAGGACGCACGAAAGGTCCGTCGCTGGCGTGCGTCCACAGGTGACGCAGCGGAATCGGTCGCGTCTCAGGACCTTGTACCGGAGGCCAAGCGGGACCTGTCGTCGGTTCGCAACGGGGTTCGCCAGCGGCAGCGGTGAGGAGCGAATTGATACCTGGGCCACGGATGATTCCTCGGCGGCTTCCTCCCCAATATCGGCATTGACCCGTTCCACAAACCTCTGCTTGGCCAGTGTCCACGATCCGAACTTCTTGGCGTAGCCGCCGTTCGAGATGAGTGAGGGGGGTTCGTTCATCTCGGCATAGGTCGGCGGTCGACCGTGATGAGTCCAGACGGTGAGCAGGTTTTCGAAGTAGTCGTCATCGGTCCAGCGTCGTCCACGGCTCGCTGGCTCAAGGCCTGCTGCACGGAGAGCATCGGCCCACGAGCCGAAGCGTGAGCGCAGGACTCGCAATCCGACGACGGTGCTTTTCCCAAGGTCCTCCTGAGTTAGCGTCTCCTTTTGCAAGGCTGCTGCGATCCGGCGTAGCTCGTTCAGGATTTCCTCATCGGAGAGCCATTGCGCTCCCTGAGATTTCATCTTCTCGGACACTGCCTTCCCGCCGTATCTGTCCGACAAACCGGCGGCGGCGAGCGTCTGCTGCCAGCTGCCGAACCTCCGATTGCAGGTGTCTGTGGAGACCTTCGACAGTCGATCAAACGCCCTACGGCTCATGGCCGGACCCGGGATGAGCGCACTGACCCGCCGAACCTCCGCGATAATCGCATCGTCGTCATAGGTGACCAGGCGGTCGAGTTCGAACCTCGTCTGTGGTTCGTCCATCTGTGGACGGTACCAATCAGTACCGCCGCAAGGTGACCCTCTCGGCGTGGCTGGTGCCCAACACGCCCCGGGTGCGGCTTCGCCGTGCCCGGAACCCAACTGAGCGAAGCGAGGGCGGGAGGCCCTGCCGACGCCGTAGGCGTCGGATGACCGATGGCCGCAGGCCGTCGGTTCTTTACTTGAATATGCAACGTAACTCGGAAGGGGGTGCCCGCCTTGCCTGCCTCAGCTTCGTCGTCAGGTAACCTTCCTGGCGTGCGGACAGGGGCGGTCTCTCGGGTACTGCTACTCGTGCTGATCGCCCTGTTCGTGATGACAGGGGTAATCGGCGGAGTCGCCGTGTGGGCGGACGAGGCCGGTCGGTTGGCCCTGTCACGGGATGTCGCCTTGATGCTGACCGGAACGGGGTTCCTCGGCGCAGCGGTGCTTCTTGCCGGGTATCTGGTGCTGCTCGAGTTGCAAGGGCAGACGGCGATGACGCTCGAGATGTGGCGGCCTTCGCAACAAGCTCCCGTCTCCGGCGTCGTCTCCGGGCCGAGGGCGTCAGAGGATCGGCCGGGGAGCGACCTTCGCATCGGTCGTTACGACAGCTGGTCCTGACGCTGCCACTGTTGCCGGGGTTGGGTCTTGACGGCGAGTTACATCAGTGGGATTCTGCGTTGGCGCCTTAGCGAGTTTTCGCTGATGCCTTGGTGGTTGGGATGTACGGGGCAAGGCCCTGTTTCACACTTTGAGAGTGAGCGCGGCTGGCCCTGATAGGGCTGGTGTCCTCTCGGTGTTCAGCGTCTCGTAGTTGTTCGTCTGCTCGGACTCAAGGTCTTGGTGGGCGGTGGTGTCACGGAGGCCTGTTGTGGCTCGTGTGGTGTCTTCGGCGCGCTCTGAGGAGG
>JBKJPY010000022.1:0-16925 GCA_046594195.1 Acidimicrobiales bacterium | reverse complement strand
ACGAACGGGATGTCCCACACCAGCGCCAGCGCCTTGGCGGTGCTGACGCCGATCAACAGCGCACCCACGAGGCCAGGCCCAACGGTGGAGGCCACCGCGTCGAGCTCTGCGCCTTCGAGGCCGGCTTCGACCAACGCTTCGGCGATGACCGGCGTGAGCAGGTCGACGTGAGCACGGCTGGCGATCTCGGGCACGACGCCGCCGAAGCGGGCATGGATGTCGACCTGGCTGGAGACCACGGAGCTGCGCACGATGTGGCCACCGACGACGACCGAGGCGGCCGTCTCGTCGCAGGACGTCTCGATGCCCAGGATCTTGGTGCCGGCGTGGATCGGGAAGCCGATGGTGGACGGGACGGTGGTGCTCACGAGGCCTCCTGGCCACTGGCGGCATCGGCACGGCCGGCGATCGCGGGGTGGAGCCGATCGGCAGCGGTCTCGGCGAAGCCCTGGCGGACGACCGGCCACCGGGCCTTGCCCTCGGCCCGCTGCAACCGGACCTGGTACGCATCGGTGTGCAGGTCGTGGGCCCACATCACCAGCGCGTCCTCGCCGTTGTCGGCGTAGTACGCCTTTCGCGCCCCGCCGGGGGCGAAGCCGAAGCTCCGGTAGAGGTCCTGGGCACCGCGGTTGGTGACGCGGACCTCCAGCGTCAGCTGGTTCGCCCCGAGCTGCATGGCCTGGCGTACCAGCTCGACGAGGAGGCAGCGGGCAATGCCGTGGCGCTGCCAGGCCGGATCGACGGCGATGGTCGCGACATGGCCGTCGTCCGCGATCATCAGCACCCCCGCGTAGCCAACCACCGTGGCGCCGAGGCGGGCAACGAGGTACACCCGGCCCGACCGGTCGAGCTCGTCCTCGAACAGGCGCGACGACCACGGACGCGGGTACACCTGGGCCTCGATCGCCAGCACATCGGGCAGGTGGCGGCGCCGCATCGGCGACACCGTCAGGGCCAGGGCGTCCGCAGCAGTCGGATCGGAGCTCACGCGCCCTCCCGGACGGACCAGTTGATCTCGGCATCGGGCTTGCGGAGGTAGAGCAGCTCGATCTGCTCGGGCCGGACCCAGTCCTCGCGCAGGGCCTTCGCGTGCGCCAGCTGTACGAGCGAACGCGCCGACGGGTACGCGTGGTCGCCGCCGGCGACCTCGATGCCGGGGCGCCGGGTCAGGACCTCCTCGTACCGCACGGCACCATCACCGGCGAGCAGGGTGTCGCCCGGCTGGGCCTGCAGCTCGGCGGCCAGCTCATCAGCGGTGCCGACCGTCGGCTCGCTCACCCGCTGGAGGCCACCCGGCACCTGGCGGTAGAACGCCCAGAAGACCTCGCTACGCCGGGCGTCGATCACCGCGGCGATGCGGCGATCGGTGAACCGGAGCGGGAACGCGAGCAGGTCCAGGCTCGACACGGAAATCATCGGTACCCGCAACGCCTGGGCGATGGCCTTGCCCGATGCCACGCCGACTCGCAAGCCGGTGAAGAGACCCGGCCCGTTGTCCACGGCCACGCAGGAGATCTCCGACAGCTCGACGCGGGCCTGCCGACAGACGAACTCGATGGCCGGCGTGAGGTTCTCGGCGTGGCGCTTCCCGCGCGCCGAGTGCGACGACGCCAGGACGCCCTCGTGGCCACCGATGGCGCAGCCCACCTCTGCGGTGGCGCTCTCGAGCCCCAGGATCAGCACGTGGGTCCTCGGTGATCGGTCGCCCAGGGCGCAACGGCGTCGGCCACCTGACGCGCACGGGCTGGCCACGAGCCGCCCACGCCTCGCAGCTCCATGCGGCGCTCGTCGTCATCGTCGCCGAACGCGATGCGCAGCTCGAGGTACTGCTCTGGAAGAGCCGGCAGGACGGCATCGCCCCACTCGACGAGCATCACCGCCTCTTCGTCGAGCATCTCGCTCAGACCGAGGTCGGCCACCTCCCGGAGGTTCTCCAGCCGGTAGACGTCGAGGTGGTGCAGTGCCAGGCGCCCGCCCGAGTACTCCCGGACGATGGTGAACGTGGGGCTCGTGACCTGGTCGGTGATGCCGAGACCGCGAGCGAAGCCCTGGGCGAAGGCCGTCTTGCCGGCGCCCATCTCCCCGGCGAGCAGCACGAGGTCGCCGGGGAGCGAGATCGCCGCCAGGGCGGCCCCAAGGTCCTGGGTCTCGCCGGCGCTCGAGGTGGTCAGCACGAGGGGGCTGCGGCTCATCGCGTGTGACCGTGCACGCCGGTCGAACCGGACGCGGCGAGGAGGAGGGACGAGCAGGCCACCGCACAATGGTAGTGATCGGTGCTGCGCGGAAGAACCTGGGGGACGGCGCCAGATCCGTCGCAGGCGGGACGGTCGCGGTGGAGGCGGTCCGGTTCTCGAGTACACGGGACCGCCATGCGCCCCGGACCCGACGATCTCGTTTGCCATCTGCTCGTCGATGGGCGCCCGGTCGCAGCGCTGGCCGTCGCGACCGGTCGGCTCGCCCGCACCCGCGGCCTGCTCGGGCGCGATCACCTCGACGGCGCCCTGCTCCTGCCCGCGACGAGTTCCGTGCACACGTTCGCCATGCGCTTCGCCATCGACGTCGCCCTGTGCACCCGCGACCTGACCGTTGTCGCGGTGCGGACGGTCGGTCCGGGCCGCCTCGTGCTGCCCCGCTGGCAGGTCCGAGCGGTGCTGGAGGCCGAAGCCGGCGCCTTTGCCCGGTGGGGGCTCGGTCCGGGGTCCCGCCTCGACGTCGACGTCGCCTGAGCGAGCGCCGGTCAGGCCTGTCCAGGTTCGAGGCGGGCGACGAACGCATCCAGGAGCTCGCCGAGCTCGTCGGGGCGCTCCTGCATGAGCTGGTGTCCGGCCCGCGGCAGCACGACCAGTTCCGAGTCCGGGAGCAGGTGCGCGAGGTGGCGACCCGCGGGCACGGGGGTGAGCAGGTCGCGGGTGCCCACGATGACGAGCGATGGGATCTGCGTGGCCCGCAGGGCGTCGCGGGCATCGTGCTCGATGAGCCCGCTGAGCGACGGCAGCAGGGATTCCGGCGGCATCGACCGGCCCATCTCGGCCACGATCCGGACCGCCTTCGGCGAGGGGTGATCACCGAAGGCGAGCCGCGCCGCCTGAGTGGTGACGGTGGCCCGGGACGGCAGGGCTTGGCCGCGGTCGACGATCGCTTGGCCGCGGGCGGCCAGGCGGCGAGCCCCGCGGTCGAGGTACGGCGGGAAGACCTGGTGGGCACGGGTCGCGACGAAGACCAGGCCGTCCACCCGCTCGGCCAGCACATCCGTGTGGTCGCCGCAGAACTGCATCACCGTCATGCCGCCCATGGAGTGTCCGACGAGGACGGCGTGGCGCAGGTCCAGCGTCGTGAGCAGGGTCGCCAGGTCGTCGCCCAAGCGGGCGATGCCGAAGCCGGCGTCGCCGGCCCGCGAGGTCCCGTGGCCACGGAGGTCCACCGCGATGACGCGGTAGCGGTCGGCGAGCTGGTGGAACTGGGGCGCCCACACATCTGCTCGGAGGGTGATGCCGTGGAGGAGGACGAGCGGCCGGCCCGCGCCCTTCTCGAGGACGTGCACCGAGCCGCCGTCGGGCGTCGAGATCTCGTGCTCGATCACTCCGTCGGGCAGGTCGAGCAGTTCGTCGGGAACGGGGGGCCGCGATCGGCCCGGGTCGGTTGTGATCGGACCGCGCGCGTCGGACGGGTGGGTGGCGCGGTAGGCACCGGCGGCAGCCACCCCCATGCCCAGCGCGGTGGCGCCCAGAACGACGAGCTTCGGGTGCTTCACGATGGAGCCTCCAAGTAACGGCGGGGAACGCGAGGGCTGATGCCGCACACGACCTCGTAGGCGACGGTCCCGAGTAGGTCTGCCCAGTCCTCGGCGCCGATGACGGCCTCGCCCTGGCGACCGATCAGCACGACCCCGTCGCCGACCTCAACCGCGTCGTCGCCGCAGTCGACGAGGATCTGGTCCATGGTCACCGAGCCGGCGATGGGGCGGGGCACGCCACCGATGAGGACGGTGCCGCCGTGGCTGCCGAGGCGCCGGGGCAGGCCATCGGCGTAGCCGAGCGGGACGGTGGCGATGGTCGTCTCCGCGGCAGGCCGGTAGCGCAGCCCGTACGAGATGCCCTCGCCAGCGGCGACCCGCTTCACGTGCGACACCCGGGCGTGCAGCGACATCGCCGGGACGAGGGGCACCCGTCCGGCGAGGGCGGGGGCCGGGTCGAGGCCGTAGATCCCGATGCCACAGCGCACCAGCCCCCGCCGGGCGTCAGGGTGGTCGATGGCTGCTGCGGTGTTGGCCGCATGGGTGCACGGCACCTCGATGCCGGCCGTCGCCAGGTCCGCCAGCACGGCGTCGAACCGGGCCAGCTGCTTCGCGGTGAACGGGTTGCCGGGCTCGTCGGCGACGGCGCAGTGCGTGAACACCGACCGCAGCTCGAGCTCCGGTTCCGCCACGACCGAACGGGCCAGCTCGACGGCGTCTGCGGGCTGGACGCCGACGCGGTGCATGCCGGTGTCGACCTTGAGGTGGACGCGCACGGGCCGCTGCGCCGACCGGCCCGACCGGCGAGCGGCCTCGGCCAGCCCCTGCACGCCCGAAGCCGTGTAGACGGTGGCGTCGAGGTCGGCCTCGACCAACGTGTCGATCTCGTCGGCCGATGCCTGCGACAGCACCATCACGACTGCGTCAATGCCGGCCTCGCGCAGCTCGACGCCCTCGGCCACCAGCGCGACGGCGAGCACGTCCGCGCCGCCTGCGAGGGCGGCACGCGCCGCCGGCACGGCACCGTGGCCGTAGCCATCAGCCTTGACCACCGCGCACATCGCCGCGGGCGCGGCCAGGTCGCGCAAGGTGGCCACGTTGGCCGAGATCGCGCCGAGATCGACCTCGGCCCAGACAGGACGCACGAGAGGCCGCCCTAGGCGTCGGGCGCCGGAGCCTCGTCGTCGCGGATGATCTCCCGCAGGACGTCCACCCGGGAGATGATGCCGACCAATCCGAGCGCACCCACCACGGGCAGTCGCGAGACGTTGTGCTCGTGAAGCTTGGTGGCGGCGGCCTCGATGGTCTCGTCGGGCCCGACCGTCGCCGGCTCCGACGTCATGACATCCGCGACCGTGGCGCCGAGGGTCTTGCGGAGGTCGTCCTCGAAGTGCTTGTGGGCGCTGGGCAGTTCCAGCGTGGCGCCGAAGAGGGAGATGATCGTCGGGACGTGGAGCTCGGTCTCCTGGACGATCAGATCGCCCGTCGAGATCATGCCGACGACCTGGTTGTCCGAGGTCACGACCGGCGCCCCGTCGATGCCGCGATCGACCAGCACGGCCATGGCGTCGCCCACGTTGTCATCGGGCGCGAACATCAGCACGTCGGTGGTCATGACTTCAGAGACGGGGGTGGAGCGTGGCAATCGAGCCTCCGGCGACTTCGGCGAGGGCGGCCGGGAGGTGATCGACGAGGTCGCCGGCCACCAAGCCGCGGCGCCAGGCTAGGTCGCCGGCCCGGCCATGGAGGAAGGCGCCGGCCGCGGCGGCCTGCTGGGGCACGAGGCCCTGGGCCAGCAGACCGAGGATCAGTCCGGTCAGGACATCGCCGCTTCCCGCCGTCGCGAGGCGGGCATCGCCCTGGTCGGCAACCAGCACGGACCCCTCCGGCGCTGCGACCAGGGTTGCGGGACCCTTGAGGAGCACCACGGCTCCCGTGGCCCGAGCGAGCCCGCGCACCGCGGCGAACCGGTCCGCTTCGGGCGCAGCTCCGTCCAGCGCGGCGAACTCGCCATCGTGGGGGGTCAGCACCACCACGGGGGCGTCCGCGGGGCGGCCGCGCAGCACCGTCGCCGCCGCCGCGCCGAGCGCCCGGAGACCGTCGCCGTCGACGACCGTGGCGATGGATGCGCCCCCCACCAGCTGCCGAACCTCGTCGGCGACCGCATCGTCGGTGCCGAGGCCGGGGCCGATCCCGACGGCGCGGAACCGGTCCAGCTGGTCGAGCACCTCGTCGGCCCAGGCCTCGCCCACGGGCGACACGACGGCCTCGACCGGCGCCGCGACGTCGGTGCTCGCGCCGGGCGTCGAGACCCGCAGGTACCCGGCGCCGCTGCGCAGGGCGCTCGCCGCGGCCAGCTTCGCGGCTCCCGTCATCCCTGGGGAGCCGGCGATCAGCCATGCCGCCGCCTTCCACTTGTGCGTGCCCCGCTCGATCGCCGGGAGCCACGCAGCCACGTCGGCGGCGGTGACGCGCCAGGCCCGGGCGCCGGTCGTGTCCAGCCCGATGTCGGCCAGCTCGACGTCGCCGGCCAGCTCGGCGCCGTCGCCCAGCAGCAGGCCGGGCTTCCATGCCGCGAACGTGACGGTCCGGGTTGCCGAGAGCGGCCGCCCCGACGCCGCTCCGGTGGTTCCGTCGACGCCCGAGGGGATGTCCACGGCGAGCACGGGTGTACGTGGATCGGCGAGCGAGGGCGCTTCGTAGGTGCCGCGGAATCCGGTGCCGTAGGCCGCGTCGATCACCAGGTCTGCGGGCGGCAGCACATCGGGAGGCTCCGATGCGTCGATCACCGTGCACCGGACGCCCCGCGCCTCGAGGCGTGCAGCGGCTGCTCGGCCGTCCGCTCCGTTGTTGCCCTTGCCGGCCACCACCACGACCCGCCGCCCGTAGCCCCCGCCCAGCATCCGCAGGGCGGCTCGGGCCACGGCGCATGCCGCCCGGTCGATCAGCACCTCGACGGGCTCCGGCGCGGCGGCATCGATCTCAGCCATCTCGGACGGGGTGACGATGGGCTGCACCGTCCCATCCTGCCGGTCCGACCACCGGGTCTGCACCGGTACCATCCCGCTGCGATGGGCACGGCCGAGACGATCACGCTCCCCGAGGGCCGCACCCTCGGGTTCGACGACGTCGGCGACCCGGCCGGTGTGCCCGTCCTGTACGTCCACGGCACCCCCGACAGCCGCCGCGCCCGCCACCCCGACGATGGCGTCGCCGCCGCCATGGGCGTGCGCCTGGTCGCCGTGGACCGGCCCGGCTTCGGCTTGTCGTCCGTGCATCCGACCGGAACCGTCGGTTCGTTCGCGGATGATGCCATCGCCCTCGCCGACCACCTCGGGGTTGAGGCCTGGCGGCCCTTCGCCTGGTCGGCCGGCGCCACCCACGCGCTCGCCATCGGTGCCCGTCACCCGGCCCGGGTCGTGCGCACGGCGGTCGCCGCCGGCCTGGTGCCCTTCGAGGCCTACGCGACCGAGGGGATCCTCGACGATGCCGATGGCGGCCGGCACCTCGTCGCCGAGCTGGGCGCCGAGCTCGGGCCCGCCGGCCTCGCCGAGATGGCGGCCCCGATGCTGGTGCCGTACCCGTGCGACCTCCCGCTCGCCCTGGAACACGTGGCCGAGCAGCTCACACCGGACCGTCGGGCCGCACTCGACGCCATCCCCGGTGCGATCGCCGCGCTCGCCGCGGGCGTGGCCGACTCGGTCGCCCAGGGCATGGGCGGCATCGAGCGCGACCTCGAACTGCAGGTGGAGTCGCCCGACGTCACCTGGGCGGCCGCGACGAAGCCGGTGGACCTCTGGTACGGATCGAGGGACAGCACCGCCCCGCCCGCCTTCGGCGAGTGGTGGGCCGAAACCCTGCCCGACGCCACGCTCCACGTCTTCCCCGGCGACGGCCACCTCATCGCCCTCACCCGCTGGTCCGCCATCCTCACCGCCCTCGTCACCGACGCCTGAAACCCCGAACTTCGTGTGGCTTCGGTTCATAGACTGACCAGTTCCACACGAAGTTCGTGCTGTGGGGGCACCGGTCAGTCGGCGGCTCGGGGGCGGGAGCGGAAGATGAGACGGGGGCCTCGGTCGTAGGTCAGCCAGTTCCAGGCCCAGTTGGCGAAGACCGAGATCCGGTTGCGGAAGCCGGCCAACATGACCAGGTGGAGGCCGAGCCAGGCCAGCCAGGCCGGGAAGCCGCGGAGCTTGATGCCCAAGGGCAACTCGGCGACCGCTCGGCTGCGTCCGATGGTGGCCATCGTGCCCTTGTCCCGGTAACGGAACGGTACGGTCGCGACGGTGCGCCCGGCGGCGAGGCAGCAGATCTGGCGCGCAACGTGGCGGCCCGACTGGATGGCAACCGGTGCCAGCTGGGGGAGCAACGTGCCGCCGCCGGTCTTGCGGTCGACGATCGCAGCCACGTCCCCGATGGCCCAGACTTCGGGATGATCCACGACGGCGAGGTTCGGGCCGACCTCGATGCGTCCGCCTCGTGCAGTCCGCAGGCCGAGGGCCTCACCGATGGGGTTGGCCTTGACGCCCGCCGCCCACACGAGCGTGTGCGCCGCTACCTCTTCGCCGTCGACGAGGGTGACCCGGGTGGCGCGCACGCGAGCGACCCGGGCACCGGTGCGCACCTCCACGCCGCGCTGCTCGAGCGCCTTGCGAGCGTGGTCCCGCGAGACCCGGCTGAACGGGCCGAGCAGGTGGTTCTGCATCTCGACCAGGACGACCCGAGTTCGGCTCACGTCGAGGTTGGGGAAGTCCTTGCGGAGCACGACGTGGAACAGCTCGGTCAACGCGCCCGCCACCTCGACCCCCGTCGGGCCTCCCCCGACCACCACGAAGGTGAGGGCGCCATCGTCGACGAGGCTGGGCTCGGCATCGGCGGCCTCGAACCGCTCCAAGACGTGGTTCCGCAGTCGCACCGAGTCGTTGAGGTTGTAGAGCGGGAAGCCGTGGTGATCGACACCCGGGATGCCGAACGTATTCGTGGTGGCCCCGGCCGCTACGACCAGGTGGTCGTAGGGCAGGTCCTCGACCTCGTGCTCGTCGTGCTGCAGGTGCAGGATCCGGGCATCGAGGTCGGCTCCGATGACGGTTGCCTGGCGGAACGAGAGGTTGTCCTGGCGGGCCACGATCCCCCGCACCGGGTAGGCGACATCTGCGGAGGCCAGCCCCGAGGTTGCCACCTGGTACAGCAGCGGTTGGAACGTGTGGAAGTTGTTCCGGTCGACGAGCGTCACGTCCACCGGCGCCGCCGCCAGCTCTCGAGCGGCGGCCAGGCCGCCGAATCCTGCACCCACGATCACCACGCGCAACCGGTCCATGCACCCCAGCCTAGGGACCGTGCCCGGCCGTTTGTGCTTCTTTTCACAAGTGTGCTTCCGCGGCCTACCCGAACGCACCAGGCACACTGAACGCCATGAGCACGGGGTATTCGGGCACGCCGCTGGCGAAGAAGCTGGGGGTGAAGGACGGGAGCACGCTCACGATCCTCGGGGCGCCCGACGGGTTCGCAGCAGTACTGGCGGAGACCCTCCCCGACGGGGTCGAGGTGCGCACCCGAGCGGCCGGCGTGGCCGACGTGATCGTGACCTTCCACACCGCCCGGTCGAAGCTCGAGGCTCGGGTCGGTGCCCTGCTCCGCCTCCTCGACGTCGACGGTGGGCTCTGGATCGCCTGGCCCAAGCGGGCAAGCGGCGTGACCACCGACATCACCGAGGACACCGTTCGGGAGGTCTTCTTGCCCCTCGGCCTCGTCGACAACAAGGTGTGCGCGATCGACGACACGTGGTCGGGCCTACGGGTCGTCTGGCGCAAGGAACTCCGAGCCGAACGGCGCTCGGGGAGGAGCCGCACGTGATCGGCTGCTACCCCGGGTCGTTCAACCCGCCCACGATCGCCCACCTCGCCGTGGCCGAAGCAGCCGTGAAGGCCGGCAGGCTGGACCGCCTCGACCTGGTGGTAAGCCGGGTCGCACTCGGGAAGGAGGACCTCCCGGAGTCGACGCTGACCGCACGCATCGCTGCGCTCGAGGCGGTGGCAGCGACCCGCCCCTGGCTGGGCGTGGTCCTCACCGATGCGCGTCTCATCACCGACATCGCCCGCCGCTACGACGCGGTCGTCATGGGTGCCGACAAGTGGCGCCAGGTCAACGACCCCGCCTGGTACGCCGACAAAGCCGCCCGCGACGCGGCCGTGGCCTCGCTGCCCCTGGCGCTGGTCGCACCACGCGGCGATGATCGCCCCGCCGGGGTCCGGCTCCTCGACATCGACGAAGCGCACCGCCACGTGAGCGCCACCGCCGTTCGCGATGGAGCACCGCATGCCGCGGCCTGGGTCATGCCCGAGGCCGGCGCCGCCGACCGGACGGAACGCTGGGGAGCGAGCTACCGGGCGGGCGAGCCGACCGACCCGACGGCACCGGGCGGTTGACACCGAGGACACCAGTAGGTGCTGCGGTTCTGCTCGCCGTGGTGGACCATGCGGATCGGGGTGCCGCAGACGCGGCACGGGCGCCGCTCGCGCCCGTAGACGGCGACCGATCCGGGCGGACCCGGGACCGTGGTGCGCCGAGTGGTGGTGAGGTTGTGCAGCAGGAGGCGGTTGGACGACGACAGGAGCTGCCGCCGGACCTCGACTGGGACGTCCCCCACCGGCGCGAACGGATCGACGCGGCAGCGGTGGAGCACCTCGGACTTGTAGACGTTGCCGATGCCTGACGCGAGCTTCTGGTCGAGGAGCGCGACGGCGATCTCGGTGGCGGGGTCGCACGCCTCGGCGTAGCGCCGCAGCGCCTCGACGAAGTCGGGATCCGGGGTGCACAGGTCCGGTCCGAGATGGCCGACCGGATCGAGGTCCGTGCCCAGCGCGCCACCCGGGTGGTCCCGCCGGTACGTCTCGACGGTGGGCGCCGAGAAGCACACGGCCTCCCAGCCCGGCACGACGACCAGCGCGCGGAGCAGGTGACGAGGCTTGCGCCACCGCTGGCCCGGCTCGTACAGGTGCCACGACCCGGGCATCCCGAGGTGGGTGCGGAGGGTGAGGCCGCCCTCGAAGTGGATCAGCAGGTGCTTGCCGACGGCTTCGACGGCTTCGATCACCACGCCGGGGACCGGGCGGTCGCCTCGAAGGCGGGGGGCTTCGAACCGGGTGAGCGTGGCGTCGACGAGCGCCGGACGGAGCCGGTTCGCGGTTCGGTGGAGGGTGTCGCCTTCAGGCATCGGCGAGCCGTTCAGGCGTCGGCGTCATCACCCGTCCACGCCTCGTCCTCCACCTTCCACTTGAGGGCCCGCTCCTCATTGAGCCGGCGCCAGTCGGCCGCGGCCGCGGCCGAGGGGTACGGGCCGAGGGCGTTGTCGGGGTCGTCGCGGACGGCGGCTTCCTCCGCCCGCTCATGGGTGAGGCACCAGTACCACTCGCTTGCGGTCATGGCTCCGACGATACCCACGACCGATCACGACACGACCGATCACGACACGACCGAGACGGCGCGGAAGTAGGCGTGCGCCATCGCCCCGCAGGCGGGCCGCTGGAACGCCGGGCGCATCGAGCAGCTGGCTTGCATGTCGCGGAGGAACTGCCGGCTCGCCGCCAGCCGGCGCGCCCGCGTGTCGATGCCGCCCCCGAGCCGGGTGTCGAGCCGCCGCAGGTTGCGCCAGGCGAAGTCGTGGCGGATGCAGGGGAACCGGAAGTCGAACACCGGGCCGGTGTCGGGCGCAAACGAGCACAGGTCGGTGCTGAGGTTCCAGTTCCCCATCCGAGCGGCGGGCGCGTCGAGGCGCTCGGGCGCGGCGGCGAGCCAGCGATCGACGGTGTCGACCGACACGTGCCGGGCGCGGGCGTGCTCCTGGCGCCACCAGTCGCGGAACGCCGGAAGCGATGTGGCGTAGAGGGTGCGGTCGAGTTGGGCGAGGGTCGGCCTCGGGGTGCACGACGCGGCCGAGAGGGCCAGGACGACGGCGACGATGAGCGACGCAGCGCGGATGAGCGGGCGCGGGGGAACGGGCACGGCAGGACTCCTTGGGCGACGAGATGAGGAGGCCCTGAGGTGCACGGGCGAGCGGCGAAGCGAAGGTTCGCGCCCGCTCGATCGCGCGGCAACGCCAGACAGGTAGCGGCCGCCGGTCAGCGGGTCCGTAGCACCAGGCCCTTGTACCCGTCGGCGAACCCGGCCGCACGCAGCGCATCGGCATGAGAGGACTCCCGCGCCGGCGCGCCGTCAATCTTGGCCAGCTCGAACGACCGTCGCCGTCCCGTGCGGATCACGGCGGCCAGCGCTTCGGGCCAGCGACCATCGACGATGGCCGCTGGGAACGTGAGCAGGCTCCGACCGCCCTTCTCGACGTAGACCGCAGCCTCCCCGTCGACCAGCACGACCAGCGCGCCGGCGGCACGCGCCGGCCGACCGTCGGTGGGCGGCCATGGGAGCGAGGCACCGTAGGGCTGGGCCGGGTCGGTGGCGGCGAGCACGACCAGATCGGCCGCATCAGCGCCGCCACGCCCGTCCGTGCCCCCGAGCGGATCGGTGCGGCGCGGCTCGCGCGCCGAGCGGAGGCGGTCGACCGCGCCCGGGACCGCGAATTGGGCGGCACCGAGCCCGGCCACGAAGTAGCCGCGGCGGACCGCCCCGCGCTCCTCCAAGGCCTTGAGCACCGGGTACACCCCGGCGAACCCGCCCACGATCCCCTCCCCGAGCGCCGCTTCCCGGGTGAGGACGCCGTAGCGCTCGAGCAACGACATGGCGCGGGCGTGGGCGACCTCGGTGGACGACGCGGCGGCATGGCCCGGGAGGGGCCCGCGCCAGGACGACACGAGCGACCAGCGGCCGGCCCCGGTGGGCGGCCCCAGGCGGCTGAGCCGGCCGGGACGAGGCCGGGAGCGAGGCGCCGAGCCGGCCTTGGACCTCCGCCCGGACGACGCGGCGACGAAGGCTCGCAGCGGGGCGAGCGAGTCGTTGGTGACTTCACCCGCCCACACCAGGTCCCACAGCGCTGCCAGCACCGAGGCCTCGTCGTAGTCCGCCCCGGCTTCGGCGACCGCACCGACGAGCTCGGCCCAGAACGATGCGCCACGGGCGCCGAGGTGTGCCCGCAGCGCGTCATGGATCGGCCCCTCGGGCTGCTCCTCGGCATCGGGCTCGGGGACGAGCAGGTCGACCTGGTCTCGGAAGACCAGGCGCACCCGTCCGTCGGCGGAGCCGAGTGGGGATGCACCGAGCCACACCAGGTCACCGGAGGTGCACAGCGCATCGAGGTCCGCTGGCCGGTAGTCCGCCATGCGGGCGGGCAGCACGTCGGCCTCCAGGACGCTCGCCGGAATGGACGCCCCGGCGAGCACGGATAGCACCTCGACCAGCCCATCGGTGCCGCGGCGCGGCAGACCAACGCCCTGCCATGCGGGCAGGAACCGACCGAGCGCGGCGCCATCCACCGGCTCGACCTCGGCCCGCAGCACGGCGAGCGAACGGCGCCGGAGCTGGCGCAGGACCTCCGGATCGCACCACTCCCGCTCCGCGCCGCCGGGACGGAACTCGCCCCGGACGAGGCGACCGTCGGCCACGAGGGCGTCGAGCACCGGTCGCACGCGCCCGGCGTCGATGCCCAGGCGCGCCGCCACATCCCGGTCGAGGAAGGGCCCGTGGGTGCGGCCGTAGCGCACCACCAGCCCCTCGAGCGGTGCATCGACCGGGTCGGTGAACACACCGGGCAACCCGACGGGGATGGCACAGCCCAGCGCATCGCGCAGCCGACCGGCATCCTCTGCCGCTGCCCAGCGCTCCTCCCCGGCGATGCCGAGCGCGATGATCCGGCGGTCCTCGGCCAGCGTTGCGAGCACGGCCAGGAGATCGTCGGCCAGGCCGGCGGCCGAGCGCTCCACGAGCTCCGCCGTGGTCAGCGGACCGAGGACCCGCAAGAGGTCGGTGACCTCGTCGGCGTCGCGGGCCAGGCGATTCTCCACCAGGCGCTGCAGTTCCTGCTCGAGCAGCTCGAGCACGTCCGGGTCCAGCAGGTCCCGCAGCTCCTCGGCGCCGAGCAGCTCTCGCAGCAGGTCGCGGTCGAGCGCAAGGGCGGCGGCCCGCCGCTCGGCCAGCGGGGCGTCGCCCTCGTACATGTAGACGGCGATCCATCCGAAGATCAGCGACTGGGCCATCGGCGATGCCTGTGGCGTATCCACCGAGACGACACGGACCTTGCGGGACCGGAGGTCCCGAAGCAGGCCGCGCAGCGCCGGCAGGTCGAAGACGTCGTTGCAGCACTCGCGGGTGGCCTCCAACAGGATCGGGAAGCTGGGATGCTTCGCGGCCACCGCCAGCAAGTCCGCCGCCTTCTGGCGCTGCTGCCACAGTGGAGTGCGTCGGTCGGGGCGCCGACGGGGCAGGAGCAGCGCCCGGGCGGCAGCCTCCCGAAACCGCGAGGCGAACAGCGCCGTGCCGGGGAGCATCGAGATGATGATCTCGTCGATCTCGTCGGGGTCGATGAGCAGCTCGTCGGTGGGCAGCTCGTCGACCGCTTCGGGCAGGCGCAGGACGATGCCGTCGTCGCTCCACATGAGCTCGACCTCCATCCCCCAGCGCTCCGCAAGGCGGGCCCGCAACGCCATAGCCCACGGCGCGTGCACCTGGGCGCCGAACGGCGACAGCACGCAGATCCGCCAGTCGCCGATCTCGTCGCGGAAGCGTTCCACGACGATGGTGCGGTCGTCGGGAACCGCACCCGTGGCCTCGGCCTGGTCGGACAGGTAGCCGAGCAGGTTCTCCGCCGCCCAGGCATCGAGGTCGTGGCGATCGCGGAGGCGCTCGACCGCGGCCGCCGGCGGCAGGGCGCGGATCTCCCGCACGAACTCGCCGAGCGCCGCGCCCAGCTCGAGCGGCCGGCCGGGGCCGTCGCCGTGCCAGAACGGCATCTTCCCGGGCTGGCCCGGTGCCGGGGTGACGATGACCCGCTCGTGGGTGATGTCCTCGATGCGCCAGGTCGACGCACCGAGCAGGAACGTCTCCCCAGGGCGGGACTCGTAGACCATCTCCTCGTCGAGTTCGCCCACCCGCGTGCCGTCCGGCAGGAACACGCCATAGAGGCCGCGGTCGGGGATGGTGCCCCCCGAGGTCACGGCCAGCCGCTGGGCGCCCGCCCGACCGCGGATCAGGTCCGCCCCCCGGTCCCAGACCACGCGGGGCCGGAGCTCGGCGAACTCCTCCGACGGGTAGCGGCCCGCCAGCAGGTCGAGCACCGCTTCCCACACCTCCTGGCTGAGCTCCGCGAACGGCGCGGCCCGCCGCACGAGGGCAGCCAGGTCCGACACCTTGAGCTCGTCGAGCGCAACGCACGCCACGACCTGCTGCGCCAGCACGTCCAGCGGGTTGCGGGGGTAGCGGGTGTGCTCGATGAGCCCGTCGTGCATCCGCTGGGCGACGACCGCCGCCTCGACGAGATCGGCGCGGTGCTTGGGGAACATCTTCCCCTTGCTCGGCTCCCCCACCTGGTGGCCAGCGCGGCCGATGCGCTGGAGCCCGCGCGACACGGCCCCCGGTGACTCCACCTGGATCACGAGGTCAACCGCGCCCATGTCGATGCCGAGCTCCAGCGACGAGGTAGCGACGAGGCCCTTGAGCCGCCCGGACTTGAGCTCGTCCTCGATGATCAGGCGCCGCTCGCGCGACAGCGACCCGTGGTGCGCCTTGACCAGTTCCACGTCGACCGGTGGCGCACCCAGCGCCTCAGAGGAGGTAAACCGTGCGGCTCCTTCGGCTCCCGACACGGTGCCGCCCGCCGCCTGCTCGGCCTGCTCCGCAGCCAACTCGTTCAGGCGGGTGGCCAGGCGCTCGGCGAGGCGGCGGGCGTTCACGAAGATCAGCGTCGAGCGGTGCTCTTGGACCAGCTCCAGCAAGCGGGGGTGCATCGCCGGCCAGATGGACCGCCGCACCGGACCTGCAGCGGCCGGCCCACCCCCGACCGGTCCTTCGATGACGGTGCCCAGCGCGCCCATGTCCTCGACCGGGACGACGACCTCGAGCTCGAGCGTCTTGCGCATGCCGGCGTCGATCACTGTCACGGGGCGCCGCTTGCCAGCCGACTCGAACCCGCCGAGGAACGTGGCGATCTCCTCCAGCGGGCGTTGCGTGGCCGACAGACCGATGCGCTGCGGCGATCGTTCGCAGACCTCCTCGAGCCGCTCCAGGGTGAGGGCCAGGTGCGAGCCTCGTTTGGTGGCGGCCACCGCATGGATCTCGTCGATGATGACGGCTTCGACGTTGGCCAACGTCTCCCGGGCCGCCGAGGTCAGCATCAGATAGAGCGACTCGGGCGTGGTGATGAGCAGGTCCGGCGGGTGACGGACCAGCTTGCGCCGTTCGTCCGCAGGCGTGTCGCCGGTGCGCATGCCGACGGTCGGCTGGAACGTCTCGTGGCCCAGCCGGGCTGCGGCGTGGCCGATGCCGGTGAGCGGGGCCCGAAGGTTCTTCTCCACGTCGACCGCCAACGCCCGCAGCGGCGAGAGGTACAACACCCGGGTGCGCCCCGGGCCCTCCGGCGGCGGGGTGGTGAGCAGACGGTCGATCCCCCACAGGAACGCGGTGAGCGTCTTGCCCGAACCGGTGGGGGCCAGGATCAGGGTGTGCTCGCCCGAGGCGATGGCCGGCCAGCCCTTCTCCTGGGCACTGGTGGGCGCGGGGAACGACGACGAGAACCAGGCCTGGACGGGTTCGGAGAAGAGGTCGAGCGAACTGATGGCCGTAGCCTACGGACGCCCCCCGACAGCCGGCCGCTGCCGAGGGGTGATGCTGGCGATGAGGGCTCGGGGTCAGTTCCCGGTGGTCAGTTCCCGCCCGAGAGACCGCACGCCTGATCGATCTGGTCGAACTGGTCCGCCAGCGCAGGCGGCAAGTCACTGATGACGACGGAGTTGGCGAGGAACTCCCGCGCCGTGGCCTCGTCGAGTGCGCCGCTCAGGCAGGACTGCTGGTCGGGGGTGAGGCCGTCGCCGAGGGCCGCCAGCAGCATCTGGTAGATGTCGATGTTGCAGGAGTCGAAGGCCTCGATCATCTGCTGGCCCTGGTCGAGGTCGAGACCCAGTTCGTCGAAGGAGTAGTTCGGATCCTCGAGGTCGGCCGGATCGACGCCCTGACCATCGAGGGTGTCGACACCGATGACATCGATCCACACCGGTGCCACGCAGGCCGCTTCATCCGCGGTCAGCACGAG
>JBKJPY010000041.1:0-16154 GCA_046594195.1 Acidimicrobiales bacterium | reverse complement strand
GGCGAGGTGGGGCTGGGCGGCGAGCTCCGCCAGGTCGGTCAGCTGCCCCGCCGCCTGGGCGAGGCGGCCCGCCTGGGTTTCGACAAGGCGATCGTGCCCATGTCGGGCCCGGCCGTGGTCGACGGGATGCGCGTGCGGCGGGTCGAGAGCCTCACCGACGCCATGGTGGCGGTCGGCCTGGTGGCGGCGGTGACCCGGGCCGCCGTGGCTCGCCCAGCGTGACGCCCGCCCCGCCGCCCGTGCGGTGCCAACGCCTAGAATCCCGTCATGGCTCACTACACCGCTGCGCTCCACGCCGCGCTGGCCAAGGTGGCGCCGGGTACCCCGTTGCGCGAGGGCCTCGACCGCATCGTGCGGGCCAAGATGGGTGCGCTCCTCGTCATCGGTGACGGGCCCGAGGTGCTGTCGATCTGCTCGGGCGGGTTCCTGCTCGATGCGGCGTTCAGCCCCCAGCGGCTCTCGGAGCTGGCGAAGATGGACGGTGCGCTGATCTTGGCCGCCGACGGCAGCCGCATCGCCCGAGCCAACGTGCACCTGGTTCCGGACTCCTCGGTCCATACCTCGGAGACCGGCACCCGCCACCGCACCGCCGAGCGCGTCGCCCGGTCGCTCAACGTCCCGGTCGTCGCCGTGTCGCACCGCATGAACACCATCACGGTGTACGTCGGGGACCACAAGCACGAGATCGAGCCCGTGCCCCGCCTCGTCAACCGGGCCAACCAGGCCATCTCCACGCTGGAGCGCTACCGCACTCGACTCGACACCGATGCCGCCGCCCTCTCCACGCTGGAGATCGAGGACCTCGTCACCATCCGCGATGTCATCAACGTCGTTCAGGTGCTCGAAGGCGTGGAGCGCATCGCTGAGGAACTCGAGCGCTACATCGTCGAGCTGGGCGAAGAGGGCCGCCTCGTCCGCCTGCAGCTCGTAGAGCTGGTCGGTGGCGTGCAGCACGATCGTCGCCACATCGTCCGGGACTACCGCGGCGACGACAAGACGGTGCCGCTCGACCAGGTGCTCGATGACCTGTCGTCGCTCACCACCGAGGACCTCATCGACCCGTCCGAGGTCGCCCACGCCATGCGCCTGCCCACGACGGCCGTCGATGCCAGCATCGCCCCTCGCGGCTACCGCATGTTGGCCAAGATCCCCCGGCTCCCCGATCAGGTGATCCAGAACATCATCACCCGGTTCGGCAACCTGCAGAAGATCATGCGAGCCACCATCGACGACCTCGACGACGTCGAGGGTGTGGGCGCCACCCGCGCCACGTCCATCAAAGAAGGCCTCAGCCGCCTCGCCGAATCGGCGATCCTCGACCGCTACTAGTCCTTGGTCCCTTCCGAGCGAAGCGAGTCCAGGGGGTTTGGGGGACGGAGCTTGCGGAGTCCCCCAAGACAGCGAGGTGCGACGCAGTCGTGCCGAGCTGCGGAGACGATCGGGCGTCAGCCCGTCGATCGAAAGCTCGAGGAACGGAGTAAGCACAGCGAACGAGTGACGAGACCTACCTTGCGCGGCGCTCGAGCTCTTCGCGGTTGGTGATGCGGTAGCGGCGGTCCTGCTGCTCGATCCAACGGAGGCGCACGAAGCTGGCAATGGCCTTGTTCACGCGCTCGCGGGAGGCGCCGACCATGCCGGCCAGCTCCTCTTGGGTGATGGGCAGGGCGAACTCGTCGTGGTCGCCGGCCAGTTCGAGGAGCCGCTTGGCGGTACGGCCGGTGACGTCGAGGAAGACGGAGTCGGCCAGGGCTGCGTCGGTGTTGCGGAGGCGAGCCGCGAGGAGGCGCACCACGCCCCACAGCAGGGCGGGCCGCGACTCGTAGACCGCCTTGAGCGGTGCGTAGGGCAGGATGACCAGCTCGGAGGGCTCCAGCGCCCGGGCCTCCGCCGAGCGGCCCAGCCCGTCGAAGAGGCCGAACTCGCCGAAGACGTCGCCCCGCTCCATCAGGGCGACCATCGACTCGCGGCCGTCGACCGAGCGCTTGGCGATGGCGATGCGACCGGAGGCAACGACGCACAAGAAGTCGGGCTCGTCGCCCTCGCCGAACACGACATCGCCACGGAGGTACCGGTGGGTCTCCGCCGACGCGGCCACCCGCGCCATCTCGTCGTCGCCGAGCTCATCGAGCAGTTGCACGTCTTGGAGCAGATCGATGTCAACCACCCGGGCATCGTACTGATTTCGGAACCCCTGGCCAGGACAAGCCCGTGTCGTACCGTTGGGCAATGCCCTCCGACGCCGCCCCTTCGCATTCCCCCGTATGGGTGATCGTCGTGGCGGCCGGCTCGGGCTCGCGCTTCGGCGGCCCCAAGCAGCACGCCCCGCTCGCCGGTCGGCGCGTCGTCGATTGGTCGATCGATGCGGCACGGTCGGTGGCCGACGGCGTGGTCCTCGTGGTGGCCCCGGCAGACGCCGACGCGGTGGAACCGGCCGTCGATGCCGTGGTCGTCGGCGGTGCCACCCGGTCCGACTCCGTCCGCGCCGGGCTGGCCGTGGTGCCCGACGACGCCGCGGTCGTCCTCGTCCACGACGGTGCTCGCCCGCTCGCTTCGCACGCGCTGTTCCGGTCCGTCGTCGATGCCGTGCTCGCCGGAGCCGACGCGGTCGTGCCGGCCGTCGCGGTGGTGGACACCGTTACCGACCTCCACGGCATGCCCGTAGACCGCGAGGCACTGCGAGCCGTGCAGACGCCGCAGGGGTTCCGGGCAACCGCCCTGCGCGCTGTGCACGCCACCCGGCCCGATGCAACCGACGACGCTTCGCTGGTGGTGGCAGGAGGTGGCAGGCTGCGACCTGTGCTGGGCGAACGCTGGAACCTCAAGATCACCGAGCCCGACGATCTCCTCGTGGCCGAGTCCCTTCTGGAGCAGCGCTGATGCAGGTGCGCGTCGGTCAGGGCTTCGATGTCCATCCCTTCGTCGATGACGCGGCGCGGCCCCTCGTCCTCGGTGGGGTGACGTTTCCGAGCGAGCGGGCCCTTCGTGGCCACAGCGATGCCGACGCGATCGCCCACGCCTGCACCGACGCCCTGTTGGGCGCCGCCGGGCTGGGCGACATCGGCGAACACTTCCCCGACACCGACCCGGCGTGGGCCGGGGCCGACAGCATCGAGCTGCTGGCCGAAGCCACGCGCCGAGTGCGAGACGCCGGGTGGGAGCCGGGCAACGTCGATGCTTCGGTGGTCACCGACCATCCGAAGATCGCGCCGGCCCGCGCACAGATGCAGCAGAACCTGTCCGATGCCGTAGGTGCGCCCGTCACCGTCAAGGGCCGTCGACCGGAGGGCCTCGGCGCCCTCGGTCGCGGGGAAGGCGTGGCTTGCTGGGCCGTGGCCGTGGTGACCAAGCCGTGACCCCGCCTCGTGGTGGCCGGCCGTCCGGTGGCAAGGGCGGCGCGCCGAAGGGTGGAGCGCCCAAGGGCGGCAAGGGCCGTGGCGCTCCTGCGCCCAAGGGGCGGGGCGGACCGCCGCCCAAGGGCCGCAGTGGTGGAGCGCCGTCCGGCGCAGGCTCGAGCGGTGGCTCGGGCGCGCCTCGCTCCCGCAAGCCGGGAGGCGGTGGCCGCAACCCGCTGAGCAGCATGGGCCCGCAGGGCAAGGCCCCCCGGTCGTCGGCCAAGACGGGGCTCGGCGGCGAGCAGGTCGAGGGGCGCCAGGCCGTCCGCGAGCTGCTGCTCGCCAACCGGCGCGACGCTCGCGAGATCTGGTTGGCCCAGGACCTGGACCCGGCGCCCGTCCTCGAGGACATCCGCGAGCTGGCGGCCGAAGCCCGCGTCGTGGTGAAGGAGGTCGGCCGGGGCAAGCTCGACGCCGCCGCCCGTACGGATGCGCCTCAGGGCGTCATCGCCTTCGCCAAGCCGCTGCCCGAGGCTGATCTCGAGGATCTCATCGCTCGCCGTTCGGGCAAGCCGCCGCCGTTCCTGCTGTGCAGCGACGGCATCACCGATCCAGGCAACCTGGGTGCCCTGCTGCGCTCGGCCGAGTGCGCCGGCGTGACCGGTGTCGTGCTGCCCCAGCACCGAGCCGTGCACATCACCCCGACCGTGGCCAAGGCGGCAGCGGGCGCGGTGGAGCACCTGCCGATGACGACCGTCGGTGGCCTGCCCACGGCCATCAAGACCATGCAGGACGCCGGGATCTGGGTGGTCGGTCTCGACGAGCGGGCCGACAAGACCCTCTGGGACCTCACCATGGACGATGCCCCGGTCGCCCTCGTCCTCGGGGCCGAGGGGCCGGGCCTGTCCCGGCTGGTGCGTGAGCGCTGCGACGAACTGGTCTCGATCCCGATGCGCGGCCGCGTCGCCAGCCTCAACGTCGGCACCGCGGGCACCCTTGCCTGCTTCGAGATCGCCCGAGCCCGCCGCCAACGATGACCTCGCGGCCCCGGCCGTGGTTCCTCCGCTGCCCGTGGGCACGCGCTCGGCGCTGGCCGCCGCGCGCTTGCTGACCGTGCGGGTCAACGTCGCCCGCTGACCACACCGCCTGTTTCGGGCCGTCGGTGCACCTCGACGGTGCTCGCACGACTCGAATCCAATGGCGGGCGGCCAGGGTCGATCGGGGAGACTGGCTCGGTCATGGCAACCGTGCACGCCCGTGGGGTGTCCCTCTCGTTCGGTGCGCGGCCCGTGCTGACGGACGTCTCGTTCACCGTTTCGCCTGGTCAGCGCATCGGCGTCGTCGGGCCGAACGGGACCGGGAAGTCGACGCTGCTCAAGGTGCTCGCCGGGCTGCTCATCCCGGAGTCGGGCTCGGTCGTCACCGCACCACCAAGCGCACCGATCGGGCTCCTGCCGCAGGAGCCGGACCGCGACGACGGCGAGTCCGTCACCGAGTTCATCGGCCGGCGCACCGGCGTCGGCGCCGCCACCGCCGAACTGGAGGCCGCCACGGCGGCCCTGTCCACCGGTGAGCCGGGGTCGGATGACCGCTACAGCGATGCGCTCGACCGCTGGCTGGCGCTCGGCGGGCCGGACCTCGACGCCCGGATCGGCCAGACCCTCGCCGAGCTTGGCCTCGACGGGGCCATCGCCGATCAGGCCACCGCCACGCTGTCGGGCGGACAGGCCGCCCGGGTGTCGCTCGCCGCCACCTTGCTCAGCCGATTCGACGTGTTCCTCCTCGACGAGCCCACCAACGACCTCGATTTCGCCGGGCTGGCCACGCTGGAGGACTTCCTGGTCGGACTTCAGGCTGCCACGGTCGTGGTCAGCCACGACCGGGCGTTCCTGGAGCGGGTGGTCACCCACGTGCTGGATCTCGACGAGCACACCCACCAGGCCTCCCTCTTCGCCGGCGGGTGGAGTGCGTACCTCGCCGACAAGGCCACCGCCCGCCAGCACGCCGAGGTCGACTACGCCACCTACCAGGCCAAGAAGGGCGAGCTCACGGCGCGGGCCCGCACGCAGCGGGAGTGGTCGGTCCAGGGGGTCAAGAAGGCGAAGACCTCCGGCGAGACCGACAAGAACATCAGGTTCAAGAACACCGCGGATTCCGAGAAGGTGGCCCACAAGGCCAAGGCCACCGAGAGAGCGATGGAGCGGCTCGAGGTGGTCGACAAGCCGTGGGAGAGCTGGGAGCTCCGGTTCGAGATCGGCATGGCCGCTCGCAGCGGCGACATCGTGGCCACGCTGACCGATGCCGTGGTCGAGCGCGGGACCTTCCGGCTGGGGCCTGTCGACCTGGCGATCGGGTGGGCTGACCGCGTGGCGATCATCGGCCAGAACGGCGCCGGCAAGACCACGCTGCTCGACGCCCTCCTCGGCCGCACCGAGCTGGCATCGGGCGAGTCGTTCGTCGGTCCCGGCGTGGTCGTGGGCGAGCTGTCGCAGCGCCGGGACCGGTTCTCGACCGATGCCTCGCTGTTCACGGTCATGAGCGACGCGACCGGTCAACAGGCCAACGACGTACGGTCGCTGCTCGCCAAGTTCGGCCTGACATCCGAGCACGTGAACAAGGCTTCGCGGCTCCTGTCACCGGGCGAGCGGACGCGGGCGAACCTCGCGCTGTTCATGGCGCAGGGCGTCAACTGCCTCATCCTCGACGAGCCCACCAACCACCTCGACCTCGTCGCCATCGAGCAGCTCGAGCAGGCGCTCGGCCGCTTCGTCGGCACCGTCTTGCTGGTCAGCCACGACCGAGCGTTCATGGACCGGGTGGACATCTCCCGCCGGATCGTCGTCGCCGACGGCCGAGTCACCGAGCTCGCCTGACGCAGGCCGTGGATCGGGTGGGTCAGGCCCCGGCGGGGGTGAGCCACTCGGACCAGGCGGGGTCCGTCGTGCCGACGCCGACCAGCATCCACGACCAGCCGCGGGGGGTGGTCGGAGTGGTGCGCAGCTTCCAGCCCAGCTCGGGTAGCAGGCGGTCGCCCTTGCGGCCGTTGCACGGCTGGCAGGCAGCGACGACGTTGGTCCACACGTGCTCGCCGCCGCGAGACCGCGGCACCACGTGGTCAACCGTGTCGCCGCGGTCGCTGCAGTAGGCGCACCGTCCGTTGTCGCGAGCGACGAGGTTCCGGCGGTTCAGCGGCAGCGTCGAGCGGTAGGGGACCCGGACGAAGCCGCGCAGCCGGATGACCGACGGCGTGGGCACCGAAGTGGAGGGCGACCGGAAGTGGCCCTCACCAGCAGCGACGAGGTCCGCCTTGTCCGCCAGGACCAAGACGACGGCGCGATGGACCGAGATGACGGTCAGCGGCTCGTAGCTGGCGTTCAGCAGCAGCGTGTGCATCGGTTCGTCTCCCTTCGTCAGTGTCGCGGGCGGAGGAGCATCCGTGGTGGCATTCCGTCCCGTGGCACGTTGCTGGCTGCGGGGCGGGCCGGCCAAGGGGATTTCGGCCATGGCCGTTTGCCCGCTCCGAGGATGCCTGCGTCAGGAGGCGTCGAGCTCGGCGACCTTGGCCCGGACCGCAGCCTGGGCGATCGGCCGCGCGAGGTGCAGGATCCGGTCCAGGTTGGCGGCGAAGTCGCGCTCGGCGTGATCCATGCGGTGGATCTGCTCGACCGTGTCGGCCGCCCAGAGCGTGGCGATGTCGGCGAGCAACTGGCCGGAGAGTTCGACCCGGTTGCCCGTGGTGCGATCTTCGACCGTGTTCGGCGAGCCCAGGTCGAAGGTGTCGCGACGGATCGTGCACCAGGCATGCGCGATTCCTTCGGCCTCGATGCCGATCACCGCCTGCACCTCGGCTCGCTCGACGTCTTGGTCGACCGGGAAGTACTCGGTCCCGTACGCCGAGTGGAACAGCCCGGCATCGCACATCGCCGGCCGCTCGCCCCACTCCACCAGCACCCGCCGGGTCCCCACCAGGTGCGAGATGAAGGGAATGTGCGAGTCGTGGGCGAGCCCGTCGAACCCGAGGCGCTTCAGCAGGTCCAGCCGAGCGCCGGTTGGAGTCGAGACGTCGGTGGCGTCGCTCATCGCCACCAGCCTCGCACGTCCACCGCTCCCCGTCACCGGTCGAACGCCACGATTCGGGTCAACGCGTGCACCCCAGGGGGCTGCCCGCCGCATGGGTGCTGAGGTGACCCGAAATCCGAGGGGGTCGGTAGGTTGGCGGGCATGGCTCGAGGGCGCACGATGTCGCAGATCGTGCGGAAGGTCGATGGGTCGTCCTCCGGGCGATCGCCGGACCAGGTGATCGTGGAGGAGCCGCTGGAGATCCGCCTCGATGGCACCCGCGTCACCACGACCATGCGCACGCCCGGGCACGACTACGAGCTCGCGGTCGGGTTCTGCTTCACCGAAGGGCTGCTGGGCGGGTCTCCGGTCCAGACCGTCCGCTACTGCGCCACCGGCTCGGCGGTCGAGACCGCCTTCAACGTGGTGACCGTCGAGACCGGCGGCCAGGCGCCGGTTCCCGCACCCCGGCTCACCACCACCACGTCCTCGTGCGGATGGTGCGGCACGGACCAAGTCGACGACGTGGCCGGGCGGCTGACCCCGCTGAGCGCCGACCGGGCGGTGTTCTCCCACGAGCTGATGGCTGCGATGCCCAAGCGGGTGGCGCCGTCCCAGGAACTCTTCGCGCTGACCGGCGGGGTCCACGCCGCTGCGGCGTTCGATGCGGACGGCACGGTCGTGCTGGTGCGCGAGGACATCGGCCGTCACAACGCCGTCGACAAGGTGGTCGGCCGGCTCGTGCTCGACGGTGGCCTTCCCGCCGTCCACCTCGGCCTGTTCGTGAGCGGCCGCACCAGCTTCGAGATCATCCAGAAGGCCTGGGCCGCGGGCTTCGCCACGGTGGTGGCCGTGAGCGCGCCGTCTTCGCTCGCCATCGAGGCGGCCCGGCGAGCCGGCATCACCCTGGCCGGCTTCGCCCGTTCCGGCCGGGTCAACCTCTACACCGAGGTCTGACCGGTCGGCCCAGATCCGGTTCGGGCTACGAGCGGCGAGCGGGGTCGAGGCTCGGGAAGGGTCGCGCCGCCTCGAGCTGGAGGGCGAGGCGCAGCAGCAGGCCGTCGTCGCCGAAGTGGCCGCTGAACATCATCCCGACAGGCAGGTTGGTCGCGGCATCGTGACCCATCGGGAGGCTGATCGCCGGAGCGCCGTTGGCGTTGGCCAGCGGCGGGAACCCGAGCCAGTCGATGACCCGGGGGAACACGACGTCGTAGGGCAGGGCCGAGCTGAGGTGGCCGAGCTCCGGCGGGAGCTGGGCGACGGTCGGGGTGAGGACCACGTCGAGCGAGCCCATGGCCGACTCCCAGGTGGCGGTGGACGCCCGAAGGCGACGGATGGTGCCGACGATGCCCTTCCGGTCGGAGGAGAAGTGGGCGGCCAAGCCGTGGGTCACCGGCGTGAGCTTGGTGGCGTCGAACGTCTTGTCGTAGAGGAGCTTGCCGCCGTGGTCCACGGCGTAGACGAGCAGCGACCAGTACCGGATGAAGTCCACGACGAACTGCTCGTCGATCGGCAGGTGGACCGGCTCGACGCGGTGGCCGAGGCCCTCGAGGAGGGCGACGGTCTCGTCGAACACGCGCTGCGTCGGTGCGTCGAGGACCGCGCCGGTGGGCGTGGCGGTGAAGGTGCCGATGCGCAGCGGTCGGGTGTTGGGCCGGTTCGTGTCGCCGAGCGGCTTGAGCTTCGAGGACCGGTATCGCAGGTCCGCCTCTCGGTAGTAGGCGGCCGTGTCGCGCACGGTCCGGGTGAGCACGCCGTCGAACACGATCTTCACGGGCAGGAGGCGGGCGTGGGGATCGGGGAGCAGGCGGCCGCGGGTCGGCTTCAGCCCGACGAGCCCGTTGCACGTGGCCGGGATCCGGGTGGAACCGCCGCCGTCTTGGGCGTGGGCGATCGGCACCACGCCGGCGGCCACCATCGCCGCCGCGCCGCCGGAGGAGCCGCCCGGGGTGCGGTTCAGGTTCCACGGGTTGTGGGTCGCCGTCCCGTCCGGGAACTCGGTCGAGGGGATGAAGCCGAACTCGGGAAGCCGGCTCTTGCCGAGGTTGATGGTCCCCAGGTCGAAGAGTTGCTGGGCGATCGGCGCCGTGGCCTTCGCTGGCGCGATGTTCGCGAGGGCCTCGCTCCCGTTGCGGGTCGGCAGGCCGGCGACGTCGGTGCCGTCCTTGATGAAGATCGGCACCCCGGCGAACGGGCCGGTGGTGGTCTCCCGTCTTGCCGTGGCGAGCGCCCGCTCGTAGTCCTCTGCTGCGACCGCGTTGAGCTCCGGGGTCACGGCCTTCGACCGCTCGATCGCTGCGGCCACGACTTCTTCGGGCGAGACCTCCCTGGCCCGCACCGCGTCGGCGGTGCCGACCGCGTCGAGGCGGCTGAGATCGTCGGTGAAGGCGTGCGCGGCGGTCATGGGGTTCTCACGTCGGGTCGGTGTCCTGGCGGCCAGGAACCCTATGGCCGCCGGACGACACCGCCCGATTCCGGGCCCGGCATCGACGTCGGCATCGGTCCCGGCATTGGCCTCGGCCTCACGCAGAAAGCGGGACGAGCTTGGCGGGGGAGAACTCGTAGGCCTCGTCGCCGGTGATGACGCGGAGGGCGGCTTCTCGGTCGAGGGCCTCGGACACCGAGCAGTCCTCGTCGAGGATGAGGTAGCGGTCGAAGCCGCGCAGGAACCAGCGGTCGTGGGTGACGGCTAGGACGGTGCCGGTGAACTCCTGCAGGGCGGCTTCGAGCGCTTCGGCAGACTGGAGGTCGAGGTTGTCGGTGGGCTCGTCGAGCAGGAGGAGGTTCACGCCGAGCAGCTCGAGGTGCAGGACCTGGAGGCGGGCTCGCTGCCCACCGGACATGGTCTCGTAGGCCCGAGGGCCGCACTCGGCGATGGCGTAGCGGCCAAGCGCCGACAGGGCGGCGTGCTCGTTGAGGTCGTGGGTGGCGAGGATCTGGACCGGCGTCTTGCCGGCGAACTCGGGACGCTCGTCGGTCTGGTGGAAGAGGCCGGCCATCACCCGGGCCCCGAGCTTGAACGTCCCTTCGTGCTCCACGGTCTCGTCACCGGCGAGGAGGCGCAAGAAGTGCGACTTCCCCGTGCCGTTGGGGCCGAGCACCGCCACTCGGTCGCCCAGGTGCACCTCGACGTCGAACGGGTCGGTCAGCCCGGCAAGCTCCAGGCGTTCGCACACGAGGGCGATCTTGCCGCTGTCCGCGCCGTCGAGGCGCATGCGCACCGTCTTGGTGGTGGGCGGTGGGGGTGGTGGGCCGGCATCGACGAACCGCTGCCAGCGGGCCTCCATCACCTCGGCCTTGCGGGCGCTGGACTCGGCGTACGACGCCCGCTGCTTCATCTCCTTGAAGAGGTGGAAGAGGCGTCGCTCCTCCGCGTTCCAGCGGGCAAGCGCATCGCCCAGCGCCTCGTTGCGGGCGGTGCGGGCGTCGTCGTAGGTGGCCCAGCTCCCGGGATGGGTCCAAGCGCCGTTGCCTTCGATGGTGATGACCGCGTCGGCTGCGGCAGCCAGCAGTTCACGGTCGTGGCTGATCAGCAGGACGGTCTTCTTGGTGGCGATCAGCTGGTGCTCGAGCCACCGCTTGCCCGGGATGTCGAGGAAGTTGTCGGGCTCGTCGAGCAGCAGGATCTCGGCGTCGGAGCCCAGCAGCGACTCCAGCACGAGGCGCTTGCGCTGACCTCCCGACACCCGGGAGATGGGTCGGTCGCCGGCCTCGTTGAGCCCGTTGCCCAGAACCGAGGTGCATACCGCGTCCCAGCGGGCTTCTTGGTCGTAGCCGCCGACCTCGGACCAGTCGATGTAGGCGGTGGCGAGCGCCGTGCCCGTTTCGTCGGTGGGGGCGGCGTGGTTGGCGGCCTCGGCCTCGGCCAGGGCGAGTCCCGCCCGGGCGATCTGCGACGGTGCGAAGCGGACCAGCAGCTCGCGGACCGTGGTGCTGGCGTCCTCGCCAGTACCGATCGACTGCGGCATCAGGGCAACGCTGGCATCGGTGCGGATCTGGCCGTCATCGAGCGGGAGGTCGCCCAGGATGCATCGCAGCAGGGTGGACTTGCCGACCCCGTTGGCCCCGACGAGCGCCGCGTGTTGCCCGGACCGGACGCGGAACGACACGTCCGTGAACAGGAGGGACCCTCCCGGGTGCGCGTAGGCCGCGCCGGTGATGTTGATCGCAGCCATGGCGCCCCCATCATCGCCCAACGAGCGCGCCCCTCGGCCACGAGATCGCAACGGTCGCAGCGCCCGCAGGCTGGTTTGGGGTGGGAGGGGGTAGAACGGTCGTGATGACGACGAAGGCGCCGGGCGACGACGATCGGGACGACGAGGTCGGCCTGAAGGTCGGGCGGCGGAAGCACTCGGCGGCGGGGATCCCAGGCGTGGTGGCATCGATGCGGCACGCCCAAGCGCAGCTCGGCCCGACCCGCACGGCGAAGACCCTGCTCAAGCTGAACCAGCCCGATGGGTTCGACTGCCCCGGGTGCGCCTGGCCCGACCCGGGCAAGACGAGCCACTTCGAGTTCTGCGAGAACGGGGCGAAGGCTATCGCCGAGGAGGCGACGGTTCGACGGATCGATGCCGAGTTCTTCGCCCGGCACTCGGTCGACGACCTCGACACCCGCTCGGACTACTGGCTCGGCCAGCAGGGTCGTCTCACCGCGCCCATGTTCCGCCCGGCTGGTGAGCGGCACTACCAGCCCATCAGCTGGGACGATGCCTTCGCCACCATCGCCGAGGCCCTCGCGGCCAGCGGCGATCCGGATCGTGCGGTGTTCTACACATCCGGTCGTACGAGCAACGAGGCGGCGTTCCTCTACCAGCTGCTGGTCCGCAAGCTCGGCACCAACAACCTGCCCGACTGCTCCAACATGTGCCACGAATCGAGCGGCGCCGCACTCAGCCAGACCATCGGGGTCGGCAAGGGGAGCGTCACGCTCGACGACATCCACGATGCCGACCTGCTGGTGATCGTCGGGCAGAACCCCGGCACCAACCACCCCCGGATGCTGACGGCGCTGGAGCAAGCCAAGCGCAACGGTGCGGCCATCGTCGCCATCAACCCGATGCCCGAGGCCGGGCTCATCCGGTTCAAGAACCCCCAGCACGCCCGGGGGGTCATCGGCACGGGAACGGCGCTGGCCGACGAGTACCTCCAGGTGAAGCTCGGCGCCGACCTCGCCCTGTTCCAGCTGTTCAACCGTCGGCTCGTCGAACTCGACGACGAGCGGGGCGGCGGGGTGCTGGACCGGGCGTTCCTCGACGAGCACTGCGACGGGGTCGATGAGCTGCTCGCCCACCTGCGCACCCGCGACGCCGATGCCCTGCTGGCCGCGACCGGCCTGCCCGCCGACGACGTCGAGCGGGTGGTCCAGTTGCTCGCGGAGCACAGCCGCATCGTCATCTGCTGGGCGATGGGCATCACGCAGCACCGCCAGGCCGTTCCCACGATCCGGGAGTTCGTCAACACGCTCCTGCTCCGAGGCAGCATCGGACGCGCCGGTGCCGGGGTCGCCCCGGTGCGCGGCCACTCGAACGTGCAGGGCGACCGCACGATGGGCATCTGGGAGCAGATGCCCGATGGGTTCCTCGATGCACTCGGGGAACGGTTTGCGTTCGAGCCGCCGCGCCGGCACGGCTACGACACCGTCAACGCCATCGGTGCCATGTTGGACGGCGACATCGACGTCTTCATGGCGATGGGCGGGAACTTCCTTGCGGCCACACCCGACACCAAGGTGACCGCGGCGGCGATGGCGGGCACGAAGCTCAGCGTGCAGGTCAGCACCAAGCTGAACCGCTCGCACGTGGTGGGCGGGGAGGCATCGCTCATCTTGCCGTGCCTCGGCCGCACCGAGATCGACCGGACCGGCGGGGCCGAGCAGCGGATCACCGTCGAGGACTCGATGAGCATGGTCCACGCCTCGAGGGGTCGGCTGGAGCCGGCGTCGCCGGAGCTCCGCAGCGAGGTCGCCATCCTCTGCGGCTTGGCCGAGCGGATCTTCGGCCCCGACGACGGCGTGGATTGGGATGGGCTGGCCGCCGACTACGGGCGGATACGCGATGACATCGAGGCCGTCGTGCCCGGCTTCACGGACTTCAACCGCCGGATCGACCACCCGGGTGGTTTCGTCCTTCCTCACCCGCCTCGGGACCAGCTGGTGTTCCCCACCGAGACGGCCAAGGCCCGGCTCACGTGCAACGAGTTCGTCGGCGAGGTCGTCCCGCCGGGACGGCTCCTCCTGCAGACCTTGCGCTCGCACGACCAGTTCAACACCACGATCTACGGGCTCGACGACCGGTACCGCGGCATCAAGGACGGCCGGCGCGTCGTGTTCGTCCATGCCGAGGACCTTGCCGCGCTTGCGTCGTTGGACGGGCCCGGTGGCGGGCGGTTCGCCGATGGGGACGTGGTCGACGTGGTGAGCGAAGCGGCCGATGGCAGCGAGCGCCGGGCCGAGGCGTTCCGGCTGGTGGCCTACGACGTGGCCCGAGGCACCTGCGCGGCGTACTTCCCGGAGGCCAACGTGCTCGTCCCGCTCAGCGCCGTGGCCGAGGAGAGCAACACCCCGGTGTCGAAGTCCGTCGTCGTTCGCTTCGAGCACCGCTGACGAACGCCGATCCGGACCGGCCGGCTCAGTTCGGCAGGTGGAGGCGCTTGCCGGTGCGGGCGACGAGTCCGAGCACCGAGGCGATGATGTCGCTCCACGTCTGCTCCTCCACGTCGACCGATGCGGCCGATGCGTCGGACCCGTCGGCGGGCACTGCGATGGCGGGCGGAGGTTCGTCGGTTGCGCAGTCGTGCCCATCGGAGGCGACGGTCAGCGATCCCCAGGCGAGGCCGGCCCAGGAGTCGAACCCGGCGACCTGCGGGAACCTCACGAGGAGGTCGCCCCGGCAGGCGAACAGCGGTCCGGGGTCGATCGACACGGGGTTGGCCGAGTTGCTGCCACCGCGCCCGGAGAATTCTTCGAAGTGGAGGTGCGGCGCGGAGGCGGAGCCGGTCTGGCCGACCTTGCCGAGCAGGGTCGTCTCGTCGACCCATTGGCCCTCGGGCGGGATGAACGCCTCGGACAGGTGCGCGTAGAGCGTGGTGATGCCGAAGCCGTGGTCGATGCTGATCACGTTGCCGAACCCGGAGCCGCCCGGCTTGCCCGTGAGGTTGGTGGCGAAGCCGGCGCCGGCGGCGTAGACGGGCGTGCCGGTGTCGGCCATGAAGTCGATGGCCCAGCGGTTGTGGTGGCCGCTGCACTCGTACCCGAACTGGGAGCCGCGCGAGTCGAGCGTGCAGCCCACCGTGATCTCGGTGCCAGCGAGGTCCCGACGCAGGGGCAGCCAGCGCGGTGACGAGTAGGTCCCCGGTGCGGCGGACGTGACGGTCGGCTCGGGCAGGGGAGGCGTCGATGCGGCTCCGGCGGCATCGGGCGCGGTCGTGCTCGCCGGCTCCTGCTGGGCAAGGGCGGGCGACGCGGCGAGGCCCACCACGAGGGTGGCGGCAGCAGCGATGAGCAACGGTGTGGTGCGTCGTCGAGGGAGACGGTGCAGGCGGATCTCGGGCCCTCCCGGCCAGGGGTCACGTCTTCACGACGCTAGTTGTCGGTGCAAAGGCTGCTCCAACCTTGGTTCAGAGGAGCGCTCGCCATCGGCGGCGGGGTGCTCTACCTCCGCTCGAACCAAGCGACCGACCAGACGGCCAGCCCAGCGGACGACGGGACCGATTCCGGCGCACCGACCGCCCCCAGCACCTGACGCTCGACAACCTCGCTCATCGGGCCCGGACACGTCGTCCGGGCCCGATGAGCGTGCGGAGCCCGCGGTGGGAATCGAACCCACGACCTGCCGCTTACAAGGCGGCTGCTCTGGCCAACTGAGCTACACGGGCGGGGCCGGCACGAAACGTGGAAGGAAACCCTTCCGGTGTTGAGCGTCGGCTGGAGGACCGATCGTAGGCGAGGGCCGATCGGTGCTCGTGAGCCGGTTCGAGGCGCAATGTGCGACGCCGAGGCGATTCCGCGTGCGTGTGGGCGCGCCGAAGCCGGCGTGACCTTGCTGCTGGAGCCGGTCAGGCCGCTTGGGTGAGCGGCGGGTCAGCGCTGCGCTGCGCGTGTCGGTGCAGCGCGAGCGAGTTGACCATCAACGCGTGGGTCAGCTGGTTGAACAGCTGCCGCTGGTGGCCGATCGAGTGGGCTCGGCGGAGCCAGAGCGTGTCATCAAGTGCACGGTTGATGGACTCGGCGTCGTTGCGTCGCCGGTAGAGCGCCTTGAAGTCCGGGTCCGTCGGCGGGATCGGTCGGATATTCTCAGTGCGGTTGAACCGGCGCTTCTGGTCCTCGGCGTTGCCGTGCAGCCGCATGGACAGGGTGCCGCCGCCGAGGTGGTCGGGGAGTCGGTAGTCGTTGTACCAGCGGTAGCCGACCTTGCTGGTGTGGCGGTGGGTTCGGACCCGGGAGAGTTCGGTGAAGGCCAACTCGCCGGTGTCGGTGAGCGTGGCAATGCCGAGAGCGCCTCCGCGGGCAAACAGCGAGATCGTGTGGTCGGCCCCGTCGGGCATGGTGATGTTGCGGTCTTCGACGTGGGTGGACTTCTCGGTGCGTTCGCCGCCCTTGCGGCGGGGTTTCTTCACGCGGGCCTTGGCCGCTGTGACCTTGTTGACCGGCAGGCATCCGAGGTCGCGCAGCAGCGTCTGGTGGTGAACACCCCGCAGGGCGGTGTCATAGATGACTCCTTGCGCTCCAGCGCATTGGGGTGCGAGCTGGGCGAAGGATCCCATGGC
>JBKJPY010000013.1:0-3275 GCA_046594195.1 Acidimicrobiales bacterium | reverse complement strand
ACCAGCTCATTCGCGTCATCGACGAGCTCGGAGACGAGACGGTCCCGATCGGCCGGGTCAGCCCAGTCACACGGCGGTCGGCCGCCGTCGTAGTTGTGCTCGCGAACCCACACCCCGGCCAGTTCCGGCACGAGTTTGCGGACCCGGCGGATCTGCTCGACCAGCATCGTCACGGTGTCTTGGCGGGCGACGGCATCGTCAAGGACCGTCGAGTCCAGCGCCCGCCGGGTCTTCCCGGCGATCACCCCGGACTCGGCGATCACGGCACGGACGGCGTCGAAGATCCGCTGCGGCGACGACGAGGCCCGCAACTTGTTGCGCCACAACGTCAGCACCGTCGGATGGAACGCCTCATCAGTCAACGCCAGGCCCGCCGCGGCCTTCCACGCGATGTCGGTCTGCAACGCCCGACACGCCTCCCGATCCGAGCGGCCCTCCAGCGCCTGGAGCACCATCACCGTCGCGACCTGATCAGCCGGCACCGACGGGCGTCCGCGGTTGGTCGGGAACAGATCGGCGAACATCTCGTCGGGGAACAAGCGGTGGCGGTGCTCAGCCAAGAAGGCGTGCACCGAACCCTCCCCGAGCAGATGACTGCACAACGCCGCCGCATCGAGCAGCTCACGGTCAGGCCGAGACGAACCCTGCATCCCCGCGTTCTACAACGCGCTGCCCGCCCTCGCGAATCGAGCCGCCCGCCGCCGATTGCTCAGCAGTCTCCTAGTGCGCGATGTGGATGTGACCCGTAGCTGGATGGCTCAGGCGGTGGACGTGGGGGTGGCTCGGCGGCCCCGTGGCGGTGGTCGTGTGAAGTGGTGGACGGTTGTAGCTGCTCTTGTTGTGGCGGCAGTGCTGCCTGTTGCGGCGGTGTTGGTTGTTCCGGCTCGCGCGTTCGCTGCGACGGGGGACTTGAGCATCTCGTCGGGCGGGTTGGGGTCGTATTCGGACTCGCCCTCAGGTACGTGGATGGTCGCGTCCGGTGGGGGGTCGTGGTCGTCGAAGCTTGCTCTGCTCGAGACGGGTTCGAACACGTGGAGCAGTGTGACGTTGCCGGCGGCGCCCTCTGGCGGTGTGAACGCGGTGGTCGATGACAGTGGTGCTGTTGTTGTAGCGGTGTTCAAGGCGAGCGGCGGTGGGTCCATTCAGAAGGCGTACCGGTTCTCTGGCGGGTCGTGGTCGGCCGGTGTGGACATCGGGCTGGGCACTGAGCCGGTGGCTGCAGTTGATGCGTCGGGCTCGAAGGTGTTTGTGGTGGGCGCGTACGGCACGTTGGTGGAGGCGTCGTGGGCTGCTTCGTCGTGGTCGTCGCGGGCGATGGCGTTCGACTCGGGGTACTCGACGGTGAACCCGGACCTGTCGGTGGCGGGCGGGGTTGCGGTGTTCGCTCGCGCAAAGTCGGACGCCACAGCGTTCTTGGTGTCTCGGATGGATCTTGCGACGGGGTCGACGTCGAAAGCGGTGTTGACGTTCGATTCGGGTGGCTTCACAGATCCGGTGGTCAGCACGGGCCCGGATGGCGCTTCGGTGATCACGGCGGTGTACCAAGGCATCCTGGTCACCTGGAGTTGGAGCTCGAGCGGATCTCAATGGGACCGGCGCGCAGAGCTGGTTCCTGCCGAGATCGAGTCACCGGCAGCGGCGGCCATGGGGTCTGATGGGCGCCTCCACTTGTGGGAACGACCAGGGCCGGGCTGTTCGGCGACGTGGACGGGATGACGGCCACTGCGTCTGTGGATTTCGAGACCCTCCGATCTTGGTCCGGGGTATACCAGTTGGACGCGGACGAACCAACAGTCGACGCGATCGCCGCTCCTTCTGGGGGTGCGGCGCGCCCGGTGGGTGTGGTGCTCCGGTTCGCGATCGGCTCCGGCACGTCGAACGATTACGGCTGGCGCGGGACCCGCACGACCCTGACGATGCCCGACAACGCTCAGGTTCTGGCCGCGGGTTCGGATCACAAGGTGGCTGACATCGACGAGCCGGGGACTGGTGGAGCTCCTGTTTCGGCATCCCTGTCGGAAAATGGTCAGCACGCAGCAGTTCGGATCGTCGACGGCGAATCCAAGGTGCTGTTGACGTCGGATCAGACCAGTCAGCGCTGGACGCTTGCTGATGATGTCCCGTCGAATGACGTCTACGACAAGACCGATTTTCTCGGTGTCGACAACGGCGGGGCCGTTATCGGTATTGGACCGGGGTGCTGTTGGCTCGGAGGCCGCTCCAAGTGGTTCCGGATGAACCGGACCGGCCGACGCTGGGTCGGTGGGCGGACACAGCAAAGCTCCGGTAGTGGTGGGCCCGGGGGCGGGCAGGTGCTGTCGTGGGGCTCGTCGACGCTGGCGGTCTTCAACGGCGGGCGGGTCAACAAGATGTCTGCTGCGACGGAGTTCGATGGGACCTGGTTCAGCTCGATCGACGGTCTCTCGGCTACCGACGGCGAGTTCGTCTATTCGATCAAAGGCGACAAGGTCCGCACGGTCCCGACTGACGTTCCGACGACCACGGCCGAGACGCTCGTCGCGTCCGGGCTGTCGATGACCGGCGGGTCACTGTGGGCGTTCGGCGGATCGGTGTACGCGGCCGGGAAGGTCGTCGGAGGCGGCATTGCGCTCAAGGTGAGCACCGACCAGGGGGCCACGTGGACCGTGGTTGACTCTGGCTCCTCACCGTTGTTCCCCGCCGGTTCGTCGCCCGGAACCAACGCAGGTCCCGTGCTGGGCTGGTCGGGATCGACGCACCTCGTCGCGTACGCAACCGCGCGTAACAGCAGCGCAACGATCGTCTACCGCTCGACGCGCCCGCTGACGGGGACCGGCGGCTGGTCAGTGCCCGAGGAGATCGGTCAGATCCCGATCGGCACGGTCGTGTTGGGCGTGGCCACCGGGCCGAGCGGGCCCGGAATGCGGGCGGGGTTCCCCGGCGTCTTCGCAAAGGTCACCGACAGCAGCGGAGACGGCGGCCTGTACCAGTTCGGCACCCTGGTGAACCGCTGCAACCCGGGCTTCACCGGGGGGTGCGTCTCGATCGGCCGCACCGCCACGCGGGGCATGGCGGGCGACCCTGTCGATGTCGCTACGGGCAACCTGCACGACACCGAAACCGACCTGCCCGCACCCTCAGGCACCTCGACAGATGTAGCCCTGAACCGTTCCTACAACTCACTCGGGAACACGTCTGGACAGTTCGGGCCCGGCTGGACGTCGTCGTTCGACGAGCGTCTGGCTCTGTCCTCCGGCGAGGCACGGGAGCTGCACCTCGCTGATGGCGAGATCACC
>JBKJPY010000001.1:0-25382 GCA_046594195.1 Acidimicrobiales bacterium | reverse complement strand
AAGGTCGCCTCGTCGATCACCGGCTTTGCCACCGTCTCGATCTCGCTTTCAGTGTTCGTCATCTGGGTGTCCTCTCATTGTTGTTGGGACACCTCACACAAAGAACTCAACACCCCCGTGTCGCAGGGTGTCGTTCTAGCTTCGCCTCCTCGCAGGCCGTCGGGCACCACGCTTGCCGAGTACGCAGCGGACGCGACCCCAAAGCTCCCGATGCTCAGCGCGACCGTGACCAAGCGCTGGGCCACCATCTTCCGGTCCATGGTTCTTCCGCTGGCATTCATTCCGGGCAGTTCCTCCTCCCTGGGCGCGCAAGGCAACGTCCACAACCGATACCAAGGAGGCACTATCTGCGTCAGTTCATGATCGAAGCCTGAAAGCGCGGCGCGGTGGATCGGATACCCGTCGGTAAAGCCGTGGGGAGATCAGAACTACGCGTTCGTCACGGGTTCGAGCTGTTGGATCGGAGCGATCGGACGGAATCCAGGCGACGCGGGTCCGGTGCTGCAGTCCAAGTTCCGATCAAGTGAACGAGGCGCTCCAGCAGGCAGCAACGAAGGAGTAGGTACGCGATCCCCCGGTCCGACACCGATGTACATCTGGACTCCGTTTCCGGGCTTTGCCCGAGGGCTATGTGCGGCGGGCGGGGGCCGATCAACCTGATCGACCCCCGTCACGCCTTGATTGTCCAGCGCCTGGGGCTACTTGTGGCCGAGGGTGTCCTTCACCTTGTCGATGACCTGTGCGGCCTTCTCCTCGACCTTGTGGAGCGCGTCTTCCACCTTCTCCTTGGCCTCGCCGCCACGGCGGTCGGACTTGCCGTCGGCTTCGAGGTCTTTGTCCCCCGTCACCGTGCCAGCCGCCTCTTTGGCCTTGCCCTTGATCTGATCGCTGAATGAACCCATGACACACCTCTTCGTTTGACGACTCGGAGTGGCACCGCCCGAGACGGGCATGACCACATCCATCACGGTCGCGCCGATCCGTGGGAGCCAACAGAGCACAATGGCACCCCCCTGCTCCGACCGACCTACTGACCAGGTTCTCTGCCGCATTACGGGCTCTTCGGATCGGACGGCTCGACGCCTGACGTCGTCGCCGTGTGCCCGTCCGCACATGAAAACGATCCGGGCGTTACTGTGACATACGTCATAGGCGAGTGCTGCATTCGCCGCACAACTGAGGGGACACTTGATGGCTGCTGCAATCTTGCGTACGCGTGTTCGTGGGGGCGGATTCCGCCGGCTCGGCTTGGGGGTGGTGGCGCTCGCCGCGCTGCTCACCGTCGCCGTCGCCCGGCCCGCCGATGCCCGGACCGACAACAAGACCAAGGTGATCCTGTTCGTGCACGGGTACAACCCCACCTCGAACAGCACCGACTGCGGTGGCGACTTCGACGCCATGATCAGCCAGCTCCGCGGCGAGGGCTTCACCGGCACCATGGTGAAGGTCGGGTTCTACAGCGGCGACGTGAACTGCAACGTCAACCTCCGCAGCTGGGGCAGCTTTGGCGACAGCGCCTCGTGGAAGGAGATCGCCAAGGCGTTCTCGAAGTACGTCTACAGCACGTACACGGCCAAGGGCATCGACGTCGACGTCGTGGGCTACTCCATGGGCGGCCTCATCGGCCGGGGCGCCATCTGGGGTGCCCAGAAGGCCGAGACCGGCTTCTCCGCCCCCATCGGCGTCGAAGATGTCGTCACCTTGGCCGCACCGCACAACGGGGCGGCCTGGTACTCGAACCTGTGCCTGTTCGGCCAGTGCACCAGCCTGAAGCCTGGGTCAAGCGAGCTGAACTGGCTCAACCAGAACGGCAACCCGCAGGGCAAGACAGGCACCGAGTTCACCACCATCGGCTCCAACGGCGATGCCGTGGTGCCCACGGCCTCGGCGCTGTACATGACGATCCCGAGCACCAACAAGGTCACCTACAGCAACGTGCCGCACACCGGTAGCACCAACTACATGCACACCGCTGCGGTCGTGACCCGCTCCGGCAACGCCCTGGCGTACGTCAACCAGTAATCAGGTCGCCCGAGTCGGGCCCGCTATGCACCCTCCTGGGCGGGTCCGACTCGAGCTCACCGGCGGTGCGTTGATCGTCTGATGGCCGTCATCGTCGGCATTCGGGGTGGATGCGGTGCTCCTCGACCCGACGACGACCGATCCGCTCTACCGGCGGGTGACCCGGGTGTCGCTCGGCCACATTACGGAGACCCAGGACGTCACCCAACAACGGCAAACTCTTGGTTGCGATGCTCTCTCGTTTCCGAGGTCAGGAGCACCCGCCGATCCCAGACCGAATCAGGGCGGCGACGAGCGACCATGGCCGATCCCACCTCACCTGCGGGCAGCTCGGCGCAGGCGATCGCCCACGGCGATACCGAGCCCCTTCGCCGGTGGCAATGCCACGACCAGGACATCGAGGGATTCGGTGTCGGCCCGTCGGAGGTACCCGTAGAGAGAGCGGGCGAGGGCGTCGACATCACCTTGCGTGTGCCAGGCGACGACGGCTCCGGCAGCTTCGACGGGTGAAAGCGACAAGACACCGACACGGGCACCGGTCGAGGCGAGCTCGGCGACGCGGTGCTCGATGGATTCGATTGCACACAGCTCTACAGGAGTGGACGGCGCGTAGTGCGATGCCAACGTTCCCGGCGCCCGTATCGAGCCGTCCTCCGACATCACGACGCGACACCCGAGGACATCTGCGATGGCTTCGGGACCGATCCCGCCGGGCCGCACGATTGCGACCTCGTCTCCGGTCCACGCAACGATGGTGGACTCCACCCCGATCTCGCAGGGACCCCCGTCGATGATGAGGTCCACGTCGTCGCCCAGATCGGCATGGACCTCCTCGGCGGTGGTGGGGCTGACTCGGCCGAAGCGATTCGCAGAGGGTGCGGCGAGCCCGCCCCCGAACATCTCGAGGAGACGCTGGGTGACCGGGTGGGCCGGCATGCGAAGTGCCACCGTGTCCAACCCGCCGGTGACGACGGGGAGAACGGAAGGTTGGCGTCGAACGATCAGCGTCAGGGGGCCGGGCCAGAACGCTTCGGCCAAGCGGTGCGCAGCATCAGGGGTGTCCCGTCCCCAGTCGTCCAGGCGGGCACCTGCCTCCAGGTGAACGATCAGGGGATGATCGGCAGGTCGTCCTTTGGCGGTGAAGATGCGACCCACCGCTTCGGGATTCGAAGCGTCAGCAGCGAGCCCGTAGACGGTTTCGGTGGGAATGGCGACGAGGCGGCCCGACCTGAGCAGTTCAGAGGCCCTCCGGAGCGACTCGTTCCCAGCGTCCGCAATCACCGATGCATCGTCCCACGCGTGGCCCGACGATCGGGACTGCGACCTCGGCAGAGCCGAGCTTCGCCCTTGTTGGCGGGGGCGATGGGTGGCTCCCGGCGTCGTTCCGAAGGGAGCCCGGTGGCCCGCACCGGCCTGTCTTGGCCGCACAAGGATCCCCAGTTCGGGATCTGGCAGATGGGGATGTCGACGTTCCCGATGCACGGGCCGGACAACCGACCCCTGATCACGATGGACCACAACTTCTACTACCGGCAGCGGAAGGCGAGCTCCGCAGGCGTGACCGTTGAGCAGTCGAAGGCCGATTCCGACGTCGTACTCGGGACCTACCGCGACATGTACCACGCTGCGCTGACGGGAAACCGGGCTCCGCTCATCTTGGGCAACCACTTCAACGAGTGGAACAACGGTGCCTACCAAGATGCGATGGCGAACTTCTTGAAGGCGACCTGTGGCCGCCCAGAGACCTACTGCGTGCCCTTCGTGGACCTCGTCGCCTGGCTGCAGGCGCAGGACCCCGCCTACCTGGTGCAGCTCCAAGCCCTTCCGGCTGAGAACGCGCCCCGTCCCTAGGAGGGATCGGAGCTAGCGACTCGCTCCGGGTCGGCGCAGGCCGCCGTAGAGGTAGTGGGGCACGAAGCCGCGCATGAGGAGGCGGTCGGCGGCCCAGCGCGGCACCCGCACGCGCCGCCCGTCGGGTTGGACGATGACCATGCCGTCTTCCTGCACACCAAGCACGGAGCCCCAACGGTGGTCGGGCGCCGAGAACCGCTTGCGCTTGTCACCCCCCTTGAGGTGGGCCCGGACGTTGGCGACCACGATCCGGTAGCCCCAGTTGCGGGCGGAACTGCGGTTCGGGTCGCTGGCGGCAACGTCGCCGACCGCGTACACGTCCGGATGGCCCGGCACCTGCAGGTGCTCGTCGACCCGGACGAAGCCGCCCTCGTCGAGGAGTTCCGCCGGAAGGAACGAGGTGTGGGGTCGGACGCCGCCCACTGCCCACATCGTGAGGTCGGCCGCAAAGGGTGCCTGACCGGTGGCCCAGGTGATGGAGCCGGTCGTCAGCTCGTCACCCACGAAGCCCTCGGGGAGTTCGGCGCGGTGCCCCGGGTGGACCTCGACGCCGTCGGCTCGGAGCTTGCCGACGATCCACCGCCGGGCCTTCGGGTGGTAGCCGGGGAGGGGCTCGTCGCCGCTGTGGAACAGGTGGACGGCGGTGCCGCCTCGCCGCGCCAGGTTGTCGGCGACGCTGACGCCGGTGGGCCCGCCCCCCACGATCGCGATGGACGCGGCGCGGTCGATGCGGGCCGAGACCGCAGCCAGGTCGGCCTCGATGGCCGGGAGGTCCTCCACCCGGTCGTGGCGCCAGAACCCGTTCGAGGCCCCAGTCGCGATCACGAGGACGTCGTAGCGCTCGACCGCATCGTCCCCGTCTGCGGTCTCGATGTGGACCTTGTGGCCCTCGAGGTCGACCCCTTCGATCTTGCCGTGGACGGTACGGACGCCGTCGAGCTTGCGGAACCGGCGGTGGGGGACCAGGTAGGTCCGGCGCCACCGCTCCGGGCTGGTCAACCGGGTGCCGAGCTCCTGACCGCTCACCAGCGCGGGTCGCGTCGAGACGGCGACGACGTCGCACGACCGCGCCAGCCTCGTCGCGACGAGGACGCCTACATCGCCCAGACCGGCGACGAGGACCCGGGGCCGGATCGTCGGGGTCAGTGGTCAAGCGCGATCTGGTGACGGGAGCGGTCGGCGAGATCGCAGCCCGAGGTGGTCATCGGGCCACCCTACGACGGCGCGACGGGGGGAACCCCAGGTTCCCGAGCATCCATCGACGCGTCACGCCGAGCAACGGCGGCCTTGACCAGGTTGGCGATCATCGAGCCGAACACGATCCCGTGAAACGGGCTGATCGACCACCAATAGAGGTGGCCGGCGAGCCCGCGCGGGATGAAGAGCGCTCGCTGGTGCAAGACGGTGGTGCCGTCCTCCTCGGACACGGAGAACTCGAGCCACGCCTCACCCGGTAGGCGCATCTCGGCGCGCAACCGAAGCAGATGGGGGCGGTCGATTGCCTCGACCCTCCAGAAGTCCACGGCATCGCCGAGTGCCAACCGGTCCGGATCCCGTCGGCCGCGCCGCAGTCCGACGCCACCGACGATCCGGTCGAGCAGGCCGCGCACCGCCCACGCGAGGGGGAACGAGTACCACCCTCGGTCGCCGCCGATCCCTTCGATCGCCCACCACAGATCCGGCACGGGTACGTCGACCGGCAGCTCCCGATCGTCGCGGTAGGCGGTGCCGCCGCTCCACTCGGGGTCGGTCGGCATCGGGTTGCTCGGAGCTCCCGGCCACGATGCACCGGACCACCGGGTCACCACGTCGGCCAGTCGGATCCGCTCGAGGGCGAGGTGCACCGCCTTGTCGAACGGGCACAGGTCCAGAGGGATGAGCGCATCGATGTCGTGCTCCTGGGCCACGACGTTGTTGCGCAGCGACTCCACCAGGGGTTGGGCGATGGCCTTCGGGACCGGCGTCACCACGTTGATCCAGTGGCTCGACAGCCAGGGGGTCAGCACGGGGACCGGGATGATGATGCGCCGCGTGAGGCCCGCCTCGGTGGCGTAGCGCCGCATCATGTCGCGGTAGCTCAAGATGTCGGGACCGCCAATGTCGAAGCGGCGGTTGGTGGTCGGATCCAGGCCGAGTGCACCGACGAGGTACGCCAACACGTCTCGCACCGCAATCGGCTGCACCAGCGAGGTGACCCATCGGGGCGTGACCATGATGGGCAGCCGCTCGGTCAGGTACCGGAGCATCTCGAACGACGCCGAGCCGCTCCCGATGATCACGCCGGCCTGGAGCACGACCGCCGGAACCTCGCCGTCGAGGAAGATCTGGCCGACCTCGGCCCGTGATGCCAGGTGGGGCGAGGCCTCCTCGCCGGCGGGCACCAGGCCTCCCAAGTAGACGATGCGATCCACCCCGGCTGCCGCGGCGGCCGCCGCCGTGTTCTGGGCCGCCGTTCGGTCCGAAGCCTCGAACGTCGAGCCGGTCCCGATCGAGTGCACGAGGTAGTACACGACATCGACGCCCTGCATCGGTGCCTCGAGGCTCTCGGGCTCGAGCGCATCGCCTCGCATGATCTCCACCGAGTCCGCCCATGCGACCCCGGCGAGTTGGTCGGGCCGGCGGGTGAGGCATCGGACCTCGTGGCCGTCGCCAGCCAGGCGGGGCGTGAGCCGGCCGCCGATGTAGCCGGTCGCACCCATGATCAAGATCTTCACGTCGTCCTCCAAGAGGTCTGGCTCCAGGATGCCCGGTGGCACCGGTGCTCAGACGGACCGGAGGGTCGCCGCGGCGCGGCGAGCCGACCCGCACCATGTGTTCGGCGCGGCGCGGCCCCTTGGATCAGGCCGCCTGGGCCCTGCGGTCGTACTCCGTGCTGGAGATGAGCGACAGCCAGAGCGCCCGAGGGTCGCCGGCCCGCTCGAGCACAGCCGTCCAGTGGTCCCATCCGCTCGGGTCGGGTGCGCGCCCGAGCAGGTCCTGGTAGGACTGGGCCACCGTGCGCCGGGCCGATTCGCGGCTGGTCAGCAGCATCTTCGCCAGCTTCCCGCGATCGAGACCTTGGTCCAGCTTCTTCGTCCAGTAGGCCTGGCCGCTCGGGTCCACCGCCCGGCCGTGTACCAGCGGGTACAGCGCCGAGACGTAGCCGCTGGTGGTGGAACCGGCCGTGCGGTACACCTCGTCGGACCCGAGGAGGCGGGCTGAGAGGTCGGGGACGGTGATCGTCTTGAGCTTGTTCGCCCAGTACGTCAGGCCGCTGGGGTCGGGGGCCCGTCCGAGGTAGCGCTGGAACGACTGGGTCACGAGCCGCTGACGCTCCTCGTTCGACGCCAGCACCGTCGCGGTGTGGGTCCGATGGGTGCGGCCTCGCTCGAACTGGTAGTCCGCCGCCTGCAACTCCGGGTCGGTGGCCGGCCGGCCGAGCAGGTCGGCCGTGACCTTGCGGACGAACTTCTCGTTGGGGTTGAAGGGGTCGTCGGGGCACCGGTTCCCCGACCCGTCCGTGCCCGTGCGGAAGTCCCACGTCATCGGCACGACCGGCTCGTTGCGAGCGTCCACCAGGTTGGCGGTGACGCCGGCGCGGTACCACGTGCAGGGCTTCAGGTCGTCGGCCGGCTGGATGCCGACCAGGTGCTCGCCCGAGTCGACGCCGTACGGCACGCTCCGCGGCCATCCGGCCATGATCGGGACCGCATCGCTGGTGTCGCGTTCGACCAGCGTCATCGATCCGGCGGGCAACTCCTGGGACACGGTGCCGTCGCTGCCGTTGTACGGGCGCGCATACGTGAGCACGGCGGTGATCCGGTTGCGGGCGCCGCCTCGACCGCGCGACGAGCCGGGCTGCATGGAGCGGTTCCAACCGGTGGCCGGGATCCGGAGCTGACCGTCACCCGGATACGTGATCGAGACGCTCGTCGCGGGTTGGCTGCCCAAGAGCCGGCCCCACATCGAGTTCCACTCGCCAGCGATTGCGGTGGCGGCGAAGGTCACACCGCCCGGCGCGGTGACCATGTTGTGGGAGGTCCAGGGCATGGCTTTGCGAAGGTCGTCGATGTGGGTGGGGGCCCAGCCGGCCTCGGCCTGGTGCACGACGCCCATCACGACCTGGCCGAGGTTGAGCGCAGCATCGTCGACGTCGGTGAACCCGACGGCTTGGAACGCCTCGAGGATGTCGGTGTGCGATGGGAAGGCGACCAACGGGGTCGTCGGTTGGCCGAAGTCGGCGATGGCGACGAGGTCCATCTGCGTCTCCGCGCCACCCTCGTTCGCGTAGCCGCCGAGGTCCGACGGCGTGTAGTACTCCTCGAGGTCGGCGACGTAGGGCTCGAACAGCCAGTCCCACACCTCGTCGCCCATCCCGTGGCCGATCATCCCCATCAAGAAGGCGACCATCTTGGCGCACGGCCCGGTGGGAAGCGTGAGGTCGCTGCACTCGTCGTGGGTGAGGATCTGGTCGGCGTAGGCGTCGTGGAACCGCTGCCAGTGCGCCTCCTCGCCGTACTTGTTGCTGAGTGCGTACCCGGAGTCCGGGAAGTGGGCGCCGGAGCGCACGTAAGCCTTGTTGGCCTTGAGGAGCGCCTTGAGCTGCGGACTCGTCACCTTGTCGATGGCCTGTGCGGCCATCCACGCATGGGTCGTGACACCGGCCGCGCCTGCTGGCGGTGCCGGAGCCAGGGCAAGGGCGCTGAGCGCGACGAGCGCTGCCACGGCCATGGACGCGGCGCGGATCTGTGGACGTGGTGTGCGGGTCATGCGGTTCTCCCCGAAGCGTGACGGCGACACCCTAGGAGCCGGAGGTGGCCCGGGTGCGAGCGCACGGTGGCGCGGCGGTGACGTCGGGTTGGCGACGGCGCTCTAGGTTCTGCGCCCATGACGGGGGAACGGATCGTGATCGACGGCGGCGCGACCGGGCTGGTGCTCGGCGTGGGCGACGACGGTCGCCTGCACCAGCTGGCCTTCGGCGGTCCCCAGGCCGTCGCCGCCGACCAGGCGTTCCCCACCGTCATCTACCCGCTGGCCTACCCGACGTTCGGCGAGGAGGTCCTCCGGGAGCCGGCGCTGCGGGTCACGCACGGAACCGGGTCCCCGTCCGTCCGGCTGATCGTCGACGGCCACTCGGAGCAGCTCCACCCGCACGGACGGCTGCACCGGATCGAGCTCGTCGACCGGGTGGCGCCGCTGCTGGTGACGTTGTGCTGGCGGACCTGGCCGTCCTACGGGCTCATCGAGCAGTGGGTGGAGGTCACCAACACCGGCTCGGCTCCATCCACGCTCCACCAGGCCTCGTCGGCGTCCCCGGCACTTGCGGGCGACGACCCGTGGTTCACCCATTGGGGCGGAGGCTGGGCCCACGAGTGGACGGAGACAACCGAGCCCGTCACCCCGGGGACCAAAACCGTTGCCTCCGCAGGCGGGGTCCGCCCGTCGCTCCACCGGCCCCCGATCGTGCTCTTCGCCGGGAGCGGACGGGCAACCGAGACCGAGGGCTCGGTCCTGGCGGCGACCGTGGTCTGGGGTGGCGACACCCGGTTCGATGCCGAGATGGCGATGCACCGGCACTGCCGGCTCATCGCAGGGATCCAGCACCGCGGGGCCGAGCGGGTGCTCGATCCCGGCGAGCGGTTCACGACCCCGCCGGTGGCGCTGGTCTGGTCCGACCACGGCGTCGGTCCCACGAGCCGGGCCCTGCACCGCTGGGCCCGGGACCAGATCATCCGCGACGGAGATCGACCGCGCGCCCTCGTGTTCAACAACTGGGAGACGATGTTCTTCGACCTCGACATCCCCAAGGTGCGCGCGGTCGTCGACGGCGCTGCGGCGACCGGTGCCGAGCTGTTCCTCCTCGACGACGGGTGGTTCGGCCGGCGCTACCCGCGCAACGACGACCTCCAGGGCCTGGGGGATTGGACGGTCGACGCCGCGAAGTTCCCCGAGGGTCTCACCCCGCTCATCGACCACACGATCGAGACGGGCTTGCGATTTGGCCTGTGGGTGGAGCCTGAGATGGTGAACCCGCGGTCCGAGCTCTCCGAGCAGCACCCGGACTGGGTGATCCACGAACCCGGCCGCGATCGGCGCGAGGAGCGCCAGCAACTCGTGCTCGACGTGCTCCGGCCCGAGGTGCGCGACTTCATCGTGGGCGTGATCGACGACGTGCTCGCCCTTCATCCCGGGATCAGCTACCTGAAGTGGGACGCCAACCGAGACGTGTTCGAGTCCGGCTCGGCGGTGCTGCCGGCGGATCGGCAGTCCCACCTCGGCGTCGACCGAGTTCGGGCGACGAACGAGATCATGGCGGAGGTCGCCCGCCGCCATGGCGACGTCGAGCTCATGCTCTGCGCATCGGGGGGCGGACGATCGAACCTCGAGACCCTCCAGTGGTTCCACGAGCTGTGGACCTCGGACAACACGGACCCCATCGATCGGGTGCGAATCCAGTGGGGAGCGTCGCACCTGCTGCCCGCACTGGTCCTCGGCGCGCACGTCACGCGCTGGGGCGACAAGCCACTCGCGTTCGGCTGCGCCGTCGCCATGAGTGCCCGCTTCGGCTTCGACCTCGATCCGGGGGCGATGACCGACGACGAGCGCCACATCGCCCAGCAGGCCTTCGCCACCTCGAAGCGGATCCGACACCTCGTCCAGTTCGGCGACCTGCACCGCCTGGTCTCGCCGCTGGACGGTCCCTGCGGCGTGCTGGCCTACGTCGATCCGGCGGTCGGAGAGGCGGCCAACCCGGCGGTGCCCTGCGCAGTCGCGTTCGCCTACCGGCTCGAGGACGGCGGTGGTGACCCCCCGGCGATCGTGGTGCCCGGCCTCGCACCAGATCGGCGCTACCGGGTTGAGGACGCCACGCCCGGCGGAGCCGGTGGAGCCGCCGGCGCGAGCACCGTCCAGACCGGGGCCGAACTGGTGGCGAGCGGCCTGGCGGCTCCGCCCGAGCCGGCGCCCAGCGCCCGGGTGTGGGTGATCAGCCCGGAGGGTCCTGGATAGTTCTGTCCGCCTGGCCCTTCGGCGGGCGCCTCCGGAGGCTAGGTCGGGGCCGGTACGATCGTCGGGTCGTGGTCTACCTGTCTCGCATCCTGCGCTTCTCGCTCGTCATGTTGGCGTTCGTGGCGGTCCTCACCGCCTCCGCGGCGGTCATCGGCCCACAGGTGGTCGAGTTCGTCGGCGCCCACCGATCGGACCACGAGCGGCTGAGCCTCAAGCCCCTCGCCGAGCGCTCCTACATCTACGACAGCGCCGGCAACCTCCAGGGGACGCTGATCAACGCCGAGGGCAACCGGGTCGCCGTGGAACTCAGTGATGTGCCCGAGACCGTCGTCGGGTCCGTGCTCGCCGCGGAGGACCAGAACTTCTACGGGCACAAGGGCGTCAACATCCGCTCGATCGGCCGGGCCGTGGACGCCAACCTGGCGTCCGGGGAAGCCAGCCAGGGCGGCTCCACCATCACCCAGCAGGTCGTGAAGAACTCCCTGGTGGGCAGCGAGCAGGACCTGAGCCGCAAGATCCGGGAGGCGTTCCTGGCGGTGGAACTCGAGAAGCAGATGAACGAGCGGTACTGCCCCAAGCCCATCGAGGAGAACTGCCGGGCCGGCAAGGACAAGGTCCTCGAGCGGTACCTCAACAGCGTGTACTTCGGCGGCGGCGCCTACGGCGTGCAGGCTGCGTCGGAGTACTACTTCAACAAGAACGTCGGAGACCTGAACTGGTCCGAGGGAGCGTTGCTGGCCGCCCTCATCCGCAGCCCCAGCTACTACGACCCGTTCAAGAACCCCAACGTCGCCAAGAAGCGCCGTCACATCGTGTTCAACCGGCTGCTCGCCACCCAGCGGCTGACCGAGGACGAGATCAAGCTCTACGAGCAGGTTCCGTTGCCCACTGTGCCCAACGTCCCGCTGCCACCGAGCGACTACTTCGTCGAGGAGGTCAAGCAGCAGTTGCTCGACGACCCGGCCTTCGGCCTCGGTGCTACGCCGGCGGCGCGCAACCGCACGGTCTTCGAAGGTGGCATCCGGGTCTTCACCACCTTCAACCCCGACATGCAGGCCAAGGCGATCCAGGCCCGCAACGACACGCTGCCGAACAACAAGGGCGACGGCACGTTCGACATCAACGACCCCAAGACCGGGCAGCCCACCTTCGGCACCGAGGCCATCGCCTCGATCGAGCCGTCGTCGGGCGCCGTTCGCGCCATGGTCGGCGGACCCGGCTTCGAGCGGTACCAGTTCAACCTCGCCACGCACCTTCCCGGCCGCCAGCCGGGCTCGTCGATGAAGTCGTTCGTGCTGGCGACCCTGTTCGAGAACGGCTACGTCCCATCGGACACGGTCAGCGGTAGCAGCTGCGTCTTCGACGTGCCGGGCCAGTCGGAGGACTACCCGGTCTCGAGCAAAGGTGGCACCAACACCATCGTCCGCCAGACCCAGGCATCCAACAACTGCGCCTTCTTGCGCCTCGGCCAGGTCGTCGGCACGGAGAAGGTGATCGACATGGCCAAGCGCCTCGGGGTCCGCAGCCCGCTGGAACCGGTGGTCTCGCTCCCGCTCGGCGTGTTCGACATCACGCCCATCGACATGGCCTCCGCCTATGCCACGTTCGCGAACGACGGCATGCGCAACGAGCCGTATTACGTGGAGCGGATCGAGGACCGCAACGGCAAGGTGCTCTACCAGCACCAGCTCAACCCCGTTCGGGTGATCGACAGCCAGACCGCACGCCTGGTGAACCAAACCCTGGCGGCCAACGTCACCGGGGGTACCGGCAAGAATGCCCAGATCGACAGTGGCCAGGTCGCTGCCGGCAAGACGGGCACCACGAACGACTCCGCCGACGTGTGGTTCGTCGGCTACACACCGCAGCTGGCGACGGCCATCTGGATGGGCGCACCGAAGGGGCGGATCAGCCTGGCGGAGGCCGGTCTGGGCGGAGCCACCGGCGGTCGGTACCCGGCCACGACCTGGGGCCGCTACTACTCCGCCCTCATGGCCGGCCAGCCCACCGTCGGCTTCTTCCCGCCCGAGGTGACGCGGCGCGGGAGGTCCGTCGGAAAGGTCCCCAACGAGATCGGCGGCGGTTCCTCGAGTCGCACCCCGCGCAGCGGCGGCGGCGGGGGAGGCGGCACAACCGGCGGCGGAGGCGGCGGGACTCCCGTGCCGCTGACGACGCCCGCTACGGTTCCCCCGACCACTCCCGGTTTCGGCGGTGGCGCGGGCCCAGGAGCTGACGAATGACCGACAACCCGGCGTTGCTCGCACTCCTCGAGGTGCAAGCGCACGACACCCGGTTGGACCAGCTGCGGCACCACCAGGAAACCCTTCCCGCACGCGAGCAGCGCAACGGAGCGGCCTCGGCCCTCATCGACACCGAAATGCGCCTGGCCGCCCAGACGGCCACGCGAGACGACCTCGCCCGCCAGCAGAAGAAGGTCGACGACGAGGTCGAGCTCCTGAAGGAGAAGCGAGCCACCTTCGACGCCCGCCTCTACGGGGGCACCGTCACCAGCCCCGGTGAGCTGCAGGATCTCCAGAAGGAGATCGACGCCCTCAGCCGCCGCATTTCGGTGCTGGAGGACCAGGAGATCGAGATCATGGAGCAGGTGGAGCCGGTCGAGGCCGACCTCAACGACCTGCAGGCCATGGCGGAGCAGCGCCGGGCGGTCCTCGCCGACGCTGAGCTGCGCCTCACGGCCGCCGAGGCCGAGGTCCTCGCCGAGATCGAGGCCGAGACGGCCCTTCGGGGGACCTCGCTCCAGCCCGTCCCGCCCGAGCTGCTCGCCGAATACTCGGCGCTGCGCGGCGGACGGGGCGGCATCGGCGTCGCCCGGTTGGTGGGGTCGCAGTGCGGCGGCTGCCACCTGACGCTTTCGGCCATGGAGGTCGCCCGGATGCGCAAGCTGCCCGACGGCGAGGTGGCGCACTGCGACGAGTGCGGCCGCATCCTCGTTCCCTGAGCGGTCCGGCGCAGTGCTGATCTGGTTCGCCGTCCTGTCGGTCCTGCTCGTCGCCATCGTCTTCAAGAGTCCGGGCGTGGACTACCGCACGGTCATCGTCGGGGCACTGCTCCCCGTCGGCGAGGGACTCACCGGCGGCCCGAAGGTCCTGCACTCGGTCGTCGGAGCCGTCGCCGTCCTCGCCCTCTTGATGCTGGCGACCCGCAACCGGCGGCTGCTGCGACGCCGGCTGCTCGGGATCCCCATCGGGATGATGGCCCATCTGGTGCTCGACGGCGCCTTCACCGTCACCACCGCGTTCTGGTGGCCGCTCGCCGGCACGGCGTTCGCCGACCAGCAGATCCCGGAGTGGGACCACCTGGGCGTGTCCCTGGTGCTCGAGCTGATCGGGATCGCCGTGGGCGTGTGGGCCTGGCGCTGGTTCGGCCTCGACGACCGGGCCCATCGTCAGCGCTTCATCTCGGACGGCCGCCTGGACGTGCCGGAATAGCGATCCGGCCTCAGATGCGGGTGATGCCGGGCTTCCCGGCGGTCACCTCGACCGTGGCGTCGACCTTTGCCGGTGAGGTCTCGGCAGCGATCGTGTCCACGACCACGAACTCCGTGGTCCACTTCTCCGGGGTGACCGTGCAGCGCACGTATCCGTTGTCCTCGAAGTTGGCGTAGGCCAGGCCGAGGGCGCTCAGGTCGAGTCCGTTGGCGATGGCACCGAAGCCGGGGGACGAGATGCCCGGTGCTACCAGCTCGTGGGCCACGATCTCCCCCTCGGTCGTCGCGTCGGGAAGGCGCAGATCGGCGGCGCCCCCCGCATGGATGTCGCCCGTCAGCACGATCACGTTCTGCAGCCCGGCTTGGTAGATCGCGTCGAGGAGCCGCGAGCGTGCCGCGGGGTAGCCGTCCCACTGGTCCACGTTCAACACGATGTCGCCGAGCACCAGCGCCTTCACGACCGTCTGCTGGGCGAGCACCGTCCAGGTGGCATCGGAGGACTTCAGGCCCTTCGCGAGCCACTCCTCCTGGTCGCTGCCGAGCATGGTGTGCGTGGGGTCCCCAAGCTCGGAGCACTCGGTCCGGTTGGTGCCGACCTGGTCGCCGCACACCTGGTCGCTTCGGTACTGGCGACCGTCGAGCACGAAGAACTCGGCGAGCGTCCCGTACCGGAACCAGCGGTACACCTCGAGGGAGCCATCCTCGGTCGGCGGGTCGATGCGAATGGGGTGCGCCTCCCAGAAGGCCTGGTAGGCGGCGATCCGGCGAGCCTCGAAGGCCTCCTGGTCCTCGGCCTTCTCGGCCACCCCCGCGGCGTAGTTGTTCTCGACCTCGTGGTCGTCCCAGGTGATGACCCACGGCGCCGCGGCTTGGGCGGCCTGCAGCCTGGCGTCGCGCTGGTACGCGGCGTAGAGCACCCGGTAGTCGGCCAGGGAGGCCGGTTCGGTCTTCAGCGGGATGGCGAGGTCGCCGCTGCCGCCGGGGTACTCGTAGATGTAGTCGCCGAGGAAGAAGACGAGGTCGGGCTTTCCCTGGACCAGGTGGGGGTACGACGTCCAGTGGCCGGCGGTGCGCAGCTGGCAGGAGGCGAAGGCGAAGCGCAGCTCGTCGACCGGTGCATCGTCCTCGGGGGTGGTGCGGGTCCGGCCGACGGGGCTGGTGTAGTCCCCGATGCGGAACCGGTACCAGTACCAGGTGTCGGGCTTCAGCCCGTGGGCATCGGCGTGGACGCTGTGGCCGAACTCCGCAGCGGCGGGCTCGGTGCCGTGCTTGACGATGTGCGCAAAGGCCTTGTCGGTGGCGATCTCCCACAGCACCGCGTGGTCGGTCTCGCCGATGCCGCCGAAGCCCGTCGGGTCGACCAGGTCGGTGCTCAGCCGGGTCCACAAGATGACCGAGGTGGGAAGCGGGTCCCCCGACGCCACGCCCAGCAGGAACGGGTCGCGGTCGATCCCGTCTGCCGGTGGCGCCTCGACCGGCTTCGGGAGAAGGGTGGTGCTGGTGGTGCTGGTGGTGCCGGTGGTGGTGCTGGTGGTCGTCGGATCCGCCTTGGCGTCGTCCCCGCTCGAGCAGGCACCGAGCACGACGGCCCCGCCGGTGCCGGCCAGCAGGGCGAGGAAGCGGCGGCGGTGCAGCAGCACCCGATGGGAAAGGTCCCGGCGCATCTCGTCCTCGGTCGTCACGGGTGGCGACCCTACTGCGGCGTGCTGCCGTCGGAGACCGATCGACCTGCAGTTGACCTGTGGTCAGTAAGCGAGCCATCATCCTGTCGGACATACGGACCGACGGGAGCAGACGATGAAGGACTTCAGCAACCGGGTCGCCGCCATCACCGGCGCCGGGTCGGGCATCGGTCGGGCGCTGGCGGTCGACCTGGCCAGCCGGGGCGCTCACCTGGCCCTCTCCGATGTCGACGAGACCGGCCTGGCGGAGACGGTGGGCTGCTGCGAGGGACGTGGGGTGAAGGTCACGTCCCAGCGCCTCGATGTCGCCGATCGTGACGCCATGTTCGCCTGGGCCGACGCAGTGGTCGCCGACCACGGCCAGGCGAACATGGTCTTCAACAACGCCGGCGTGGCCCTGACCACCACCGTGGAGGCGATGTCGATCGACGACTTCACCTGGTTGATGGACATCAACTTCTGGGGCGTCGTGCACGGCACCCAGGCGTTCCTGCCCCACCTGAAGGCGTCGGGTGAGGGCCACGTCGTCAACATCTCGAGCGTGTTCGGCCTCCTGTCGATCCCCTCGCAATCCGCCTACAACGCCGCGAAGTTCGCCGTGCGCGGCTTCACGGATTCGCTACGGATGGAGCTCGAGATCGAGGGTGCTCCCGTCTCGTCGACCACGGTCCATCCCGGGGGCATCAAGACCAACATCGTTCGCAACAGCCGTTTGGACCCCAGCGCAGCGGACGTTGCCGGCAACGACAAGGCACAGCTCGTCGTCGACTTCGAGAAAGTGGCGCGCACCACGCCGGCGAAGGCGGCCCGGGTCATCCTGGCGGCGGTCGAAGCCGACAAGCGCCGGGTGCTGATCGGGCCGGACGCCCGCCTCTTCGATCTCGCCTCACGGCTTCCGGCGGGCGTCTACCAGCGCATCATCGTCCAGGGCGCCCGCCGACGCGGATGAGCACGTCCTCTCCCCAGGGGACGTGCTCATCGGCCATGCGATCGCGGGGTAGACCGGATCGATCTGAGCGCTGACCCTGCGGGCCGAGCGCGTCGTTCAGCGAACTTCGACGTGGTCGACCGGGTCGGTCGTGGTGTCGGTGCGGAGGGTCGGCGAGGGGACCTCGGTCGTGGCGTGATCGGTCGCCTTCTTGAATTCGTGCTGCGCCTCGCCGAGCGACTTGGCGAGCTTGGGAAGCTTCGCCCCGCCGAAGAGCACGAGGATGACGACGAGGAGGATGAGGAGTTCGGGAGGTCCAGGCATGCTCGTTGTTCGGCACCGATCCCGCTGGCGGATGACCTTCGCCAGCGGTCGCGGACTCGCCAGAAATACTTGGCGATCGCAGGAGTCCCGTTGACCCGCAGGTCAGCGCATGTGCACTCACCCGCACGGGTTGCCCACCGACCGCACGTCGGATGAGGAAGTTCGTCCAGAAACGGCCGTAGGTGCGTACCCCTGACATCGCCGGAGGCCATCTCTGCTCCGGCGAACTGGAAAACCACTACCCCGGAGAAGGAACTGATGACCGTCGACGAACGGGCACTTCGCGAATTGATCGTGGAGTCCGAAGACCTGCAGGTCGATGCCCTGCGCGACATGAAGGACGTGCAGGCCGATCTGGCCGATGGGCACGCCGATCGTGTCCGCAGCGGTATCGACCCCGAAGAGGTCCACGAGTTCAAGGAGAACCGCAAGAAGCTGCTCGCGGACGACGGCTTCGGCCTCGGCACGCTGGCGGCGATGGGAGCTCTTGGCACCGCGTTCGCCGGCGCCATGACCACCATGTTCGCCTCACCGGCGGGCGCCCAGGGCGATACCGAGGATGTCGACGTGATGGTGCTCCAGACGGCCGCATCACTGGAGAACCTCGCGGTGGCCACCTACAAGGCGGCCCTCGGCCTCGACTTCATCAAGAACGGCAATGAGACCGTCAAGGCCTTCGCCGAGACCACGATGAAGCAGCACGGAGAGCACGGTGCCGCGTTCAACGCTGCCGCCAAGTCGCTCGACGGCAAGGAGCAGAAGAAGCCGAACGCCAAGTACCTCAAGGTCGTCGAGGACGCCACCCCAGGTCTGACCGACCCGGCCAAGGTCGTCGATCTCGCCATGGCCCTCGAGCAGGTCGCCACGCAGACCTACGTGTCGAACCTTTCGCTCATGCGCGACGACACCTCGAAGAAGCTCATGGCCAGCGTCATGGGCGTCGAAGCTCAGCACCTCGCCACGCTGCGAGCTGTCGGCGCGCTGCTCGCCGGTGGCGCCCCTGAGCTCATCGCCATCCCCACCGACCTGGCCAAGCTGCCTGCTGCGGCCGGCAGCGTTGCCTACCCCGAGGCCTTCGAAGGTCGCGACATGGCCAGCCCGCCCGAAGAAGGAGCCGTCAAGTGAAGAACCAGATCGATCCCGACATGGAGATCAACGATGCCAACGCGCCTCGCGGCGTGAACCGTCGCAGCTTCCTGGCCATCGGCGGCGCCATGAGCGCTGCCGCGGTCCTCGCTGCATGCAGCAAGAGCGACAGCGATGGGTCCAAGGACACGCCGACCACGGTGGCCAAGGCCGACGGGACCACGACCACTGCGGCCGAATCGCCCACCACCACGGCACCCGAGACCGAGCGGTCCGCGGAAAACGACCTCAAGCTCGGCGCCTTCGCAGCGTCGCTCGAGGTCCTCGCCGTGAACACCTACGGAGCTGCGCTCGACGCAGCCGGGAAGGGCGCGCTCGGCGAGGTCCCCCCGGCCGTCGCCGAGTTCGTCACCGTGGCTCAGAAGCAGCACCAAGCCCATCTCGACCGCTGGAACGAGGTGCTCACCGGCGCCGACCAGGAGGCGGTCACCATGCCTCCTGCCGACCTCGAGAAGACGGTCAACGACGAGTTCGCGAAGGTCACCGACGTCGCGGGAGCGGCGAAGCTGGCCCTTCAGTTGGAGCAGATCGCAGCCGCGACCTACCTCTCGGTCATCCCGCTGCTCGCCACCGAAGGTCCGATCCGGCTCGCCGCATCGATCCAGCCGATCGACATGCAGCACGCTGCGATCCTCCACTTCGCCCTCGGCGAGTACCCGGTGCCGGACACCTTTGCCACCACCGACATGGCCGTCGCGCCCTGATCGGTCGGACCTGAGCGGGCCCCCTCGACGCCGAACGCGTCGAGGGGGTCCGCTCGACCCCCGTTGCGGCCGCGGTTCGGGATTCCCTTCGGGGCCGCGGTCGCAACCCCCGCAACCCCGCGCCCGGCACCCGACGCCAGCGTACGATCGTTCACCACCTTCTCCGAGGAGCTCACCCATGCGCATGCGCCTTCCCCTCACCGCCACCCTCCTGGCGGCCACCCTCTCGCTCAGCGCGTGTGGTGGTGGAAGCGGGAGCGACAGTGGCGGGTCCGACAAGGGCTCGGGTACCACCGAAGCTCCCGCCTCGGGCAACGAAGCCGCCGGCGGTGCGACCGAAGTGAAGATCGTCGACTTCGCCTTCGACCCTGCTGAGACCGAGGTGAAGGTCGGCGACACCGTCACCTTCACCAACGATGACTCCGCCACGCACACGGCCACCTCGGACAAGGATGCGCCCAAGTCGTTCGACACCGACAAGATCAAGGGCGATGCGTCGGCCGAGGTTTCGTTCGACGAGGCCGGCGACTACCCCTACTTCTGCGACATCCACGAGTACATGAAGGGCACCATCCGCGTCATGGAGTGACCTTCTTGATGAGATCGGCTCCCTCCCTCATGGACGGAACGGGCATCATGGCGGGCGTGTCGGCACCGGAGTGGACCACGCGACGGGGGCGGCTCGATGGGTGAGGCGTTCCTGTGGGGCGCGATCGGCTCGTCGGCCCTGCTCGTCGGGGCGATCGTTGCCTACCTCGCGTCGCCGGGTCGGAAGTTCATCGCGATCGTGATGGCGCTGGGCGCCGGGCTGCTGATCGGGTCGGTCTCGTTCGAGTTGATCGACGAGGCGCTGAAGCTCGAGGAGGTGGGACGCGTCGGCGCATACACCCTTGTGGGCGCCATGGTGTTCACGCTGGGCAACTGGTTCCTCGACCGCCGAGGAGCCGGGGGCCGCAAGGATGCGGGCGGCTCGCAGCAGGACGGGTCGCCGCTGGCGATCGTCTTCGGTTCCATCCTCGACGGCATCCCCGAGTCGTTCGTTCTCGGTCTCACCGTGTTCCAGGGCGGGGTCAGCGTGGGGCTTCTGACCGGCGTGCTGCTGAGCAATTTCCCCGAGGGCATGTCCTCGTCCGCCGGGTTGCGCCTCGCCGGTTGGGGTCGAGTGCGGGTGATGGGCATGTGGCTCGCGGTCATCGCCGTCTCGGGCGTCAGCGCAGCCCTCGGCTACGAGGTTCTGGGCGATCCGTCGAACACAAGCGCCGCCGCCGTCGCCCAGGGCTTCGCCGCCGGTGCGCTGCTCGCCATGGTCGCCGACACCCTTCTGCCCGAGTCCTACAAGGTCGAGCGGGTCTTCACCGGTTCATGGGTCGCCATCGGGTTCGCCGTATCCCTGATCCTCTCCTCCCTCTAGGAGGCGGCAGTCTGCGGGTATCGAGTACGGCGGAGCCGTTGGCTGCGTATAACGGATATGGAAACCACCACCGCTGACCCATCCGCCCGAGCTGCCACCCGTCCGGCGGTCACCGCAAAGGTGCTCGTGCTCGCCGGCGCAGTCGCCGTGGCGCTGGGTGGCATCTTGCACCTGCGCACGTGGAACTCCGACTACCGGACCATCCCCGATGGCGCCGTTCCCGGCCTGTGGGTCGTCAAGACCGGGTTTCCGCTCAACGCCGCCGTGTCGATCGTGCTGGCTGCCCTCCTCGTGGCGATCGCCTTCCGTGCCCTCGGCGCGTTCCGGCTGCCCATCTTGGGCGCCGCACTCCTGGTGCAGGTGGGATCGATCGCCGCCATGGTGGCAAGTCGGGGTCCGGGGATCTTCGGGTGGAAGGAAGCGGGCTACGAAGGCGACGCCATCCAGATCCTGGTGGTGGAGGTCGTCGGCTGCGTGCTGCTGATCGCAGCGTTGTTGCTCGAGCTCGCCGACCGCCGTCGGAATCCCTGACCACGCCCCGGCCCGTTCGAGGTGCCGGAGGGCGTTGATGCACCGACAGAAGAAGCCGGGCCCTACTCGATTTCGGTGCCGTCGGGGCGGTGGACGTGTATGCGGCCGCGTGGGTCTCGGCGGGTGGTGTAGCCGTGTTCTTTGAGCCGGTTGTGTCTCCCGCAGGCGGGTCCCCCGTTTGCCACTCATCGCTAGTCTGCCCCCATGACCCGAGCAGCGATCTACGCCCGCATCTCCTCCGATGACGGCACCGCCCTGGGCGTGGCCCGCCAACTGGCCGACTGCCGCAAGCTCGCCGCCGATCTCGGGTGGGAGGTGGCCGAGGAGTACGTCGACAACGACGTGTCCGCCTACGCAGCCAAGGGCCGTCCCGCCTATGACCGGATGCTTGCTGACATCGCAGATGGCTACCGGGACGGAGTGATCGTGTACCACGTCGATCGCCTGACCCGCCGCCCGATCGAATTGGAGCAGTTCGTCGAGGTCGTCACCAGCGCCGGCGTCGGTTCGGTGCGGTTCGTGGCCGGCGGTGACCTGAACGTCGGTGATGGCGACGGGTTGTTGGTGCTTCGGATGCTCGGAGCGGTAGCAGCGAACGAATCAGCTACGAGGTCGAGGCGGGTGCGCCGCAAGCACCAGGAGATCGCCTTGTCTGGCCGTCCCAATGGCGGGTCGCTGCGCCCGTTCGGCTACGACACCGACAAGATCACCGTCCGACCGGACGAGGCAGTCATCATCGAGAGGCTTGTATCCCGCTACATCGCCGGGGAGAGCCTGCGGTCGTTGGCCACGTGGCTCGACGAGCAGGAGATCCGCACGGTGACCGGCAAGCCGTGGATCTCCTCCACCGTCCGAACCATGATCTCATCGGGTCGGATCGCGGGTCTGCGGGAGCACAAGGGCGAGATCGTCGGCCCCGCCGTGTGGGACGCCATCATCACCCCTGCAGAGCGTGACAAGGTGCTGGCCAAGATGGCCGACGCTGCCCGCACCAACAGCCGCACCGCCCGCCGCTATGTCCTCTCAGGGCTGCCCCGCTGCGGCAAGTGCGATCACAAGCTCTACTCCGCAGCAAGGGAGACGACCCGGCGCTACGTGTGCATTGCGGGGATCGACCATGGCGGATGCGGACGCCTCACCGTCGTGGCCCCGCCGTTGGAGGAACTGGTCACCGATGCTGTGCTCTACCGGCTCGACACCCCCGAACTCGCCGCTGCGCTTGCCGGACGCTCCTCCGATGACACCGAGACCTCAGCCCTGTCCGAAGCACTCAGCGCGGATCGGGCGCAGCTCGATGAACTCGCCCAGCTCTACGCCGACAAGGCCATCGGTGCCCGAGAGTGGATGACTGCCCGAAGCCCGATCGAAGCTCGCATCTCCGACACGCAGCGCCGCCTGTCCCGGCTCAACCGAGCCGATGCCCTCACCGGATGGGTCGGCAACGGAGGCGAGCTACGCACCAAGTGGGAAGCCCTCAACCTCACCCGCCAAGCCGCCATCGTCAACGCCGTCGTGGACCGAGTGGTTATCGGACCCGGCACCCCCGGAGCTCGCAGTCTTGACCCCGGCCGGGTCGAGATCATCTGGAAGCTCTGAGGGTGGCGGTCCGTCCGCAGCGCGCTTCGCGCGCTGTGCGGGCGGCCCTCCATCCAGCAGAACCACCAGGCGACTCACGATCCCCGCATCGGTGACACGGACCGGGACCCCCTGACGCTCACACGACGCCGCCACCCACGCCGCCAGAGCATCGCCGCTCAATCCCATGACGCCCACACCGCCGGTGGCCCCGCCCAGTCCTTCTCCCCATCGGAGACCCACACGTGCCCCGGCGCTTTGCCCATGTGGTGAGCCGCCAGCGCCAACACGTCATCACGTGACGTTGCCCACAACCGGACACCGACCGGTTTGAAACCCTGAGCGATCTCATAGCGGTGCAGCCCACCCGTACGGCCGGTCTCGGAGAAGTCCTTGCCGACGTACTTGGCCAGATACCCCGACGCCCGACGTGCCTCCGCCAACTGACCGGACCCCACCGGCAGATCACCGAGCAGCTTGATATGCACGAAGCCCCGACCCCACGCCGCATCGATCAGCCCCCGCTTCACGAACTGGCCGACAGCAAAGTGAACGTGCAGGCCGTGACCGGACTTGTGCCACTCGGGAACCCACACGTACGCCAACGCCGTCCCACCCAGGAGACGGCGCAGGGACCGGAAGAACTCGGCCACGTCCGTGCGCACCTGGGCCTCGTCGTGGCAGCCCTCACCGCGATAGGTCAACGTGCCAAGCCGGTTCAGCCGGTTGGCAACGCAGTACCTCCGGATCTCCCGCCGTGCCCGACGTCCTGCCTCGAGCATCGATCGGTCCGGGTCCGCTGCGGGACCGCGCACATAGTCCCGGCGCACCGGCAACGACGAACGGAACGACCCCCCGCCCTCACCTGCCGCCGGGAACAGCGACAGATGCCAGCCAGGCCGGAACGCATCCACAGGATCGACAAGACCACCCCCGCCGCCCTCCTCAGAGCGCGCCGAAGGCACCACATGAGACACACAAGCCTCCGTGAAACCACGCCACCCCGACCGGAGGAAACCGGCCCAGCGACGAACAGCACCAGGACGATGAACACCGAGAGGACACCGCCCCTCAGAGGCGGTTCCGATTCACTCTCAAAGCGTGCAACAGGGCCTTGCCCCGTGTCTCATCCCAACTCCACAGCAAGGTCGCCCCAGCGCCCGGCCAGAATCCCACGCATGTAACTCGCCGTCAAGGGGCACCCGCACCGAACCCCAACGGCCAGCCCCGCCAGGTCTTCCGAGTTACGTTGCATATACAAGTAAAGAACCGCCGCCCTGCGGGCGACGGTCGCACCCCGCCCTCGGGGTGCCCATAAGGCACATGAGGGCTACTCGAAGTAGTAGCTACAGAGCCTTGATAACCGCCCCTAGGAGCAGATCCACGACGCGCCTCCTACACCGATCACGGCGTTGAATGAAGACGACGAGAAGGCAGGTTCGACGGTCACCGGGTCGCTGCGACACACCGTGATGCTGCTGCTCGCAACCTGCTGCGAGAACCTCACCGGTCGCCACCCCCACCGCCTCGACGTGCTCGGAGACGGGCTCGGCCGGTCCTGGCGTCCGGTGGTCAGTCGGCGCCCACGCCGGGCGGGGTCGTACACCAGGTACCGGGGATGCGCGCCCCCGAGCAGGCTCAGGCCATGGGCGACGGCGAGAGGCAGCGGCGGGCTCAATCGGAGGAAGCGGTCGGCCTTGAACGGCTGGTATCGGCCGAGGAGGCAGAACACGCGGTTCGGATTCAGGTACAGGGCGGCGGTGGGCAACGCCCCGTCGCTCTCGCAAAACGACTCGCCGAACGGGACAAGGCGCACGGAACCCGTCCGGGCGTTGGCCACCAAGTCGGCCAGCTCGCTCACGCCGATCGGAGCACCGGAGTCCGCCCTGCTGGCCCAAAGCCCACGCCCGGGATCGATCAGCAGCCACCGGCCCTCCTCCGGTGACCACACCTCGCAAAGCGAGTGGCCGATGCGTTCGCTGGCAGTGGACATGCCCCACTCGCGTACGAGCAGCCCTGCGGAGAGGCAGATGCCGGTGAACACCTGTGCCTTGTCGCTGCACACCCCGCGATCTCCGGCCAGCAACCCGGCGAGCGCTCGTACGCTGGTCGTGCTCAGCCGGGGCCCGCTCCCGGCGTTAGCGATGGCCGACCCGAGGCGACACGCCCGATCGAAGGCCGGCTCCCCCGTATCCGGCGCCCACCGTTCCACCGCTTCGACGAACAACGGCGGCGGCGGGGACGTCCACTCCCGGACGCACTCGCATTCGAGATCCCCGGGACCCATGGGACGGGCGAGCAGCCGGCCGCGCCAGTCCATGAGCCTGTCTCCAGCGGCCTGTGCTCCCACCACGAGCCCGAGCGTAGCCGGAAGCGGTCGTGTGCGGTCTCGAAACGTCGGGGCCACGCCGTGCAAACATGAGGTGGCCCACCCACGCTTCGCAGACAGCAGGCGGGCTAGGAGACCCGATTCGACGGCCATCGGGATCTGCCACGAGCACGCCTGCTCGCCACTGGACGCAATATTCATCTCTAGGCCAGCTCAAAGCCCCAAGATCGGACCGTGCATGGCGGCTTGGAATCTCGGAAGGCCAGTGACCCAGATCGCCGGGGATTGAGGGCACTATCGGCGGAGGACGTATTGGCAACTTGTGAGGTTGCCGGGGTTGGTTCTGGCGCCGTTGCGTCTGGGGTTGAGGTGGTCGGCTTGGCAGTGGCGGACCTTGATGTTGCAGCCGGGCCAGTAGCACCGCGTTGCGAGGAGCATGACTGC
>JBKJPY010000051.1:0-29601 GCA_046594195.1 Acidimicrobiales bacterium | reverse complement strand
GTGCTCACCGGCGACTACCACGCCGGCATGGTGCTCGACGTCCAGGCCGTCCCGTTCGACACCACGTCGAAGCTGGTCGCCCCGGAGTTCATGGCCCCGCCGATCTCCTCGGTCCTGTTCCCGGCCGACGTGTCGAAGCGGACGCCCCAGCTGCGCCAGCAGCTCAACGAGCACGGCTACCTCACCGTGGCCGTGACCCCCGAGCAGCTGACCGTGGCCTTCCGCTGCGTGGCCGACGTGAGCGACGCCGACACCGCGATCGCCACCAAGGCCACCTGGGTGGTCACCGCCGGCAGCCCGAACGCCGAGCAGGCCTGAGCCCGATCAGGCCTTGCGGTCGCTGAGCACCCAGCTGGCGGCGGCGCTGGCGCCGGCCGCGGTGAAGACCGCCGGCCACGCACCGATCTTCTTGGCGAGCGGGTGCGAGGCCCCGAAGCCACCCAGGTAGATGCCGGCCAACGCCGCGGTGGTGGCCGGGCCGCTGGTGCGCAGCCACTGCCGGCCGGCCACGACCCCACCGGCGGCCAGCACCGCGCCGCCGAGCGGCCGGACCTTGGTCTCGCGGGCGACGAGGTAGCCGCCGATGAGCGAGCCGGCGACGATGGGTGCGGTGCGGAGGGCCATGGGGGCGAAGCTACCGAGGTCGGTGGCGTGCCAGCCAGGCGCCGCCGGCGGCTCAGGCCTGGGCGAGGCGGGTGCGCCAGTCCTGGAGCAGGTCGGTGAGGGTCTGCTCGATGGAGATCTGCGGCTCCCAGCCGGTGGCGGCGGTGAGGCGCTCGTGGCTGCCGCGCAGCACGGGGAGCTCGACCGGGCGCAGCAGCGACGGGTCCACCTCGAGGCGCAGCGGCACGGTGGACTGGGCGACGAGCTGGTCGGCCAGGTCCTGGACGGCCAGGTCCACGCCGGAGCACACGTTGTAGACCTCGCCCGGCTCGCCGTGCTCCATGAGCAAGCGGTAGGCCCGCACCACGTCGCGGACGTCCGTGAAGTCCCGGCGCGCCGAGAGGTCGCCGATGGGGAGCACCGTGGCGCCGCCGCCCAGCTCGGCGCGGGCGATGCGTGAAGCGATGGCGGGGGCGACGAACTTGTCGGTCTGGCCGGGACCGAGGTGGTTGAACGCTCGGACCCGCAAGACGGGCAGGCCGTTGCCCAGCCAGGCCTGGAGGCCGAGGTAATCGGCAGCGACCTTCGAGGCGGCGTAGGGGCTGGCAGGTCGCAGCGGCGAGTCCTCGGTGAGCGGCAGCTCGGAGGGGTCGACCTTGCCGTAGACGTCGGCGCTCGAGACGGCCAGCACTCGCTCGACCCCGACCTCGGCGGCGGCGCTGAGCACGTTGAGCGTCCCCTCGGCGTTCACCCGGAACGCCTCCACGGGTGCCTTCCACGATCCGCCCACATCGGCCCAGCCGGCTAGGTGGTAGATCGCGCGGGGTGCCACGTCGGCGATGACCTTTCGGATGGCCTCGGCGTCCGTGATGTCGATGCCATCGGGGATCCGGTCGACGCCCACCACCTCGTCGCCGCAGGCTTCGAGATGAGCGGTCAGGTGGCCGCCGACGAAGCCGGATGCGCCAGTGATCAGGACCTTCGCTGGACGCATGGACTGCGAGTCTAGGCAGGGCCACGAACTACCCTTGGCCCGATGTCTGAACGAGGGATCACCCGTGGGCTGTGACGTTTCCGTGCTCATGCCGGCCTACAACGAAGCCGAGAACCTGGTCGAGGTGATCCCGTCCACCGCAGCGGCCCTCGAGGCACTCGGGCGCAGCTGGGAGATCGTCATCGTCGACGACGGGTCCACGGACGGCACCCGTTCGGTGATGGCCGGCCTCCGCAGCCCCAACGTGCGCTACATCAGGCTGCGACGGAACTCGGGCAAGTCGGCGGCCCTCGAAGTCGGCCTCAAGCACGTGCAGGGTGAGTACGTCGTGCTGATGGACGCAGACGGCCAGGACGACCCCGACGAACTGCCGAAGATGTTCGCCAAGCTCGACGAGGGCTACGACCTCGTCACCGGTCGGCGCGAGGTCCGCAACGACCGCTTCATCAAGCGCAACACCTCGAAGGTCTACAACGGGGCGACGTCGATGGTGACCGGCGTCAAGATGAAGGACTTCAACTCCGGCTACAAGCTCATGTCCCGCGAGCTGTCCGACAGCCTGGAGATGTACGGCGAGCTCCACCGGTACATCCCGGTGCTCGCCGTTTGGAACGGGTTCAAGGTCACCGAGGTCACCGTCGAGCACCACGAGCGCCTCCACGGCACCTCGAAGTTCGGGCCGGCCCGGTTCTGGCGGGGCTTCCTCGACCTGGTGACGGTGAAGTTCCTCACCACGTACACCGCCCGGCCCTTCCACCTCTTCGGCGGGATCGGCTTCGGCATCGGGTTCGGCGGTGCGGCGATCCTCATGTGGATGTTCGTGTCGAAGCTCCTCGGCCACGAGATCGGTCAGCGCCCAGCGCTGCAGCTCGGCGTGCTGCTGGTGGTGGTCGCGGTCCAGATGATCTCGCTCGGGCTGCTCGGCGAGCTCATGGTCAACCTTCGGCGGCGCGACCACCTGGACTCGTCCGCCGAGGGCGATCTCCGATGACGGCGCCGGCATCCCAGCGGCCGAAGTCGATTGGGCTGGCGCCCGGCCTCGACGATGCGGCGGCCGGCCAGGATGCGGCTAAGTACGGCACCTCCAACCCCGTGGTGCAGAAGCTGCTCGCCCGCTGGATGACCACGATGCACACGGTGCTGGGCGACACCTCCGGCGTCGTGGTCGACATCGGCATCGGGGAGGGGTTCGCCCTCGAGCGGATGTTCCCGGCCAACACCCCCGCCATCGGGCTCGAGTACCGCCATGACAAGGCGCTCGTCGCGTCAGAGAAGCTGCCTGAGGTGTCGGTGGTGCGCGGTGACGCCGGCGTGCTGCCGTTCCCCGCCCGCTCGGCCGACCTGGTGACCTCCATCGAGGTGCTCGAGCACCTGCCCGGCTACGAGCAGGCCGTGGCGGAAATGGCCCGCATCTGCCGCGGCCGCCTCGTGGTCTCGGTGCCGTGGGAGCCGTGGTTCCGGCTCGGCAACCTCGGCCGCGGCAAGAACGTCAAGCGCTGGGGCAACGATCCCGAGCACGTGAACTTCTTCAACCCCCGCAAGCTCGACGCCGCCCTGCGCTTGCACTTCGACGAGGTTCGGGTCGTGAAGGCCTTCCCCTGGATCATCGCCGAGGCCACCAAGCCCCGATAGCACGACCCCCCCCAACGGCGGTGGGAAAGCACCCGGGGGGGGAATCGGGTCAGCGAGCGTCGAGATCGTCGGCGACCTCGTCGAGGCGGGCGTCGGTGGTCTCGGCCGCCTTGACCGAGGCCTTCTGCAGGTCGATGAGCTGCTCGCGGAGCGGGTCGACCTCCCAGGCGATGACCCGGCGGATGAGGCGCTTGACCGTGCTGACACCCGGCCGGGCCGATGTCGCCGGGGGTGGCGGCACGGCGCGCAGCCGGCGCAGGGGGGTGGCCACGTGCTCGGGGACGGCGCCCGCTCGGGTGCGTGGCGTCGCGCTCGACGCAGATGCGGCGCCCTTGACCTTGATGCCGCGCTGCGCCGCAGCGCGACGGTGGACCTCTGCCTGCACCACGCCCCGGTCGATCGGTCCGTCGAACTCCCACGTGCTGGCCGCGGCACTCGTGGATGCGTCGGTGCCGACGGCGGCGGCCAGGGCGCGGGCCAGTCCGGCGTTGTCGTCGACGACCACGTTGGCGGCGTGCTCGCCGATCTGGTCGGCGAGGCCGCCGACCCGGGTGGCGATCACTGGCCGGCCGTAGAGGCGGGCGCGCTCGGCGACCGACGAGGACCAGATGTGGCGGTAGGGGAGCACCACGGTGTCGGCGGCGACGATCCAGCGGTCGAACGCCTCGTCGCTCACGAAGCCGAGGTGGAGGTGCACCCCGGGCACCTGGGCCTCGAGTGCCTCCAGCTCGCGCTGGTGGTCGACCGCCGAGGGGTCGTCGACGCGGACCGATCCGACGATGTGCAGCGACGCGCCTTCGTCGGCGAGTCCACGGAAGGCGGTGGCGGCGCGATCGAACCCCTTGTGGGGCTGGATGAAGCCGATGCAGACGAAGACGTGCCCTTCGGCGGGCAGCCCGAGCGAGGCACGAGCCGCCGCCTGGTCGTCGGGGACCCGGCGGGTGAAGTCCTCGCCGTGGTCGACGAGTCGGACTCGGTCGGCGGGGACGCCGAAGCGGTCGATCATCATCCGCTGGTGCTCGGGGACGTGCACGGTGATCTCGGCAGCAGCCTTGAAGACCGCACGCGAGGCCCGGGCCGCTTGCTCGAAGACCTGGGTGGCGACGAAGCCGCTGCGGCTCGAGGCCTCGACCTGTTCGGTGGCAGACCCCCACCGCTGGTCGACCTCGTGGAGCCGGATCTCGACCGGTGGGCCGCTGCGGAAGGCGGATGCCAGGGCAGCGCCCGTGCTGATGCGGGAGGTCGGCGTCGACGGGTTGGCGTAGAAGACGTCCGGGTGGAAGTGCACGATGACCCGGTCGAAGCCGGCCATCAGCTTGCGCAGCGCCTTGGCCCCCTTGGGCCCTTCCAGCGCGAGGTGGTGGTGGGCAGCGGATGGCCACGGCGAGCACACCTCGACGTGGTGGCCCTGGCGGCGCAGCGCCCGGACCTGCTGCACGGCGTAGGCGCCGATGCCGTCGCGGACCGGCGGGTAGGGCGACACCACGAGGATTCGCTCGGGGCGGTTGGTCGGCGCGCTCACGGCATCGCCTCGAGGCTTGCTTCCATGCGGTCCAGGGTGGCCGGCCAGGTGTAGCGGTCGAGCACGTACTGGCGTCCGGGGATGGCGAGTGCTGCGGCCTCGGCCGGCGCCTCGGCGACGAACCGCAGGCACTGCTCCAGTTCGGTGGTGTCGTCGTAGGTCAGCCCGGCGCCGCTGCGGTCGCAGTGCCACGACACGACGGCGCTCGCCGCGTTGGCGATGACCGGCGTCCCGGCCAGCCACGCCTCCATGATCGTGCGGGAGAACGATTCCATCGCGGAGGGCTGCAGGTAGGCGTCGGCCGCCGCGAAGGCATCGTCCTTGTCGCGATCGCCGAGCAAGCCGAGGTCGATGATGCGGTCGGCGACATCCGGTGGCACGTGGACCTCGCCCACCCCGAACGTCACGAGGCTGAGATCGAGGTCTTCCTTGCGGACCGCGGCGACGAACCCGTCGAGCAGGGCGTCCCAGTTCTTTGCGCCCTCGCGCCGTCCGGCGTAGAGCACGAAGCGCCGATCGCCCAGGCCGTGGTGGCGGCGGAACCCTTCCGGGTCGTAGGACTCGGGCACGGGGATGCCCTCGCCGATGATCTCGGCCGGGGCGTGGCTCGGCCAGAGCTCGTCGAGGAGCTCGGCCTCCGGGTCGGTGTTGAGCCAGAGCTTGGCGACGCCGGTGACGAGCGGTTCGAACAGCTCGAAGCGGGCCTCGGGCTCGTCGTGCAGGCACGGGCGCACGATGGTGCGCTCGGGGGCCACCAGCCCGCCGGCGAACGAGGTCCAGAACAGGTAGGGCGACACGACGATGGCCCGGTACTGCTCGGCCGTGTCGAGGATCTCGTGGAAGAGGCCCGGCACCCGGAGGCCGTCGTTCATCCACGCCTCCTGCTGCGCCAGGGTGGGGGCCTCGCCCAGCGCCATGGTGCGCACGAGGTCTGCTCGCGCCGCGCCCGAGGTGTCGTCCACGACGGCAAACCGCTTCACGGTGACCCCGGCGTCGTCCGTGGTGGCGGCCGGGTAGTGGTTGGCCCAGGTGTGGTGGTCGCGGGCGCAGGTGGTGAGCACATCGACCTGCCAGCCACGAGCGGTCAGGCCGTGGGCGACCTCGCGCAGGACCAGCTCGGCGCCACCGACCACGTCGGGTCCGTACCGGGGTGGCACCAGGGCGATGCGACGGTCACTCACGAACGAACCACGGTAGTGGTCGCCATCGCGCGCCTGGGCGACGGGGTGCGGGCCGTCACGCCTGGCGCGGGTCGCGTGCGATCGTCACCAGGACGAGGACCAGCCCGATGGCGGCGACGACGAGGCCAGCCCCGCGGATCAGCTCGGTGCCATAGGCCGTGACCAGCTCGCTTCCGGGTGGACCGGTCGGGTTGGTGGCAAGCCACGTGGCCGAGGCGCGGGTCTGGCGGAACGTGACCGCGGCGAGCAGCGCGACCAGCGCCGCGCCCAGCCACCGGGTGCCGACCCGCACGGCGGTCAGGGCGATGGCCGCGGCGATGACCGGCAGCATCGGGAGCAGGTACCTCGGGTAGGGCGATCCGCCGCCCGAGCGGTGCTGGGCGGTGAGCAGGAGCGGCACGAGGGACACGGCGGCGACCGCCAGCCATGCCGTCCCCGGCAGCGGGACCGGAGAGGGGAGGCGGCCGATCGAGGTGGCGGAGCCCTTTCGGTTGCGGAGGGCGGACCAGGCGACGAGCACCCCCGCACCGACGATCCCCGCCACCATGATCCACAGCGCGGCCACGTACCACCCGTACGGGTCGCCTGGTAGGGGGGCCTGCAACCGGCGGGTCCAGATCGTGCGCACCGCCGACTCCCACACCGACCGCTGGGTCAACGAGGACCACAGGGTGCCGCTGGGCGTCCGCAGGAACTTGTCGAAGAGCGCCTGGGAACCGGTGGGGTCGCCGTAGCGGACGATGTTGAGGACGTAGAACCAGCCGGCTCCGGACACGGTGGGTCCAGCCAGCCAGGCAAGCGACCAGGTCAGGGGGGCTGCTCGCCGCCACCAGATGACGACGAACCCGAGCGCCGCAGCGACGATGGCGACCACCAGGGCCATCGGTCGCGCCAGCGCGGCCAAGAGGCACCACACGCCGAGCCACCGGACGGCCCCCTCGGCGCGAAGGGACGCGGGTCGTGCGCCGGCGACGCGGGCCAGGCCCAGCAGCACCGCCGTGGTGGTGAGGATGGCCACGCCGTCGTTGAACCCCAGCGATGCCACGAACCCGAGGTGCGGCGTGGCCGCAACGATGCCCGCCGTCACCAGCCCGACGGTGCGATCCCCGCCGGCGAGGTCCCGGCCGAGCAGGTAGCTCAGCACAACGGCTCCGGCCACTGCGGCGATGTTGAGGAGGCGGAGGCCGAGGAGCGGCCCGCCAGGGAGGCCGAGCGCTCGCGTGGCCGCTGCGGGACCAGCTGCGAGGGCGTAGGTCAGCGGCGGATTGTTGGCGACCCAGATGTCGCGCCGGCGGGCCGGCTCGTTGGCGAGCCGGGTGCGCAGGGCGGGGCCGCCCGCCTCCTGATCGATCGGGGTGTCGATCGTCGGGAGCCGGCCCTCCTGGACGGCGAGGACGTAGCCGGCGTGGGCCTGCTCGTCGATGAAGCGGTAGGGCGGCGTGACCAGCGCCTGGTAGAGCGAGCCGCCCGCGAGGAGCAAGACCGCACCCAAGACACCGATCGCGGCAGCTCGGCCGGTGAACACCTGCCGGAGCCGTTGGGCCATGGATCGGTTCCGTCCCCTCAGGGACGGACGCTCGCCGCAACCATGGTCCAGGGCAGGGGGCTGCGCACCGCCCGCACGGCGAAGCGGCGGTCGACCAGCTCGGCGAAGCCCTTCTTCGACCAGTGGTTGATGTGCCCGGGCGTGTTGCCCTTGTCCTTGATGTACTTCCCGCGGGCCAGGTTGAGCGCGCACCACAGAGGCTCGCGCGGCACCGAGGTCACGAGGTCGCGCCGAGCGACCCGGTGCAGCTCGGCCAGGGCGAGTTCGGGGTAGGGCACGTGCTCGAGCACCTCGATGCACAACACCAGGTCGAAGGAGTCGTCCGGGAAGGGGAGGCGACCGATGTCGCCGAACAGCGGCGAGAAGCCCTTGCCCTCCCAGTGGCCGGCCAGCTCCGGATCGGGCAGGTCGACGCCGCAGAACGTGGCGTCGGGCCAGCGGGCGGCGAGGCGGGCGGTGACCTCGCCCTCGCCCACGCCGACCTCGAGGATGCGGGAGGGCGAGGTGGACGGCAGGGAGGCGTCGAGGGCGGCGAAGAACCCATCCATGAGCTTCTGCTCGATGGGGTTCTTCGAGGCGTACTTGTCGTAGGTGTTGCCCGTCTCGACGTCCTCGCCATCGACCTCGATGGTGGTCTTTACCATCAGGAGGCCTCGGTCGTGGAGGTGCGGTGAAGCGCGACGGCAGGGTCGACGAGGTCGCTCATGGGCGCTCACGGTACTTGCCCGCCCGGTATCGGGGGGAATCCCCGGACGCCCGAGGGCCTCCCGTTCCGGGCCGACGAAGACCCCGCCGGTAGGCTTGCTCCCCGTGCCCGATCCGACCGAGACCCGGCCCCGTCGCTGCGGTCCCGTCCCGGTCGTCGTGGTGGCGGCGACCCTTGCGTTCGGTGCGCTCGGTGCCATCTGGTCCGTGGTCGCACCGCTGGGCGAGGCGCCTGACGAGCCCGCTCACCTGGCCCTCGTCCTCCACCTGGCCGACGGCAACGCCTACCCGGAGTACGACGGCCTCACCAACCAGGCCGCCATCATCCGGCTCTGCCGGACCTACGCCGCCGCGACCCGAGCCTGCCCCCGTGAGGGCGAGCCCGTCACCCCGACCTCTATGCGCCGCCACCCGCGAGACGAGGCGCCCGACAAGGCCTCGCGGCCGGCATGGGACGACGACGGAGGGGCAGCATCGGTCGGCCAGTTGAACCAGATGCCCCAGCACCCGCCGCTCTACTACCAGGCCATGGCCACCGTCTTGCGGGTGGAGCGATCGGTCCGGGGCGCCCCGGCCTCCACGGACCGCGAGTTGGCACTGCTCCGCTTCGCCAACGTGGCCCTGATCACCCCGCTGCCGCTGCTCGCCTGGTGGGCAGCCCGTCGGTTCCGGTCGAGCGAGGTGGTCGCGGTCACCGCATCGGTGTCGGTGCTGGCGGTGCCGATGCTGACGCACATCGGATCGACCCTCAACAACGACAACCTCCTGACCCTCCTGGCAGCGGTCGCCGCCGCCCTGCTTGCCGGCGTGGTCCGAGGGGACCGCTCCCTGCGCACCGCCGCCGCCGTCGGGGTGGTGACCGCCCTGGCCCTGCTGACCAAGGCCTTCGGCATGGTGCTCGTGCCGGCGTTCGTGGTCGCCTACATCGTGGGCGCGACCGAGGATGCGGGAACGCGGTGGCGCAGCCGCATTCGATCGCTCGTCGCTCCGCTGGCGGCGGCCGGCGGCGCGGTCGGGGTGCTCGCCGGCTGGTGGTACCTCGGCGTGCGCCTCCGAACCGGCCAGTTCGCCCCGACGATCGAATCCGATCGGCTCACCTCGGCGTTGGCGCCTCCCGGCTTCGCTCCGAGCGCAGCGGACTTCGCCGCCGAGTTCGTCCGCAACGTGAACAACCGCTTCTGGGGCTCGTTTGGTTGGTACACCATCCGCTTCCCGACGTGGTTGGCCACGATCTGCACCGTGGCGGTCGTGGTGCTGGTGGTCGCCGCGCTCCTGCCCCCGCGAGACGAGTCCGGCAGCAACCGGGTCCAGCGAGCATCGCTGCTGGCCCCGATCGTGCTGCTCGGCGGCCTCGTTCTCCTGAGGGCCTGGAGCCTGTACGCCGAGACCAGCAAGTTCCCGTTCCTCCAGGGTCGGTACCTGTTCGCAGGGCTGATCGGACTGTTGGTGCTGGCGGCCGTCGGCCAGGCGCGCGTCGCCGGCCGTTGGGCGCCGCTGATCGCCGCCGCGTTCGCCCTGGTCCTCCAGGTGGAGGCCCTGCGCCGCTGCCTCCCGGGGTGGTGGGGTGGTCCGGGCCTCGGACCTCGGGGTCAGGCGCGCGCCCTGGTCGCCTGGAGCGGCTGGCCGGGTGAGCTGCTCCTGGTGCTGGCCGTCGCCGCGGGCGCGGTCGGTGCGTGGCTGGCCGTCGCCCTGGCCCGCTTCGTGCTCCGGTCGGGTGACGAGCGGCCAGTAGGGTCGATGGCCACATGAGCGCCACCGAACCGACCGCCGCCTCCCCGCGCCGGTTGCCCCTCGAGACGCTCGCGGTGGCCGCCGTGGCCTGGCTGTGGGGTGGGGTGCTCCTGCGGGTGTGGGACATGCCGAAGCGGTTGCCGTTCGACATGCGCTCGGACGCCACGCTCATCTCCTCGATGGTCAAGACCATGGAGGAGCGAGGCTGGTACCTGAACCAGCCTCGGCTCGGGGCTCCGTTCGGCCAGCAGTTCTACGACTTCCCCCACGGTGGCGAATCGTTCCAGTTCATGGCGATGAAGGTGCTGGTCACCATCACAGGCGATTGGGGCCTCGCCATCAACCTGTACTTCTTCCTGGGGTTCGGGGTGCTCGCGGGGGTCACGTTCCTGGTGCTGCGGCACCTTCGCTTCGGCCCGGTCGTGGCCGGGATCGCCGCGCTGATCTACACGTTCATGCCGTACCACTTCACCCACGGCGAGATGCACCTGTGGCGCAGCACGTACTACTCGGCGCCGCTCGCCGCACTGCTGCTCGTCTGGGCCACGGCGTGGCGCGAGCGCTTCCTCGCCGACCCGGCCAGGGTCGGAGGCGGGTCGATCCGGGGGAACCTTCGCTGGCCGCGCATCGCGGGGGCGCTGGCCGTCGCGGTGCTCATCGCCGGCACGGAGACCATGACCACGGGCTTCACCATGGTCCTGCTCGGATCGGGCGCGGTCGTAGCCGCGATCCGCTGGCGTGAGCCGGCTCGCCTGGCCGTGGCGGTCGTCCTCATCGGCGTGATGGGGCTGACCTTCGTCGTGCTCAGCGCACCGACGTTGAACTACTACCGGGCCTACGGCACCAACGACCAGGCGGCCCGGCGACTCGTCACCGAGAGCGAGCTCTACGGCCTCAAGCTCAGCCGCATGTTGACGCCGCAGGGCGGCCATCGGTTCGAGGTGTTCTCGGACATCGGCGCTCGCGCCCAGGACCAGAGCTCGGTGCGCAGCGAAGGTGGCCAGGCGCTCGGCATGCTCGGCATCGCCGGGTTCCTTGGTGCGATGTGGGGTGCGTTCTCCGGGCGTTGGCGGCGCGACCGGCCCGACACCCGCCCGGGGTGGGATCGGTCCGCGCTCCGTGAGGACGCCACCACCTTCACGTTGCTCGCGCTGCTCTTCGGCACCATCGGCGGGCTGTCGATCCTTGTCTCCATGGCCGGGTTCTCGCAGATCCGCGTCTGGAACCGGATCGTGCTGATCATCGCCTTCTTCGCCATGACCATCGTCTTGATGTGGTCCGAGCAGCTCGCCGCCTGGATCCGAGGGCGGTCCAAGCGTCCGCAGGTGGTGCTGGGGCTGCTCGCCGTCGCCGTGCTGTCGTTCGGGCTGTGGGACTCCATTCCGCCGCAGCGCCATGCGTATGCCGAGATCGAGGCGCAGCACACCAGTGATCGGGCCTTCGTCGGCCAGATCGAGGACCTGATGCCCGACGGGGCCAAGATCCTCCAGCTTCCGATCATCGAGTTCCCCGAGGCGCAGCCGGTGGGGAAGATGGAGGACTACGACCACCTCCGCGCCTACCTCGCCGACGACGGCACCCTCCAGTGGAGCTACGGCAGCATGAAGGGTCGACCCGACGCTGCTTGGCAGACCTTCCTGCGAGACAAGGTGGGTCCGATCGGCGCCCTCCCTGCCATCTTGGGCCTCGGTTTCGAGGGCATCTGGATCGACACCTACGGCTACGTCGGCAAGGAGCAAGAGGTCGACCAGATCGTCGAGGCGGTCGGCGTGGAGCCGCTCGTGTCACCCGACGGCCGGTTCCGATTCTTGGACCTCCGCGACTTCAAGCGCCGGACCGGCCTGTCCGACGCCGACCTGCGCCAGGCCGCCATCGACACGCTGGGTGTCACCCCGCCCGAGGTGCCCTCGTGACCGATCAGCCCGCCGACCACCTGACCGCCGAGGGGCTGCTCGACGAGCTCGTCGTCGAGGCGCTCGAGCACGCGGACGGCGGCGACGGCGGGGCGCCGGCGCGCAAGGGCGGGCGGGCGGCGAAGCTCATCACCGCCTTCGGCCTCGTGCTGGGCGGGCTGGCCGTGTTCTTCGTGGTCAAGCGGTTCGTCCACGACTGGCCGCTCGTTCAGCCCGAGCTCGAGGACGCCAACTGGGCCTGGATCGGCGTGGCCGGGGTTTTCGCCGTTCTGGGCATGAGCAGCATCGGGTGGGGGTGGCGCCATGTGATGCGCACCCTCGGCGCCGATCCCAGGTTCTTCCGGACCATCGCCTGGTACTACGTCGGCGAGCTGGGCAAGTACGTCCCCGGCGGGGTCTGGCCGGTCCTGGGCCGAGGCGAGCTGGCCCGGCGGGGCGGCATCCCCAAGTCGCGCGCCTTCACGAGCGTGGCCCTGTCGCTGGGGATGCTCTACCTGGCCGCGATGTTCACGGCGGCAGCCTTCCTCCCGTTTGCGCTGGCCGGCGACGGCGGGGGCTTCGACCGGTCGATGCTCGTCCTGCTCGCGCTGCCGGTCGGGCTGATCTTGCTGCACCACGACGTCCTCGATTGGCTGATGGCCAAGGCGTCGAAGGCCACCAAGCGCGAGATCAAGGTCGAGGTCCCGCAGTGGCGGGACTCGCTGGTCCTCGTTGCCCGCTACATCCCCACCTGGGTGTTCATCGGCACCGCCACCTACGCGATCACCCGGGCGATCACCAGCGATGTGAGCTACCCGCGGATGGTCTTCGCCACCATCCTCTCGTGGGTGGTCGGGTTCCTGGCCGTCCCGGTCCCCTCGGGTGCGGGCATCCGCGAGGTGGTGCTGGCGGCCACGGCAGGTGTCGAGAAGCCCATCGCCATCACCACCGCGGTCGGGGCCCGCATCGTCTTCGTCATGGTCGACGTCGCCGGCGCCGCCATCTGCGCTCCGTTCGTGCGTCGCGGCCAGGGACCCATCGTGGCGGACGGATCTGCGGCTGACGACGAGGCGACCTCAGAGGTCGACGCCGCCGAGTAGCCGCTGTGCGGCGACGCCCGGGGCGGCCTCGCCGGCCATCACCGCCGCCTCGACCGCCGCCAGGTCAGCCGGCGGGTGCGCGGACCGGAAGCGCTCGAGCAGGCCCGAGCGGATCTCGTCCCACAGCCAGGCGCGTGCCTGGCGCGACCGCACCGACGCCAGCTGTCCGGAGTCGCGCAGGTGGCCGTGGATCGCACGGACCGCCTGCCACACCTCGTCCACCCCGGTGCCCAGGGTGGAGCTCACGAGCAGGGTCTCGGTGGCGATGCCCTCGTACTTGGGCCGGAGCAGGTGGATCGCCCGACGGAGGTCCGCAGCGGCGTGGTTGGCCGCGCTCGCGAGTCCGCCGTCTGCCTTGGTGACCACGACGAGGTCCGCCAGTTCCATGATCCCGCGCTTGATGCCCTGCAGATCGTCGCCGCCGCTGGGGCTGGCGAGCAGCACGAACACGTCGACGAGGTCCGCCACCGCCAACTCGGACTGACCGACGCCCACGGTCTCGACGATCACGACGTCGAACCCGGCGGCCTCGCACAGCAGCAGGGCTTCGCGAGTCCGGCGAGCGACGCCGCCGAGCTCGGTGCCGGCCGGGGAGGGGCGGATGAACGCCTTCGGATCGCGCGCCAGGCGCTCCATCCGGGTCTTGTCGCCGAGGATCGACCCGCCGCTGCGGGCGCTGCTCGGATCTACGGCGAGCACCGCGACCTGGTGGCCCGCTTCGGTGAGCGACGAGCCGAAGGCTTCGATGAACGTGGACTTGCCGACCCCGGGTGGCCCGCTGATGCCGATGCGTATGGCCGATCCGGTGGCGGGCAGCACTCGGTCGATGACCGCCGTCGCGTCGCGGCGGTGGTCCGGCCGGATCGATTCGACGAGCGTGATGGCCCGGGCGAGGGCCCGACGGTCGCCCGCCAGCACGCCGTCCGCCACCTCGTCCACGTCGGCTGCCACCACGAAGCGAAACCTAGTTGCTCGCGGATGCGAAACTCCCCGCCGTGAACGCCGTGTGGGTGGTGCGGCCACGACGCGCTCGCCGAGACCGGCGTGGCCACGCGCTCGTTCGAGGAAGGCCGGGAGCGGCTGATCGAGATGCGCAGGGACTTCCACCCGATGATGGAGGCGTTCATCGAGGAACTGCTGGCTCCCCGGGGGTTCTGGGGAGTCACGGCTGCGGACCACCTCGCCGCTTCGAGCATCGACGCCATGTTCGAACTCCCCGAAGACCCTGCGGCTCCGACCGCCTGAGCGCTCCGCCCGCTTCGCCCGTCGTGCTCCTCCTGCGTCGGTTCCCCGACGGGCGCCGGTTCGCCGTGGCGGCCCGGCGCCAGGTCAGCTGACGCGGGCCTCGATGAGGTCGAGCACCTCGGTGGCGGACTCGAGAATGTTGGTGCCGGGCCCGAACACGGCGGCAACGCCGGCCTCCCGAAGGAAGTCGTAGTCCTGGGGCGGGATGACCCCGCCGACCACGACGAGGATGTCGTCGGCGCCCTTGGCCTTCAGCTCGGCGATGAGCTGGGGGACCAGGGTCTTGTGCCCGGCGGCCTGGCTCGATACGCCGATCACGTGCACGTCGTTGTCGACGGCATCGGCGGCCGCTTCGGCGGGCGTCTGGAACAGCACCCCCACGTCGACGACGAAGCCGAGGTCGGCGAAGGCGGTGGCGATGACCTTGGCGCCGCGATCATGGCCGTCTTGGCCCATCTTCACCACGAGCATGCGCGGCCGGCGGCCTTGGGCGGCTTCGAAGGCGTCGACGCGGCTCGACAGTGCGGCGAAGCCCTCGTCGCCGGCGTAACTGTTCACGTACACCCCTTCGATGGTGCGGACCTGGGCGGCGTGGCGGCCGAACACCTCTTCCATGGCATCGCTCATCTCGCCGACCGTCGCCCGGGCCCGGGCGGCGTCGATGCACAGCGCGAGCAGGTTGTCATCAGACGCAGCTCCGGCGGTGAGAGCGGCGAGCGCCGCCTTCACGGCCACGTCGTCGCGCTCGGCGCGGATGCGCTCGAGCTTGGCGATCTGCTGGGCCAGCACGGAGGCGTTGTCGATGTTGAGCACGTCGACGAGCTCGGGGTTCTCGACCTTGTACTTGTTCACGCCCACCACCACCTCCTCGCCTCGGTCGATGCGGGCCTGGCGCCGGGCGGCCGACTCCTCGATGCGCAGCTTGGGCATGCCCGACTCCACGGCCTTGGTCATGCCGCCCAGCTCCTCGACCTCGTCGATGAGCGCTTGGGCCTTGTCGACCAGCTCGTTGGTGAGCGACTCGATGTAGTAGCTGCCGCCGAGCGGATCGATGACGTGCGGGACCCCGGTCTCCTCCTGGATCACCAGCTGGGTGTTGCGGGCGATGCGGGCCGAGAAGTCGGTGGGCAGGCCGAGGGCTTCGTCGAAGGCGTTCGTGTGCAGCGACTGGGTCCCGCCCAGGACCGCGGCCATGGCCTCGATGGTGGTGCGGATCACGTTGTTGTACGGGTCGAGCGCCGTCAACGACACGCCCGAGGTCTGGCAGTGGGTGCGGAGCATCAGCGACTTCGGGTTCTTCGGCTCGAACTCGCTCATGTGGCGATGCCACAGGATGCGAGCGGCGCGCAGCTTGGCGATCTCCATGAAGAAGTCCATGCCGATGGCGAAGAAGAAGCTCAGCCGGCCGGCGAACTTGTCGACGTCGAGGCCCTGGGCGAGGGCAGCCCGCACGTACTCCTTGCCGTCGGCGATGGTGAAGGCCAGCTCCTGTTCGGCCGTCGCTCCCGCCTCCTGCATGTGGTACCCGGAGATCGAGATCGAGTTCCACTTGGGCATGTGCTCGGAGGTGTAGCTGATGATGTCGGCCACGATCCGCATGCTGGGAGCCGGCGGGTAGATGTAGGTGTTGCGGACCATGAACTCCTTGAGGATGTCGTTCTGGATGGTCCCCGCCAGTTGGTCCTGGCTGACGCCCTGCTCCTCGCCGGCCACCACGAACGAGGCCAGCACCGGGAGCACGGCGCCGTTCATGGTCATCGAGACCGACATCTGGTCGAGTGGGATCCCGTCGAAGAGGATTTTCATGTCCTCGACGGAGTCGATGGCCACGCCGGCCTTGCCGACGTCGCCGACCACCCGGGGGTGGTCTGAGTCGTAGCCGCGGTGGGTGGCGAGGTCGAAGGCGACCGATACGCCCTGCTGGCCTGCAGCCAGGTTGCGCCGGTAGAAGGCGTTGGATTCCTCGGCGGTGGAGAAGCCGGCGTACTGGCGGATCGTCCAGGGCCGGTTGGCATACATCGTGGCGCGCACGCCGCGGGTGAACGGCTCGAAGCCCGGCAGGGTGTCGGTCTCGAGGCCCTCGGTGTCCGCTGCGGTGTAGAGCGGCTTGATGTCGATGCCCTCGGGCCGCGTGCGGGTCAGGTCGGACGGTGACCGGCCCTTGAGGTCCTTGGCGGCCATGGCCTCCCAATCAGCAAGGGAGGGCGTGGGATCCGAGGTGGCGTCGTGGTCGCTCATCGAGGGTCAAGCCTACGATCCGCCTCGATCATGGCCCCAATGCGACCTGACGCTTCGTCAGGCGAGGAGGCGGGGCCGCAGCCCGGTGGAGGGACGGGGCGGACTCAGCAGGCCCGGTAGAAGATCTGGATGCCGTAGACCTGGCTGCCCTTGCGGACCACGCCGGTGCCGACCCGGTTGAAGTTGCCCAAGATGTTGGACTTGTGGCTCGAGGATCGCATCCAGGCGGCGTGCAGCGACTCGATGCTGGAAGCGGTGCCGACGTTCTCGCCGACGGAGCACCACTTGGGAAGGCCGGAGGTGTTCACCCGGCTCCCGCCACCTGTGTGCTCGACCACCCCGGTTCGGGCCATGTGTGCGGCCCACGACTGGGCCTTGTCTGCCGCTGCTTGATTGGCACTCACCGACGCCCGACCGACATTCCGCCGGCTGGTGTTGATGTGGTCGACCATCCGTGTCTGGTTGGCGCTGAGGCACCCGCTCAGGACCGCTGCTACCGCCAACGACCCGAGGACCGCCAGGACGCGCCGGCGCCGGAGGCGAGGTGCGGGGGTGGTCGTGCTGGTCATCGGGGGTGCTCCTTGCGGCTTACCTGGTCAGTCTCGCAGATCGTCATCCGATTGTCATACTGCAATCTCTCTGCAATGTGGGGTCGGTCGGATGGCGGCGGCGACGGGGTCGTCGCCTACCGTCCGAGCGTGCTCCCGCTCATCTGCCTCGACGTCGACGGAACCCTCGTGGGGTTGGCAGGCGCCCCGAGCGATGCCCTGTGGGCGGCGGCCGACCGAGCCCGGGACCGGGGCCAGCGGTTGACGCTGTGCACGGCTCGTCTCGCTGCGGGCCCGACGCGGAGGTGGGCCGAGCGGCTCGATCCGCTGGGCTGGCACGTGTTCCACACGGGTGCGGCCCGCTGGAACCCGTCGACGGGGGAGGTGCGGGAGATCCCCATCGCCGATGACGCGGTGGCGGCGTGCGTCCAGATCGCCACCGATCGGGGTTGGGTCCTCGAGACCTATTCCTGGGACGACTACGTGGTGGACTCCGACGACGAGCTCGCCGTCGCCCATGCCGGACTGCTGGCGCTGCCGCACCGGCGGCGACCGGTGAGCGACCTCGCTGACCCAGTCGTGCGGGTCCAGTTCGTGGTGCGGACCGCGGATGCTGCCGCCGCCGTGGCCGCAGCTCCCCCCGGCACCACGGCATCGGCCGCAACGTCGCCGGTGATGCCCGGGGCCGCGTTCATCTCCGTGACCGCGGCGGGGGTCTCGAAGGCCGAAGGCATCGCCGCCGTGGCGGACGACCTGGGCGTCCCGCTCTCCGACGTGATGATGGTCGGCGATGGCCACAACGACCTGCCCGCCATCGAGGCCGTCGGCTGGGGCGTGGCCATGGGCAACGCCGAACCCGAGGTGATCGCGGCCGCCCGGCTCCTGGTGGCCGACGTCGAGGACGACGGCGCCGCCCAGGCGATCGATGCGTCCGCAACGCTCGGGGCGCCCGACGGCGACCGATAGCCTGCGGCCATGGCCCATCGTTTCGTCGTCATCGGTGGTGGGCCCGCTGGCAACACGGCGGCCACCACCGCCGCCCGCCTCGGCGCCGAGGTGACCCTCGTCGAGCGCGACATCGTCGGCGGCGCCGCCCACCTCCTCGACTGCATCCCGTCGAAGGCGATGATCGCCACCGGCGGGGCCATGAACGACATGCGCCGAGCCGGAGGCATGGGCCTCGTGCACGTCGAGGCGCAGCTGGACTTCGAGGCGCTGCGCACCCGCATCGCTGCGATCGAGAACCGCCTCGAGCGCTCGGTGAGCGGCATGCTCCAGAGCCAGGGCGTCAACCTTCTGCCGGGAACCGGCCGGCTCCTCGATGCGCACCACGTCGAGGTCACCGACGGGGATGGCGCCACCCAGGTGATCGAAGCCGACACCGTCGTGCTGTCCACCGGTAGCCGGCCCCGCATCCCCGACTGGGCGCCCATCGACGGGCACCGGGTGCTGACCACCCGCGACGCCTACCCGCCGCCGGAACTGCCCACGCACCTGATCGTGGTGGGCTCGGGCGTCACCGGCGTGGAGTTCGTCCACATGTTCTCTGCCTTCGGCTCTGCGGTCACGCTCATCGTGAGCCGCCAGCAGGTGCTGCCCCAGAAGGACCCCGAGGTCGCAGCCGTGCTGGAGGACGACTTCTTGGGACGGGGCGTCCGCCTGTTCAAGGGGGCGCGCGCCGAGGGCATCGACCTCACCGACGAGGACGTCGCGGTGCGCTGCGACGATGGTCGGGTGGCCCGGGGCTCGCACGTGCTGCTGTGCATCGGGTCCATCCCGAACTCCGAGGGCCTGGGGCTCCCGGAGGCCGGCGTCGAGCTCGACCACGGCTACGTCGTCGTCGACCACAACTGCAAGAGCACCGTGCCCAACATCTACGCCGCCGGCGACCTGTCGGGGAAGCTGCCGCTGTCGTCGGTGGCCTCCATGCAGGGCCGCAAGATCGCCGAGCACGCCCTCGGCCTGCACGCCGGTCCCCACCGCCACATCGACTACGAGAAGGCGGCGTCGGCCATCTTCACGGACCCCGAGATCGCCGATGTGGGCCTGGCCGAGGCCGATGCCTTCGCCGACGGGCGCAAGGTTCGCGTCACCAAGGTGCCGTTCTCCGCCTCGGCCAAGGCGCTCATCAACGACGACCCGCGCGGCTTCGTCAAGATCATCTCCGATCCCGCCACCGGCGTGGTGCTCGGTGGCTCGATCGTCGGCCAGCACGCCGCCGAGCTGATCTCGGTCATCGCCGTGGCCGTGACCGCCGGCCTCAAGGTGACGGACCTGGCCGAGAGCTTGTTCGTGCATCCGGCGCTCGCCGAAGCGCTGAGCGACGCCGCCGACTGATCGTCTCGCCCACGTGACCGCACCGATGGACCAGGTCGAGCCGGACCACGGCGCCCCCGAGGCGGGCGATGCGAGGGCGGCCCACGCCGTCCACCGCCTCGGTGACCTCGGCCGGCGCGGTCGGCTGGCGGCGGCCGTGATCGCGCTCTTGCTGGTGCTCGTCCCGCTCGTCGCGGCGATGGCGAACCACGGGCGTTGGGAGCCCCAGGGCGACGATGCCCTCATCGAGCTGCGGGCGCGCGACGTCGGCACCTCGCGGAACCCCCTGGTCGGGCAGCCCTCCACCAGTGGCTCCTACGGTGAGAAGGCGAAGAACGTCGCCCACCCGGGACCCCTCGGGTTCGTAGTCCTCGCACCGACGACCCGGCTCCTCGGTCCGGTCACGGGAACGCTCCTCGCCGCGGCCGCGGTGAGTGCCGCGTCGATGCTCGCCGTCGCGTGGCTGCTGTTCCGCCAGCTCGGGCCCCGCGGTGGTGCAGCAGGGGCGGTCCTCGTCGCGCTCGCCGCGTTCAGCGCGGGGGCGGCCGGCCTCACCGATCCGCTCAGCTCCAACTTCGGGCGGATGCCCCTGCTCGCCGCGGCGGTGGGGGTGTGGGCCCTGTTCTGCGGCGACCTGCGCGTCGCCCCCCTCACCGTCGCCTTCTGGTCCTTCGCCGCCCAGCAGCACCTGTCGGTCTTGCCGGCTGCGGCCGTGCTGGGCGGCGCAGGAGCCGTCGCCATTGCGTGGTGGGTCTGGCGGGCGCCGTCGGGAGCGCGGCGGGGTGCGTTGGCCTGGGTCGGGGTCGCGCTGGGCGTGGGCCTGTTGCTGTGGGGTCCGGTGATCTTCCAGCAGCTCACGGGCAATCCCGGCAACCTGACCGCGCTCGCCGACTACTCGGGTGATCCCCAGCGCCAGGACCTCGGGCCTCGCTCGGCGCTCTCGCAGATCGCCAACACCCTCGGCCCCCGTCCGTTCCTCGGCCGATCGAGCCCCAAGGGCTGGGATCTCGTCGAACACCGCTCGACGGCGGGCGTGCTCGGCACGTTCGCGCTGGTGGGTGCCGTCCTCGTGGCGGGTGCATGGTGGCGGCGTCGCGAGCCGGAGTTCCTCGCCGCGGTGGCGATGATCGGTGTGCTCGGCGTGGCGGCCGTGGTGACTGGCATGAACATCCCGGACTCGCCCGAGCAGGGCCGGCTGAACTTCTACCACTGGGCCTTCGCGCTCTCGTTCTTCGAGCTGCTCGTGTTCGGGTGGTTGATCGCCCGGCTCGCTGCGGTCGTCACCCCGAAGCTCACCCACGGCCGACCGGCCACAGCGTCGGTGGCGAGCGCCGTCGTGATCCTGGCCGTGGCGGTGACCCCACTGGTGATCGACCGGCCGAGCGACCGGCTGGGCCAGCCCCTCGCGGCGCCGGTGGTCGCGGAGCTGCTCGACGAGATCCGCAGCTCCAATTCGATCGACGGCCTCGATGGTCCGATCCTCGTGTTGGTCAACGGCGACGACCGCTACATCCAGGTCGGCGACACCGTGGGAACCCGTCTGGCCATCGAGGGAGCGCCGATCGTGTTCCCGTCATACTCCGACGGGTTCGTCCATCCCGACCGCATCGCCGACCCCTGCGCCGTGCAGCACGCCCTCGTGATCAGCCTGATGCGCAACGAGGTGGCCGATCCGCCGGGCACCGAGATCGCGTCGGTCGACGGCGCGCCGACCTTGGACCGCAAGGCCCTGGCCCGGCTGGTCGAGCAGGCGGGGAGCGAGCCGGTGGTGTTCGGGGCGGACCTCGATGCCGCCATCGCCGAGCTGCCCGGCGGCCAGGGCCCGCTGGTGGGGTCGACCATCGGGTTCCGCCTGCCGGACCGGGCTGAGGAGGTCCTGCTGGTCCGCTCCAACCTGGAGCTGCTCATCGACCACCCGCCGCAGGCACCGAAGCTCGACCGCGACGATCTCATCGCCTTGCGGGACTCGCTCCCCGAGGGCCAGGCCACCGTCGTGGCGACCGAGGTCAAGGCGCACCTGCTCGATCGAGCCCAGCTCGACGAGTTCCGTGCCGACGTCACCGCCGGCTGCTGACTCGGGGCGGGATGGAACTGCGTGACGGACGCGGACGATGGCTCGGCACGCCGCTCCATCGAACTGACCGACGAGCACCGACCCGGGCGGGCTACTCCGCGGCGGCGGGGGTGACGACGACCACGACGTCGCCGGAGCCGACGGCCTGGCCGGCTTCGACCTTGACCTCGGCGACGGTGCCGGCCACGTCGGTGGCGACGTTGTTCTCCATCTTCATGGCTTCGAGAACGCAGACGACCTGGCCGGCGGTGACCTCGTCGCCGACCGCGACCTCGACCTTGACCATGGTGCCCTGCATGGGAGCAGCGATGGCGCCCGTGCCGGCCGCACCGCCGCCGCCGCCAGCAGAGCGGCGGGTGCGGGGCTTGGCGGTGGCGCCGCTCGCGGCGGGACCGGCGACCATGGCGGACTCGGGGACCCACATCGCGACGGAGAAGCGCTTGCCGTTGACCTCGACGTCGACGTCGCGGCGAACCTTGGGCTCGGGGTCCTCGCCCTCGTCCTCGGGAGCAGCGCCGCCGAGGCGGCCGGTGGTGACGCTGGACAGGTCCAGGGTGCCGTTGTCGACCCAGTTGGTGGAGTGCTCACCGGCAACGAAGTCCGGGTGGTCGAGGATCAGCAACTGGGCGGGGAGCGTGGTGTCGATGCCCTCGATAACGAACTCGTTGATGGCCCGCTTCATGCGGCCGATGGCCGTGTCGCGGTCCGAGCCCCAGACGATGAGCTTGCCGACGAGGTTGTCGTAGAACTGGCTGACCTCGTCGCCGGACTCGTAGCCGCCGTCCCAGCGGGTGCCGAAGCCCTGCGGGGCGACGAGCTTGTCGATCTTGCCGGGCGCCGGGAGGAACTTGCCGCCCGCCGGGTTCTCGGCGTTGACGCGCACCTCGATGGACCAGCCGCGCAGGTCGATGTCGTCCTGGGTGAACGAAAGGGTCTCGCCCGACGCGACGCGGATCTGCTCGCGGACGAGGTCGATGCCCGACACCAGCTCGGTGACGGGGTGCTCGACCTGGAGGCGGGTGTTCATCTCGAGGAAGTAGAAGGCGCCGTCCTCGTAGAGGAACTCGACGGTACCGGCGTTGTAGTAGCCGCACGCCTGAGCGACCTTGACGGCCGCTTCGCCCATCGCCTGGCGGATCTCGGCGGGGAAGTTCGGGGCGGGGGACTCCTCGATGAGCTTCTGGTGGCGCCGCTGCACGGAGCAGTCGCGCTCGCCGACCCACACGCAATTGCCGTGCTGGTCGCCGATGATCTGCATCTCGACGTGGCGGGGCTTGACCAGAAAGCGCTCGACGTAGCACTCGTCGCGGCCGAAGCCCTTCAGCGCCTCGGACTGGGCCGAAGCCAGCGCAGCGTGGGCCTCGTCGGCGGACTGGACGACGCGCATGCCGCGCCCGCCCCCGCCGTAGGCCGCCTTGATGGCGACCGGCCAGCCGAACTCGTTGCCGAAGGCCACGACCTCGTCGCCCGACGACAGGAACTCGGTGGTGCCGGGCACGCCGGACACGCCGGCCTCCTGGGCGGCGATCCGGCTCGACACCTTGTCGCCCATGACCTCGATGGACTCGGGTGGCGGGCCGATGAAGGTGACGCCGCGCTCGGTGATGGCCCGGGCAAAGTCGGTGTTCTCGGAGAAGAACCCGTAGCCCGGGTGCACCCCGTCGGCGCCGGACCGCTCGATGATCTCGAGGATCTTGTCGGTGTTGAGGTAGCTCTCGGCCGCCGTCTGGCCGCCGAGCGCGTAGGCCTCGTCGGCGAGGCGCACGTGGAGCGCATCGCGGTCGAGCTCGGAGTACACCGCAACCGAGGCGATCCCCAGTTCCTGGCAGGCACGGATGACCCGGACGGCGATCTCGCCCCGGTTCGCGATCAAGATCTTGGTCAGCACAAGGGCAATGTCTACGAGGTCTGCGGGTGCCGGTGCCAGATGGCACCGGACGCCGGACCGGACGGTCTTGCCTGCGCCCGTCGCTTCAGGGTGGACTGCCGGCCATGGACGACGCTTCACCAGGGGACATCGCACGCTCGGCGCTGGTCGGGAGCCGATTCGCGGAGGTCCGCTGGGTGGCCGAGACGGGGTCCACCAACGCCGACGCGCTCGAGCTGGGCCGGCAGGGCGAGGCGGAAGGCGTGGTCCTCGTCGCCGACCACCAGACCGCCGGTCGCGGGCGCCTCGGACGGACGTGGCAGGCGCCCGCCGGCGGCTCGCTGCTGTGCACGATCTTGCTGCGTCCTCCGGCGTCGGTAGCCGCCGCCACCACGATGGCGGTCGCGGTCGCGGCAGCCGAGGCGGTCGCCGATCTGACCGGACAGGCGGCCCGCCTGAAGTGGCCGAACGACCTGGTCTGGCCGGGTGACGGTTCGGGCCCGGACCGCAAGCTGGCCGGGATCCTGGCGGAGGTCGACTGGCCGGCATCCAGCCAGATCTCGAGCGGGTGGAAGGAGCCCAGGCCGCAGGACCGCCTCGTGGTTGCCGTCGGCATCGGCATCAACGTCGCCTGGGGGGACGACGTCCCCGCCGACCTGGCCGATCTGGCGGTGGCACTCGACCACCTTGTGGCCCCCGTCTCGGCTCCCGCTCGCGAGGACCTCCTGGTGGCGATGCTGCGCAACCTCGATCGTCGCTACGCCGCGCTGCTGGCCGGCCCGGAGGGCGCAGCCGAGCTGCGCGACGCCTGGCGGCAGCGTTCGGCGACCCTCGGACGCCGTGTGCGCATCGACCTGGGCGCGGACGACCTCGAGGGCACGGCGGTCGACATCACCGAGGAGGGCCACCTCGTGGTCGAGACGGTCGAAGGCGACCGACGCACCATCGCCGTTGGCGACGTCGTCCACCTCCGCCCGCTCTGACCGGGCCGCATGCCCCTGAGCGCTTCGAGCGCTCAGGTGGACGATGCTGCTCAGACCGGGTCGAGGGTCCCAGCCTGGGAAGTGGCGAAGGCCTCAGCGGCCTCAGCGGTGAGCGGGCCGGGTGCGGCGAGGGGCCGGCCGTCGAGGTTGGCGATCGGGTGGACGTCCCGGGTCGACGAGGTGAGGAACGCCTCGGAGGTGCGGTGGAGGTCGTCGAGGGTGAGGTCGTCCCGCTCGACCACATCGACCAGCTCGCAGATCAACGCCCGGGTGATGCCGGCGAGGCAGCCCGAGGCGAGCGACGGCGTGCAGAGCAGGCCATCCAGCTCCAGGAAGACGTTGGACCCGGTGCCCTCGGACAAGGACCCGCGGGTGTTGGCGAGCAGGGCCTCGCTCGCTCCGTGGCGATGTGCTTCCGCCAGCGCGACGACGTTCTCGGCGTACGAGGTGGTCTTGGCCCCGGCGACGGCGCTGCGCTCGTTGCGGACCCAGGGGACCGTCACCACCGACGTCGTCGCCGGCCAGGGGCTGCCGGGTCCGGCGGCGATCACGAGGGTCGGCGGGACGTCGCTGCGATCCGAGCCGAGCGGACCCGGACCGCCGGTGACGGTGATGCGCAGGCGCTGCACGCCGGCGGTCGCGTTGGCCGCGTCGATTGCGGCAGCGCCGATGGCGTCGTTGCACGCCGATCGCAGGTGGTCGTCGGTCCAGGGGAGCCGCAACCCGATGATGTCCGCCGAACGGCGCAACCGGTCGAGGTGGCGGGTCAGGGCGAACGCAGTGCCGTCGACGACCTTGCACGTCTCGAACACGCCATCGCCCACGGTCAGGCCGTGATCGAGCGCGGCGACGCGAGCGTCGCCCGCTGGTGAGAGGTTGCCGTCGACCCAGACCCAGGTGCTCATCGCCACCAGTGTGGCGCGCCGAGCACCGCAGGTGGTCAGGGTGCGGTGGGCAGCAGGGTTCGGCGGTAGAACTCGTCGGAACCGAGCACGCGGGCATCGACGCCCTCTTCGCGCATCCCGCCCTGGATCTTCTTGGTCCAGTACGTCCATCCGCCCGAGTCGGGTGACCGGCCGAGGTAGGTGGAATAGGCGGCCTCGACCACGGGCCGGACCGCCGTGTCCGAATACACGAGGATCTTGGCGACGGCCCGCCGGCCCTCGGGCGTGTTGCCGTACCGGCTCGCCCACGCGTAGTCGTCGGAGTTGGCGGAACCCGTGAACGTCGTGAAGATCACCTTCACCCAGCACATGAACGAGCCATCGGGCGCGAACTGCGGCGCGATGGTGTCCTTGCAGTTGACGACCTTCTTGCCGGCGGCCCAGTGGTCGACGAGCAGCTCGCGGACGGTCTGGTTCGCCATGGCGTCGACCGTTGGCTGCGACTGGGCGACGGTGGCGCCGGGCGCGACCAGGCCGACCCGCTTGGCGAGCTTGCGGCGATACTCCGACGTCGCGACCTGCGCGAGGGCGAAGCGGTCGCGGCTCAGGCCGCCCTCGAGCTTGTTGGCCCAGTAGGTACGGCCTGCGGGATCGGGGTAGCGCCCGAACAGCCGCAGGTAGGCGGCCATCACGTAGTTCTCTTCATCGCGGTCCCACCGGGCGACTAGGGCGCCGGTGGGAGCGCTGGAGCCGGTGAAGCCGGGATCGGGCATGAACGTGGCGGTGAACGAGTTGGTGCCGGGTGCGAGGTCCACGGTGAAGCTGGTGTCGACCCCACCGCTCACGGGGATGGCCAGCGAGCCCACGTGGACGGTCCCGGAGGGCATGGCGGGGCTGGTGGAGGTCACGCGGACCTTGAACGTGGCCTGGCCCGGCCGAAGGGGGCCCGAAGGTGGGGTCAGCGTGGTGGTCGAAGGCGCGTCGGCCACCGGGCGGAACGACGTCGTGCGGCTGACGGCGGGGGCGTGGGTGGCGTTCCCGCTGGAGGTGGCGGTGACCATGAGCGAGTCCGCCGGGGGAGCAACGGTGATCGTGGCGATCCCGCCGGGCTGCACTCCCGTGGTTCCGAGCACCGTGCCGCCGGTGGAGAAGGTCACCGTCCCGCTGGTCGGCAGCGTCGCACCCGGGAACGCGAGGGTCCGGGCGGTGAGGGTGACGGGGACGCCGAAGGCCAGGTCCGGACCTGGGTCGTCCACGCTGATGCTCGACAGCTGCCGGGACACGTCGATCGGGCGCAACGTGACGGCGCCGTCGTAGGACACCGCCCAGAGGCGTTCTGCGGCCGGGTCGGCAACGAGGTGCCAGGTCTCGATGGCCTTCGGCGAAGCGGATCCCGTGACGAGCAGGGTCGAGGCATCCGGTCCGTCGGCGCCGACTCGGCCCAAGCTGTCCGCCAGATCGGCCACACCGCCGCCCCCGCCAGCGGCGTACCAGGCCCGAGCGTTCGGTCCCGCAGTGATCGATGCCGGGGTTCCTCCGGGCACGGCGGCCAGCGCGTACGCCGTGACGGTCCCGGCATCGTCGATGACGGCCATGCCCGAGGTGGTGGTCACCCAGGTTTCGTCGCCGATGGCGGCGGTGTCGGTGGTCGTCCCTCCCGGCACACCCGCCACCGGCGTGACGGTGCCGTCGGCAGCGATCGAGGCATCCTCGTTCCCGACCACCAGCACCGCGCCGATCCCTCCGGCCACCACCGCGTCGTAGCCGCTGTTCGATGGCGTCGCGACCACCGTCATCGGCCCGCCGGGCGCGCCGCGTTCGACGTGGGAGGTGGTGCCCGAGGCGAGCACCCACAAGGCGCCGTCACGGCCAACGGTCAGGGAGTTCACGGTGGCGGACGCATCGGCGAGCGCCCGGGTGGTGACGGTGCCGTTCGGGGCGATGGTCCCGAGCGAGCCAGAGAGGCCGCCGAACCAGAGGGTTCCGTCCGGCGCGACCGCGAGGTGCCGCGCATTCGAGCCGTTCGGCAGCGAGATCGTCTGGGTGCCGCTTCCGGGGACGACGCGCTCCACCGTGGGGCCGCGAGCGATCCAGATGGCATCGCCGGGAGCGGTCGCGACGTCGAGGGGCCACACGACGCCCGGGAGCACGATGTCGGCGCTGCCAACGGCGGCAGCCGCAACCGTCGGCGGCACCGCAGCCACGAGCGCGCCCGACGCAAGGAGTGCAGCGACCAGCGCCCCGGCGAACGGTGCGCGCCAGCGCGAGCAGAGGAACGGGGGTGTGGCCGCCGGGGGTGTCATGTCGTGCGCTCCGCAAGGGTCGATCGAGGAGGCCGCACGCTACTGGCTCGGTCCTCCGCGTGGACCGGCGGCCACGCGGAGGAGGCGACGGGCCTTGAGCTCGGTCTCCTCCCACTCGCCGTCGGGGTCCGAGTCCCAGGTGATCCCGCCGCCGGTGCCGAAGCGGATCTCGCCGTCGGCGAACCAGAACGTGCGGATGGCGACGTTGAGCGACCCGCACCGACGGTCGGCGTCGACCCATCCCACGCCACCGCAGTAGATCTCGCGATCGGCTCGTTCGAGCACGGCGATGTGCTCCAGGGCTGCGATCTTGGGCGCCCCGGTCACCGATCCGGGCGGGAACGTGGCGTCGATGGCGTCGGCCCAGCCGAGGCCCGGGCGCAATCGGCCCTCGACCGTGGAGACGAGGTGGGCGAGCCCCGGATGCTCCTCCACGTCGCACAGGGCCGGGACATCGATCGAACCCCACGTGCAGACCCGGCCGAGGTCGTTGCGGACGAGGTCCACGATCATGACGTTCTCGGCGTGGTCCTTGGGCAAGAAGCCGTCTCGGGTGGCGGCGGTCCCCTTGATGGGGGAGGACCAGACCCGATCGCCGTCGCGCTCGAGGAACCGCTCGGGCGAGGCCGACGCCACGTGGATGTCGTGCGAGGGAATTCGGACGACCGCCGAAAACGGCGCTGGGTTGCCGTCTGCGAGCGCGGCGCCGAGGGCCGCCACGTTCGCCCCTGGCGGCAGGGGTGCGGCGAGAACCCGGGTGAGGTTCACCTGGTAGACGTCGCCGCGACCGATCGCCTGGCGGATCGTGGCCACTCCCGCCTTGAAGGCCGCCTCGTCGAGCGAGGATCGCCACGCCGCTGGATCGACGCCGACCCACGGCCGGCCCCGCCATGGCCGGGCCGGACCGACGTGCTCGAAGCGAGCGCACACGGGTTCACCGGCGAAGGGCAGCACCACGGCCCAGTACCCGGTGCCGTCGAGGGCGGCGAGGTCCGACGTGACATCTCGGAGACCGGTCAGGAGCCGATCACCCACCACGGCGAGCGGGGGAGCGTGGCGCGGGCGGGACACCGCCGGAGCGTACGCGCCGCTCGCCCCAGATCGCCTCGGGGTTCGCGGCGGTCCTACGCTGCCCCCTCGATGGACTTCGAATTCACCGATGAGCAGGAGATGTTCCGCAAGGTCGTGCGGGACTTCGCCACCGCAGAAATCGCCCCCCACGCCGAGGAGTGGGACCGCACCCACGAGTTTCCCACCGACGCCGTGCTGGCGATGGGTGAGCTGGGCCTCTTCGGACTCCCGTTCCCCGAGGAGTACGGCGGCTCCGGCAGCGACTTCACCACGCTCTGCATCGCCATCGAAGAGCTGGCCCGCGTCGACCAGTCGATGTCGATCACCCTCGAGGCGGGCGTCGGCCTCGGCGCCAACCCGATCTACACGTTCGGCACCGAAGAGCAGAAGCAGCGCTGGTTGCCCGACCTGTGTGCCGGGCGGACGCTCGGCGGCTTCGGCCTGACCGAGCCCGAAGCGGGCAGCGACGCCGGCGGCACCCGCACGCGCGCCGTGCTCGACGAGTCCACGAACGAGTGGGTGATCAACGGCGAGAAGGCGTTCATCACGAACTCGGGCACCGACATCACGTCGATCATCACCATCACCGCCCGCACCGATGCTCCCGGGAGCGGCGGCAAGCCCGAGATCAGCACGATCATCGTCCCCGCCGGCACACCGGGTCTCGAGGTCCAGCCGCCCTATCGCAAGATGGGCTGGCACGCCTCGGACACCCATGGGCTCACGTTCACCGACTGCCGCGTCCCGGCCGAGAACCTCCTCGGTGAGCGGGGCCGAGGCTTCGCCAACTTCCTCGCGATCCTCGACGACGGCCGCGTCGCCATTGCCGCCCTCGCGGTCGGCGTTATCCAGGCCTGCCTCGAGCAGAGCGTCCAGTACGCCAAGGACCGCCACACGTTCGGCAAGCCGATCGGCTCGTACCAGGCCGTGGCGTTCAAGTGCGCCGACCTGGCCGTCATGGCCGAGCAGGCCCGCAACATCACTTACCACGCGGCCTGGCTCAAAGATCAGGGCAAGCCCTTCAAGCACGAGGCGGCCATGGCCAAGTTGTATGCCACCGAGGCCGCGGTCTCCGCGACCAGGGAGGCCACCCAGATCTTCGGGGGTTACGGGTTCATGGACGAGACCCCCGTCGCCCGCCACTACCGCGACGCCAAGATCTTGGA
>JBKJPY010000019.1:0-53977 GCA_046594195.1 Acidimicrobiales bacterium | reverse complement strand
CAACAGGTTGATCTCCAGGTCGGGGTAGCGGCTTCCCGCGGCCTCACGGATCCACCCCACCTTGCGGTCGGTCTCGTCGGCGGTGCCCGAACGGGCGGCGTCGCTGTCGACGGCCCCACTGGCAATGGTGGGGTTGATGCCGACGATGTCGGCGTGGCGTCCGGCCAGGGTCAGCATCCGCCTGAGGCCGCCGCCGATGAGGATCGGCGGTCCGGGCTGTTGGACCGGCTTGGGCAGGCCGTCCATCGCGGTGACCTGGTAGTGGGCGCCCTCAAAGGTCACCGGATCCGGGCCGAGCAGGCCCTTGATGATGGTGAGCCCCTCCTCGAAGCGGTCGACGCGCACCGACGGCTTGTCGTACGCAATGCCCGACTGCTCGTAGTCGCTGGCCATCCAGCCCGCGCCGAGGCCCAGCTCCACCCGGCCTCCGGACAAGACGTCGATGGTCGCCATCTCCTTGGCCAGCACGACCGGGTGCTTGTAGTCGTTGTCGAACACGAGGGCCCCGACGCGCAGCTCCGTGGTCGCGGCCGCTGCGGCGGCCATGGCCGGCACCGGCGCGAGCTGATCGCCGAAGTGATCAGGCAGGAACATCGTTGCGTACCCGAGGTCCTCGGCCTGGCGGGCGAGTGCTGCCCACTCGTCGCCGGACGTGGCGGTCGAGGTCTGGACTCCGAAGCGGAAGCGGCGAGGATGGCTCATGGCGCGGACTGTACCGGCGCTTCCGAGCGGAACGCTGGCCCGATGCCCGAGGCGTCGACGGGGTCGGCCTTCGTCACGACCGTGCCGCGGAGCTCGCCGGCCTCGCGCCAGCGGGCGAGGTGGGCGCTGTAGTTCATGAGGTTGCCGGGCATCACGACGTTTCGGGCGGCGGCCATGGTCCGGGCGGCCTCGCTGTTGTGGTAGCTCGGCGTGCAGGCGGCGGAGTAGCGCCCGAAGCCCTTGGCCGAGTCCCAGAGCAGTGCCAACCACTCGTCCTCCGCCTCAACCGTGGCTTCGATGGAGGTGGCGTCTTCGGCCTCCAGCGTGGCGACGATCCAGGTGAGGTGGGCGGTGAGCTCGGCCAGGTAGTGGTGGAAGTTCAGGCCGTACGCAGCCTGGATGAAGTGGCAGACCAGCAGGTTGGGGAACCCGTTGGTCAAGATGCCGTGGAGGGTGTGAGCACCGTCCTCCCACCGTTCGCTGAGCTTCACGCCGCCGCGGCCGACCGGGTCGAAGCCGAGGCGGCTCACCAGTCCGGTGGTGACCTCGAAGCCCGATGCGTAGATGAGCAGGTCGAGCTCGTACTGCTTGCCGTCGACGATCGGGCCGGCCCCGGTGACCCGACGGACCCCGAGTCCCTCGGTATCGACGAGGTGCACGTTGGGCTCGTTGAAGGCGGGGAGGTACTCGTCGTGGTAGCAGATCCGCTTGCAGTGCTTGCCGTACCAGGGCTTCAGCTTCTCGGCGGTCTCGGGGTCCTCGATGACCTCGTCGATCCGATCGCGCAGCGACTGCATGACCTCGAAGTCCAGTCGCTCGAGCTCGGCCTGCTCGTCGGGCGTGGCGGCTGCCTGCTGGGTGTCGTCCCACAGCATCTGCGTCGCGCCGTCGCCCACGAGGTTCTGTGCCGGCTTCCCGCCGGTGACCGCCTCGGTGAAGTTGACGACGCGCTCGCGCTGCCACCCGACCGGCTGCTCGTTCACCCACTCCGGATCGATCGGTGCGTTGGCGCGGACGCCGACGGGGGAGGGGGTGCGCTGGAAGACGTAGACCTCCTTGGCCGCCTTTGCGAGCTGCGGCACGACCTGGATGGCGGTGGCGCCGGTGCCGATGATGCCGACGACCTTGTCCGCGAGCTGGTCCATCGGGTCGGTCGGGCTGCCACCGGTGTAGCCGTAGTCCCACCGCGCGGTGTGGAACGCCCGGCCCTCGAAGTCGTTGATCCCCTCGATGGCCGGGAGCTTGGCCTTGTGGAGGATCCCGCCCGCCGTGATGAGGAACTTGGCCGAGATCCGATCGGCCCGCGTCGTGGTGATCATCCAGCGCGAGGCGTCCTCGTCCCAGGTGGCGGTCTCGATCTCCGTCTGGAAGAGGGCGTGCGGGTAGAGGTCGAACTGGCGGCCGATGCGCTGGCAGTGCTCGAAGATCTCGGTGGCCGGGGCATACCGCATCGTCGGGCAGTAGCCGGTCTCCTCCAGCAGCGGGAGGTAGACCAGCGACTCCACGTCGCACATGCAGCCGGGGTAGCGGTTCCAGTACCAGGTGCCGCCGAAGTCGCCGGCCTTGTCGACGATGCGGAAGTCCGTGATGCCCCGGTCGAGCAGGCCCTTGGCAATGAGCATGCCGCCGAACCCGCCGCCGACGACCAGCACCGTGGTCTCCTCCACGACCGGCTCACGGGTGAAGCCGGGCTCTACCCACGGGTCGTGATCGAACTCCTCGTACTCGTCGGTGAGCTGGGAGTACTGCGCCTGGCCGTCCTGGCGCAGGCGCTTCTCGCGCTCGAGCCGGTAGCGCGCCTTCGCCTCTTCGATGCGGTCGTCTTCAGCCATGAGGTCCCGGGTCCCGTTTCTGCAACGCGTTCTCGTTTTTCCGAGTCTTGCTGCCCACCACGCTCCCGATCACATCCGATCTGACGGACCGTCAGCTGGAAGCGATCAGGGAGCTTGGTCGAAGGTGACCTTCAGGCCGTCGACGAACCACGCCGCGTCTTCCGGCACCGGCTGATCGAGCGGCGTCCGCAGGCTCAGCGACTCGAGCAGGTCCACCGCGGACCCGATGAGCACGAGGTCGGCTTCGGTGGCGGGTCGGCCGTCGGTGACCCGGACGCGGTCGGTCACGGTCACCGTGAACGGGTCCGGTCCATCGGTGGGTTCGACCGCCAGCATGCCGCCAGGCGACGTGCCGCGGCTCACCGCGAACGCCGGGCTCAGCGCGGCGACGTAGCGCAGCGAGGCCAGCGTCTCGTCCGCCTCCTCGACCGGAGCGGCGTCGAGGGGGAGCAGGATGTCGCGCTCGTGGATCAGCGAGTCCCACAGGGCGTGGTGGGCGAGCGTGGTGATGCTCACATGACCGCACGGTGCCTCGGCGGTGGTCTGCCAGCCGCCCTCGTCGAGGCCGGAGAGCTGATCGGCGAGCGCTTGGTTCGACGCTCGGAACTGGCCGAGCAGCTCGCCGGTGGAGAGGGCGGGGGCGTCGGCAACCAGCTGTGCGGGGCTGGCGACGGGGTCGAAGGTGGCAAGGAACTGCGTCGGCTCGCCCTTCAGGCCCATGGCGATCGAGAAGCCCCAGAAGGCGTTGGTCGACTGCAAGTGGGTGATCACGTCCCGGTTGGACCAGCCCTCGCACCGGCTCGGGTGGTCCCACTGCTCGTCGGCGAACGCCTCGAGCAGGTCGGCGAGGCGGGCGCGCTGGCGGATGAGCGGTTCGGCGATGGCCTCGGGTCTGCCGTCGACGCTGATGATCGGGTCCGTGCCGTACCAAGGAGTCAGTTGCATGACAGCACTCTGTCACAGCGGGCCCGGTGGCTGTCGAACCTCGGGCCGTCAGCGGCCGGCGTGGGCGTCGAGGACCAGGGCCACCGCGGCCGTCAGCTTCTGCGCGGTGGGGAGGTGGAGGAACTCGTTGGGCCCATGGGCGTTGGAGTGCGGGCCGAGCACGCCGGTGAGGAGGAACTGGGCCTTCGGGAAGCGGCGGCCGAGCATCCCCATGAACGGGATCGAGCCGCCCTCGCCGAGGCTGCGAGCTGCTTCCCCGAACGTGGCCCGGCTGGCCTGCTCCATCGCCTCGGTCAGCCAGGGGGCCGTGGGCGGCGCATCCCAGCCGCCTTCGGCGCTGTCCACCCGGACCGTCACCGCCGCGCCGTGGGGCGGGTCGGCCGTCAGGACCTGCTCCACCGCTCGGGCGGCAGCGAGCGCGTCGACCGTGGGCGGCAGGCGGAAGGACAGCGCGAGCGTCGTCGTCGGGCGCAGGACGTTGCCGGCGGTCTGCGACGGGGGCAGGCCGTCGGCACCAATGATGGTGAGCGTGGGTTCCCACGTCTTGGCGGTGAGCTGGGCGGCGGGCTCGGAGGCGGCGATGGCCGGGCCAGCGCCGTCGACGTAGGGGTAGCTGGACGTCAGGGCGGCGCCCAGGTCCTCGGCGACCGCGCCGATCTCGGCCTGGCGGCCGGGCGGGATCTCGGTCCACAGCTCCGGCACGAGGACCCGCCCGGTGTCGGGGTCTTCGATGCGGTCGAGCAGGCGGCGGGCGATGCGGAACGAGTCCGGGACCACGCCGCTGGCACTGCCGGAGTGGACGCCTTCGTGCAGGACCTGCACCTCGAGGGCGGCGCCGAGCAGGCCTCGCAGGGAGGTGGTGGTCCACATCCGTTCGTAGTCGCCGCAGAACGAGTCGAGGCACACGACCAGGGTCGGACTGCCGATGCGGTCGGCGAGGTGGTCGACGTAGGCGGGGAGGTCAGGGCTGCCCGACTCCTCACTGCACTCGATGAGCCCGATGCAGCGGGCATGGCGGCCGCCCTCGGCCTGCACCGCCTCGATGGCAGCCAACGATGCGTAGGCGGCGTAGCCGTCGTCGGCGCCCCCGCGTCCGTACAGGCGGTCGCCGTCGAGGACCGGGGTCCACGGTCCCAGGCCCTCGCGCCAGCCGTGCATGGGCGGTTGCTTGTCGAGGTGGCCGTAGAGCAGGACCGTGTCGACGTCGGGCGCGTCGTCGGCGGACGGCGCCGAGCCGTCGAAGGGTGGGACCTCGAACCACAGCACCGGCGTCCGCCCCGGCAACCGGATGACCTCGACCGACAGTCCGGCAATGGCCCGCGCCGCCGCCCACGCCGCAGCCTGGTCGACGACGACGTCGAGGTGGCCGTGCTCCGCCCAGTCCGGGTCGAACGCGACCGACAGGGCGGGCACGCGGATGTAGTCCACGAGTGCGGGGAAGATGTCGGCATCCCACGTGGCGCGGGTGTGAGCGACGACGGCAGTGGGTGCGAGGGCCATCGCCCGAGCATCGCACGGCAACCTGGGCTGGTCGCTTATCCGGCCCTCCTCGACGGACGTGGTGGAATGGTCAGCGCCCAGGGTGGGCGTAGGAGGAGATCTCGTGAGCGCAACGAACCGGTCGAAGCTGGCTCGACGCCGGGCGCTGGTGCTGGCGGTCCTGGTGAGCCTGAGTGCCTGCGGCGTGGAGGCCGGCCGGAAGGACGCGGTCACCACCCGCTCGAACGACGGCATCGTGGGCAGCAACGTCGAGGACACCTCCACCACTGCGTCCACCACCACGGCACCGCCGCCGCCCGCCGATCTCGAGATCGCGGGTTCCGACGGGAGCGAGCTCAACGACGTGATCGGCAACGCCATCGTCGACCTCGAGGCGTTCTGGACCGATGCCTACCCCGAGGCGTACCAGGCCGACTACGAGCCCCTGTCGGGTGGGCTGTTCGCCATCGACAGCAGCACCGACCCGGCCAACGTGCCCTGTGCGAGCGGGCCCGACATCACCGAGTTGTTGGACAACGCGTTCTACTGCCCGCCGGGCGACGCCGTGGTGTGGGACCAGGAGGGCTTCATGCCCGACCTCGCCAAGCGCTACGGCGATTTCACCGTGGCCGTGGTGATCGCCCACGAGTGGGGGCACGTGATCCAGGACCGGGCCCAGTTCGCCGAGGCGTCGGTGACCACCGAGCTCCAGGCCGACTGCTTCGCCGGCGCGTGGGTCAAGCACGTGGACGACGGCGACAGCAAGCGCTTCAGCGTCACGACCGATGACCTCGATCAGTCGCTGGCGGGCATACTCTCGCTGCGCGACGCACCCGGCGGGTTCGCCGACGACGAGCAGGCCCACGGCAGCGGCTTCGACCGCGTCGGCGCCTTCCAGGAGGGGTTCGAGAACGGCGTCACCCGCTGTGCCGAGTTCACCGATGGGGACCCAGCCCCCTACGAGTTCCCCTTCTCCGATCAGGCCGAGGCCGACACGGGCGGGGATCTGCACCTGTCGGGGACCGAGGCCGATCCGGGGATCATCGAACTGGCCTTCCCGTCGCTCACCGCCTTTTGGACCGACACCTTCCCAACGCTCAGCGATGACGGCTCCAAATGGGACCCGCTGGGTGATCCGGTGGCCTTCTCGAGCGACGACCCGCCCACGTGCGGCGGTGACCCGATCGACGGGTACCTGCTGTTCGTCTGCATCCCAGACCGGTTCGTAGGCTTCGAGGACACCGACACCATCCCGGCCGTGTACGAGCAAGGTGGCGACTTCGCCGTGGCCACGCTCTTCGCCACCCAGTACGGACTCGATGTCGTGGAGCAGCTGGGCACCGCCGACGACGAGGTGACCGCCACCCTCCAGGGCGACTGCTTCGCCGGGGCGTGGGCGGCGGCGCTGCTGCCGCCCGATCCGCCGGAGGACTACGAGCTCGTGCTGTCGCCCGGTGACCTCGACGAGGGGGTCGCCGTGCTCTTGTCGTTCCGGTCCGAAGGGGATCGGGAGCGCCAAGGCCCCGGCTTCGACCGGGTGCGGGCCTACCGCGCCGGCGTGCTGAAGGGCGCCGACGCCTGCACGACGATCAAGTAGGGCGTACCGTCCCGGCGTGACCGAGATCGACGATTCCGTCCCCGCCGTCCCCGCCGCTGCCCCCGCCGCCATTCCCGACGCCATCGATCCCGCCAAGGTCGATGCCCTGTTGGCGCGCGTCCGCCACGAGGTCGACGAAGGGCTCTCGCCTGCCGTGCAGATCGCCGTGGCCCACGAAGGTCGCATCGTCGTCGACGAGACCTTCGGCGCGCCGGCGGACAGCCGGTTCCTCGCCTTCTCCGCCACCAAGGTGCTCGTCGCCGCAGCCATCTGGCGGCTGATCGATGCCGGCGAGGTGGACGTGATGGCCTCGGCGGCCACCTACGTGCCCGAGTTCGCCACGAACGGCAAGGACGTCGTCACGGTCGAGAACCTGCTGACCCACACGGGCGGGTTCCCGTGGGCGCCGCTCGGCCCGAACCGCTGGTCGACCAGCGCCGGCCGCCGTGAGGCGTTCAGCCGGTGGCGCCTGACCCTCGACCCCGGCGCCACGTTCGTGTACCACCCGACCGCCGGGCACTGGGTGCTGGGCGAGATCCTCACCACGGTGACGGGCATGGACCATGCCGACGCGATCGAGGAACTGATCACCGCGCCGCTGGGGTTGCCGCGGCTGCTCGGCATCGGGCTCGACCAGCAAGACGGGATCCTCGACGCCGTGGGCATCGGGGTGCCACCCACGCCAGAGGAGATGGAGGAGGCATACGGCATCAAGGTCGACATCGGCGTCCTGATCCCCCCGGACGTGGCGCTCGCCGCGCTGACCTCCCTCAACCACCCCGATGCCCGGGTGGTGGGCGTGCCCGGTGGTGGCGGGCTCATGCGAGCCGCCGACATCGCGATGATCTACCAGGGGCTGCTGCACAACCCGTCGCAGCTGTGGTCGGAGCATGCCCTCATCGAGGGCACCCAGCGGGTCCGCATGATGCTGCCCGACATGTGGGGCGTGCCCGCGAGCCGCACACTGGGCCTGGTGGTGGCGGGCGAGGACGGGCTCGGATACCGGCGGGGGTTCGGCCGCACGGCGTCAGCCGGCGCGTTCGGACACAACGGCGCCGGCGGTCAGCTGGCGTTCGGCGATCCCGCCACCGGCCTCAGCGTGGGCTACCTCACGGCCGGTCTGGACCAGAACATGATCCGCCAGGCCCGCCGCGACGTCGCCATCGGAAGCCTGGCGGCCGACCTCCTGCGCGACTGAGACGTCGGCCTCCGGGCATCGCCGCAGGTCAACGGGGAGGTGTGGGAGCCCGTTGCCGGCGTGGCAGAATCGTCTCCCCGTGCCGCTCTCGTCCTTCCCCTCCGCCCCCACTCCGTGACGCGCAGCATTCGGCTCCGACCGTGGCAGAAGGCTGCGTTCGAGAAGTACGTCGCCGCAGGTCAGGCCGACTTCTTGACCGTGGCCACCCCGGGCGCCGGCAAGACCACGTTCGCGCTGACGGTGGCCCGCCACGTGCTGTCGGAGCGGCCCCGCTCCCGGCTGATCGTCGTCGCCCCGACCGCCCACCTCAAGCTGCAGTGGGCCCAGGCTGCGGCACGGTTCGCGCTGCACCTCGACCCGATGTGGTCGGCGGCGGACGGGGCGCTCCCGGCCGACATGCACGGCATCGTCACCACCTACCAGCAGGTCGCCACCAGTGCTGAGGTGCTGCGGCCGCTCGCCACCGATGCGTTCGTGATCTTCGACGAGATCCACCACGCCGCCGATGACCGGGCCTGGGGCGACTCCGTGCGGGTTGCGTTCGAGCAGTCGGCGCGGCGCCTGGCCATCTCCGGGACGCCGTTCCGCAGCGACACCAGCGCCATCCCGTTCGTGAACTACGTGCTCGATGAGGCTGCGCCGGACTACGAGTACGGCTACGGCGATGCCCTCGGCGACGGGCGGGTCGTGCGGCCGGTGTACTTCCCCAGGACCGGGGGCGAAATGGAGTGGACGGCACCGGACGGGGCGACGCTGTCGGCCTCGTTCGACGATGCGCTGGACCAGGCACGCTCGTCCCAGCGGCTGCGGACCGCGCTCTCGCTTGAGGGGGAGTGGCTGCCCACCGTGCTGCGAGAGGCGGTCACCCGGCTCGACCAGATCCGCGAGGTCCACCCCGAGGCGGGCGGGCTGGTCATCGCCAGCGACCAGGACCACGCGCGCGGCATCGCCGCCTTGCTCTCGAACCGCTTCGGTCAGGCGGCCACGGTGGTGACCTCCGATGATCCCGACGCGTCCGCGCGCATCGCCACGTTCGCGGCGGGCACGGCGCCGTGGCTGGTGGCGGTGCGGATGGTGTCAGAGGGGGTCGACATCCCGCGGCTGCGGGTCGGGGTCTATGCAACGACGACCACCACCGAGCTGTTCTTCCGCCAGGCGGTGGGGCGGTTCGTGCGGTGGACGCCGGGGCTGCGCAACCAGAAGGCCTACCTGTTCATCCCCGATGATCCCCGGTTGCGGGCGCGGGCGTTCCAGATCGCCGATCAGCGGCGCCACTCGCTGCGCAAGCGGGAGCAAGAGCGCTTCGAGCGCGACGAGGCGGCGTTGGACACCGGTGTCGAGGAGCAGATGTCGCTGTTCGCCGCGCTCTCGGCGGTGGCGACGGATCACCAGGTGCACGACGCGTTCGACGGGGACTTCGTGGACGACGACCTCGACCCGGTGTCCGACGACGACGATCTGGACCTGGTGCTGACGCTGGCGCCACCGCCGCCGCTGTCGGGCGATCGCCGCTCGCTCGATGACCTGGGGATCAACATCGGTGGCGAAGCGGCCAAGACCCGGCGCGAGGAGAAGCGGCGGCTTCGCGAGCAGAACGCCGAGATCGTGGCGACGCTCGTGCGGCGCACGGGTCAGACGCATGCCCAGGTCAACAGCGAGCTGAACCGGTTGTCCGGGGTGGGGCGGATCACCGAGGCGACGGTGGGCCAGCTGCGCAAGCGGCTGGAGGTCGCCGAGCAGATCGCCCGGCGCTGAGCCTGCGGGCTCGGTCGATCAGCTGACGGCGCCGATGCGGGTGGTGCCGGTGCCGGTCGCGGTGCCGGCGAGGGTGATGACCCGGGCGTGGGGGTCGGCCTCTTGGAGCAGCTGGACCATGCGGTCCTGGCAGCTGAACGCCAGGACCTGGTGGGTCTGGGCGACCGTGGCGATCATCTGGGCGAGACGAGGGAGCCGGCCGGCGTCGGCGTTGACCGTGATGTCGTCGAGGAGCAGGGGAAGTGGTGCCGTCTTGGAGAACGACTCGGCGAGGGCGAAGCGCATGCACAGGTAGAGCTGCTCGGTGGTGCCCTGGCTCAGGGCCGTGGCCGGGACCTCTTGGGCAGCCCGGTTGACGGCGATGACCTCGGTGCCACGGACCTCCAGGCGGGTGTAGCGACCATCGGTCACCTGCTCGAAGAGCGTCCCGGCTCGCTGGACGACCTCGGGCTGCCGCTCGCGCTGGTACCGGGCGAGGGTCCCCTCGACCACCTGGTGGGCGAGGTGGAACGACGCCCAGTCCCGCACGGCGTTCACCAGCTGGGTCTCGAGGTCGCTGACCTGCAGCTCCAGCGAGGGGATGTCGGCGGAGGCGCACAGCGCGTCGACCTGGCCTTGGAGGCGCGACCGGCGGTCCAGCGCGTCGTCGCGGCGCTGATGGGCCGTAGCGGCCTGCTGGGTGAGGTCGTCGACCTGGGCGGCCCAGGTACGGGGATCGGCCTCGGGGTCGGTCAACAGGCCGTGGGCCTGGCGGATCTGGGCATCGGCCTCGCCGAGCGCGGCGGCGAGGCGGGTGTCGGCCTCGGCGATGGTCCGGCGCAACCGCCGGGCGTGCTCGACCCGCTCGATCTGGTCGAGCGCATCGTCGGCGTCGGCCACGGCGGCCTCGCCGAGGAGGGTCTTGAGGTCGGCGTCGGCCCGGTCGAGCGCGGCGGTGGCCTGTTCGCGGTCCGCCCGGCGGTGCTCGATGTGGCCGGACTCGGTCTCGATGGCCTGGGCCCGTCGCACGGCCTGACGGGCCTCGGTGGCGAGGAGTTCCACGAGGACCAGCGAGTCCTGGTCGGCATCCAACGCCAGCTCGTGGGCCAGGGCGGCGACGTCATCGGTGAAGGTCCGGCTTTCGGCCTCGGCCGTGGCCAGATCGGCCGCGAGGAGTCCGGCGGCGTGGTCTGCGGACCGGGCCCGCTCGACGGTGGTGAGGAACTCGGTGGCGCCGTCGGGGTCGAGCGACGTCGGGAGGTGGTGGTCCGCGAGCCAGGCCGTCCAGCGCTGCTCGGCCGCCTGGCGTTCGGCGGTGGTGCGGGCTACCTCGGCTTCGGCCGCGGCGAGGCGACGGGCGGCGGTGCGGCGCTGGGCGTCGAGCAGGTCTGCGCTCTGGCGCTTGGCGGCCTCCCGCTGGTGGGCCTGGGCAGCGAGGCGGTGAGCGTGGCTCTGGATCTCCGCTGCGTGCGAGGCGGTGGGCCGCTGGTCGAGGTCGAGCGTGGCCAGGACCGGGGTGAGCTCGGCATCGAGTTGGGCGACCTCGTCGGCCGCGTGGGCGCTGAGCACGTCCGGCACGCGATCGGTCTCGACTGGGGCGTGTCCACGAGAACCGAATCCGAGGGCAGCTCCGCCTCCGATGAGGGCCAGCCCGGCGACCAGTGCGGCGACGCCGGCTGCGGTTGGGCCGGTGGCGAGGAGGACGACGCCGGCGATGAGAGCGATGGCGCCGGCGAGCGCCAGGGGCCGGCCAGCGGTCTGCTCGCGCGGGCGCACCACGGGTGCGGCGGCCTCGGCCCGCTGGGTGGCGGCGGCCAGGTGCCGGAGCGCAGCATCGCGCTGGCTGACGAGGGCGACGAGCCGAGCGGTGGCGTCGAGGCAGCGCGCGGCGGACTCGGCGCTGGGGCCGGTTGCCGCGTCGGCGGTGTCGGCCGCGAGGCGCAGCTGCTCCTGCTCCTCGGCCAGCTCGGCGGCAAGGTGGCGGTGGCTGGTGGCGGCCGCGACGGCGTCACGCCGGGCCACGTCGGTCGCGGCGGCGATGGTGCGCAGCTCGGCGCCGTCCTCCACCCGGGGGGCTCGGGTGGCGAGCCACGTGCGGTCGTGCTCGGGGCCGAGCCGAGCGAGGGCGGTGTCGGTGTCGGCGCGATGGCCGGCGAGGCGGTGCCCGAGCTCGGCGACGCGGTCGCGGCGCTGGACCTCGACCTGGGCCTGCTGGGCGAGCCGGGCGACGGCGTCCGCTCGTTCCGCAGCCGGACCGGGGGCGGGCAGGGCGGCCGCCTGTTCCGCGGCCTCGTCGAGCTTGCGGGTGGCGTCGGCGAGTGTCGCGGATCGCTCGGCGCGAAGTGTGACGGCGTTGCGCAGGGTCGTGACCGCAGCGGAGTCCCAGCTCGGGACCGGTCCGAGGTCGGCGAGCTCCCGGCGGGCGCCTGCGGCGGCGAGCCACGATGGCCACACCAGTTGGACGGCCTCGAGCAGTTCGCGCTGCTGGTCCACGGTCCGAGCCTGGAGTCGCAGCCCATCGGCCTCGGCATCGAGCCGGGAGAGCTGCTCGAGCAGTTCTGGCAGGCGGTCCGCCTCGAGGCGCGCCTCGGCGAGGCGGCCGCGAGCGGCAGCGAGGTCTTCCCGCAGCGACCTGAGGAGGAAGACGCCGCGTCCCGAGGGGCGCAGCAGCATGTCCCGGGCCGAGCCGAGCTCGGTCAGTGCGGCCTCGGCCGTCTTGCCCGCACCCACGATGCCGGCGGAGAAGACTCGTTCGCGGACCTGGTCGGCGGTGAGGGCCTTGAGCTCGGCCAGGTCTGCCAGGTGCACGGCGAACACGCTCTGGAACACCTCCTTGCTGGCCCCGCCCAGGAGGTCTGCCAGCTCGGACGGATCCAGGTCTCCGTCGGCCGTGGCCAGGCGCAGGGAACTCTTGCGGGCGCCGCGGTGGATGGAGATGGCTCGGCCCCGTTCGTCCGTGACGAACAGGCGACCGCCGTAGTTGCCCCCGTTCACCGGCTCATGCCGGTCGGGACGACCCTTGTTGGGGTACCCGAAGAGCACGCCGGCCAAGAAGCGCTGCAGGGTGCTCTTGCCGGACTCGTTGGGACCGGTGATGACGGTGAGGCCCGGGGGCAGGTCCGTCACCTGGTGGTCGTGGTGGACGCCGAAGCCATCGATGTGCCAGCCGTGGATCCTCATGGCTCGGCCACCGTGACGGACTCCAGGGCGAGGCGTTGCGCCGCCTCCCAGATGGCCGGGTCGTCGATGGCGGGGAGCAGGTCACCCAACTCGCGCACGACATCGGACGGAAGCTCGTTGGCCCAGGCACCGGCGAAGGCCGGCGTGGCCTCGTCCATGTAGCGCAGCAGGTCCGACGCGAAGTCCTCACGGCGGCGGATGTCGATGACGTCGACCGACGACCGCGTGCGCCAGGTCAGCCGCTCCCACCACACGAAGGGTGCGGCGCTGGCGCCGCGATCGCGCAGCTCTCGCAGCACCTCTTCCCGGCGGGACGGGGCGAGGAGCTCCTGGTGGAGGCGGCCGCTGCCTTCGACCGAGGCGCGCACGAGGACCCCGCGGCCGCCGTGGCGGGCCGGGTCGGCCGCCTGCTCCAACTGGTCCAGCAGGGCACCGGCGTCGGCGAGGTCATCGATGGTCACGGTGATGTCGACGAAGCGCACTCGGTCGAGGGCCACGAACTCGGGTTCGGTCGCCTCGCCGTTGGTGACGTGCACGATGACGGCACCCTTGGCACCGCGCTCGGATGACCGGGGGGTGCGGCCCTGGATGTTGCCCGGGTAGACGATCCACGGGCTGCGCTCGTGGGGCGTCTGACGCTGGTGGATGTGGCCGAGGGCCCAGTACTGGTAGCCGGTCCGGCGAAGGTCGTCGACCGTGCAGGGGCTGTAGTCCTGGTGCTTGGACCCGAGCCCACCCAGGTTGGCGTGCAGCAGCCCGATGTTGAAGGCGCGCGACGTGGCGGTGGGGAACTGGAGGGCCAGGTTCTCGGTGGTGGCGGACGTGGCGTAGCTGGTGCCGTGGATGACGACCTGCTCCCCGCCGGCCTCGAACACCATCGACTCCACCTCGGTCTCCGAGAAGCGGTGGACCGCCTCCGGGAAGGTGGTGATGGCGGTCCAGCCCTCGGTCACGGGGTCGTGGTTGCCGTGGACGAGGAAGGTGCGGATGCCGTGGTCCGCCAGGCGGGTCACGCCGTCGAGGAACGCGCGCTGGGCCCGGATGCCGCGCTCGGCCCCGTCGTAGATGTCCCCGGCGAGCACCACGAAGGCGACCTGGCGGTTGATGGCCGTCTGGATCAGGGCATCCCATGCCTCCAGCGAGGCCTCCCGCAGGGCTGCGCCGACGCGCTCGGGGTAGCCGCTCACGGACGTGAACGGCGTGTCGAGGTGGAGGTCAGCGGCGTGGAGGAAGGAGAAGGGCATGGGTCAGATCACCTCGCTTGGGTACCTCTGCAACGTACCGAGGGGGTGTGACAGTGGAACGGATGGCGCGTGGCCTGCGGCTACGCGGTGACCTGCTCGGAACCCGCTGCGACCAGGGCTTTCACTTCGTCGACGGCGGCATCGATGTCCTCCAGGTCGAGCTCCACCGCTCCGGCGGGCGTCAAGAAGGCGAACACCACGCGGTGGACGGGTTCGCCGGTGGTCTCGCGCACCGTCAGTGCGTACGACGCACCCTGCAGTCGGTACCCCTCGACCCGTCGCGCCAGCTCGGCCGGGTCGTTGGTGGCGGCGGTCTTGTAGTCGACGATCACCAGCCCGTCGGGCGTGCGGTACAGGAGGTCGATGTAGCCCTCGAGCAGCCGTCCACCCGGGGTGGGGGTGCAGGCGTAGACCTCTCGCCAGTAGGGCCCGAGGGTGGCGGCGGCGATGACCGGGGAGGCCAGCGCGGAGCGGACCAGCGCTTCCACCTCGGTGGTGCGCTCGGCGATGGCTTCGGCCTCGCACTGGGCGGCCACGGCACCGGCCAGCCCGACGGGGTTCGCTAGGTCGATGGTTTGCAGCGTGCCGTGCACGGCCCGGCCGACGGCGGTGCCGTAGCGACCCTTGAGCCACGGCGGGAGGTCCAGGTCTCGCGGGCGCTTCTGCAACCCGGCCTCGACGGCGTCCGGGGCGTCGGCGGTGCCGGCCCCCGGACCCTCGGCACCGTCCGCCTCGTCACCCGAATCGTCGGTGCCGACATCCTCTGGCTCGTCGCGGGCCGGGTCCGGCGTCCCCTCGGCGGTGAGGGCGGTGGCGGCGACGGTGGTGGGGCGCGAGCCCGCGGCGAGGGCGGCGTCGAGCTCGGCGCGCCACTCCTCGAAGGGCGGCGGCGCGCTGGGCGGGATGGCGGGGGCGATGGGCGGTGCCTCGATGTCGGCATCGACGGCGTCGGGCAGGGCATCGAGGGCCTCACCGCAACCGGCGAGGAGCAGTTCGGCGTTGGTGCGCTTGGACGGCTCGGGCGCCGATCGCCGGACCTTGCGCTGGAGCGACAGGACGAGGTGGTCCTTGGCCCGGGTGGTGGCGACGTAGAGCAGCCGGACCCGTTCGTCGAACGCCATCTGCTCGTCGATCGGCTTGTAGTCCTCGAACTCCTGGGTCGAGACGGCCTTGCCGAAGCGGTACCCGACGCCGCCGGCGGGTGGAAACACCACCTGGGCGGGCGAGGGCCGAGCCTGAGGCGCGGTGGACATGCCGCTCAAGATGGTGATCGGGAACTCGAGCCCCTTGGCGGCGTGGATGGTCATGATGCGCACGGCGTCGTCGTCGGACTCGGGGAGCACGGCCTCGGCCACGCGGCTGCCCTCGCTGCTCTGGCGGGCGACCCACTGCAGGTACTCCCGCAGGTTGCCGTCGGTGGCCTCGCCCCACTCGCGGGCCTGATCGATGACGAACCGGAGGCGGCGCCACACGTCTCGGGTCCGGCCTTCGGCGAAGCCGAGCTCGAACAGGCGGCGGTCCCGGGCCACGCGGTCCGCCAACTCTGCAGGCGAGGTCCAGTGACGTTCGCGGTGGAGCGTCGCAAGGTAGGTGAGGCCGTCGAGGACCGGGCCGGGCTCGACCGTGTCGGGCTGGCGCGCCCCGAAGTTCCAGTGGCCGCGCTGGAGGACCTTGAACCGGAAGAGGTCGTCATCGCCGCAGGCGAACAGGGGGCTGCGCAGGGTCGAGACGATGGCGAGGTGGTCGGTGGGGTCGTCGATCGCTCGGAGCGCCATGAGAAGGTCGCGCACGGCGCGCGAGACGTACACGAGGCTGCTCGACTCGGCCCGGTAGGGGATGCGGGCGGCTTCCAGGGCATCCTCGAGGAACGGCAGCGAGGTGCGGGCGGGGACGAGCACGGTGATGTCACCCAGCTTCGGATCCCGCCATCCGGTGGGGCTCGACGGGTCTCCGACGCTCCAGCCTTCGGCCTGGATGCGGGCGATGGTGGCCGCCACCTGCCTGGCCTCGGCCGAGCGGAGGTCGGCGGCGTTGCCCTCGGCGACGGCATCTCGTCCGATGACGGAGACCGCCGGCCCGACGTCCGGGGCGGGTCGCACGGCCTGCAGTGCGACGTAGTCGGGCTGCGAGGCGAGCGGCGTGTCGATGCCGGGGGGCTCCTCCATCAGGGCGGCGAAGGCGTGGTTGACCCAGGCGATGATGGGTTCGCCCGTGCGGAAGTTGGTGGAGAGGGTGACGAGCCCGCCGTCGGCGCCGTAGCGGTCCTTGGCGGCGAGGAAGAGCCCGATGTCGGCGCGGCGGAACCGGTAGATGGACTGCTTCGGGTCGCCGACCACGAAGAGGTGGCCAGGGGCGACCTCGACCTGGTCCCACGGCAGCGACCCGGCTGCGTCCTGCCCGGGGTCGGCGGCGGCGATGCGCACGGCGATCTCGATCTGGATCGGATCGGTGTCCTGGAACTCGTCGAGCAAGAGGCGCTGGTAGCGCCGGTGCAGTCGCTCGCGGACCGATGCGTGCTGGCGGACGAGCTGGCGGGCGAGCACCAGCAGGTCGTGGAAGGCGAGCTCGCCGGCCTCCCGTCGGGCCGTGGCGGCGTCGAGCGTGAAGCCCCGCAGCGCCGCGGCGATGCGCCGGGCGCAGGCCTGGGCGACGGTGCCGGCCACGGCGGCCAGCTGTTCGCCGGCCGCGGCCAGGTCGGCCTGGATGGCCTTGTGGTCGCAGCCCCAGTTTCCCTTGGCGCCGAGGTTGCCGGCCCGGAAGCTCGGCGGCTTCGTGGTCCCGTTGCCGCTGAGCTCGTCGAGCAGGTCCAGCTCGTCGGCAATGGACCGCAGGTGGGTCACGTACTCGGCCACCTGGTGCAGGCGGAGGACGAGCTTGTCGTCGGGCTTGGTGCAGTGGACCGCGGCCTCCGTGGCGGCGTCGACCGAGCGCAATGCTGCGTCGAGGCTGGCCCGCAGGTCCGGCGGTTCGGGTGCCTCGTCGGGCACCCGCTCGGCGACGAGGTCCCAGTTTCGGTCGAACTCCAGCGCCAGCGCCCGCAGCGCGGAGGGCTTGACCCCGGTGGCGAACAGCAGCAGGAGCGTGCGCTGCATTGCCGGGTCCTCGAGCAGGTGGTCGAGGTACGCAGACCAGCGCTGTTCGAACTGCACGTCCGACGTGACCTCGTCGAGGATCTCGACCCGGGGCGGGAGCTGGACCTCGATCGGGTTCTCGGCGAGGACCCGCTGGGCGAAGGCGTGCAGCGTGCCGATGGCGGCCCCGTCGAGCTGGTCGATGGCTTCGCCGCAGCGTTCGACGATGAGGGCCGCGCCGTCTTGGCGGGCGCGCTCGGCGGTGCGCTCGAGTTCTTGGCGGATGCGGTCGCGCAGCTCGGCGGCCGCCTTCTCGGTGAAGGTGATGGCGGCGATGCTCCGCAGCGGCGCGGTGCCCGTGGTGACGAGTTGGAGCACCCGTCCGACGAGCGCGGTCGACTTGCCCGAGCCGGCGCCGGCCTCAACGAACAGCGTCGCGTCGAGCGCGTTCCGCACGATGTCGCGCTGGTCCTGGTCGGGCGGTGGCGGCCGCTCGTCGACGGGTGGGCGCGCCGCCGGGGCGTCATCGACCGGCTCCCTGACCGGTTCGTTGATCGGCTCGTCGAGGAAGTCGAACAGGCTCACGACGCCTCCTCCTCATCGCCAGCGGGATCGGCGATGAGTGCCACGTAGGCGGCGAGGGCGGGGTCTGCGAGCTTTCGCTCGAAGTGTCGACGGACCTCGGTCGTGCCCAGGTTGTCCGGGTCGCACGCCGGACAGTCGGGGTACGGCGAGGTGGTGTGGGCGATGGGGTGCGGGGCGAACACGCCGCCCTCGATCCCCTCGACGATGGTGGTCATGGCGGCGGACACCTCGCCCAGGACGTCGTCGTCGATGTCGTAGCCGAGCTTCTCCCAGCGACCCTTGGTGGAGGTGAACCAGTAGTCCGCCCGAACGGGCGCATCGGGGGTGCCGGCGTGCTGGCGGGCGGCGAGGCCGTAGACGGCGAGCTGGAGCCGACGTCCGCCCTGGTGGGGGTCCTCCGCGCTGATGCCCGCGTACGCCCGGGTGCTGCCGGTCTTGTAGTCGAGGACGTGGAGGCTGCCGTCGGCTCGGTGGTCGACCCGGTCGGCCTTGCCGCGTAGGGGGACCGATCGGCCGTCGGTGAGCGGGAAGGCGACGGGCGGCCGGTCGCCGATGCCGAAGGGAAGCTCGGTGGCGGAGGGGGTCATGCCGGTTGCGGCGCGCAGGGCGTCGTCTTCGGTGAGGAAGCGGTCGAGGTCCGCGAGGATCTTGCCCTGGTCGCGCTGCCAGAAGATCGAGCGACCGGTGAGCCCGTCGGCTTCCGCCTCCGCGCACCGTCGGGCACCGATCTCGGCTAGTCGGGTCCGGTCATCGTCGGTCCAGGCCGCACCGACGGCGGGCACCCGCCCGTCGTCCAGGGCGCTCTGGATGAATTCCTCCAGCGCCTCGTGGACGAGGTTGCCCTTGTCGAGCGGCGTGATCTGGAGGACGTCTTCAGGCTGCTCGAGCGGTTGCACCCGCAGCACGTGGCGCACGAAGTAGCCGTGCGGGCACTTGGCCCAGGACTCCAGGCTCGTGGCCGACGCCCCGGTGTCGACGGGCGAGGGGATGGGCAGGCCGGTGAGGTTCCCATCGAACCGGGTCAGTCGGTCGCTCCACCGCTCGTCGACCGTCTCGACGCCGGCTGCCAGGGTGGCATCGACTGCGCGTGCGGCGTCGTGCAGCTGGCGGCGGGGCGGGTCGAGCGCGAGCAGCCGTCGGAGGCGGTGCTCCTGATCGGTGGCGGGAACGGGGGCGGTGCGCACGGCATCGTCGAACGACGCCAGGTGCGTCAGCCACGGCGCTCGGCGGTGGAGGAGGTCCTCGCTCCACCACGTCTCGCCGGCGAGGGACGAGGCCACGTCGAGCACCCACCGGGAGGGGACCCGTTCCCGGCTGCGCCGGAGATCTCCCTTCGGCACGCACAGGACCTGGCGCGCAGCGCCGCCGAGGGTGGCCAGCAGTTGGTGGTGCAGGCGGTCGACGTGGCCGGACCGGAGGGGGAGGGCGCCACCGGTGACGTCACGATCCTCATCGGGCAGGAGCGAGTCATCCCGCAGGGTGGACGGGAAGGTGCCCTCGGCCATGCCGACGACGATCACCAGATCCAGGTCTACGCCGACGCCCATGGACACGGGACCCACGAGCACGCCTTCGCCGAAGCGGCCGATGCGTCCGAGGTCCCCCTCGAGTTCCACGACGAGTGCACGAGTGAACACGTCCAGGCCGACGGGCCCGTCGAGGTCATCGAGCACGGTGAGACGATCGAGCGCAAGGACGAGCCGGTCCGCTGCGCGACACTCGGCTTCGGGCCACGACGTGCGGCGGGAGGCACCGCCGAGGACCGATGCGAGGAGCCGCTGGGCCCACCGGACGCGTTCGGCCCACGGGGCCGAAGCCGCGGCGCCCGCCAGCCGATCCGCCAGCCCGAGCACAAAGGCCCGGAGCTCGAGCGCTCGAGCGGCATCCTCCCGGGCGCGGACCACCCGCCAGTCCGTGGCATCGTCCTCTTCGCCCTCGGCCTCGATGCGGTCGGCCAGCTCGGTGAGGCGGTCGGCCAGGTGCTGGAGGCGGTGGTCCCAGTCGCTCCGGCCGGCGACCACGCCGGCCTCCCGGGAGATGCGCTCCCACGAGGTGGTGGGCGCCCAGCGTCCTTCGTGGAGGATGGGTGCGCCGGACAGCCAGGCGAACACATCCTGGCGACGGAAGCCGCCGGCGGGCAGGGCCAGCAACCCGAGCAGCGTCCGGCCCGCAAGCCGTCCGGCGAGGGGGAGGGTGGCGGTGCCGTTGGTCAAGACATCTGTGGCGTCGAGGTGGTGCTGGAGCAGCCGGCCGTAGGGCTCCTGGGCGGCGTAGAGCACGGCGATGCGGTCGAGCGACGTGCCGGCCCGGACGGCATCGACCACCGTCCGCACGGCCGCTCGCACCTCGTCGTCTGCGTCCGACGCCGTGATGATGCGCGTCCGGTCGGGTGCGACGACGTGGGGCAGGACCGAGCCGGACGGTGGCGGACCGAAATCGATGCCGAGGCGGGCGACGGACCGAACGACATCGCCATCGGCCTTGGGAACGCCCGTGGCTCCGGCGAGGACGGTCAGCTCGGTGGCGCCACCCAGCGCCACGAGCAGCTGGGCGGCATGGCGCGACAACCGCTGGGGCAGGTGCACGACCACGGCGCCGAGGTCCGGCGGAGCCTGGCCGTTGAGCACCGCGGTGGCGGCCGCGGCCATGAGGTCTTCTTCGTCGTACCAGCGCTCGGCCAGCAGGGCCCGAGCGGCCCGGTGGACCCGCACGACCTCGCCGGCCCGGGTGCTGCTGGCGGCGAGCGCGCTCAGCGCCTCGGGGTCCAGGTCCCGCAGCTCCCGGTGGGCGGCCACGAGCGCCGTCTCCGTGGCGGCATGGGCGGCGACCGGGCCGAACGCACCCGGCTCGGAGGCAAGGGCCTGCCGCACCGCAGCGCCCAGCACCGGAACGGACACCGGCCGCCGCTCCTGGGCCGCCAGCGACGGAGCACCGAGCAGCTCCGCCAGTCGGTACGGGGTGACGAACGTGATGCCGATGAGCCCCGGCCCGGCGCCAGAGATGGAACCAGCGGCGCCCGAAGCCAGCAGGCGCCGGGTGGACACCCCGACCTGGTTGGACGGGACCACGACCGTGACGGGTGCCAGCGGCTCCTGCGCCTTGATGCGGGAGATCTCGACGCGCAGCGCGGCTGCCGCCTCCGTGCCGTACCGCACCCACTGACCGCTCGCCGATGTCACGCCGAGGACCCTACCGACGGGGTCTGACAGGGTCGGTCGGCGGCCCGGGCCATCGACGGTGACCGGACCCAGCCCAAGCGGCGCGCACCCGAGTGGTGTCGGAACGGCCCAGGACGGGGATTCCCTCGGCAACGATGTCGAGAACCCGAGGCCCGCTCCGTCCCTGGGGTGCAACCGGTCGATGGGACCGGCATCACACGAGGAGAACCACCATGGCCAAGTACCTGCTGCTCAAGCACTACCGGGGAACCACCCCCACCCCGAATCAGTTCCCGTCGATGGACCAGTGGACGCCCGATGAGGTCGAGGCGCACTTCCAGTTCATGCGGGACTACGCCGCCCGCCTCGAGGCATCCGGGGAGATGGTCGGTGGCGACGCAGTCTCGTCGGAGGGGGCGTGGGTCCAGTACGGAGGGGAGGGCAAGCCGCCCGTCGTCGACGGGCCGTTCGCGGAGACGAAGGACCTCATCGCCGGTTGGTTCATCATCGACGTCGACTCCTACGACCGGGCGGTCGAACTGGCCGGTGAGCTGTCCGGCGCGCCGGGCCCCGGCGGCGAGCCGATCTTCGAGTGGTTGGAGCTCCGGCCGTTCTTGAGCCATCCGCCTGCCGTCACCGAGTGACGGTGGACCCGGTCGAGCTGCGGGAGCTGGTCCCGCGGGTCCTGGGCGTCCTCGTCGGTCGCGGCGCAGATTTCGCGACCGCTGAGGACGCCGTCCAGGAGGCGCTCATCAAGGCGCTCGACTGGGTTGACGCGCCCGCTGATCCGACGGGCTGGCTCATCACGGTGGCGTGGCGGTCCTTCCTGGACCTGGCCCGGTCCGAGCCGTCTCGACGGGAGCGGGAGGTCCGCTTCGACGCCGAACCACCGCCCGGCTCGGTGCCGAGCGCGGACGACACGCTGCACCTCTACTTCCTCTGCGCCCACCCGGACCTCACGCCGTCTTCTGCGGTGGCGTTGACGCTGCGGGCGGTGGGCGGGCTGACGACCCGGCAGATCTCGGCCGCGTACCTGGTGCCCGAGGCGACGATGGCCCAGCGGATCAGCCGGGCGAAGCGGACCGTCGCGTCGGCGGGGGTCGATCGCCCCGGCGACGTGCGCACCGTGATGCGGGTGCTGTACCTCGTGTTCAACGAGGGCTACTCGGGCGACATCGACCTGGCCGCCGAGGCGATCCGCCTGGCCCGCCAGCTGGCCTCGATCGTCGACGAGCCCGAGGTGCAGGGGCTGCTCGCCCTCATGCTCCTGCACCAGGCCCGGCGCCCGAGCCGGATGCTCGCCGACGGGACCCTCGTCCCGCTCGCCGACCAGGACCGCAGCCTCTGGGACACCGGCCTCATCGCCGAGGGCGTCGACGTCCTCCAATCGGCGCTCCGACGCGACCGGCTCGGCGAGTACCAGGTGCAGGCGGCCATCGCGGCGCTCCATGCCGATGCCCAACGGGTGGAGGAGACCGACTGGGTGCAGATCGTCGAGTGGTACGACGAGCTGCTCCGCTTCACCGACACGCCGATCGTTCGCCTCAACCGTGCCGTCGCCGTGGGCGAGGCCGACGGCGCGCCTGCCGGTCTGGCGGCGCTGGCGACCGTCCCCGACGGCGTGCCCCGCCGCGAGGCCGTGGCCGCCCACCTCCACGAGCGCAACGGCGACCTCGAGCTGGCCGCCCGCCTCTACGCCGACGCCGCCCGCAACGCCCCCAGCATCCCCGAGCGCGAGCACCAGACCCGCCAAGCCGCCCGTCTCAACGGCGAGCTACAAGCGGAGCGCTGAGGTCCACGCCGCCCGGGGAATGGTCTGGGGGTTCGGGTCGTTGAGCGGGTCATGTCCACCCCCTTGGAGCTCGGCCTCGACACGTTCGGCGATGTGACCGTCGACGAATCCGGCGCGCTCGTCCCGCACGACCAGGTCATCCGCAACGTCATCGAAGAAGCGGTGCTGGCCGACCAGGTGGGCGTGGACTTCATCGGCCTCGGCGAGCACCACCGGGCCGACTTCGCCGTGTCGTCGCCCGAGACCGTCCTGGCCGCCATCGCCGCCCGGACGACCCGCATCCGGCTCGGCTCCGCCGTGACCGTGCTGTCGTCCGACGATCCGGTGCGGGTGTTCCAGCGCTTCGCAACCGTCGACGCCATCTCCGGCGGTCGGGCCGAGGTCATCGTGGGCCGAGGCTCGTTCACCGAGTCGTTCCCGCTGTTCGGCCTGGACCTGGCGCAGTACGAGGAGCTGTTCGAGGACCGCCTCGACCTGTTCGCCCACCTGCTCGAGGGCGGCCCGGTCACGTGGTCGGGCTCGACCCGTGCGCCGCTGTCCGGCCAGTCGGTGTTCCCGACGCCAGCCTCCGGCACGCTCAAGACGTGGATCGGCGTCGGCGGATCACCCGAGTCGGTGGTGCGAGCCGCCCGGTATCGCCTGCCCCTGATGCTGGCGATCATCGGCGGTGATCCCCGCCGCTTCCGCCCGTTCGTCGACCTCTACCACCAGGCCCTCGCCGAGGCCGGCGCCCCCGAGCTGCCCGTCGGGATCCACTCGCCCGGCCACATCGCCGAGACCGACGCCGAAGCGATGGACCAGCTCCGCGACCACTGGAAGGCCATGCGGGACCGCATCGGCGGCGAACGAGGCTGGCCCCCATCCCGCCCCGGCGAGTTCGAAGGCCAAGTCGGACCCGCCGGCTCCCTCTACGTCGGGAGCCCCGAGACCGTCGCCAAGAAGATCGCCGCCACCGTCCACGCGCTGGGTGCCGCCCGCTTCGACATGAAGTACAGCGCCGGCACCCTCCCCCACGACCTGATGATGCGAAGCATCCAGCTCTACGGCACTGAGGTCATCCCCCGGGTCCGAGAACTCCTCGGCCGCAACGCCGCCGCCTGACGCGGAGCGCCCTGGCCGACTCGAGAACCAGGAAGCTTGGCGACGTTGTTCATGCTTACGGCCCACAACCATGAACAACGCGCCAGTTGGTCATGGTTGTTGCGCCGAAACAGGAACAGCGGAGGTCCTGGCGGGGCTGGGAGCTGATCCTTGGCCGTCGCCCGCCATCCGAGTACGCCACACATGAGCGGCAAGCGCGACCGTCGTAGGGTCTAGCGATGGCCACCCTGACTGGACGAGCAGCGAACTTCATGAGCCGCCACCTGCCGAAGCTCGGAGCCAAGGGGACGCAGCGTCAGGTCCAGCAGTTCAAGGCGAGCAACGGCGCCAAGGGCAACAAGATGTTCGGCAAGCCCGTGTTCCTGCTGGAGACGGTGGGCCGCAAGAGCGGTGAGCCCCGCCCCGTGATGTTGATGCTCGTAGGCCGAGGCGACGACCTGATCGTCGTCGGCTCCAACGGCGGCAACCCCGTGACCCCCAACTGGTACAAGAACTTGGTGGCCGCCGAGAAGACCGAGGTCCAGGTCGGCCCCGACCGCTGGTGGACGACCGCCCGAGAGGTCGAAGGCGACGAGTTCGACGAGTGCTGGAAGCTGGCGACGAAGGCCTACCCCGACTTCGACACCTACCAAGAACTCACCGACCGCCGCATCCCGGTCGCCGTGCTGGAGCGCGTCGCCGCCTGAGGTCGGGACCGGGCCTCGTCCCGCCAGGCCTGGCTTGAACCTCTCGAAAGTCGGGCCTACCCCACCAGTACGTTGTCGGCTGATGGGGGATGGGGTGCGGCGGTCGATCGATGTGACGGTGCTGGCGTTGGTGGCGCTGTCGACTGCGCTGCAGGTCGTCGCCTTGGTGGTTCGCAGCGATGCGATCGCTGAGGGCACGACGGGGCGGCAGGTGTTCAGCACGGTCGAGATGCTGCTCGTGGTGCTGTTGGCGTGGCAGGGGTGGCGGATCATCGGGTGGGCCCGTGCGGCGGATCGGGGTCTGCTCGTGGAGCGCACGGCCGTGTGGTGCTTCGTGTCGCTGGTGCTGTGCGGGCTCGGGGATCTGGTGAACCGCAACTACCTCGAGCAGTCCTTCCAGTGGGACGACGTGATCCGGCACAGCTACCTGATCACGGCCATCTGGTTCTTCCTTCCTGGCTACGCGGTGATCATCGGCGTGAACCGCATGGTCACGCGTTCGGCCGTGTCTCGGCGGTTCGCCGCCGCTACTGCCGTGGTGGCCGCCGCGGCGGGGGCGCTCGCCTTTGCCGCCGACCACGTCTCGGGGATGGGCCGGTACCCCGCCACGATGATCCCGGTGTACTCGATGGTCCTCGGCGTCCTGGCCGGTTCGACGACCTGGCTGGTGAAAGCGTTCGGCTGGCGACCCAGCGCTGTCGTCGTGATCGGCTGCTTGCTCGCCCTGGTGGCCGATGCGTTGATCGGCAGGTTCTGGATCGCCACCGACCACTTCCCGACGATCGAGCACGCCAACTGGATCATCTACTTCGTCTCCCTAGCGATGATCCAGCAGCTCCCCTTCCTCGTCGCCGTCGCCGTCGCCGTCGCCGACGCCGACGCCGACGCCGCGCCCTTGCCCGTTGCCTGACCGCCCGAACAGACACAGTCCTCCGGCCGGTGCCGGACGCGGCTGTACTAGATCGATCGAGCCATATTCGGAGGGTGAATGGTCGTCCAAGTCGCAGAGGCAGAGCAGCGTCAGATCGATTCGATCTGGCACTCATGGGGCGATCTCACTCGGTTCCACCGAAGCATGCGGATTGCTTCGGCCCGGGAGCAGGACATTTGGGCTTCAGTTAGGACCCACACCGGTGACGTGGAGATCTCAACCCAACACGACCAGTTTGGCGGGACCTACGAGGTGACGCTTGACGAACACCTCGCCGCGCTTGGTTCACCCGACACCCTGAACGGGCTCGTCCTTGTCCAGTCCTGGTCACTGGCGGAGGCGCTTGCCCGAGTCAGCCTGAAGACCGACGTGCTGGCAGAAAGATTGAGGAGTGGACGCCCAAGATGCTCGCTCCGAACGGGAAGACCGTCTCGGACCTGAGCGGAGGTCTCGCCGCGGTCGTTGAGTCGTACCTCGTCCGCAACGCGGTTGCGCACGCCCAAACGATGTGGACGACCAAGATGTCCACGCGCGTCCAGGCTGCGGGAGGTGAGGCGCACAGGCGAGGCGAAAGGGTCGACCTCTCGGACGTTGCGGCAGCGGGCCATCGGCGCGCCATCAGTGGGCTCATGAATTCCTCAGGACTGAAGGCGAGGACCCGCCCGTAGAGGGTGGCTCATGTCTTTGCCTCCTCAGGGTCATCGGCCAGGTCCTGGGCAGTTGTCGCTGCGCCGGGACCACTTGGTTCTGGGGACGCCAAGGATGGCGACCAAGGGCGACGGAGGTGAGACCTCCGCGCCGGTGCTACTCATCTGTGGCGCTCGCCCGGGACAGTCCGGGAGCCCCAACACGTTCAGCGCCGCCGCACCTCACAGTGTCCGATTCGACGTAGTGTCCGAATTGTGGTCCCCGGAGGGGTGGACTGCATGAGGGGGCGTGGTGGGACTGTCAGATCTGACAGATCGCGGGGCGGTGCTGCGGGCGATCGCGGAATGCGATCGGCTTGGCCGAGCTGAGTTTCGAGAGGAGCACGGCTTTGGGGCGGCGACGGGCTACGTCCTCGAGTACAAGGGTCATGAATACGACTCAAAGGCCATTGCCGGCGTTGCCCACGGCTACCAGTTCCCGGAGTTGGGCCCTCTTCCATCGGCTGCCTTCTCGGGTGGGAAGGAGGCCGCCGCACGAAAGCTGATCGAGCTCGGCTTTGAGGTCGTTGGGCCCGGCGAACCGTCATCCGTCCTAGGTCTTCCACCCGTTGGCTCCACCTTCGCCTCGCGAGCAGAGGCTCGGGCCGCGGGCGTGCATCGGTACCTCATCAATGGGATCGACTACGAACGTGCGACGGGGCTGTCAACGGCCATCGTGCTGAACGGCGGTTACAAGGACGACCAGGACCTTGGCGACGTCATCATCTACACAGGTGAAGGTGGGCAGAATGCCAACCGCACTGAGCAGGTCCAAGACCAGGATTGGTCGAAGGGTAACGGTGGCCTCCGCAACGCACAGACTGCAGGCGAGCCAGTCCGGATTCTGAGGGGGTTCAAGCCGAAGAATCCCTTCTCGCCGGCGACTGGGTACTGCTACGACGGGCTTTACACGGTCGTCAGCGCCGATCTCGTACCAAGTTCAGACGGACCGCTGGTCTGCCAGTTCCGACTTGAGGCCATTCCGGGAGAGTCGACATCGTTCGGCGCTGAGAGCGATCACAGCCCGCCTGAGGATCCACCGCCCACGGACGAGATCGATGCTCTCCCCGGTAGGGCAGCGACCACGGTGATGCGGATCATCAGGGACTCGTTGATCTCGCGCCGACTCAAGCACATTCACGAGTTCGGTTGTCAGATCTGCGGCATCCGCCTCGCTACGCCGAGCGGTCCGTACGCCGAAGGCGCCCACATTCGCCCGCTGGGTCAGCCGCACGATGGGCCGGACACGCTGGAGAACCTCCTCTGCCTTTGCCCGAACCACCACGTGTTGTTCGATAAGGGCGCTGTGTGGGTCGGTGAGGACTTCGTCGTTCGGGCTACCAACGGCGGAGAGGTGCTCGGACCGCTTCTCTTGGCGCCGACCCATCAGGTGTCTGCGGATCATCTCGCCTATCACCACGAGCGAATCGCCCGCTGACCGAATCGCCGGGGCGTATGGCATCCCGTACCCATCGCCCGGCAGTCGGCTGCGCATGCACGGCGAGTCCATCCAATGCCGTCGCCCCGCATCGGTCAAACGCGGTCGAACGGGCGCGGCGTGGCCGTAGGGTCGGAGTCTCGGACGATGACGAGGAGGACGGTGCTGGTGGTGGGTCAGGCAGTGGTGACCGGAGCAAACTCGGGGATCGGGTTGGCGACTTCGCTTCGACTCGCCGCGGATGGATTCGAGGTATGGGCGGGTGCTCGTTCAGCTGACGGCCTCACCGCCATTGAGCGGGCGGCCATCGATGCGGGATTGAACTCGATCCGGCCGGTGCAGCTCGATGTCACCGATGACGCGTCGGTCGCCGCTGCCTTCGCCACGATCCTGGCCGACGGACCGGTTGATGTGCTGGTGAACAACGCGGGCATCACTGGTGCGGGTTCCGTCGAGGAGACCCCCATCGAGACGTACCAGGCGATGTTCGACACGAACGTGCTTGGGGTGGTTCGGTGCATCCAGCAGGTGCTGCCGGGGATGCGGGAGGCGCGGTCGGGGCGGATCGTGAACATCTCGTCGTCGTCTGCGATCCAGTCGCCGCCGCTGATGGCGCCGTACGCCACCACGAAGATGGCGGTCGAGGGGATCAGCGAGTCGCTCCAAGCCGAGGTCGCTCCCTACGGGATCCGGGTCATCGCCATCCAGGCCGGGACGATCATGACGCCCATCTGGGGCAAGAACCCGCCGCCGCCCGAGGACACGCCGTACCCGGAGGCCCGGGACTTCCTCCTCAAGGTGCTGTCCCACCAGCTCATGAACACGGGCGTGCCGGCGGAGACGGTGGCCGACGTCATCGGCGATGCCGTTGCCGCCGAGGCCCCGCCGCTGCGCCACCTGGTCGGAGACGCCGAGCACCTCGCCGCCCTCCAGGAACGCCACGGCGATTCCGTGGTCGAGGCCTTCTTCCTCGACGGCGAGGACTTCCGCCAGCGCTACACAGAGCTGGCTGGCATCGACTACTGGGGTTGACCTGACGCTGGTCGTCCGGACCGTCACCATGTCCGATTTCGGCAGGTCAGAGGTGGTTTGGTGTCACACCCCGTTCGTACGGTTGGGGCATGAACACCAACAACATCCTGGAGGACGGCGAACGGCTGCTCTTCGAACGGGCGGTCGCTGTATGACGGATCGTGATACGTTGATCGCTGTGCCTCGCGCTGTGTCCGTTCGACTCGACGACGATGTGATCCGAGCGCTGCGCCTCATCGAGGCCACCGGCCTCAGCCAGTCAGAAGCGATTCGAGCAGCGATCCTCGGCCAGGCGGCCCGGCTGCGTGAGCGCTCGTCGCTTGCTGCCGAGGTTGCGGCCCTCCACGCCAACGAGGCAGACCGCCGAGAGATGGAAGTCGTGGCATCGATCATGGAGGCCGGCCGTGCTCCGTGGTGACGTGTACCGGCTCAAGGTCCCCAAGGGCCTCGGCCACGAACAGCACGGTCCCCGCTATGCGGTCGTCGTCCAGTCCGATGCGATCCCAGCTCTCTCCACCGTCTTGCTTGCGCCAACGTCGAGGAGCGCGCTCGCCGCTTCGTTCCGACCCGTGATCGACGTACGAGGTGATGCAACACGTGTCCTCACCGAGCACGTAGCGGGGTACGACGTCCGGCGGCTCGGCCAACGAGTCGGCCACCTCGCGGTCGAGGAAATCTGGAGCGTCGACGAGGCGCTCGGCGTGGTACTCGGTCTGAGGTAGCCACCTTCCGTGGCCCTTCGACGTCCCGTTCACCCTCTCAAGAGCGGCGCCAACAGTTCGCCAACATCGCCGAGTTCGTCCGCCCCGGCGTGCTGATGGGGGAGGGTCAAGAGCTCGTCGACCGCGTCGGCGAGTACATCGAGGCCGAGGCCGACGCCGTCATCTTGGCCATGCGCACACCGTTCGACCTCGAAGCCCTCGACCGCTTCGCCGAGACCGTCCTCCCCGCCTTCGCCTCCCGCTGACCCAGCGGATTCCGGACCGGCCGATGGGTGGCGGGCTGGCATCGACTACTGGTCCTGACGGCAGCCGAGGGTTCGGCGGATGAAGTCGTCGAACATGGGGACGGTGAACGCGATCTTGCCGTAGCGGGGCGAGTAGCACAGGCCTCGACGGATCAGGCCGTCTCGAACCATCGCAGTCTGGGTCGTACTGCGGCCGAGCGCCGCGGATACGTCGCCCGAGCGGTATGGGCCAGGTCCCCCGAGCGATGCCATCGCCCGCAAGTACGCCCGTTCCGCGTCGGTCGCTCGGTCAATCCGCGCCCGGAAGAATCCCACGTCCAGCTCCTCCCGGGCGATGACGGCTGCGTCATCCACGTCCTGTGCCGTGATCGTCGGGCCGACGGACCGGTTCCACGCCTGCTTGCCGTACTCCTGAAGGAAGTACGGATACCCGGCGGTGAGGCCGAGCACGTGGTCGACGGCGTCCGAGTCCCATGACTCGCCCTCGTCCTCCACCGGCTCGACGAGGGCACGTCGGGCGTCCTCCGGGTTGAGCGAGCCGATGTCGACGTACTGGAACAACCGCTCTGCGTAGGAGCGAGCTTCTCCCGCGAGGCCCGGCAGAGACGGCAGCCCCGCTCCGGCCACGACGATCGGCAGCCCCAGCTGCGAGATGCGGTGGAGTCCGACGATGAGCGCAGCGAACTCCGCCTTCGCCAGGTACTGCAGCTCGTCGATGGTCATCAAGACGCCGGACCCCGCCGCCGCGGCGGTCTCTCCCAGCTCGGTGAACACACCGGCAAGATCGCCGTCCAGCTCGCCGGAGTCGGCCCGGCCAGGCTGGGCTTCGAAGTCGATCGTCATGCTGGCGCCGGCATCCAGCGGCGCGTGCACCTTGATGAAGCTGCGGACCACCCCGAGCGCCCGGTGGGCACGGTCCTTGGCCCGCTCCCGCACGCTCAGCTCGAGCAGCACGCGCCGGCTCAGCCCTGCGATCGCCGCAGCCGCCCGGATGTCCTCGGTGGCTTCGAGGTGTGCGTGCACCCACCCCTCGGCGGTCGCCATCTGGCCGAACTCGTTGAGCAGGACGGTCTTGCCGACGCCCCGGAGCCCGGTCAGGAGCACCGATCGCTCGAACCGTCCGAGAGCCAGGCGACCGATGGCAACGCGCATCACCTCCAGCTCACGGTCGCGCCCCACCAGGAGGGGTGGCTTGCTCCCAGCGCCGGGCGTGAACGGGTTCCGGATCGGGTCCATCGATCTCGATCATAACGAGTTTACCGACTTATAAATAAAATCCTTATAACTAGTGAAACTCTTGATGACCGCTTCGCCCGAGACCGTCCTCCCGCCTGCGCCTCCCGCTGACCTGGCTCGTTCCGGACGAGCGTCGGCGATGTCCGATTTCGCAGGTCAGGGGTCAGATTCAGATGTCAGACCCCCTCCGTACGGTTTTCGGCATGGAACCAAACGACGACCTCATTTTCGGCGAACGGTACGAGGACCTGGTGCCGGGCCTCGTCCTGATGAAAGGCTTCGAGCTCGACGAGGACTGGACCCTTCACCTTCGTCGACCACTCATGATGTGGCAGCCCGAAGTGTGGGCGTTGGGCCGCGCCGTACGCCGTGCGGAGGCCTCGTTGCCAAACGGGATCCAGCTGTTTTCCCCGCAGCCGAGCCCCGGCCTCGAGATTCTGAACCAGCGTCAGTTCGATGCCTACACGAAGGTCCTCAGCAAGATGCTCCAGCTCGCGGCGCCCCGCATCCTGGCGGAAGCGAGGCGGTCCGGCCATGGCTGCGCTCGGAACGCCAGCGACGTTCGCTCTCAAATCAGATACTCTGATTCGTATGCCAGAGATCTCGGCCACCGAAGCGTCACGTCGGTTTTCCGACCTGCTGGACGGGGTCGAGCACCGCGGTGAGAGGTACACGATCGTCCGGCGAGGCCGGGTCGTTGCCAGGCTCGAACCCGCTGCTGCGTTCACCGGAGCTGACCTCAAGGCTCTGGCCCGCAGGCACACGATCGATGCGGAGTGGGCGAATGAGGTCGCCGAACTGCGCGAGCAGCTGATCCCCGAGGAGCGGTATTGAGCCTCGTCCTCCTCGACACGACGGTGCTCATTGATGCGGAGCGCTCAGCTGCTGGTTTCGCAGGTCTGGTCGAAGATGACGACCAGCTCGCGGTCGCAGCCATCTCCATCGCTGAGATCGGAGTCGGATTGTCGCTCGCAAAGGGCAAGGCGCGGCAGCGACGCCAAGCGTTCTTCGACGACCTCGTCGCGCAGGTGCCCGTCCTGGCCTACGACGTGGATGTTGCGCACGTCCACCGTGATCTGCTGATTGCCACGCGGAAGTCCGGCCGCCGGCGGGGAACCCACGACCTGATCATCGCCGCGACTGCTCGAGCGCACGGCCGCTTGATCGTGACGGCCGACCGTTCGGGCTTCGTCGACCTTCCAGGGGTCGAGGTCCGTGCCGAGGTTGGGTGATCGAATACTCAGCGTTTGCGGCGGGTTCGGTCGAGGGCGTCGAGGATGAGGTCGAGGCCGGGCTCGAACTCGTTGGCGAACTCGTAGTCGGGGAGGGCGACGTACTCGGCGGCCATCTCCGCGAGGTGGGGGAGCGAGCCCATCGGGACCGACGCCAGGATCTCGGCCGCCAGCTCGGACGTGTCCTCGCCCGGCTCCATCGGCAACGCCAGTTCCTGGATCACGAAGCCGAACACGAACGCATCGAGGGTGGCGAAGGCGTGAGCCGCCTTGCGCACGGTGAAGCCACCGGCGCGCAGGCAGCCGATGACGGCGTCGTGATGCTGGAGCGTCGCCATGCCGGGCGAGCGTCGGGAGTCGAGCCGGCCCACCGCCCACGGATGGCGCAGCAGCACCTCCCGGAGCGACGTGCACCGGCCCCGGATCTCCGCCTTCCAGGCTCCACCTTCGGACGGCAGCGACACCTCGGTGAAGACGAAGTCCACCATGGCGTCGAGCAGCCCGTCCTTGTTGGCGACGTGGTGGTACAGCGACATCGCTTCCACCCCCAGGGCCTGGGCCAGCTTGCGCATGGTGAGCGCCTCGATGCCCTCGTCATCGGCCAGTTCAACGGCGGCAGCCACGACCCGCTCCTTGGTGAGGGGTGCTCGTCGCCCTCGGGGCTTGGTGGGTGACACGGTTCGCTCCAGATCGTGGGGGTTGCGCAGATTCACCTTACGCTGTACGTTTACCTTACGTCGTAAGTCCATGGCGTGCCAGTCTGACGAGGAACAACATGCCTGCCACCACCCACCCGCCGAGCACCCCCGAGGTCGACCCGATGAGCACCCCCGAGCATCCCTCTGGGAGCGAGCTGCTCCCGGCCACCATGCAGGCCGTCGTCGCCGACCGCTACGGATCGCCCGACGTGTTGCAGGTCCGCACCGTGGACCGTCCCACCCCCGGCTCCGGCGAGGTGCTCGTGAAGGTGGCCGCGGCCGGGCTCAGCCGTGCCGCGCTGCACCTGTTGACCGGAACGCCCTACCTGCTGCGGCTCGCCGGGTTCGGGCTCCTGGCTCCCAAGTACTCCGTCGGCGTGGAGCTGGCGGGCACGGTCGTGGCGATCGGACCCGGCGTGACCCGCTTCGCAATCGGCGACGAGGTCTTCGGGTATGCCCGGGGCACCTGCGTGGAGTTCGCCGTTGCCAAGCAGGACAAGCTCGCCCTGCGGCCCAAAGGCGTCACGCCGACGCAGGCGGCGGCCCTCGTCGACTCCGCCTCGACCGCGCTCCAGGCGGTCCGAGACCACGGCGGCGTGCAGGCCGGCCACCGGGTCCTCGTCCTCGGCGCGTCGGGCGGCGTCGGCTCCTTCGCCGTCCAGATCGCTAAGGCGCTCGGGGCAACGGTCACGGGGACGGCCAGTCCGGCCAAGTTGGCCTTCGTGCGCGGGCTCGGTGCCGACGAGGTGGTCGACTACATCGCGGCCGATCCGCTCGCGGCCGACCGTCCCTACGACGTGATCATCGACATCGGCGGGAACCGTCCGGTGAAGGCGATGCGTCGGGCGCTGGCCGATGACGGCACGCTCGTGATCGTCGGCGGCGAGGGCGGCGGCCGGCTGACCGGCGGGATCCACCGGCAGTTGTTGGCGCCTCTCCGGGCAATCGGCGGGAGCCAGGCAGTGAAGATGTTCGTCGCCAACGAGCACCACCGCTTCCTCGATGACCTGGCTGCGATGGTCACCGACGGCCAGCTGAGTCCGGCCATCGACCAGACCCATCCGCTGGCCGACACTCGCATCGGTCTCGACCGCATGGCCGCCGGAACCATCCTCGGCAAGGACGTCGTCGAGATCCACCCGGTGCGGTAGCCCAGCGGGTCTCGTCCGTCCGGCTGGAGCGCCCTTCCCGAAGAAGGTTGACCTCGGCCACAGGCGGAGCTCCCCCGGTCGGCGCAGTCCCGTCCACCCCGGTGCGCCACCGCCACACGTTGGCGCTACCTGTCTCAGAGTGCTACAGTTGTCGCAGACTCAGACAGAAAGCGGACCGATGCCGTCGACGAAGCCCACCAGGGTCGCTACCGACCTCTTCGAAGCTGCCGCTGCGGAAGGCGCCGTCCAGAGCCGCTCCGCGGTCCAGCAACTCGACCACTGGGCCCGCATGGGCCGCAGCGTCGCGGTCCACGGCGCCGCCGGCAGAGCCCGTCTCGTGTCCGCGCTCGTCGGGACCACGCCGCTCCACCACCTCTCCGCCGCCGAGCAGGAGCGGTTCAACCTCGAGCTCGACGCCGACATCAGCGCCCGCGCCGCCGCCGTCTCGTTCGGCCCGGACCTGGCGAAAGCAGGCATCACGACTGTGTCGCTCGACGACGACGGCAACCTCGTGCGCCACCACCCCGACGGCACGACCTCGACGATCACCGCCGACACCGGGGCGTGAGGCTCGACCTGATCGTCGGTCCCAACGGGGCCGGTAAGACCACCTTCGTCCAGCGCGTCCTCGCACCCGCCTACCCCGCCAGCGTGTTCGTCAACGCCGATCAGATCGCCAAGCAACGGTGGCCCGACGACCAGGCCTCCCACGCGTACGACGCCGCCATGCTCGCCGCCAAGACCCGCGACGAGCTCATCCGCCTCGGCCAGCCGCTCATCGCCGAGACCGTCTTCTCGCACCCATCGAAGCTCGAGCTCGTCACCCGTGCACGCGACCGCGGCTACCGGGTCGCGCTCCACGTCATCATGGTTCCCGTCGAAGTTTCCGTGGAGCGCGTCCGCCACCGCCACGAAGCCGGCGGACACGACGTCCCCGAGGACAAGATCCGCAGCCGTTGGCCCCGCGTCTGGGCCAACGTCGCTGAAGCCATCGGTCTCGTCCACACCGCCACCTGCCACGACAGCAACCGGTGGGGCCGCTTCACCGAGATCGCCGTGTGGGCCGACGGCACCCTCGCCAGCGGACCTTGCTGGCCGACCTGGGCCCCGGCGGTGCTGTCGGACCGCTGGCCGAACCCGGCCTGACCCCAACTCGAGCCTCGCTGACGGGCACGCAGCGCGCCGCAGCAGATGTCCGTTCGGTCTGGATGTCATCGAGGTCGCAGGTCGATCTGAACACGCCACCCGTAACGCTGCGGTCCCGTTCGGGGTCAGATCTGGGGTGCTCCCCCTGCCACCGGTCCTGATCGTTCGCGTCCAGCTGGCCGCTCGCTGCATCGGGGGAGGGTCCCGATGAGCACCGACGCGGAACTCCCGCTGCACGGACCGGCTCGGTCCGAGAGGTTGCTGCAGCGGGCGGCGGAGGAACTCGCCGAGGTCTTCGGCGTGGAGCGCCAGCTCGACAAGCTGCTGTACCAGTCCGCCCGGGAGGTGGGCGGGGTCGAGTTCGCCAGCATCTTCAACCCCATCCCCACCGAGCGACTGTCTGCCAAGCCCCGGCCCGACGCCATCAACCACGACCAGGCCTTCCTGCGGTCCAACCCGCTGTCGAGCCAGGACACCCTCGACGCCCTCGGCTTGCTCGAGATCCTGCACGGGCCCTTCGCCGGCGCGAACGCAGAGGTGTTCGCCGAGTTCGCCGAACGGGAGAAGTTCTTCGAGCGGCTGGCCGACGGCCGGTCGTTCATCTTCGTGGGCTCGCACCTGGAGTTCCAGGACGTCGGCTTCAACCTGGGTTACCTCACCCGGGCCGCCCACCAGCACGGGTTCGACCGCCTGGACACCCGCACGACGCTGATGATCGGGCGCCTCCTCGGTTACCTCGAGGTCATGGGCCTCAACGTCATCGACGACATCCTCCGCAAGGCGTCCAACGTGTTGAAGACCTTCCCGGTCAGCGGCGGCGAAGCCGTCAACGAGGGCGACATCACCGACGAGGACCTCAACCGCCGGGTCCGCAACTTCCGCAAGCGCCAGAACGCCCGCACCCGCGAGGAGTTCATGAACCTGATGACGTCCGATCACGGCCACTTGGTGATCGAGGCCGGCTCCGGCTCGCGCGACGCCAAGGACGAGCACGGCTACATCGTCATGGAGCCCTTCGCCGGCGGCACTCGGGAGGACCTCTACCTCGCGGTCCAGGCCGGGGCGTCGATCTACCCGATCTTCGGCGACTACGGGAACACCGAGGAGCCGTCGGTGGTGGAGATCGGCAAGGAGATCACCAAGCTGTCGAGCCCGCAGCACGCCCACTCGATCGGCGAGGTCATCGCCAGCATGGGCAACCGGGCCCGAGGCGCGGCCGCTCGCGAGCACCCCGACGTCGCCCGCTTCCGCACGCCCATCCGCTACGGCAACTACGAGATCGCCAAGGACTGACCTCGCCGCATCGGATCACGGCGCCGGGGGCCTAGCCGGCGACGTGGGCGGGGCCGGCGGCGACGAGGGCTCGGAGGGTGGGGGCCTCGACCGGCGCGTAGCCCCAGACGTCGCAGCCCACGTTGAGCTGGCGGCCGTCGACCTTCTACCGCTCGTGGACGTGGCCGTGCAGCAGCCACCGCCCGTCGTCGACCGGGCGGTAGGGGATGAACCCAGTTTGCCCAAACCGATCCCGTAGCCCGACCGAAGCCAGGGTGTGCTGGGCTGGGGCCATGTCCGCCCACGCCGCACCCGAACCGGTTGAGCCCCCGGTTCCGACCGTGCAGTCCATCCATCTCGCGCCCGGGACGCGCCTCGCGATGAAGTCGGTCGAGGCGGTCGAGGCCGAAGCGGGCAAGGGTCTCGTCGGCGATCGGTACCACGGCACCCGGCACCGCCACGTGACCGTGCAGTCTGCCGCAGACCTGGCCGAGGGGGCCGAGGCCCTGGGCTCGCCCATCGAGCCTGGCGCAACCCGGCGCAACATCACGATCTCGCATGGGTCGATCCCCACGAAGCCGGGCGAGCGCATGGCCATCGGCGGGGTGGAGTTGGAGGTCGTCCGCATCGCCGCACCCTGCAAGTTGCTCGACGACGTCATCGGCGACGGCGCCCGCCACGCCCTGCGCCGTCGGGCCGGCACCGTGTTCCGGGTGCTCGGCTCGGGAACCATCCGCGTCGGCGACCCCGCACGCCTGCCGGAGCCCGCCGCTGCCGGGTGACGGTCACCCCGGCCTAGGCGCTCTTGCGGGTCGGTGCCTTCTTCGCACCTGACCCCTGCTTCGCCGCGGACTTCTTGGCGGGGGCCTTCTTCGCCGGAGATTTCTTGGCCGCGGCCTTCTTAGGGGGCGCCTTCTTCGCTGGCGCCTTCTTCTTGGCGGTGGGCTTCTTTGCGGCCGCTCTCGTCGTCGGGGATCCGGACGTCGATCCCGCCTTCTGCGTGCCCGATCCCTTGGCGCTGTCGAGGCTGGCCTGGAGGGCCGCCATGAGGTCGAGCACCTTGCCGCTGGTCGGCTCGTCGCCGCCCTCGTCGACGCTGATGGTCCCGCCCTGTGCCTTCGCATCGATGATCTTCTGGACCTCTTCGACGTAGGTGTCGTGGTACTGCTCGGGGTCCCAGTCGCCGGCGAGGGAGTCGACGATCTGCACAGCCAGCTTGATGGCCTTGGAGTCCGCCTTGTCCGTCTTCTCGGGGATCTGGTCGATGGTCGCCCGGTCCACCACCTCGTCGGCGAAGCGCATGGTCGACATGGCTAGCGCGCCGTCGAGCGGCCGCACGGCGGTGAGGTACTGCTTGTTGCGCATCACGACCGTGCCGATGGCGACGCGTCCTCGGTCCTCCATCGCTGCGAGCAACAGGGCGTAGGGCTCGGTGGCGGCATCGCCGTCGGGGGCGAGCCAGTAGGTCTTCTGGTAGTAGATCGGGTCGACGTCGGCCAGCGCCACGAAGTCCTGGACTTCGATCGCCTTCGTGCTCGTGGGCCGAAGTTCGTCGAGCTCGTCTCGCTCGAAGGTCACGTACCGGCCGCCGGACACCTCATACCCCAAGACGATGTCGTCGCTGTCGACTTCCTCGCCGGTTTGGTCCGACACGTTCTGGTGGCGGACCCGCGCCCCGGTCTCGCGCTCGAGCTGGTTGAAGTGGACCGTGTGGTCGCGCGCCGCCGTGAACGCCTTCACGGGCACGCTCACCAGCCCGAAGCTGATCGATCCGGACCAGATCGGCCGCGCCATCAGCCCTGCTCCACGTGATCTCGCGCCCGTCCGAGCTCCATCGTGCACCTCTTTGCGATCGTCGTCTCCACGTCCGCTGCTACCCCGCCACTGGCCGAGCGATCCCCCGAGCAGCGCGGCGACCATGCCGTTAGCGTCCGGCCATGTCAGAGAACCTGAAGATCCTCGGCGACTACTCCACGGCGATGTTCGCTGGGGACACGCAGGCCGTCTACGACTTCTGGGCGCCCGAGTTCCACACCCACGTCACCGATCGCGTGGCTCCCGAGCGGGTCGGTGAAGACGTGCGGGGCGACGAGCAGATCTGGTGGCAGCAGGTCATGGCTGCGTTCCCGGACATGGAGTTCACCGTCGAGTTGCTCATCGAGCAGGACGACCTGGTCGTGTCGAACTGGTCGGTGCGGGGGACCTTCACCGGTGAGCCGTTCTTCGACCTCGAGCCCACGGGCGAACCGGTGCACATCAACGGCACGGCGATCTTGCGGATGCGCGACGGGAAGATCGTCGAGCACTGGGGCGGGCCGCACTGCCAGAAGGGTCTTGGGCTGATCGTCTGATGGCCGTGCCTCGTCCGCCAGCGGAGGTCAAGGCGATGGCGGCCACCTCGTCGGACCGGCGGACCTTCGGCGACGACTGGGTGTTCGAGCGCAAGCTCGACGGCTACCGCTGCCTGGCGTGGGTCGACGACACCGGTGTCCGCCTCCGATCCCGCAACGGGCTGTCGTTCGATGCCACCTATCCCGAGGTGGCCCGGGCCCTGGCGAGCCAGGCCCACGGTTCGTTGATCGTCGACGGCGAGGTGGTGGCGATGGTGGACGGGCAGACCAGCTTCGAGCGCCTCCAGCAGAAGGCCGGCGACCCGACGGTCCCGGTCCAGTACGTCGTCTTCGACCTCCTGTGGTTCGACGGCAACGACATCCGTCCGCTCGGTCTCGAAGCGCGCCAGGAGGCGCTGCGGGAGGTGCTCGAACCCGGGGGCCCCATCGTGCTGAGCGAAGCGCTGCCGGGCGACGCCGAAGTGCTGCTCGCCGCGGCGTGCGAGCGGGGTTGGGAGGGGCTCATCGCCAAGCGGCGCGCCTCGGCGTACCAGCCGCGCCGGAGCAAGGACTGGCTGAAGCTCAAGTGCGTCCACGCCCAAGAGGTGGTGGTCGGCGGCTTCACCGAGCCGAAGGGCTCGCGCACCGGCCTCGGCGCCCTGCTGGTGGGCGTCTACGACGGTGACGAACTTCGGTACGCCGGCAAGGTCGGGACCGGGTTCGATGCCGCCACGCTGTCGAGCCTGTACCGGGAGCTGCACGCCATCGAGCAACCCGAGTCACCGTTCACCGGGCGGGTCCGGGAGCCGACGGTGCACTGGGTGAAGCCGTCGATGGTGGTGCAGGTCGGCTTCGGCGAGTGGACCTCGTCGGGTCACCTCCGCCATCCGCGCTACCTCGGTCGCCGACCGGACAAGGACCCGACCGACGTGGTGCGCGAGCCCTGACCCCTCGACTCCCGGGGCAGGCAATCGTCGAGTGCAAGCGATCGTCGTGCCGGCTGGTCGCCGCCGATCCCGTTGCACAGCGTCGGTCTGACGAAGGTTTCGACTGGCGCGACGCAGGGCAGTGGGCGCTCATGAACGCAACCATCCTTTGGATCATCGCCGCCATCCTCGTGATCGCCGGCATCGTGCAGCTCCTCCAGGGCCAGATCATCTTCGGCGTCGTGCTGATCATCATCGGTGCCCTGGTCGGTCCTGGCGGTGTCTCGATCTTCAACACCAACCGACGGTGACCGTGGTCGGCGGCAGCCCCCTCGGGGCTGTCGCCGACCCTCGCCTCGGCTGTTGCGGGTCACCCGCTGTCGGCCGTCACCCCCGTCCCACTGTCAGAGGGGTGTGGGATGCTCCAGAGCGATGTTCCGCCTCGACGACGACTGGGTGTTCAGCGCCACCGATCTGGTGACTGCGCTGCGCTGCGAGTACCAGATCCTGCGACGCCGAGCGGAGAAGGCGAAGCTCGTGCCCAAGCTCGAGATCGCTGATGACGAGATCCAGGTCCGGGCGGGCCGGCTCGGCGAGGACCACGAGGCCAACGTCCTGCACCAGCTCATCGCCCGCTTCGGCGAGGGCGCTCCGGGCGGCGTGGTGTCCATTGAGCGGCCGAGCACGTCGAGCCGTGCCTCCTTGCAGGCGGCCCACCGTGCCACGCAGGACGCGTTCCGCGATGGGGCCGAGGTGGTCTTCCAAGCCGCCTTCTTCGACGGTCGGTTCCACGGCCTGTCGGACTTCGTGGTCCGCACCCCGCGCCCCGATGGCTCGATCAGCTACGAGCCGGCCGACACCAAGTTCGCCCGTCACGCCCGGGTGGAGGCGCTCGTCCAGCTCGCTGCCTACGCCTTCGAGCTCGAGAACATGGGGCTCCCACGTCCGGACCAGGTCCACCTGTGGCTGGGCGACGGCGCGCAGACCCACCACCGCTACGCCGACCTCCGTCCGATCCTCGTCGACCGCTGGGCCCGGATGGTCGAGCTGCTGGAGCGGCCGCCCGGCCCGCCTAAGTGGGACGACCCGTCCATCCGCCAGTGCGGTCGCTGCGCCTACTGCAAGGCGGCGGCGGAGGACCGGCGCGATCTCCTGCTCGTCGCCGGCATGCGGGTCGACCACCGCAAGCGACTGGCCGCCGCCGGGATCACGACGGTGGAACAGCTCGCCGCCCAGGACGACGCACCCGACGGCATCGCCCCTCGCGTATTCGATCGGCTCCACGCCCAGGCCCGTCTCCAAGTCGGCCAGGACGCCTCCGTCGACGCCACCCATCCCGAAGGGGTGGTGACTGCCGAGCTGGCGGACCCCGCCGGCATCGCCCAGGTCCCGGTGCCCAACGCCGGCGACGTGTTCTTCGACTTCGAGGGCGATCCGCTCCACCTCACCGAGGGTTGGACCGACCTCGGGCTGGAGTACCTGTTCGGCGTCATGACCCACGGGCCCGACGCCAAGACGGACTACTGGCCGCTGTGGGCCCACGATCGCCGGGCCGAGCGCCTCGCCCTCGAGGAGTTCCTCGACTGGATCACCCGGCGTCGCCTGCAGCCCGGGTTCGAGGGGTTGCACATCTACCACTACGCGCCCTACGAGGTCACCGCGCTCAAGCGCCTCGTGCAGCGGTACGGCACCCGCGCCGACGAGCTCGATGCGCTGCTGCGGGACAACGTGTTCGTGGACCTCTACTCGGTCGTCCGCCAATCCATCCGAGTCTCCCAGCGCAGCTACAGCATCAAGAAGCTCGAGCCGCTGTACATGGGCGACGAGCTGCGGGAGAGCGAGGTCACCGGCGGCGCGGAGTCCATCGTCTGGTACGCCGAATACCAAGCGCACCGCGAGCGCGGCGAAGCCGACCAGGCCGCCGCCAAGCTCGAAGCGCTCCGGTCGTACAACGAGTACGACTGCCTCTCCACCCTCCGCCTCCGCGACTGGCTGATCAGCCTGCCCGGAGCCGCCCGGCCAGCGGTCGAGCTGACGGTCGTGGAGCCGGAGCCAGCGAAGCCGAACCCGGCGCGAGACCTGGCTGAGCAGCTGCGGGCCCCGTTGATCGACCTACCACCCACCGAGCGCACCCCGGCCCAGCAGGCCACGGCCATGCTCGCCGCCGCGCTCGAGTACCACCGCCGGGAGGTCCTCCCGTTCTGGTGGGACCACTTCCGCCGCCTCAGTGCGCCGGCCGAGGACTGGGAGCACGACGGCGAGATGATCGTGTTGGATCCGGCCGCCATCACCGTCCGGTCCGACTGGCACCGGCCGGGGAAGCGCTTCGAGCGGACGTCCGACGCGGTCGTCGAGCTGCCCGGCTCGTTCAAGCTGCTCCCCGGTGAGCGGTCGCTCTTCGCCATCCACGATGGGCCCTTGCCCTCCCACGTCACCCGGCCTGAGGGACTCGAGCGGGGCTACGCCAGCACCGTGACGTTCGACGCGCTGGAGCTCATGGGCGACCGGTATCGAGCCACGTTCACCGAGCGGCTTCCCGGCAAGGTGACCGAGCTCGAGCCCGAGCACCGGGCCTTCCCCGCGGCGGTGAGCGCCGATGGTGGCCTTGAGGGCAAGCCGATGGGCAAGGCGATCTACGCCCTGGTTTCCGAGGGGATCACCGCGGACGGGTCCCTGCGCGCCCAGCCTTCGTTCGACCTGCTGCAACGGTTGCCACCCCGGCTCACCGGAGGCGGGCCGCTGCCAGTGCCGGGTCCGGGTGAGACCATCGGGCGGTCGATCGTCGATGCCCTGCTCCGGCTCGATCGTTCCTACCTCGCAGTCCAGGGGCCGCCGGGCACCGGCAAGAGCACGACGGGTGCGGCGGTGATCGCCGAGCTGATTCGCGACTACGGCTGGAAGGTCGGGGTCGTGGCGCAGAGCCATCGCACCATCGAGAGCCTCCTGGACAAGGTGGTGGAGGCGGGAACCCCCACGGATCGGGTGCTCAAGAAGGACAGCGGAGGCGGGACGCACCTGGGGACCTCGGTCACCGACGCGGAGCTCCTCGCCTGCGCCACCGCGCCGGCGGATGGAGTCGGATGCCTGATCGGCGGCACGGCGTGGGACTTCGTGAGCGACAAGCGGGTCCCGGCTGGCTCGCTCGACCTGCTGGTGATCGATGAGGCCGGCCAGTTCTCGCTCGCCGACACCATCGCCGTCTCGCGCGCCGCGCCCCGACTGCTGCTCCTCGGCGACCCGCAGCAGCTCCCGCAGGTCAGCCAGGCACTGCATCCCGAACCCGTCCAGCGCGCCGCCCTCGGCTGGCTCGCAGATGGCCACGACACGTTGCCGGCCGAACTCGGGTACTTCCTCGCCGCCAGCTACCGGATGCGGCCGGAGGTATGCGAGGTCGTCTCCCACCTGTCCTACGACGACCGCCTCCACAGCGATCCGTGCACCAGCGAGCGGGTGCTCGCCGGCGTCGAGCCCGGGGTGCACACCGTGCTGGTGGACCACCAGGGCAACCGGGCTGCCTCCAACGAGGAGGCGGCGCGCATCGTCGAGCTGGTCGAGGACCTCCTGGGACGAGCCTGGACCGACCCGTTCGCCCGGCGCCGGACGGTCACTCGCCCCCTCGAGGCCGAAGACCTCGTCATCGTCGCCCCCTTCAACGCCCAGGTGAACCGGCTGCGCGAGCGGCTCGACGCAGCGGGCCACCCCGATGTCCCCGTCGGCACCGTCGACAAGTTCCAGGGACGAGAAGCTGCCGTGGCGATCGTGTCGATGGCCGCATCGGCCGCCAACAGCAGCTCACGCGGTGCTGGGTTCCTGCTCAGCCGGCACCGGCTCAACGTCGCGATCTCGCGCGCGCAGCACACCGCCTACCTCGTCCACGCGCCCCAGCTCACCGACTTCGTGCCGGGGTCCCCGGCGGGCCTGCAGCGGCTGGGTGCCTTCCTCGGCGTCTCGCAGGCAGGACGGCGTGGCTAGCCCCCTCGCGGCGCGGGTCACCGCCGAGGAGCTCGCTGCCCTGGACGAGCTGCCGGGCCGGGGCGGTCGGTGGGCGGTCGACGGAGTGGACCTTGAGGTGAGCAACCTCGACAAGGTCCTGTTCCCGGAGCGGCCCGCAGATGACGAGCGCGAACGTCGGCCCGCGGCGACCAAGCGCGACCTGCTCCGCTACCTCGCGCAGGTCTCGGGGGCGATGCTGCCGTACTTCGAGGGTCGTCCGTGCAACGTGGTCCGCCATCCCAACGGCACCGACGAGAACGGGTTCTGGGCCAAGGCCGCCCCCAAGAACGCGCCGCCGTGGATGACGCAGTGGCCCAACGAGGACGCCGACAAGGACGAGACCCGCTGGTACGTCGTGGTCGACCGGCCAGCGACGCTGCTCTACCTCGGCAACCTGGCTGCGGTCGAGTTCCACCCGTGGACGTCGAGCTGCGACACCAGCCGCGAGCCGGACTGGGCGCTCATCGACCTCGACCCCGGCACCGAGACCACCTGGGACCAGGTGGTCCTGCTGGCGAAGCTGCACCAGACGGCGCTCGAGCACCTGGAGCTCGAGGCCGGCCTCAAGGTCACGGGCAAGCGGGGCATCCAGATCTGGATCCCCGTGGAGGCGGGCCTGGGCTTCGACGACACGCTCGATTGGGTCGAGAAGCTCTCGCAGATGGTGGGACGCCTCGTGCCCGACATCGTCAGCTGGGCGTGGACCAAGGCGGACCGTGGGGGCAAGGCCCGCCTCGACTACACCCAGAACATCCGCAACAAGACCCTCGTCGGCCCGTTCAGCCCTCGAGCCGCATCCGGCGGCCCGGTGTCGGTGCCCCTGACCTGGGACGAGCTCGACGACCCCGACCTGGCCCCCGATCGCTGGACCGTCCACACCCTCCCCGAGCGACTGGCCGCAGTTGGCGATCCCATGGCCCACCTGATCGGCCGCCAGCAGCACCTCCCCGCCCTCTGACCGCTCCGCCCAGCGGCGCCGCGGGCGGATCAGGCTTCGGCGGCCTTGTCGGCGGCCTTCTTCTTGGCGGCGTCGACGCTCTCGCGCAGGGCGGCCATGAGGTCGATGACCGGGGCGTCGGTGACGCCGTCCTCGGCCGGCTCGGCGACGACGCCGTGGGAGCGGGCCTCGATGGCCTCGAGCAGCTCGGCGGTGTACGTGTTCGGGTACTTCTCGGGATCCCACTCGGCGGTCATGGTGTCGACCACCTGCAGGGCGAGGTCCACGGCCCGTTGCTGGGGTTCGCCCCGCTCGGCGGGCAGCTCGTCGATGTCCTCGCGGGCGACGACCTCATCGGCGTAGCGCATCGTCGACATGGCCAGCAGCCCGCCCATCGGCCGGATGGCGGCGAGGCGGCCCTTGTTGCGCATGACGACCGCGCCGATGGCGACTCGGTTGCGCTCCTCCATGGCCTCGAGCAGCAGCTCGTAGGGCTCAACTGCGGCGGGCCCGTCGGGGCCGAGCCAGTACGTCTTGTCGAAGTAGACGGGATCGACCTCGTCGAGATCAACGAAGTCCAGCACCGTCACGGCCTTCGTGCTGTCGGGCCGCAGCGCGGCGACCTCCTCGCGCTCGAACGTGACGTGCTTGCCCGGCGCCAGCTCGTAGCCCATGACCACGTCGTCGTCCTCGACCGGCTCGCCGGTGGCGGCCGAGAGGTTCTGCTGCTTGATGCGGGCACCGGTGTCGCGCTCGATCCGGTGGAAGCGGATGTCCTTGTCGCGGGTTGCGGTGTACGCCTTCACCGGCACGCTGACCAGACCGAAGCTGATCACGCCGGACCAGGTGGGGCGGGCCATCAGAGGCCGGCCGAGGTGTGGGGAGCGCGCATCGAGGTGCCTTTCGCGACGGAGGTCTCGGTGCCGACCACGCTAGCCATCGGCCTGCCAGGACCGGTCGGGCGACCGTGCCCACGACCGAGACGGCGTCCGTCCCGTTCTTCCTCGACCGCGTTCGGTGGGGGGACGGGAGGGTCGGTCAGTCGAGCGATGCCTGGAGGGCGTTGACCAGTTCGACGAACTCGGCGCGCTCCGCAGGGGTCAGGCCCTCGTAGGCCGGGGCCATCGCCCGTTCGGTGGCGGCTTGGGCCTCGGCCCAAGGTCCTCGCACGTCGGCCTTGTCCGGGTGCGGTTCCTCCCATCCGAACACCGGGAGCATGTAGGGCGTGCGCCGGGCGACCGCGGCGTGGGGTGCGATGCCCTGGACCACGACGGCAGCGCCGTGCATGGCGCCGCGCAGCTCGCGCAGCGCGTTGATGCGATGCAGGGCCAGCGCCTTGGTGCGATCGGCCTCGGGCTCGTCGAGCGACCGCCACCCGGCGAAGAGCGGTGCGCAGGCGGGGGAGGCGTCGTCGCCGATCCGTCCGGCGAGTTCGGCGAGGCGGGCGACATCGACGTCGTCACCGATGTGCTCCTCTGCCCAGCGGTGGCACACGCCGGCGAACTCCTGCGCGGCTTGGCGGCGGGGCATGACGTCGGCCGTGCGCTCCCATCCGGCGGCGATGAAGTCCGGGTTCCAGAACACGAAGGCGGCGGACACGGCCCCCGCGGGAACGTCGCCCAGCGCACCGCCGCGACCCGAGAGGTAGAAGTCCGCACCCTCGAACCCGAGCGTCGCGCCGTACACGTAGGTGTTCAGGTCGAGCATGAACTTGGTGCCCAGCCCGTTGATGGCGTCGCCGGACGCGGTGGCAGCTTCGAGCGTGTCCATGGAGATCCCCTTGTGTTGGACGGAACGCGGGCTCGGAGCATCGCACAGGGCGACGAGGGAGTGCGTTGCATGTGACAACTGACCCGTCCGCGTGAACCGTGGCCCGCGGCGTCACCGCCGCCACGTAACCTGCGGTCCACGGCCGGGGGGCGACGACGAGCAACAGGAGCGAGCACGTGCCAGCGCCGGGTGAAGGTCCCATCGTGGTGGTCGGCGGCGGTGCCGCGGCCACCTTCCTCTTGCACCGTATGGCGGCGGACGACGGTTCGGCCCGGCCGGTGGTGATCGTCGAGCCGGCCGAGCGCCTGGGCCCCGGCGTGGCCTACAGCACCCCCGATCCGGTCCACCTCATGAACGTGTGCCGCATCCGCCTGTCGGTCGACGGCGACGGTGGCCAGGACCTCATCGGCTGGTTGGGCGATCGCGGCGTCCAGGCCGATGCCGATACCTACCTTCGCCGGGCGATGTACGGCGACTACCTGGCCGACGTGGCCGGTCGCTGCGCAGACCTCGTCGGCGTGGATCACCGTCGGGCGCGCGTGGCCGGCCTGGCACGAGGCACCGATGGCTGGACCGTCTCGCTCGACGACGGATCCGTGGTGGATGCCGGCGACGTCGTCCTCGCCACCGGCTTCCCGGGCCGGCCCGTCCCACCGTGCGACGCCCCGCTCGAGGATCCTCGGGTGGTGGCGAACCCGTGGACGCCCGGCGTCTTCGACCGTCCGGGCGTCGACCGCGTCGTGGTGATCGGCACCGGCCTCACCATGGTCGACATCGCCCTGTCCCTCGTCGAGCGCCACCCGAATGTGCAGATCGTGGCGGCATCACGGCGCGGCCTGGTGCCCCGGACGAGTCGGCCCGGCCTGCCCGCCACCATCGACCCGGAGCTGCTGCCCGCTCCCGGCATCAGCGGGCGCGACCTCGTCCACCATGTGATCCGGCTCGGACGCACGCACGAGGACTGGCAGGCCGTGGTCGACAACGTGCGGCCTCGCGCCAACGACATCTGGCGGGAGCTCACCTACGGCGAGCAGGGCCACATCTTGCGCCGGTGGTTCCCCTGGTGGAACGTGCACCGCCATCGCACCGCCCCTGCGGTCGGGGAACGGCTCGCCGCCCTGCTCGACAGCGGGCAGCTCCGCATCGTCCGCAGCCGGGTTGCGGCCGCGGCCGATTCGGGTGCGGGCGACGGGCGACTCGCCGTGCGCTTCGCCAACCCCTCGGTCGCCGAGGAGCGGGCCGATCTGCTCGTCAACGCCGCCGGCCCGAGCGACGACCTCTCCGTGTCGGGCGATCCGGTCGTGCAGCAGCTCCTGGCCTCTGGCGACGTGGTCATCGGCCCGCACCGGCTGGGCTTGGCCGTGGATCGTGCCGGCCGTGCGCAAGGCCGGAGCCTGGGCGCGACCCCGGGGCTCTGGCTCGTCGGCGCCCTGCGTCGGGGGACCGAATGGGAGACCACCGCCGTGCCGGAGATCCGCATCCAAGCCGGCGTCATCGCCGAACGCCTCCTCCACGGCGACTCCGCCGCCGAGGACACCCCGGTCGAAGTCGGCCGCTGCTAGATCGGGCTCGGCTTCGAGGCCCCGAGCCCGTCAGGCGTCGGGGTTCTGGAACCTCTTGAAGAAGTTCCAGATGAGTTCGTTGGCGTTGGTGCCCATGTCGGTCGGGCCCACGATGTTGGCCAGCTTGTTGCTGAAGGCGCTGCCTGGCCAGCTGTGGCCACCGCCTTCAAGGATGAGGAACTCGACCACCGCATCGGCCGGGCAGTCCCAGGTCCGCTCGATGACGGTGCCGGTGAGGTTCTCATCGCGGGGATCGCCCGTGCAGCCGTTGCCGGTCGCCCACTCCTGGGCGGCCTTCGGGTAGCCGGCCCCGTTCAGGTCGGCGGCCGGGATGGTGGTCTCGGCCCCGGGTGTCGGGGCGGTGACCTTGCCCCCGCCGAGCACGTTGCCCAGGCGGTCGCCCACCCCGCCGTTGAACAGCAGGATCGGGTCGGCGGTGCCGTGGAACGCCAGCACGGGGACCGGGCGCGTCGGGTCGCACGACGCTGGCCGCAGGAGCCCGGCGACCGGCGCGATCGCCGCGAAGCGGCTGGCCATCGTGCAGCCGAGGATCGACGACATGAACGCACCGTTGGAGAGGCCGGTGGCGTACACCCGGGACCGGTCGATGCACTGCTCCGCTTCGAGCTGGTCGAGCAGCGCCTGCGTGTACTGCAGATCGGCGTTGGCCTCGACGTCCGGGTCGACCGCCCACCGCACGGGCGTCCCGGTGCCCTGCGGGCTGACGACGAGGAAGCCCTGCTCCTGCCCGTAGGCGGGGAGCTCGGTCATCAGCGCGTGCACGTCGGCCCCTTCGGCCAGCCCGTGGAAGTCCAACACGAGGGGGAGCGGGGTGTCGGCATCGAGGTCCTCGGGCGTCGTGAGCAGGTACCACCGGTCGCTGTCGTCGAGGAACTCCTTCGACTTGGCGACTGGCTCCTGGAGGCCCAGGCCGCAGCCCTTCGACGGCGCCGCCGGGCCGTCGGCCTGCTCGCCGGCGGGTGCCGCCGTGACGATCGGGGAGGTGGTGGAGGTGGTGGCGGTCGGGCGGTCGGTCCCCTCGGAGGTGCCGGCGTCGGAGCTGCCCGAGCAGGCGGCCAGCACCAGCGCCGCCGAGACGGCGATCGCGGCGGCGGCGAGCGTGCGGGTGCGGGACATGGATCCTCCAGGGACGCCGGCCGGATGGCGTGAGCGGCGATGGTACCGGCCGGTCAGGTCGCCGTCGTGGGCATCGTCTGCGGCCTCGGCGGAGGCGCCCGCCTGCCGAGCTGGACGAAGCGGCGGCGCGAGAGCGAACCCATCGCCCTACCCGCTCACGGCTCAGGCTGCAGGATCGCAGACCTCGAGCACCAGGAGGCAGGTGTCGTCGCTTGGGTGGCCGCCGCCGAGCATCGCCTGCATCAGCTCGTCGGCCATCGGGCCGAGCGGTAGGTCCCGGAGGTGCGCGGCGCGCTCGACGACGAGGGCGAACCCGTCGTCGGGGCTGCGCTCGCGCCGCTCGCAGAGCCCGTCGCTGTAGAGCACCACCCGGTCGCCGGGGCGGACCGTCGTGACGTCCTGCGGCCGCACCCGGTCACGCCCGATCGTCCCGATCGGCGCCGACCGCCCGCCCCACAGCAGCTCGCCCGTGCCGTCGGCCCGGATGACCACGGGGGGCGGGTGGCCGGCTGCCGCATAGCGGAGCTCACCTGATTCGAGGTCGAGCTCGGCGTAGACGATGGTCGACGAGTAGGAGTCGGGCACGGTCTGCACGAACCGGTCCAGCTCGTGGAGCAGGGTGCTGGGTCCGGCTCCAGACCGGGCGAGGGCCCGCAGCGCGCTGCGCACCTGGCCCATGGCACACGCGGCGTCGATCCCCTTCCCGACGACGTCACCAACGGAGATGCCGACGGCTCGGCGTCCGTCGACGAAGAACGCATCGTGCCAATCTCCGCCGACCTCGAGGCTGTCGACCGCTGGTCGGTAGCGGGTCTCGACGCGAAATGCTGGGCTGGCGAGCTCGGTGCGCTGCATCATGCTGCGCTGCAGCGTCTCGGCGATGGCCCGCAGTTCGCGCTCCGAGCGTTCGGCCGCCCGTCGCGCTCGCAGCAGTTCCTGCTCGTAGCTGCGCCGGACCGTGGCGTCGAACGCGGTGATGCGGATCACGGCGGGATCGCCGCTGGCATCACGGACCAGGAGCCCGTTGACCAGCACCGGCAGCGCCGTGCCATCGGCGCGGCGGACGTCGAACGCCACCTCCCGGACCTCGTCTTGCATGAGCAGGAGGGGTGCGAAGTGGGTCTCGTGGTAGATCCGTCCACCGGCAGTGAGCAAGCCGCTGAACCGGCGATCGCCGAGCAGGTCGTCGGCGTCGTACCCGGTCCATCGGCAGAACGTGTCGTTCACGCGGACGATGGTCCCGTCGGGAGCGAGAGACAGGTACCCGCACGGCGCCCGGTGGTAGAGGTCCTCGGCGGTCTCGGTGCCGCCGATGGCGGTCTCGTCGGCCGGATCGATCACCGAGGCGTCACCCGAGCGTCGACAAGAACGCGTCGAGCGCAGCGCTGGTCTCTGCCGGCGCGCTGAGGTTGGGGCAGTGCCCGGTGGCGTCGAGCTGCACGAAGGTGCTGCGTGGCAGGTGGTCGGCGACGTAGTGGCCGACCTCTTCTGGGGCGATGGCGTCGTGCGTGGTCTGGATGACCAGCGTCGGTACCGCCACGGATGGGAGGTCGGCTCGGGAGTCCGAGAGGAACGTCACCCGGGCAAACGATTCGGCGATGGCCGGGTCCGTGCGGCAGAAGGAGTTGGTCAGCTCCTCACCCAGTTCGGGCCGGTCGGCGTTGCCCATGATCACCGGGGCCATAGCCGTCGACCAGCCCAGGTAGTTGCTGTCAAGCGTCTCCAGCAGGCCGTCGATCTCCTCCTTCGAGAACCCGCCGGTGTAGTCCGGCGCATCGATGTAGCGCGGCGACGGACACACGAGGGCGAGGGCGCGCAGCGCCGTGGGGTCCGTGACCGCGGCGCGGACGCCGATCATCCCGGCGACCGAGTGGCCGACGAAGACCACGTCGTCGAGGCCGAGGGCATCGATGATCTCGAGGAGGTCATCGGCGTAGCCTTGGAGCGACCCGTGGCGGACCGGATCGAACGCGGACAGATCGGACTGGCCGAATCCGACGTGGTCGTAGGTGATCGTTCGGTACCGGTCTTCGAACGCCGGTGCCACGAGCCGCCACATGTGCTGGTCGCACCCGAACCCGTGGGCGAACACGAGCGCCGGACCCGAGGCCGGCCCTCGCTGGGTGACGTTGTTGCGAGCCAAGGGATCCACCGCCGACCAATCTAGGCGGACGAGCGCCTCGGCGGACCGGAGACGTCGTCCCGTACCATCGCCCGACATGGACCCTGCGCCGGCCACATCCCCGACGTCGGTCGAGATCGTTGCCGGCCTCGACCGGGTCACCAAGGTCCGCCTGCTGTCGGGAGCCGACCGCTTCGAGTTGGAGGCGCTGCCCGAGCACGGGCTCGACGGCATCGACATCGCCGACGGTCCCCACGGCCTGCGCCAGCAGCACCGCGGCGGCGATCACCTGGGGCTCCAGCAGGCAGTGCCGTCGACCTGCTTCCCGACCGCAGCGACGTTGGGATCGAGCTGGGACGAGGAACTCGTCGAAGCGGTCGGGGTGGCCCTCGGCGAAGAGGCCGTGGAGCAGGGCGTCGCCGTGATCCTCGGGCCGGGCATCAACATCAAGCGCCACCCGGCCGGAGGTCGGTGCTTCGAGTACCTGTCGGAGGATCCGGTGCTGAGCGGGAAGCTGGCGGCGGCGATGATCCGGGGCGTTCAGTCGCAAGGCATCGGCACCAGCCTCAAGCACTTCGCCGTGAACAACCACGAGTCGCACCGGTTCGTCGTCGATGCCGTGGTCGACGAGCGGACGTTGCGGGAGCTCTACCTCACCGGGTTCGAGATCGCCGTCAAGGAGTCGGCGCCGTGGACGGTGATGTGCTCGTACAACCTGGTGAACGGCATCTACGCGTCCGAACACCACCACTTGTTGCAGGAGGTGCTGCGGGACGAATGGGGGTTCGAGGGCCTCGTGATGACGGACTGGGGAGCGACCAACGACCGCATCGCCGGGATCCGGGCCGGCCTCGACCTGGAGATGCCGGGGAGCGCCGGGGCGTACGACAACGACGTGCTTGGTGCCTTTGCCTCCGGGGCACTCGATGAGGCTGCGGTCGATCGCTGTGCCGAGCGCGTCGTTTCGCTCCTGCGGCGCGCACACCGCCAGCCCCGGCCGAGCGACCGCGATGCGCACCATGTGCTGGGCCGGCGGGCGGCCGCTGCCGGCTCGGTCCTGTTGCGCAACGACGGCGTGCTCCCGTTGGCTGCGGACGGAACCCACATCGCGATCGTCGGTGCGTTCGCCGCACATCCGCGCTTCCAGGGCGCCGGCAGCTCGCAGGTCAACCCGACGAAGGTGGACCGCCTCCTCGACCTCGTGCGCTCCCGGGTCGGCGAGGGCTCGACGGTCACCTACGCACCGGCATACGACTCCGGCACCGGCGCCACCGACGACCGCCTCTTGGAGGAGGCGCTGGCCGTCGCCGCCGACGCCGACGTCGTGGTGTTCTGCGGCGGCCTCCCGGCGCCGATGGAGTCCGAGGGCTTCGATCGCACCAGCCTCGACCTTCCGACCGGCCAGATCGCGGTGATCGAGGCGCTGGCTGCGCTGGACGTGCCGGTCGTCGTCGTGTTGAGCAACGGTGGCGTCGTCCACCTGCCGTTCTCGGACCGGGTGGACGCCGTGCTCGAGTGCTGGCTCGGCGGCCAGGCCGGAGCCGGCGGCACGGTCGACATCTTGTTCGGCGACGTCGATCCTGGTGGTCGCCTGGCCGAGAGCATCCCCGAGCACGTGGCCCAGCTTCCGGCGGACCGGAACTTCCCCGGCCAACCCCGACAGGCGCAGTACCGCGAAGGCCTGTACGTCGGCTACCGGTTCCACGACACCGCCGGCGTGCCCGCCCGGTTCGCCTTCGGGCACGGCCTGTCGTACACCTCGTTCGCCTGGTCGGACATCGCCGTCGATGGCGAGGGGACGGACCTGACCGTCTCGGTGACCGTCACGAACACCGGCGCTCGGGCGGGGAGCGACGTGGTCCAGCTCTACGTGCACGACCGTGCCAGCTCGGTCCACCGGCCGGCCAAGGAGCTGAAGGGCTTCGCCAAGATCCACCTCGAGCCCGGCGCCTCTGAGCAGGTGGCCATCCCGCTCGACCGGCGGGCGTTCGCCGTGTGGGACGTGACCGCGCACGACTGGCTGGTCGAACCCGGGACGTTCGACCTCGTCGTCGCTCGCTCCTCGGCCGACGTGGTGGCCACGGTCGAGGTCGAGGTCGCCTCCGACGATGCGGTCACCTCGGTGCCCGGCCCGGCCGGCATGGTCGCCACCGACGACGAGTTCGCCGCACTGCTCGGGCGGCCGATCCCCGTTGTCCCGCCCGCTCGGCCGTTCCACCGCAACTCCACCCTCGAGGACCTGGCGGAGACGCGCCTCGGCCGGGCGCTCGGTTCGATCGTGGTGCGGGAGGGTTTGCGCCAGTCGCTCTCCGAGTTCCCCGACCCGGACGAGGCCACGCTCAAGATGGTGCGCACCGCCCTGCAGGAGGGCCCAGTGCGCGCGCTCGTCCTGCTGAGCGGCGGCACGGTGCGGTTCCCCGCCGTCGACGCCCTCCTCGCCGTCCTCAACGGCGCCCCCGGCCGGGCTGTCGCCATCGTCCGCCAGGCGATCGCCAGCCGGAAGGCCTGATCGACCGATCCGTGCTCCCGCGTCCGGGCGCCGGCGCGACGTCAGCCGGTGTAGGTGGGGCTTCCGGCGACGGGCTGCGCCCCGGTGGCTTCTTGGCCGTCGGTCGGCTCGACCGGGACCGGATCCACCGGGGTCGGCTCGTTGCCGCAGATGCCGGTCGGCAGGGTGCCGGCCTTCACCGTGTACGACTCCTTGGTGACGGCCACGGCTTCCGCATCGAAGGTGTCGATGACGCGGAAGTCCACCGTGGCGGCAGCGGGCGTGAACGTGACGACCCCGTAGCCCTGGTTGAGCAGGTCGATGTAGTCGACGTGCGGGTTGGCGCCCAAGAACGCGGCCTCCAACGACCGGATCCCAGCCTCCTGCTCGGCGACGGGACGGCCGGGGAAGTAGGCCTCGCGGGCGTCCGGGTCAGCGGTGAGGGATCCGCAGACGTACTCGCGGGCCACCACGGGTGAACCCCCGGCCCCGTCGACGGGAAGGTCGTCGTAGTCGGGACGGATGCCCGACTCGAACCAGATGTGGGTGTGCCCGGACGTGATGATCACGTTCTCGATGCACTCGTCGGCGATGTGGTCCATCAGTTCCCGACGCTCAG
>JBKJPY010000033.1:0-5330 GCA_046594195.1 Acidimicrobiales bacterium | reverse complement strand
GATTTGATCTCGGCGCTTGTAGATCACCTTGCGCTGTTCGTTCATCACCTCGTCGTACTTGAGCACGTTCTTGCGGATCTCGGCGTTGCGCTGCTCGACGGTGTTCTGGGCCCGCTCGATGGCCTTGGTGACCATCTTCGCCTCGATGGGGATGTCGTCGGGCAGGGCCTTGCCCATCACCCAGTTCATGGCGCCGGTGGCGAAGAGCCGCATGAGGTCGTCCTCGAGCGACAGGTAGAAGCGGCTCTCGCCGGGGTCGCCCTGACGGCCGGAGCGGCCACGGAGCTGGTTGTCGATGCGGCGGGAGTCGTGGCGCTCGGTGCCGAGCACGTAGAGGCCACCGAGCTTGCGGATCTCGTCGCCTTCGACCTCGGTCTCCGCCTTGTACTTGGCGGCGAGCTCGGAGAGCTTCGCGGCGCCTTCTTCGCTCTCGAGGTCGACGCCCTCCGCGCGGAGGTCGCGCTGGGCGAGCCCGTCGGGATTGCCACCGAGGAGGATGTCGACGCCACGGCCAGCCATGTTGGTGGCGACCGTGATCGAGTGGAGGCGACCGGCCTGGGTCACGATCTCGGCCTCACGCGTGTGCTGCTTGGCGTTGAGCACTTCGTGGGCGATGCCACGCTTCTCGAGCATCCGCGAGAGCTTCTCGGACTTGGCCACCGAGATGGTGCCGACAAGGACGGGCTGGCCGGTCTCGTACCGCTCGGCGAGGTCCTCGACGACGGCCTCGAACTTGGCTTCTTCGGACTTGTAGATCAGATCGGGCTGATCATCTCGGAGCAGGTCGCGGTGCGTCGGGATCGGCACGACCTGGAGGCCATAGGTGGTCTCGAACTCGGCGGCCTCGGTGGCGGCCGTACCGGTCATGCCCGCGAGCTTCTCGTACATGCGGAAGTAGTTCTGGAGGGTGATCGTGGCGAGCGTCTGGTTCTCCTCCTTGATCTTCACCCCCTCCTTGGCCTCCACTGCCTGGTGGAGCCCCTCGGACCAGCGACGGCCCTCAAGGATGCGACCGGTGAACTCGTCGACGATCTTCACCTCGCCGTGCTGGAGGATGTAGTCCTTGTCCCGCTTGTAGAGTTCCTTCGCCTTCAAGGCGGCCTGGAACTGGTGGACGAGGTTCTGCTGCACGGCGTCGTACATGTTGTCGACGCCGAGCGCGGCTTCGACCTTGGACACGCCCTCCTCGGTGGGGGCAACGATCCGCTTCTCCTCGTCGACGTCGTAGTCGACGTCGCGGGTGAGGCCACGGACGATGCTGGCGAACTTGTAGTAGAGCTTCGCCGCGTCGGCGATGCGGCCCGAGATGATCAGCGGCGTGCGGGCCTCGTCCACGAGGATCGAGTCGACCTCGTCGACGATGGCGTAGACGTGACCACGCTGGACCTTGTTGGCCGCGGTGGTGGCCATGTTGTCGCGGAGGTAGTCGAAGCCGAACTCGTTGTTGGTGCCGTAGGTGATGTCGGCGGCGTACTGGATGCGCTTGAAGTCGTTGTCGCCACCGTCGGGGAGGATCAGGCCGATGGACAGGCCCAGCCAGCCCAGGATCTCGCCCATCCACTCCGAGTCGCGCCGAGCCAGGTAGTCGTTCACCGTGATGACGTGGAGGCCCTTGCCGGTGAGGCCGTTCAGGTACATCGGCAGGGTCGAGGTGAGGGTCTTGCCCTCACCAGTCTTCATCTCGGCGATCCACCCGTAGTGGAGGGCAGCCCCGCCCATCAGCTGGACGTCGTAGTGGCGCTGACCGATGGTGCGCGACGCGGCCTCGCGGGTGACGGCGAACGCGTCGATGAGGATGTCGGTCAGGTCCGCACCGTTGTCGAGCTGCTGGCGGAAGTCGGCCGTCTTGGCCTTGAGCGCATCGTCCGAGAGCTTCTGGAGGTCGGGTTCGCGTGCGTTGATGTCGGGAACGAGGCCAAGAAGCGCTTTCGCCTTCTTGCCTTCGCCGACGCGGAAGATCTTGTCGAGAACAGCCATGAGGTCCGCAAGTGTATGCGCCCCGGTCTGGAACGCAGATCGCGCAAACCGGAGGGCTCGCCTGAGTTCCGTAGGATGCGCCCGACCTGCTCCCCGACCACCCGGTCTCGCCTCCGGAGGACCCCCCGAATGGCCCGCCACCAGTACGGAATCTTCGCCGAGGGCACCCGCGCCCACCATCACCTCGAGCTTGCGATCCGCGAGGGGGTGGACGACGCCGCCGTCGTCGCTGCGCTGGTGGGCGTGCGGGCGTCCAACGCCGACCACCGCACCACGGGCGGGGTGAACCTGGTGATCGGGCTCGGGCCCGACGCCTGGGACCGCGTGCGGGCCGGCCGGTCGGCCCAGGTCATCAGGGCCTTCCCTGGCTACGAATCGGCCGATGGCACCCATCGCGCTCCGGCCACCCAGCGCGACATCTGGCTGTGGGCGCACGGGCCCAGCACCGACGTGGTCTTCGACGTGGCGCGCCAAGCGACGGCGGCGTTGGCGTCCGTCGCCGAACTGGAGCTCGACGTCACCGGCTTCACCTACCACGACTCGCGAGATCTCACCGGGTTCGTCGACGGCAGCGCCAACCCGTTCCTCGACGAGGCGCCGGACCTGGCCGTGATCCCCGACGGCGAGCCGGGCGAGGGCGGGAGCTGCGCCATGACGATGCGCTTCCGCCACGACCTCGACGCCTTCGACGCCCTCGAGGAGCACGAGCAGGAGCTGGTGTTCGGGCGTACCAAGCGCGAAAGCCTCGAGCTGCCCGACGACGTGAAACCCGCCGACGCCCACATCGCCCTGGCCGAGGTCGAGGGCCCCGACGGCGAGGAGCTCGAGGTCTACCGCCGCAGCGTGCCGTGGGCGAACGCGGCGGATCAGGGCCTCATCTTCGTGTCCTTCGGGCGCGACGTCGACCGGTTCGACCAGCAGCTTCGAGCCTTGTTCGGCGTCGACGACCCCACGCTCGTGGACCGCCTGCAACAGTTCACGACCGCCCTCACTGGATCGTTCTGGTTCTGCCCGTCCGTCGAGGACCTCGACGCCATCGCGCCGGTCCCCGACGACGAGGACTGACCCACCGCCGACGGGGCCGTCGCGTCGGCGGAGTCAGTCGGCCTCGTCGATGAGGCCGACGTTGCCGTCCTCCCGGCGGTACACGACGGCGGAGCGAGACGTCTCCACGTTGGTGAAGAAGAAGAACCCGTGGCCGATGAGTTCCATGCGCTCGGCGGCCTCGTCGGCGGACATGGGGTGGATGGCGAAGCGCTTCGACTTCACGATCTGGGGACCGGCGTCGACCGCCTCGTCGAGCTCGACCTCCTGGTCGATCACCTCGGGCTCCGCCACGGCGACCGCACCCAACGCATCGACCTTCTTGTGGGCCTTGGGCCGGCCGTGGTTGCGCCGGGCAAGCTTGGTCTTGAGCTTGTGCAATTGGTGCTCGAGCTTTTCGTAGGCCTTGTCGACCGCTTGGAAGCCATCGGGCGCCTGGACCTTGCACCGCACGTGGTGGCCGTGGCCTTCGATCGTGACCTCGCACACCTCCTTGTCGGCGATGCGGGGGTTCTTGTGCTCCCAGAAGTGGACCTCGGCGTGGTCCAGGCCGTCGACGAAACGACCCAACCGGCCGATCTTTTCCTCGGCCATGACCCGGAGGGCCTCCGATACTTCCGTGTGACGACGACTGACCGTGACCTGCACCGGCATGACCTCCGTATCGGGGATGGTGGTCGGATCGTAGACCGGTCATCTCGGGTGCGCCGCCGCCACCCCGACGACCCGTGCTGCACCCACGCTGCGCAGGGCTCGCGCCGCCGCCGCAAGGGTCGCTCCCGTGGTGACCACGTCGTCGACGACGAGCACCGAGGCGCCCTTGACCGTGCGCCGCGCCCCGAACCCCGGTCCGTCCCGGCGCTCCAGCAGCGTCCGCCCGGTCTGCGGTGGGCCCGGCTCCCGGGTGAGGACCGACCAGCAGGGGCGACCCAGCGCGAAGGCGACCTTGCGCGCCAGAACCTCGGCGTGGTCGAAGCCCCGGCTCCGTCGACGCAGGTCGGTCGTGGGTGCCCACGTGACCAAGTCGACCTCATCGGCCCGGACCAGGCCGGCGACCCCGGCCGCCAGCCACGAGGCGGTGGAGCGGGCGTTGCGGTACTTGAGCTGGGCCACGAGCTGACGGGCCGCGCCGTCGTAGTCCAGCAGGGCCCGGCAGGCATCGAGGCCCGGCGGGACCGGAACCGCGACGGACCGTGCCATGGCGGCGATGCAGTCGGCGCAAGGAGCGGGACCGACCGTGCTGCATGCGGGGCACCGGGTGGCGAGAAGCATGCGCCGAACCTACGGAGGGGGTCTGACAGCGATCCGGGAACATCGGCCGCGCCACCTCGGTTGGAACCGGGTCCCCCCTGAGATGAGAGCTGGTGCATTCGATGCGAGTCGATGTGTGGTCCGACGTGGTGTGTCCGTGGTGCTACGTGGGCTTGGCGAACCTGGGGTTGGCCCTCGACGACTACGCGCACGCCGACGACATCGAGGTCGTCCTCCACTCGTTCCAGCTGGATCCCGGCGCCCCCGAGCGTGACGAGCAGCCGCTCGAAGAGCGCCTGGCCCAGAAGTACGGCACCTCCGTCGGCCAGGTCAAGGCCCAGCAGGCCCGCATCGTCAGCCTCGGCGCCGAGCGCGGGATCGACTTCCGCTTCGACCAGGCCATCGGTGGCAACACCTTCGACGCCCACCGCCTCCTCCACTTGGCCCGGCTCCGCGGCGTGCAGCTCGAGCTCAAGCACGCCCTGGGCCGGGCGTACTTCACCGACGGCGAGCCCATCGGCGAGGCCGCCACCTTGCGGGCCCGTGCCATCGGCATCGGGCTCGATCCCGACGAGGTCGATGCCGTGCTCGCCGGAGATGCGTTCGCCGACGAGGTACGCGAGGACATCGACGCAGCTCGCCGCATCGGCGTCGCCGGCGTGCCCTTCTTCGTGGTCGACGGTCGTCTCGGGATCTCCGGCGCCCAGCCGCCCGAGACGCTGCGCGACCTCATCGAGCAGGGGCGGTTGAGCCGGGAGCCAGCGCCGGTACGGGTGGTCGCGAGCGCCGATGGCGTCGACGCCTGTGGGCCCGACGGCTGCGAGATCTGAAGCCACGTCTCGTCACTCGTTCGCTGGCGCTCACTCCGTTCCTCGAACTGGATGACGGGCTGACGCCCGACGTCTTCGCAGAGACGACCGGCAAGCCGGATCGTCCCTGGTTTGGGGGGCTCCGCAAGCTCTGCCTGTGATGCTTGGGCGTAGGCCCGGCATTCGTGGTGGGCTGTCGCCGACAGCAGCGGTCGTGGCTCCAGCTCTGCATGGCTTCGTGCCTTACAT
>JBKJPY010000032.1:0-41993 GCA_046594195.1 Acidimicrobiales bacterium | reverse complement strand
CAGCGACCCCTCACCGACCGGGAAGAAGCCCAACTCGAAGCCCGCATCCTCGACCGCGACGCCCGCAAGGGCCGACCCATCGACCACACCCGCCGAGCCGAACTCACCCGACGCATCGCCCAACCCGAACAACCCACCCTCTGCTGACACACCGCACGAGCCCGACCCGATGGCGGCCCTGGCCGGCGACGAGGCTCTTCGCGGGGTCGCTGGGTCGCTGGGTCGCTGGGTCGCTGGGTCGCTGGGTCGCTGGGTCGCTGGGTCAGTCAGACGGTCAGTTCGGCGGTTCCCGGTCTGGCGGTTCCCGGTCCGGCGGTTCCCGGTGTGGCGGTCTGGCGGTCAGGCCATCGGTTCGGAGGCGACGCCCATGGCCTGCTGGTACTCGGCGGCTCGCTCGCGGAGGGGGCCTTCTGACAGGCCGGTGTCGGCGAAGCGGTAGCGGGTTCCGCCGCCTCCGCCATCGCCGGGGTGCTCGGCGAGGAAGGCCCGCATGCGCTTCTCGGTGAGATCGTCGAGCTCTCGTCCGAGGGCGACGTAGATCGCCCGAACGGTCTCGATCGGGTCGGCGACGAACTGCTGGAAGTGGACGTCGACGATCCGGTCTGCCGGGATCACGCCCCGGGCACGGGCGTCCATGCCCCGGTCGAGGCCCAAGAAGATGTCCTCGGCGTAGTCCGAACTGATCTCGTGGAGGTCGACGTCGTCGCTGGCCATCCGGCGCAGGTGCGCGACGAGGGCGCTCACCGAGGTGATGACCTTCAGCGGATCGCGGTGGGTCTGCACGATCACGGCGTCGGGATACTCGGCGGCGAGGGCATCGAGGTCCCAGAGGTGCGCCGGAGACTTGAGCAGCCACTGCGGCGCCGGGTCAGCGGACTGGAGGTGCTGCAGGTACTGCCGATGCCAGCGGTAGGCCGGGGCCAGGTCGGCATTGCGGAGCAGCCACCGGTCATACGAACGCACCCGGTACTGGCACGGGAAGATCATGCTGCGGAAGTCGCCGCCGGTGATGCGGACGCACTCCTGGGCCAGCCGCGCCCCCATGGGGTGGAAGCTGGTGAACCCGGGGATGAGCGAGTCGGCCATCGACAAGACGGCGTCGACCTCGTCGATCCGGGGATCGGTGTCGCGGGTCGCGGTCTCGGGAGGGGGAAGCGGCTTGTCGATCTCCCAGGTGAGCGGGGCGCGCAGGTCGGGGTCGAGGGCGAGCAGGTCGTAGAGGATGGTCGTTCCCGTGCGGGGCTGGCCGACGATGAAGATCGGGTGCTCGACGGTGCCCTCGGCCACCGACGGGTGCGCGGCGCGCCAGGCCGTGATGCCGGCGCGGTTCGCGAGGTACTCGGTGACCCCGCCTGCGGCGATCTCGACGCCCAGCTCGTGAAGTCGTGCCTCCTCCACGAACCCGTCGAGCAGGACGTCCAGGCCTTCCTGCCAGGTGTCCTCGCCGAAGTCGCCCGAGCCGGCGACGGCGGCGGCCTCGGCGACCAGGCGATCCCGGTCGAAGCGACCCCGCAGGGATGCGTCGTTGCTCATCGATGGCCCCTGTCCGGAGGGTCGCGCCGGCGGCGGCCGTCCCCTGCGGGCGGAACCTACCGCCGCTATCGTCCGCCTGCTCGGGTGGATCTGCCCGATGACGAGGGGGTTCGCTCATGACCGGTGATCTGCCCGGGGTCCCGGCCACGATGCGGGCCTGGCGCACCCACGAGTACGGCCTCCCGCTCGAGGTCCTTCAGCTCGACGAGGTCGCCGTGCCACAGCCGGGGCCGGGACAGGTGCTCGTGCGGGTGCAGGCCATCCCGCTCAACCTCAACGACCTCGAGCGGATCACGGGCGGGAACATGCTGGTGGAGCCCGAGCTTCCGTACAGCCCCGGCATGGAGGTCTTCGGCATCGTCGAGGCGGTCGGGAACGGGGTCGACGGTGGCACCTGGGTCGGTCGACGGGTCGTGGCGATGCCGCTCCAGGCTCACGGCGGGTACGCCGAGTACGCGGTGTGCAACACGGTCTCGGCGTTCGAGATCCCCGACTCGATCCCGCTGCCCGGTGCGGCAGCGCTCTACTTCCCGTTCCACCTGGCCTGGTTGGGACTGGTCGACCGGGCGCACCTCCAGGCCGGTGAGACGGTCCTGATCCACGCCGCGGCGGGCGGGTCGGGGAGCGCGGCGATCCAGCTGGCCAAGCACCTCGGCGCACGGGTCATCGCCACCGCCGGGGGATCGGAGAAGGGAGACCTGTGTCGCCAGCTGGGGGCCGACGTGGTCTTGGACTCCCGGGCGGAGGGCTTCGCCGAGGTCGGTCTGGCCCAGGCGGTGCTCGCCGAAACGGGTGGCCGAGGGGTCGAGGTCGTGTTCGACAACGTGGGCGAGGCTCTGTTCGATGCATCCATCACGGCCACGGCGTACGGGGGCCGCTACCTGATGATGGGGTTCGCATCGAACAAGGCGGTGGCCGACGAGCCGTGGATCGTGCCCCGCCGGATCCTCATGGCGAACATCATGATCGGCGGCGTCACCCTGGCCTACGCCGACGACGGCCTGCGCGACCTGGTCAAGGGGGCGATGGGGTGGAACCTGGCGTCGGGCGATCAGGGCGCCGAGATCATGCGCCAGGTGGTGGGCCTGGTGGAGCAGGGGGCTGTGCGCCCGGTGGTCGGTCAGGTCGTCCGGTTCGAGGGCCTGCCCGCCGCCATCACGGCGATGGCCGATCGAGCGACGACCGGGCGGACCATCGCCCTGGTCGACGAGGGGTGACCTCCGAGCGCAGCCGTGACGCCGGCTGGTAGTTGGGGCCGGCCGTCTCGTCGACTCGGGCCAGCAGCCGCTCGCACGGTGGTTCGAAATCCTCGGCGAAGGCGAGCGAGCGCCCCTCGCCGAGCAGCTCCCACACCAAGGTGGTGAGCCGGTCGGTCTCGTCCTCGACGTGCTGGCGCAGCGCCACGCCTGCGGGGGTGACGACGTCGCCCTCGGCGAGGTCCTTGCTCCGCAGCGTCGCCCACCCGCGTTCGGTTTCCTCCGGAGTGCTGCCCCTCGACGTGGGCAGCCAGTTGCGGTCGTAGCCGAGCCAGGCGTTGTGGAGGATCGATGCCTCCATGCCCGTCAACCCGGCGGCGGCGACGATCGCCCAGTGCGTGTCCCCGCGCCACTCGCGGACGCAGTTCACGGCGTGCCAGCCCGAGAGCAGCGGATCGGTCGGGCGAGCCATCCGCAGGTGGCTGGCGTACAGCGGCCGGGCGACCGTCGGCAATCGATCCACCACGTCCCACAGCGCCGGTCCCAGCTCGATCAGCGGATCCACGATGTCCGGGGCATGGCGGTGCAGGCCGTCGACGACGGCCTCGTCACGGGCCTGCCACAGCGCGTCGAACGACGTGCCGGCGCGGTCCACGGCGTCGAACGTCAGGGCGATGCCCAGCGCCGAGATCGAGCCGAACGCGGCCTCGACCGCTTCGGGCCCAGCCGGTGCCAGGGGAGCGGCGCGGGCACCGATGTAGCCCAGCGGCCCCGGCAGCCCGAGAGCGCCGTAGCGGGCTACGGCTCCCGGGTCCCAGAAGATCCACCCGACCGTCGTCTGGACCGACCGGGCGTTGCGTTCGGTGATCGCCACCCAGTCCGGCTCGTGCATCGACGCAGTCAAGCAGTTCCCGCGACCCGAGGACCAGCATGAACGCGATCTGAACGGCACCTGGGAACAGCCCTGTGTATGGATTTCGTCCGAATGGGGGACCGTGACCTCTGGCACACGCGATTTGGGCCTCGTGAGGGGCACGGGTGCCAGGACCTGCAGGGGAGCGGTGTGGACCCGATCATCTCGATCCGTGATGTGACGAAGTCGTTCGGCTCGCACACCGTGCTGGACGGCATCACCTTCGACATCCCGCGCGGGGCCACGAGCGCCATCATGGGCCCGTCCGGGACCGGCAAGTCCGTGCTGTTGAAGAACATTATCGGGCTCCTGCGTCCCGATCGGGGCGAGATCTGGGTCAACGGCGAGGAGACCGTCCGCATGCGGGAGAAGGACCTCTACCGGGTCCGTCGCTCCTATGGCGTGCTGTTCCAGGACGGCGCCCTGTTCGGGTCCATGAACCTCTACGACAACATCGCCTTCCCGCTGCGGGAGCACACCCGCAAGAGCGAGGGCGAGGTCAAGAAGATCACCCTCGAGAAGGCGGCGATGGTCGGTCTGCTCGACCACCTCAAGAAGTTCCCGGGCGAGGTATCGGGCGGCATGAAGAAGCGGGCCGGGTTTGCCCGGGCGCTGGTGATGGATCCCGAGCTGGTGTTCTTCGACGAGCCCGATTCGGGCCTCGACCCGGTGCGCGTCGCCTACCTCGACGAACTGGTGAAGAAGATCCAGGAGGAAACCGGCGCCACGTTCGTGATCATCACGCACAACATCCCGTCGGTCATGCGGACCGCGGATCACGTCGGCGTCCTCTTCCGGTCCGGCCTGGTCCGGTTCGGGACGAAGGAGGAGATGCTCGAGGACGACAACCCGATCATCCGCCAGTTCTTGGCCGGCAAGGCCGCCGGCCCGATCGGGATGGACGAGCTGGCGACCGAGGACACCGACGTCGAACGTGAGCTGGTCGAGCGGGCCGAGGTGCGCGCACGCGAGCAGGCCCAACAGCGTGAACGGGAGCGGGAACGTGACGTCCTCCAGGTCTGACCTGCGCATCCCGGGCAGCCGGAAAGTCGAGGGCCTCTTCCGCGAGACGGGCTCGATGGCCTCGGTGGGGCTGGAAGCCGTCCGCAAGACCTTCAGCCGCCCGTGGCCGGTGGCCGAGTTCTTGGACCAGTGCTGGTTCATCGCCAAGGTCACCACGGTGCCGGTCATCCTCATCTCGATTCCCTTCGGTATGGTCATCTCGCTCCAGGTCGGTGCCCTCGTCCGCCAGCTCGGCGCCGAGTCCCACCTCGGCTCGGCGCTCGTCCTCGCCGTCGTCCGCGAGCAGGCGCCGATCGCCACCGCGCTGCTCATCGCCGGCGCGGGCGGGTCGGCGATGACCGCCGACATCGGGGCCCGCAAGATCCGTGACGAGCTCGACGCCATGCGGGTCATGTCCATCAACCCGATCCAGCGCCTCGTGATGCCGCGCGTGCTGGCTGCCACCCTGATCGCCGTTCTGCTCGACGCCGTGGTCAGCGCGGCGGGCCTGGCCGGCGGCTGGTTCTTCGGTGTGTACGTGCAGGGCGTCTCGTCGAGCAGCTTCTTCGCCTCCTTCAACGAGCTCAGCCAGCTCGCCGACCTCTGGATGGCCCTCGTGAAGGCGGCGGTGTTCGGCTTCATCGCCGGGGTGGTCGCCTGTTGGAAGGGGCTCACCTGCAAAGGCGGTCCCAAGGGCGTGGGGGACGCCGTGAACCAGGCCGTGGTGATCACGTTCGTCCTGCTCTTCTTCGTGAACTTCGTCCTGACCGCCGTCTACTTCAACTTCGTTCCGCAGAAGGCCTGATCCGTGGTCGCCCCTGCCCCTGCCCCCGCCCACACCCCATCGGCCGGCTCGCGCGCCCTGCTGCCGGTCGGGCGCGCCCTCTCGGGGGCCGGATCTGCGGTCATCGGCGGGTTCGCCCAGATCCACGACCAGGTCGTGTTCGCCGGCCGGATCATCCGGCGGTTGCCCCAAGCCCTGAAGTACCGCCAGGAGATCCTCTTGTTGATCTCCGACATGACGATCGGCGCTGGTGCCCTGGTGATCGGCGGCGGGATGATCTTCGTGATCTTCTTCCTCGCATTCTTCACGGGCACCGAGGTCGGCCTCCAGGGCTTCACGGCGCTCCAGCAGATCGGTGCCGAGTCCTTCACCGGGGTCATCTCGTCGGTGGCCAACACCCGCGAGATCACACCGCTCATCGCTGGCGTCGCCCTCGCCGCGCAGGTCGGTGCCGGGTTCACCGCCCAGCTCGGGGCGATGCGCATCTCCGATGAGGTCGACGCCCTCGAGGTGATGAGCGTGGATTCGTTCGTCTACCTCGTCTGCACCCGCGTGTGGGCCGCACTCATCACGATGGTGCCGCTCTACCTCACCGCCCTCTTCGCCAGCTACCTGGCGACCGAGCTGATCGTGACCCGGTTCTTCACGCTCTCACCGGGCGTGTACCGGCACTACTTCCGGCTGTTCCTCCCGCCGATCGACATCGTGTACTCCTTTATCAAGGCGATGGTCTTCGCCATGGTGGTCGCGCTGGTCCACTGCTACTACGGCTACTACGCAACGGGCGGACCAGCAGGCGTCGGCAAGGCGGCGGGCCGCGCCATCCGGATGTCGATCATCCTCGTCACGCTGCTGAACCTGCTGATGTCGCTGGTGTTCTGGGGCGGCAAGGACACGGCGCGCATCGTCGGGCTCGTCGGAGTCGGGGGCCTCACGTGAGCGGTCACCACTCGCCCACCGAGGCGAAGCTGGCGTACCGGGCGATGGTCTCGCTCGTCATCGTCGCCCTGGTTGCGCTGGGGGCCACCGTCGCCGTGCGGGCCGCGTACGGTGCCTTCTCCGACGACATCACGGTGCGGGCCCGCTTCGCCCGGGCCGGCCAGGGACTGCGGTCGGGGTCCGACGTGAAGTACCGGGGCGTCAACGTGGGCAAGGTGCGCTCGGTGGAGCTCCGCGACCGGAAGGTCGACGTGGCGATCCAGCTGCGCAAGCACGCCGAGATCCCGGCCGACACCACGGCCACGGTGCGCCCCAAGACCCTCTTCGGCGAGAAGTACGTCGAGCTGGCCGTGCGGCCCAAGGGTGGACCGATCCTGCGCGACGGCGACCGACTCCGCGCTGGTGGAACCGGCCTCGAGGTCGAAGAACTGGTCAACACCACCGACCACCTGCTCCGGCAGGTCGACTCGACCGAGCTCGCCACCCTGATGGACGAACTGGTTCGAGCATCTCGCGGTGAGGGCGACCGGGTGGCCCGCCTCATCGACCGCAGCGTGGACGCAACGGCTGTGATCGACGACACGCTCCAAGCCCAGCTGCGGGCGATCGACTCCTTCGCCCGCTTCTCCCACGAGTACCGCGACATCGGGCCGTCGCTGAACTCGATCAACGCCAACCTGAACGAGCTGCTGCCGACCTTCAACGCAGCTCGCAAGGACTACGAGCGGCTGCTGCGGACCCTGAAGCCGTTCGCCGATCACCTCGCCGAGTTCATCGACGTGAACGAGGCGGACTTCGACGCCCTTCTGGCGGACGGGACCAACATCGTGCGGGTCCTGACTGCCCGCAAGGCAAACATCTCCGAGACGATCCGTGGCCTCGACGTGTATACGGCGACGCTGGCCGACGCCGTCGCGCCGGGCACGCTCCCCGACGGAACCCGCTACGGCAACCTCAAGCTGTTCATCGACCTGTCGGAGATCCAGGACCTGCTCTGCATGGTCCTCGGGCCGAGCTCGCCCGGCACCGACCTGTCCGCGGTCCGCGAGGCGCTCGCAGCACGCGTTCCCGAGCTGGCGTGCCCGGGTGATGGGGGGAGCAAACCGCCCCCCACCTCGGCCACGACGACCTCGTCGCAGGCCGATCCGCCTCCCGGGCCGGGCGATCCCGTCACCGACATCACCTCGGCGCTCGCCTCGCCCGATGTCGCAACAAGCGGCGGGACCGTCGGCGACCTCCTGGTCCCGCTGCTGGGAGGGGCGAGCTGATGCGCACGATCTCCCGCCTGCTCAAGGCGCTGCGAGGCCGCAGCGGTCGCCAGCTCGTCAAGCTGGCCGTCTACAGCGCGCTGTGCCTCGCCGTGCTCGCAGGCCTCGTCGCCCGCATCGGCAACATCGAGTTCTTCTCCCACGACACCGCCTACGCAGCGGCCATGCCGGACGTGACCGGCCTCCAGGTGAACGACGCCGTGAAGGTGGCCGGCGTCGCCGTGGGCAAGGTGACCGGGCTCTCGGTCGAGCGGGGCCAGGCGGTGGTCCGGTTCAAGATCGACCCGGACGTTCGCCTGACCGATCAGACGCGGGTCGGGGTGCGGTGGCGCAACGTGCTGGGCCAGAAGTACCTCTACCTGTATCCCGGGAAGGAGGGGCACCGGCTGCGGCCTGGCCAGCGCCTCCCGAAGGCCAACGCCGTCGAGTCGGCCGACGTGGGAGCGTTCCTGAACTCCGTCGGGCCGATCCTCCAGGCGATCGACCCGGCCAAGGCCAACGCGTTCATCCGTGCCTTCAACGAGGCCCTCGAGGGCAACGAGGACAAGATCCGTTCGCTCCTCGGCGACACCGCGGACATCGCGACCGACCTGGGCGGCTCCGACGTGGAGATCGGCAGCCTCATCGGCCACCTGGACACGGTGGTCGGGGGACTCTCCGACCGCGACAAGGACCTGCAGCTGGTGATCTCCCGCTTCGAGAAGATGGCAAGCGGCTTGGCCGACAACAACGCCGACCTCCAACTGCTGGTGGAGCGCTTCGCTGCGGTCCAGACCAAGCTCGACGAACTCGTCACCCGGAACCGGGGCAACGTCGATGCCACGATCGACGATCTGGCAACCATCGCCAAGGTGCTCGGCCGTCACCGCGAAGACCTCGACCAGGCCCTGGCCACCTTGCCCGAGGGCCTAGCGGTCTACGACAAAATCTCGTCGTACGGCCAGTGGTTCCAGATCCGCAGCAAGATCACCTGCCTGGCCAACCAGAAGACCTGCTCCGACGAGGCCGCCACCAGCGGCACGCTGGACAGCGGGATCTCGCCCCAAGGCGCAGCCACCGTTGTGGACTTCGCCCTGACGGGAGCCCAGCTGTGAAGGCGTTCACGGAGCGCAACCCGGTGACCATCGGGGTCGTGGTCATCGCCCTGATCGCCGCCGGGACCACCGGCGCCCTTGCCCTCAACGGCGGGGCGTTCAAAGGCCGCTACACCGTCGCGGCCCGCTTCACCGACACGGCCGGTCTCGCCCGCGGCGACAAGGTGCGCGTCGCCGGGATCGTGTCGGGCCAGGTCGGGTCGGTCCGCGAGCACAACGGGCGGGTCGACGTGGACCTCGAGATCGATGACGGCATCGAGCTTCCCCGAGACGTCGGAGCGGAGGTCGTGGTGGAGACCCTGCTGGGCAGCAAGCACGTGCGGTTGTCCGGAGGGAACGACTGGTCCCACCCCCTCCGGGCCGGCGATGTCATCACCGACACGACCACGCCGACCGAGGTACTCGACGTGGAGAACACCGGCACCCCGCTGCTCGAGAACACCGATGCCGCCGCCATCGATGACCTCCTCGGGAAGATCGAGCGGGTCACCGAGGGCCAGCGAGGCAACGTCGGCGAGATCATCGTCGGGCTGAACCGCCTCACCAAGGCGATCAACGAGCGCCAGGCGGAGGCCCGCCGGCTGATCCGTTCCTCCCGAACGGTGACGGCCACCCTCGCGTCTCGTGATGAGGACCTGCTCAAGGCGCTCGACGACGTCAACGTGGTGCTCGACGGGCTCGCCAAGCGGCGCGTGCAACTGGCGACGCTGCTCGACAAGACGGAGGCGACCGCACGCAAGACCGCCGACCTGGTCGGCCAGAACCGCCCGGAGCTCGATGCGGTGCTCGACGAGATCCACCTCGACCTCCAGGTGGTCGAGCGGAACCAGACCAACCTCGCCGAGTCGCTCTCGGGGCTCTCCAACGCGATCAGCGGCTTTGCGTCGATCGGCTCCTCCGGCAAGGACGAGTTCCCCAACACCTGGGCGAACATGTACACCCAGCTCATCGGTCCGGTCTCGCCCGATGCCCTGTTCGGCTCGTGCGGTCTGCTTGACGATGCGTTCGACGTGATGCTCGGCCCGGATCCGGTGACCACATGCGCTGACCGCACCGGTCCGCTCCCCACCGCCACCGAGGGGTCCGGGCAAGCAGACCCGCTCTCGACCATGTACGGCTCGCTCACGGAGGGCGGCGGATGAGCCGGCGAGGGGTGGCTGTCGCTGTGCTCGTGCTCGCCAGCCTGCTGGTGGCGCTGCCCGCGTGCAGCCGAGGACCGAACCAGGGCCCGGCCATCGCTGCCGACTTCGCACGCGGCACCGGCCTGTATCCCGGCTCGCCGGTGCGCGTCCTGGGCATCGACGTGGGCACCATTACGTCGGTCCGCAACGTGGACGGCCACGTCCGGGTCCGCATGCAGCTCCACGAGGGGACCGAGCTGCCGGCCGATGCTCATGCCACGATCGTCCCGCTGACGCTCCTGGGCGAGCGGTACGTGCAGCTCGGCCCGTACTACGAGGGCGGCCCCCGGCTGCGCAACGGCGATCGGATCCCGCTCGCCCGCACGACGGTGCCGGCCGAGATCGACGACCTCCTGCGCAGCCTCCAGGACTTCATGGGCGCGATCGACCCCAAGCGCGCCGGCGACGTCGTCACGAACCTGGCCGAGCTGGTCGACGGCCGCGGGAGCGACGTGAACGACCTGCTCCAGAACGCGTCCGGCACCCTGGACCTGTTGGCCGATGAGGGCGACGACATCAAGGCGATCATCGCCTCGCTGCGCGACCTGACCGCAACGCTCAAGGGCCGCACCCAGTCGATCGAGACCCTGATCCGCAACTACGACCTCGTCAGCCAGGTGCTCGTGGACAACAAGAACGACCTCGACGGCGTCATCACCCAGCTCGATCGGGCCACCGTGGAACTGGGGACGCTGCTCGAAGCGCACGAGGACCCGCTACGCGAGGACGTGAAGATCCTGGCGAGGGCCAGCGGCACCGTGGCCGCCAACGCCGACAACGTCGAGATCACGCTGGCCTCGACGGTCAAGTTGTTCCAAGCCGCCGGACGAGCCTACGAAAGCCGCACCAACTCGCTACGGGTGAACAACCAGTCCAGCCCGGAGCTCACTTCGGACCTCCTCGCCGGGCGCCTCCGCGATCGCATCGCCGGGCTCTGCCGCCGGCTCGGGATCGAGACCTGCAGCGATCCGGCCTCGCCCCTGTTGAACGGCATCGCCTCCCTGCTGCCCGGCATCCTCGCTGGCAGCGACACGCCTCCCGGCGACAACTCCGGATCTTCCCCTGCCCTACCTCCCGTGCCCACGCTGCCCAAGCCGACGTTGCCGGCCATGCCGTCCCAGACGCAGCTCCTCGACGCGCTCGCTACCCAGATCACCGCCGGCCTCGAGGACCAGGCACGTCTCCTGCTCGAGGCGCTCGACGGCAAGCGCCTGGCGGCGCTCCTCGGCCTCGATCCGATCCTGCTGCAGATCCTCAACGACCTCAATCAGGACCAGATCGAGCGGCTCCGCACCACTAAGCCCGAGGACATCGACGAGGTCATGCTCGATCTGTACAACGAGATCATCCCGCCGGCGGGCCGCCTGGACATCCCGCTGCTCCCGCCCACGACAACCCCGGGCACCACGCCGAAGCCACCGCCTACCACGCTGCCGCCGGTGCCCCTGCCCAAGCTCGGGGGTGGGTGACGTGTCCGCGCGCCTGCTCCACGTCCTCGGTGTGATCGTCCTCGTCGCCGCCCTCGGCCTCACCGGCTGCACCGACAGCGGTGATGGCCGGGTTCAGGCCTCGGCGACGTTCGATGACGTCGCCGACCTCGCCGACGGCGCGCCGGTGATGATGTCCGACATCGTCATCGGCAACGTCTCATCGATCGAGCTCGACGGGACCGGACGTCGGGCCACGGTGACCTTCTCGGTCGATGGCGACGCGAACGTCCCGGCGGCGGTCACCGCCCAGATCCGCCGGACGTCGCCCCTTGGCGAGAAGTTCGTGGACCTCGAGCCCCAGACCGACGACCTCGATGCCGCACCGCTGGCGGACGGTGCCGTCATCGACAAGACCGCCGTCGTGTCCGACCTGGAGCAACTCATCGCCAGCGGCACCGACTCCTTCGGTGCCCTGAGCGCTTCGCAGATCGCCATCCTCCTCGACGAAGGTGAGCGGGCGTTCGCCGGCAAGGGCCCGCAGCTGCGGACGATCCTCAACCACCTGTCTGACGTGGCGGACGGCTACCAGACCCGGACCGGCAAGGTGCGCGCCATCATCTCGGACCTGGACCGCCTGGCCGGCGAGCTCGCACCCCAGACGGGTGCCAATGGCGAGGCGCTGGCCAACCTCAAAGACACCCTGCGGATCCTCAACGACAACGACGCAGCGTTCTACGCGCTGGTCCGGTCGCTCGACCGAGTCGCAGACGACGGCAACCGGATCCTTGCTCGCCACCTCGATGACATCACCACGCAGGTGCGTGGCCTGCGCGATGTGACCGACGCGGTGGCCGATGAGCAAGCCGCGCTCGCCGGGCTCCTCGAGAACCTTCCGAGGCACAACACGACCGTTCCCCTGTCCGAGCGGAACAACTTCATCCACGTCCTCCTCGACGTCGTGCTCTGCGGCGTCCCCGGCGGCGGAGACGTGCCCGGAGATCCCGTCGACGCCTGCGAGCCCGGAGCGGGGGGCACCTCGTGATCAGCCGCCGGATCATCGTCAACCTGATCGTGTTCTTCTCGATGTCGACCGCGCTGGTCCTCTACGGCGGCGTGACGTTGTTCGGGAACCCGTTCGAGCAGCGCCGGACCGTGGTGGCCGACCTTCCCGATGCCGGCGGCCTGCGAACCGGTTTCTCAGCGAGCCAGGACGGCGTGATCATCGGGACGGTGTCGAAGATCGACCTTCGAGGGTCGGGCGTCCGGGTGACGGTGGAGCTCGACCCCGGTGTCACCGTGCCGGGGGGAGTCCAAGCCAAGGTGGTGCGCGCCTCAGCGGTCGGCGAGCAGCGCCTCGATCTCACCTCGACGGGTGCTCCATCGGGCAAGGCCCTGCCCGACGGGGCGGAGGTGCCCGTGGCCGAGGACCCCATCCCACCGGACGTCTCGGACGTGCTGGAGACCACCAACCGGCTTTTCGCTGCCCTGCCCGCCGATGACCTGAACATCCTCGTTCGCGAACTGGCCGCCGGGGTCGACGGCCGAGCGGGCGACCTGAAAGCGATCAATCGGGCCCTTGCGGACATCAACGATGACGTGATCGACGTGGAGCCCGACCTCCGGGCGGTGCTCGCAGACGGGCCGGGGGTCCTCGACGACTTCTCGGACATGTCGCCGTCCGCCCATCGCGCCCTGCGCAACACCGAGATCTTGACCCGCACCCTCGCCAGCCGTGACGAGGACATCGTGCACCTGCTCCGACACGGCGGTGACCTGGCGGAGACCTTCGACCGGGTGCTGCTCGACGACCGGGCGTCGCTCACCTGCGTGATCGGCGATGTACGCACGATCAACCACACGCTCCAGGGCCGGACCCTGGACCACCTCGACCAGGCCCTGGCGCTCAACCAGCTCTTCTTCGGGGCCATCGAGGACGTGGCGGTACGCGGCGAGGCCAAAGACGTCGGGTACGGCCCGGCGCAAGACGATGCCCTGTGGCTGCGCTCCCGCCTGCTGGTCCCGCCGGAGAGCCCGCCGGGCAGCCGCTACTCCCCACCGCGTGGGCCGCGCCCGGTCGAGACGGGTGCCGGGTGCCGCAACGGCTATGGCACGGGCGCCGAGCCGGTGGCTGCACCTGCGATCACACCGGACGAGCTGGCGTCGACCGTCCGGCCCGAAGTGGCGGATCGCGCCAATGCGCCGAGCGACGCCCGGCCGGGGTTCCCGCCCGGGCGCCCCACCGACGACTCACCCGGGGCTCGGGGCCGCCCGACGTCCCTCGATCTGTTCCTCCTCCTGGGCGGGCTGGTCGCAATCGCCGCCGCAGCCGCCAAGTCCTTCAGCCTCTTCCGCAACCGGAGCGCACGATGACCACCGCCACCAACCATCCCGCCGACCCTGCACCGGGCGACGCCCAGCCGAGCAAGACCATCCGGCCCGCAGCATCGCCATCGACCTCGTCGCCCTCGTCGCCCGCTCGCGGCGATGGTGAGCTCGAGGACCGTGGGAGCGGGAGCGGCGACCTGTCCGCAGAACCACGGCTCGGGTGGGGTCAACCCTTCGGCGCCGCGCGCCTGCCCTGGGTGCTCGCGCTCCTCGGGCTCATGGGCACCCTCGCCTTCGGGTTCGCCTGGGCAAGCGGGCGCGATGGTGGGTCGGGGAGCGCCGGCCCGACGGATGCCTCGGCGGAGCTGCTGCGCACGGCTCGGACCTTCTCCAAGGACCTCACCAACTTCGACGGGTCCACCATCGATCGCGACTTCGACCGGATCACCGCCCGTTCGACCGGCGACTTCCGTTCGCAGGCCGACCAGTTCTTCAGCAGCGATGTGCGCAGCCAGCTCAAGAAGGCCCAGGCGTCGAGCCGGGGTGAGGTCCGCTCTGCGTTCGTCCAGACCGTGGAGGGCGATCGCGGCACCGTGTTCGTCGTGGTCGACCAGACCATCGCCAACAACGCCTCGCCTCAACCGCAGGCCGACACGCTGCGGATGGAGCTGGGCCTGATCCGGCGGGACGGGACCTGGAAGGTGGAGCGGGTTTCCGTCCTCACCGCGCCGTCCGGTGGTGCGACCGGCGCGACGGGACCCACGAGCGGGACCACGACCACCGAGGGCGCCGGCGGCTGAAGGATCCGTCGCCCAGCGGGCTGCCCGCCGTTGCGAGGCCGGCGCGAGACTGACGGGGTGGAGCTCGAACTGTTCGACCAGGTGGCCGACGCCCTGCGTGCCTTGGTCCCCGTCGAGCTGGGCGATCTGCGCACGCAGCCGCGCCGGTGGGGGATCAAGGCCTGGTTCGATCTCGAGGATTGCCCGCGCGAGCACTACGAGGCCCAGGTCATCTCGGCGGCGCACGTGCCGGGAGCCGCGAGCCTGGCGGTGGAGGTCGGCTTCCACGCCGAGCATCTGAAGCCGGCCGACAACGCCGCAGCACTTGCGCCGCTCCTGGCCTCCACCGCGTCCTGGCAGGGGGAGCTCGGCCCCGACGCGGTCGCCGGTGACTTCCTCGGGCGCAGTGGCTGGCAGCGCGTCTCGGAGGCCTGGCCCGACCCGGACCTGAGCGATCCCGAGGTCTGCTTCGAGGTCGCCGACCGGCTGGCTGCGTACATCACCCTCCTGGAACCCCTCCGGACCCATGTCCCGCAGTGACCCACCACCCAGCGTGGATGCACGCGCCGCGCCAGCACGCTCAGTACCCTCGCTGCGAGCACCGTGACCACCACGACCACCGCCCCCATTCACCCTGGAACCACCGCTCGGGCACGCATCGGCGGGCTCGACGGCTTGCGCGCCATTGCGGTGGTCGGCGTGATGCTCTACCACGCCGATGCGTCCTGGTTCCGAGGCGGATTCATCGGCGTCGACATCTTCTTCGTGCTCAGCGGGTACCTCGTCACGACCATCGTGATGGACGGGCTGGAGAAGCGCGGCAGCCTCGGGTTCCGACGCTTCTGGGCCGCCCGCTTCCGCCGCTTGGAGCCGGCGCAGATCACGATGATGGTGGTGATCACGCTGGTGGTCGCCATCGGGTTCGGCGACCTGCTCTCGACGCTGCGGGCGCAGGTCATCGCTGGGCTCACCGGCACCATGAACTGGTACCTGATCGCCGCCAACAGCTCGTACTTCCAGCAGGCCGCCCGGGCTCCGCTGTTCCGCCACCTGTGGTCACTGGCGATCGAGTTGCAGTTCTACCTGGTGTGGCCGCTCCTGCTGGTGGCGCTGGCCAAGCGCTACCGCGACCGCGTCAGCGTCGTGATCGCCGGCCTGGCGGTGGCGATCCTCGGGTCGGCCGTGTACATGGCGATCCTCTACCACCCGGGCACCGACCCATCGCGGCCCTACTTCGACACCTTCTCGCGCCTCCAGGCGCCGCTCATGGGCGCTCTCTTGGCGATGCTGTGGCGGCCGCGCGCCCTGCGCCGGGCCCCGGCCGGCGCGCACGGCCGGCAGGTGACGGTCGTGGCGGCGGTTTCGCTCGTCCTCCTCGTGTGGTTGATGCACGTGGTCAACGATCGCGGGGCGTTCATGTACCGAGGTGGGTTCGTGCTCACCGCCTTGCTCTCCGCGCTGGTCGTGGCCGGCCTCGTGCACCCCAGCGGTTCGCTCGGCGGTCGGTGGGCCCTCGGCAGTCCGGCAATGGTGGCGGTCGGCCTGCGGTCCTACGGCCTCTACCTCTGGCACTGGCCCGTGTTCGTCCTGCTGCGCCCGCGCATCGACACCGACTGGTCCTGGGGAACGGTGTTCGCGGTGCGCATGGTCATCACGATCGGCCTCACCGAGCTCTGCTACCGAATGGTCGAGCGGCCCTGGCACACGCGCGCCGCCGACGCCAGCTTCGCGGGGATCAAGCGTCGCCTGCTCCAGCCGAGCGGGGTGCAGCCTGCCCCGCGCCTCCTCGCGCTCGGATCAGCGTTCGCCTGCATGCTGGCGCTGGTCATCGTCGTGGTCCCCCACAAGGCTGACACCGTCATCGTGGATTCGATCACCGAAGGGCAGGCGGCGCTGGCCAACCAGCCGGGCGGGACGATCCCGAGCGGCTCGACCGGCACCACGACGGTGACCGAGGACGTCGGTGCGGTATCGCCCACGACGACGATCGTAGTCACCCCCGAACCCGGCGGGCCCGTCACCCTCGTCGGTGACTCGGTCATGGTCGGCGCCTCGCCAACCGTGCTCGCGGAGTTCGGCGACCGGGCGAACATCGACGCCAAGGTGTCGCGCCAGGCGGCGGACATCACGTCGGTGATCGAGGCGCTGAAGGCCAACAACGTCCTCGCCCCGACCGTGGTGGTCCAGGTGGGCATCAACGGCACGGTGACCGAGCGGAACCTGCGAGACATCGTCGGGGCCACGGACGGCCGACGCGTCTTCATCATCAACGCCCGGGTCCCGCGCTCGTGGGAGCGGGGCAACAACGCGCTGCTCGACGAGCTCGTGCCGAAGCTGACCAATGCCTCCGTCATCGATTGGTACGCGAAGTCCGACGGCCACCGGGACTGGTTCCTCGACGATGGCGTCCACCTCACCGAGGACGGTCGCCAGGCCTATGCCGACCTCATCCACGCCGCGGTCGACCGCCCGGGCAAGGGGACCAAGGCCAGCAAGGACACCACGACCACCACGAGTCGGTCGGGCGGCTGATCACCCTCAGCGGGTGCGGAACGCCAACCCCTCGAAGTCGCCGGAGGTGCGCCACCGGTCGATGTGCTCGAAGTACGCCACCGGGCCGCCCGCGTAGCGGGCGCCGTTGAGCCGGTCCCGGTCGGTGAAGGCCTGGCCCTCGTTGTTGTAGTAGCCGGGCGTGCAGTCCGGGTTGCCGAAGAAGCCCGTCGACGAGTCGAGCTGGGCCAGCCAGGCCGACTCGGCCTCGGCGGTCACCTCGACCTCCTGGGCCCCGACCTGCTCGGCATGGGCGACGACGGCAGCGATCGTGGCCCCCGCTTCGCTCAGGTTGTGGGTGATGTTGGAGATGAGGTTCGCCGCCTGGGTGATTCCGACGATGAACAGGTTCGGGAATCCGTGGACGTGGATGCCGTGCAGGGTGCGCATGCCGTCGGCCCAGTGCTGCTCGAGCGTCTCGCCGTCGCGTCCGACGGTGTCGAACCCGTTGCGGCGGGTGATGTCGGGTCCGAACTCGAAGCCCGAGGCAAAGATCAGGCAGTCGAGCTCGTAGTGGGTGCCGCCGACCCACACGCCGGTCTCGTCGATGCGCTCCACCCCCTTGCCGTCGGTGTCGATGAGGCGGGTCCCCGGCTGGTTGAACGCCTGGAGGTACTCGTCGTGGAAGCACGGGCGCTTGCAGAGCTGGCGGTACCAGGGCTTGAGCCCCTCGGCGGTCTCGGCATCGACGACGGTCTGGTCGACCCGCGCCCGGATCTCCGCCATCTTCTCGTCGTCGCTGTCCTCGAAGGCGCGGGTGACGAGCTCGGGCGTGAACTCGGCTCCCTCCTTCGACAGCTCGGCCACCACCCGATCGCGGATGCGCTGCGAGATGTCGGTCCAGCCATCCTCCACCAGGTCCTCATCGGTGAACCCGCCGGTCTGGAGGGTGGTGAAGTTCGTCTGCCACCGCTTCTGCCACCCGGGCTCGAGGTCGGCGAACCACTCGGGGTCGATGGCGTGGTTGTTGCGGACGTCGATCGATGACGGCGTGCGCTGGAACACGAGGAGTTCACCGGCGCTGGCCGCCAGGTGGGGGATGCACTGCACTGCGGTGGCCCCGGTCCCGATGATGCCGACCCGCTTGTCGGCGAGCTTCGCCATCGGCGTACCCGACGGGTCGCCGCCGGTGTAGTCGTAGTCCCAGCGGCTCGTGTGGAACGTGTGCCTGGCGAACGTCTCGATGCCGGCGATGCCCGGCAGCTTCGGCCGCTGGAGGGGGCCGGTGCCCATGGCGACGTACCGGGCTGTGAACTCGTCGCCTCGATCGGTCCGCACGATCCACTTCGCCGCCTCGTCGTCCCACTCCAGGCCGGTGACCTTCGTCGAGAACAGGGCGTGCTCGTAGAGGTTGTACTGGGTCGCGATCCTCCGGGCGTGGGCGTGGTTCTCCGGTGCCGGCGTGTACTTGGCGCTCGGCACGTGGCCGGTCTCCTCCAGCAGCGGGAGGTAGATCATCGCCGCGGTGTCGCACATGGCTCCGGGGTAGCGGTTCCAGTACCAGACCCCGCCGACATCGCCGCCGCCTTCGATGAGCCGCACGGAGTCGACCCCCGCCTCCTTGAGCCGTGCGCCGGTGGTGAGCCCGGCGAACCCGCCGCCGATGAACGCCACGGTGACGTGGTCGTGCACGGTCGGCCGTTCGACCCGTTGGGTGTAGGGATCCTCGAGCAGGTCGGCGAAACGGCCGGTGGGCTCGAGGTACTGGTCGTTGCCGTCGGGGCGCAGACGCTTGTCGCGCTCGTGGCGGTAGCGCTCGCGCAGCGCCTTCCGGTCGAGGGGCTGCGCAGATGCGGGCGGGCTTGTTGCAGTCACCGTGCAAGTTTCTCACGCTGCGGCGATCCCTTGCCAGCGCGGTCGCTCCTCGCCGGGTCGGCCGCCGTGGCCGCAGCGACTCCTCCGCAGGACGACCCACCGGCCGCGGCGACCTCACCGCAGGGAGACCCGTTCTCCACCGTGGACTCCGAGCCAGTGATCGATGGTCCGCTGATCGAGGACGAAGCGGGCGTCGGCCTGATCCCGCCGGTCACCGAGGACTGCGACGGTGTCGTTCTCATCCCGCCGGCGACCGAGGACCGCGACGGTGTCGTTCTCATCCCGCCGGCGACCCTGGAGCAGGATGACCCGGCCGGTTCCTGAGCGCCCGAGGCGGTGCTGCTCGGCGGACCATCCGTGCCAAGATGCCCCCCCACCACACGCGAACGGGGAGCGGCGTCATGGCTGACGAGATCGAACCGACCGGGGACGACGAGATCGAGCTCGACGGCAGCATCGACGAAGCAGCGGTCACCGAGGCCACGTACGTGCGCGACGACACCGAGGGCTGATCGTGCGCCATGGCTGACCACCGCGGCTCGCAGGGCGCCCTGCTTCCCATCGGTTTGGTCGTGGTCGTCGTGCTCGGCACCCTCTTCGCGCTCCGCGTGCTCCCGGACGGACCGCCCCCGGAGCAGTTCGTGATCGGCGACTCGGTCACCTACCTCTCTGCGGCGGCCATCCAGGAACGCTTCGATCGCAACCACCTGCAGCTCGTCGCCCGGCCCGGCTTCACCTCCACTGCCCTCCTGCCGCTGGTCGAGGAGGCCATGGCGACCTCCGGCGACCCCGCTCACGCTCGCGAGCGGGTCGTCGTCCTCGTCGGCTACAACGACGTGCGCGTCCACGAAGTCGACACCCCGTCGTTGCGCAAGCTGGCCGACCTCACCAGCGAGTACGAGTGCGGCGTGTGGCTCACGCTGCCGTCTCGCCCCGGAGGAAAGGACGCCACCAACCCGATGGCCTCGTCGAACCTGGTCGACGAGTGGAACCTGCGGATGCGAGCAGAGGTCGCGCGCCACGAGAACCTGCACCTGACGGACGCCTGGTCCCAGGCCGTCAACAACGCGCCGAGGGGCAAGCTGCTCCAAGACGACGGCGTGCACCCCAACGCCGCTGGTCAGGCCCTGCTCGCTGGCGTGTACCGCGACGCCATCGACGAGTTCTGCAGCTGACGTCGCGGTCTCGTCACTCGCTCGCTGCGCTCACTCCGTTCCCCGAGCTTTCGATCGACGGGCTGACGCCCGGCTGCCTGCGCAGCTCGGCACGACTTCGTCGCACCTCGCTGTCTTGGGGGACTCCGCAAGCTCCGTCCCCCAAACCCCCTGGACTCGCTCCGCTCGGAACTTCACCTCGTCCTCGCGGTTGGTGCGTTGTCGGAGAGTTCGTGCCGTCGCGAACGCCGAACGTTGCCGATTGGCCGTGGTTGGTGTAGCGTTTGTTCTGTGTTCGTGACGGCACGTACAGATGAACAGAGGCTCTTGCTCGGCGACATCGCCGAGGCGGTCGGCGCGCTCGATATCGATGCCCACGTCGACGGCGAGGCCCTGCTCATCGACGGGACCCGCTTCGTCCCCCAGCTCGTGAGCCGGGCCCATCCCACCCCGGCCGACCTCAACCAGTTGGTAGCCGAAGCACCCGGCCGGGTGCCCGCTGTGGTGGTGGCCGACCGGATCAGCGATGCCGGTCGGGCCGTCCTGCGCCGGGCCGGGTGGGGCTGGCTCGATCGGCGTGGGCACCTCCGCCTCTGGGCCACGGGGGTGCGGATCGAGTCTCCCCTCCCGGGCGAGGCGGCCACCGCTGGGCGACGCGGTCCGTCGAACGCCTGGACCACCGTCGGGCTCGAGATCGCCCTCGCCGCGCTCTGCGAGCCGAACGAGGCGGTGACTGCCCGCCGGGTCTCGTCGAAGATCGGTCGGAGCGTGGGAGCCACCCACGAGCTCATCGGCCGGTTCGTCGAGCTCGGCCTCGTCGGCCGCCAGACCCACCTCCCCTTGCTGCCGGACCTGTTCTGGGAGGCCACGGCGCGCTGGCCCGACGACGGGTGGGTCGGGCTCCCGGCCTCGCTCGAGGAGGTGTCGGCGCGCGTCGGTGCCGACGAGCTGGTGCGCGTCGACGAGCGGGCGGCAACGCTCGGCGGCGCCCGCATCGCCGCGGTCGGAGACCTTCCCGCCAGGACCTACGTCCGGTCCGCCTCGGCCCTGCGACGGGTCCGTGGCCTCGCAGACCGGGGGCCGCGCGACGTCGAGCGCCCCGTGCGTTGCTGGGTGCGGGCGTCGCCGGTGACCTGGCTGCCGTTGAACGGTGACCATCCACCCGATGCCGCGCACCCGTGGGCCGTCGGGCACCCCCAGCTGTGTGCCCTGCGCCTCGCGGCCGATCCCGCTCGCGGACGCGAGATCGTCGAGGACTGGGGCATCGTGCCCCGGCCGCGATGACTGCTGGCCCCGTCGTCCTCTCCGGTCGAGCGGGCGGGACGACCCACCGCGAGGTGGAGCTGCTCGCGGCCCTCCCGCCGGAGCTGCGCCTCATCGGCGGCCTCGCGGTCATGTGCCGCGTGGGGTCGCCCCACCGCGCCACCGTCGACCTCGATGCCGTCGCTCGGAACCTCGACGGCATCCACCCCGATCTCCTTCGCCTGGCCGTCACCGCAGCTGGTGGCGGCCAGTACCGCTTCGCTGGCAACCTCGACCTCGACGTCATCGACGTGACCCTCCTGCCGACCGACGAGTTGCTCGCCCACCTGCTGGCCGATGGTCCCGAGCTGACCGACCTCGAGCTGAACGTCGTGGCCCACACCTGGGCCCACGACGGCGCCGAGCCCCTCGATGTCGTGGCGGTCGACGAGCAGACCGGCATCCGGCTGGCACAGGCGCCCGGCCGGTTGGTCGCCACGGCGGCGGGCATCGTCGCCATGAAGGCCACCACCGTCCCGCTGCGAGCATCGTCGAAGCCCGAGAAGCGGGCCTCGGACCTCTACGACCTCGGCCGGCTGCTGGTCGCAGGTGGACTCACCACCGCCGATCTCGCCGCCCTGCCTGAGCCGCTCGGGAGTGTCATTGCCGCCCGGCTTCGACTCTGGTTCGTCGACGATGCCGGCCGTGACCGCACCTACCGAGACGTGCGCCGCTTCGACGAGCCCCTCCTGGACCTCGACGATGCGGCCGATGCCGTGGAGGACTTGGTCGAGCGCTGAACGGTTGGTGGTTGACTGACCGGATGGACCTGCGCCCGGCCGTCGTGGACGTGGCGGTGGTGGGACTCGGGCTGATCGGGAGCGGCGCGCTGCGGCACCTCGCCGCCACGGGGGCCGACGTCGTGGGCGTGGGACCGGGGGAGCCCCCCGAGCTCGCCTCCCACGGCGGTGCGTTCGCCAGCCACTACGACTCGGGCCGCATCACCCGGCGCCTCGACCCGCGATGGGAGTGGGCTGTGCTCGCCGAACGGTCCATCGCCGGCTACGCCGCCCTGGAGGCCGCCTCCGGGATCGCCTTCCACCACCCGGTCGGGGCGATCCTGGCCGAGCACGACGACGACCGCATCTCGGCCACCCTCACGCATGCCGCGGGGATGGGCGTCCCGGTCACGGTCGTCGCCCCCGGCGCACCGGCGCCCTTGGGTGACCTGTTGGCGTTCCCTTCCGGCGCCGTGCTGCTCTGCGAGCCAAATCCGGCGGGGCACATCGACCCCCGCCGCATGCTGGCCGCCAACCTGGCGGTCGCCCGCGCCCAGGGTGCGACGATCATCGCCGAGGAGGTGACGGGCCTGGAGCAGACCGACGGTGGGTGGCGGCTGGGCACCACGGCGGGCCGTCGGATCGTCGCCCGCCAGGTGCTGGTGGCCGCCGGTCCGCACGCCGACGAGCTCGTCGCCGGGGTGGCCGGCCCCGGCGCAGTACCCCAGCTCGCGGTGCGCGGCGAGACCATCGTCCTGGCCACGCTCGACGACGCCGAGCACCATCGGCTCGGTGCGATGCCGTCGGTGCTCGCCCGCATCGACCACCCGACCTACGACGACCTCTACGTCGTGCCGCCCACCCGCTACCCCGACGGCACGGTCCGCCTGAAGCTCGGCGCGACCCGCAGCACCTACCGGCAGCTGCCCACGCCCGAGGACAAGCGGGCCTGGATGCGGGGCGACGAGCACCGAGCCGAACTGCCCGAGCTCCGGGGGCTGCTCGAGGAGCTCGTCCCCCGCCTGCGAGCAGCGTCGTGGGAGACCAAGCCCTGCCTCATCACCGAGACGCCGTCGGACCTGCCGTACGTCGACCACCTGGCACCGGGGCTGGTGCTGGCCGCTGGTGGCAACGGCTACGCCGCCAAGAGCGCCAACGCCATCGGGGCGCTGGCCGCCGAGCTCCTGGTGACCCGGAGCTGGCCCGACACCGAGCTCGCCGCGGCGTCGTTCCAGCGGTAAGCCCCTCGGTTCCGAATGGGCCGTAGGGCCGTAGGGCCGTTGGACCCTTGGCTGAACGGGGTGGAGGGCGCACGATGCGGCCATGACGCCACCCGTCGATGCCCACGTGAGCGAGGCCGACGCGTTCACCTTGACCCTTGAACGCGACCCGGGGCTACGCGCCACCATCGTGGCGGTCGCGGTGCTGGACCGGTCGCCGGACTGGGACCGCCTGGTCGCTCGCATGGATCGGGCGACGAAGATCGTTCCGTCGTTCCGGCGCCGGCTCGTCGCCAGCCCGTTCGGACTGGCCCCGCCTCGCTGGGTCGACGACGCCGACTTCGACCTGTCCTGGCACCTCCGGCGCATCCGGCTGCCCGAGGGCGCCGACCTCCCCGAGCTGTGGGACCTGGCTCGCACGATGGCGATGGACGCCTTCGACCACGACCGACCCTTGTGGGAGTTCACCCTGGTCGAGGGGCTGCCGGGTGGGCGAGCGGCCTGGGTGCTCAAGGTGCACCACGCACTCACCGATGGGATCGGCGGCATCCAGATTGCCGCTCACGTGGTCGACCCCACTCGCGGCGGACCGGATCCCGAGGCGATCCCCGATCCGGACCCGGCGCGGCGCCCGCTTCCGTTCGAACCGCTCGTGGAGGCGGTGGGCCACGACCTGCGGGCCGCGGTCGATGCCGGCTCCCACGCGGTGCGCGCGGCACCGATGGCGGCCTGGCGCCTCCTGCGCGACCCGATCGGGTCGGCGGCGGCCGCCGCCGTGGAGGCGGGCTCGATCCTGCGGTCCGTGCGGCCGGTCATCGAGACGCGCTCGCCGGTCATGCTCGAACGTTCGCTCCACCGCCACTTCGAGGCGGTCGACGTGCCCCTGGCCGCCCTCCACGACGCGGGAGCCCGCCACGGCGGGACCCTCAACGACGCCTTTCTCGCCGCGCTCGCCGGCGGCATGCGCCGCTACCACGAGCACCACACGGCATGCGTGAACTGGCTGCGCCTCACCATGCCCGTGAGCGTGCGCTTGCCCGACGACGAGCTCGCCGGCAACCGGGTCACGCTCGTGCGCCTCGACCTTCCGGTCGGGATCACCGATCCCGTGCGTCGACTCGCCGTGGTGCACGCGATCTGCGATGCCGAGCGCCACGAACCGGCACTGCGCCGCTCCGAGGCCATCGCCGGCGTCTTGAACCGGCTGCCGATCGGCATCACCGGCGGCATGCTCCACCACGTCGACCTTCTGGCTAGCAACGTGCCAGGGATCCCGGCGGAGGTCTTCGTCGCCGGGGCTCGCCTCGACGCGTTCTACGCGTTCGGCGCAACGCTCGGCTCGGCGGCGAACATCACGCTGCTGTCGTCGCGGGGCACCTGCCACATCGGGATCGTCACCGACGGGGCGGCGATCCCGGACCCCGCGGTGTTCGCTTCTTGCATCCGCGATGGCTTCAACGAGGTCATCGAGGCCTGACCAAACGGGTCGATTCGTTCAGGCTCCGTACCGATTCCTGGCGTCAGGCGACAGGTTGACGTCAGGGAACCGCCTGATTCCTGTTACGAACAGCGCACCACGGTGAAATCCGCGGTCCGTACGTTGCGGCGCATGAACACCTTCCGACTCCCATGGTCCGGTGAGGTAGCGGGTTCGCTCGCCCTCCTCGGTTCCGGCGACCTCGGCACCCGCCGAGACCGAGTCGGTCTGATCCATGTCGATGCGCACCGGAGCGTCGGGCCTGGCAACAGCCCCGCGCTCCGCGCCCATCGTGGAGATCCTCCGCTGGCCGGCCGAGGCCGACCGGCGGCCGGACCTGATGGCGGCGGACCGGCCGTGCCTCTGGATCCTTGACCCCGGCGATCTGCCCCCCGGCGATCGATCCGTTCGAGGATTGGGCCCGGGACACGGACAGCGAGCGTGACGTCCACGCCCGGGTCCGCCGCCTCGCCGCCCTGGCTCCGGAGGTTCACACGCTCTTCGCACGGGAGGCTTGTGTGAGCGAGGACGGACTGCTCCACTTTCGGGGCGAACGCATCGCCATCCCGCCCACCGAGGCCCGCCTGCTCGACCGGCTGGCCGAAAGCCCCGAGACCATCGTCAGCCGAGAGGAGCTGGGTCGCCTCCTCTGCGACGGCCTTCCCGCCAGCCGGAGCTCCCTCACCAGCCGGATCCACACCCTTCGCGAGAGGCTCCGGCCGTTGGGACTCTCGATCCACGCCATCCGCGGCCACGGGTTCCTGCTGACCGCAGGGGCGCCGGCCACCGGCGATCCATCCAGCTCATCTGCCATCTCACCCGCCTCCCGGCGGGGATCACCAAGGAGGACCTCGTGGTCCAGCTCGTCACAGCCATCGTGAAGCCGTTCATGCTTGAAGACGTGAAGACCGCTCTGCGGACCTTCGGTGTCCACGGCATCACGGTCAGCGAGGTCCAGGGGTACGGCCGCCAAGGCGGCAAGACCGAGACCTTCCGAGGCTCGGAGTACGCCGTGGACTTCGTCCCCAAGGTCCGGATCGACGTCGTCGTGAAGGCTGATCAGGTCGACGGCGTGTTCACCGTCTTGGCCAACGCAGCCCGAACCGGCAAGATCGGTGACGGCAAGATCTGGGCGACCGAGGTCTCCAGGGTCATGCGGGTCCGCACCTCGGAGGTGGGTGACGACGCCATCTAGGCGCCGTCACTCCGGAAGCAACAGGAACGTTCCGCACATGCGCAGAGCAGGCAGGGAGGATGTGAAGCGGATCGCGAGCCTCGTGCTCGTGGCCGTCATCGCCACGTTCTCCCTGCCGCTCGCCGCATCGGCCCTTGGCCGCCCGGCGGACGGTACGCCCGCCGAGCGGGCGCACATCCGGCGCCTTCACGTCGAGGCCCGGCCCGCCGCCACCCGGCGGCCCTTGACCCAGCGGGAACTCACTGCCCCGTCGGCGTCGTTGCTGGTCGCAGCCCTCACGGTGCTTGGCCTGCTGCTGCTCGCCAGCCCCACCTTCCCGGCTTGGTCGCGGGGCCTGATCCCCGTGCCACGGGGACCACCCACGTCGCGTTGAACCTCCCGTTCTCCGCTGATCTCGGGCTCCGGCCCGGGCGACGAAAGGTGTTCCCCATGACCACGTTCGCACCGAGCGACGCGCCCATTGCCCTGCTCCGCTGGCCGGCCGACGCCGACCGGCGCGAGGACCTAGCTGCCGACCACCGGCCCCGCCTCCTCCTGCTCGAACCCGACGCCGACCCGCCCGTGACCTGGGATGTCCTCGAGGACTGGGTCCGGCTCCCCGCTGAACCCGTCGAGATCGAGGCGCGCATCGCCACGCTGATGCGCCGCCGGCCCTCCGCCCGTCCCGCTCCGCTCCTCGACGGCGATGGCATCCTGCGCGTTGGCCCCCGCTGGGCCGCCCTGCCTCCGGTCGAGGCGCGGCTGGTGGAAGCCCTGTTGGCTCGGCCCGATGCCGTCGTTCCCCGCGAGGTGCTGCTCGACGCAGGCTGGCCGGCTGGTCAGCCCGCTGGCAGCCCGAACGGTCAGATCCTCGACGGCCGTATCAAGCTCTTGCGCCGCCGACTCGCCGACCTGGGCCTCGAGATCCACACGGTCCGTGGTGTCGGGTTCGTCCTGACGGGCGGGCCGACTGACTGACCGACCGCTACCGTCGGCGCCCATGGACGCCGTACGCACGCCAGAGGAACGCTTCGAAGGGCTGCCCGGTTGGGACTTCGCACCCCGCTACGTCGACGTCGACGACGCCGACGGCGGATCCCTGCGCCTCCACTACGTCGAGGAAGGGCCGGCTGACGCCGCGCCCGTGCTGCTCCTCCACGGTGAGCCGTCTTGGGGCTACCTGTACCGGCACATGATCCCGATCCTGGCTGCGGCCGGACATCGGTGCATCGTCCCGGACCTGATCGGCTTCGGCCGCTCGGACAAGCCGGTCCGCCAGGAGGACCACACCTACGAGCGCCACGTCGAGTGGATGCGCCAGGCCCTGTTCGATCGCCTGGACCTCACCGACCTGACCTTCTTCGGCCAGGACTGGGGTGGTCTGATCGGTCTGCGCCTCGTGGCCGAACACCCCGAGCGCTATGCCCGCGTCGCCGTGGGCAACACCGGACTCCCCACCGGCGACGGTCGCATGAGTTCGGCGTTCCTGGCGTGGCAGGAGTTCGCCCGGACCGCGGAGGTGTTCCCGGTCGGCGCGATCATCGATGGTGGCTGCACCACATCGCTCGCTTCCGAGGTCATCGCCGGCTACGACGCGCCCTTCCCCGACGATGCCTACCTCGCCGGAGCCCGCGTGTTCCCCTCCCTGGTCCCCACGACGCCGGACAACCCTGCGTCGCCGGCGAACCGGGCGGCATGGGAGTCCCTTCGGCACTTCGAGCGGCCGTTCCTGTGCGCCTTCAGCGATGCCGACCCGGTCACCAAGGGCGGCGATGCCATCTTCCACCGCGAGGTCCCGGGCACGGCGGGCCAGGCGCACACCACGATCGAAGGCGCGGGGCACTTCCTGCAGGAAGACCGGAGCGCGGAGCTCGCCGCCGTCCTCATCGACTTCGTGGCGGGTGGGGCTTGATGGGCCGTTCGGCCTGATTGGGCCGGGCGGTCCTGGATTCCGGGTGATCGCGGCCGATCACCAGGAGTGGTGGGCGCTCGATCGTTGGCGGTCACCGCTGCCGCCATGAACCCCACGCACCGCCGCATCCTCACCATCGCCGCCGCGGTCACCTTCGTGACCTGGGCCGGGTTGGTCCTCGCGGGCCTCCCGACGGGTCGAGGCGCGGTCATCATGTCCAACCTCGGCCAGTGCACCGCCCCGGCCCTCGCGTCCCTCGGTTGCTTCCTCGCCGCACGCCGAGCCATCAGCGAGCGCCATGCCCTGGGCTGGAAGCTGCTGGGGGCGTCGGCCCTGTCGTGGTGCCTCGGCCAGGTGGTATGGACCTACTACGAGGTGTCGGGCGCCGCCGCGCCGTTCCCGTCCTTCGCGGACATCGGCTACCTGCTCGCCGTGCCCCTCGCCCTCGGTGCTGTATGGACCATGTCGGTCCGCTCCAGCACCTCGTCGTGGGTGGTCGCGCTGCTCGACGCCCTGATCATCGCCGGTGGCCTTCTGGCCATCAGCTGGCCGCTCGTGCTCGGCCCGAGCTGGGACGATGCCTCGTCGAGCAGCCCGTTCAGGTTCGCGCTCACGCTGGCGTACCCCGTCGGCGATCTGGTGGTGGTATCCGCCGTGCTGCTCGCGATCATGCGGACGGATCGAGACCGCGACGCCATCCCGTTGCTGCCGATCGCCGGCGGGCTCATCGTGCTCGGCTTCGCCGACAGCATCTTCGTGTGGACGACCCTGCAGGGGACCGAGCAGTCCGTGTCGCTGGCCGACGTGGGATGGACGGCCGGCTACCTGGTCTTGCTGATGGCGGCGACTCGGTACCCGCTGCCCGTGGCCTCAGGCCGCGCCGAGGTCCACGTGGCGCCGAGCCTGCGCCGCGCCGCGCTGCCGTTGACGGTCGTGAGCGTCGCATGGCTGGTGCGGATGGTGGTGACGGCGACCGGCCGGCCCGACGACCAGTTCTTTACCGCCGTCACGGTGCTGACCGTCGCCCTCGTGTTGATCCGCTTCCTCCTGACCATGCGGGAGAACCAGGACCTCACCAGTTCGCTCGAGGAGAAGATCGGGGAGCTCACCGCCCGCGAGCAGCAGCTCAGCCACCAAGCCCTGCACGATCCGCTCACCGGCCTCGCCAACCGCCGCCTCTTCAGCGATCGGGTCGAGCACGCCCTCAACCGCAGCCGGCGCACCGGTGACCTGAGCGCGGTGCTGTTCATCGACCTCGATGACTTCAAGACCGTCAACGACAGCCTCGGGCACGCAGCAGGGGACCGGCTCCTCGCCTCGGTGGCCGCTCGCATGAGCGGGTGCGTGCGCCCCGGCGACACGGTGGCCCGCCTCGGTGGCGACGAGTTCGGCGTCCTGCTCGAAGAGATGGAGGGGCCGGAGCACGCGTCCCACGTGGCCCGCCGCATCCTCGAATCGCTCGATGTCGCCTTCCCGCTCGATGGCCGCCAGGTCTTCACCCGCGCCAGCGTCGGCATCGCCGTGGCGGACAGCACGTCGGGGTACGCCGGTGCCGATCTGCTGTCGGATGCCGACGTCGCCCTGTACGCAGCCAAGGGCTCGGGCAAGTCCACGTTCCGCGAGTTCGAGCGCACCATGCGCGTCAACGCCATCGAGCGCCTCGAGCTGGGCCAGGACCTCCGCCAAGCGCTGCACCAGAACCAGTTCTTCTGCCACTACCAGCCGATCGTCGACCTGGTCACCGGCCGAGTCGTCGCCCTTGAAGCGCTGATTCGCTGGGATCACCCGCACCGGGGCCTCGTCGGTCCCAACTCCTTCATCGAGCTGGCGGAGGAGACCGGCATGATCGGCGAGATCGGCATGGCCGTGCTCCAGATGTCGTGCTGGCAGGCCGCCAACTGGCGGGCCGAGGGCAAGGTCCCCGCCGCGCTCGAGCTGCACGTGAACCTGTCGGGCCGTCAGCTGGAGGACCCGTACCTCGTCGAGAAGGTCAAGCGCGTCCTCGCCTCCACCGGCTTCCCCGGCAACCTGCTCGTGCTCGAGATCACCGAGAGCGTGGCGGTGGAGACCGGGGCCGCCCACCTGGGTCTGCTCGAGCAGCTCAAGGAACTCGGCATCCGGCTTGCCATCGACGACTTCGGTACCGGGTACTCGTCGCTCAACTACCTGCGGGCGCTGCCGGTGGACGTGCTCAAGATCGACCGGGCCTTCGCCCAGACCGAGAGCGGCCAGACCGACACCGTACTGTTGGAGGCCATCGTCCGCCTCGGCCACTCGCTTGGCATCGGCATGATCGCCGAGGGCATCGAGCACGAGGAGCAGGCCGTGACGCTGCGACGCCTCGGTTGCCGGCGGGCGCAGGGCTTCCTGTTCCACCGGCCGCTGTCGGTGAGCGAGATCCCCCTGGTCGTCGCCGGCGTGGCTCGGCCCGTCGCCGATCCGCCGCGCATCGCGCCGGCGACCCCGCGCATCGCGCCGACCTGACAACCTGTCCCCCGTGGGGGACGGGCACGAGCCGAGTTGGGTCGAGGTGGACGGGATGCGCCTGCGCTACCTCGACACCGGGCCGGTCGGCGCCGGTGCGGGGCCCGGTGTGCCGCCGCTGGTGATCATCCCGGGTCACACCGCCCGCATCGAGGGCTACCTGCCGCTGCTTCCCGCCCTCTCGGCCACCCACCGCGTCCTCGTGATCGACTTCCCCGGGAGCGGCGAGTCCGACAAGCCCGACCCGACCTACGACCTCCGGTTCTACGAGGACACGCTCGTGGCCTTCCTCGATCACGTCGGCATCGACCTGGCCATCCCGGTCGGCGGGAGCCTGGGCGGGAACCTGGTCCTGCGCCTTGGTCACCGGTTCCCCGAGCGGTTCCCCCGCCTCGTCCTGTGGGCCCCGGGCTCGGCGTGGAAGGCCAAGCCTGCGACGGCGTGGCTCACCCGCAACGTGATCGGCTCGAAGCTGCTGCGCAGGGCCATGTTCTGGCCGGTCGTCCGGATCCAGAGCCGGTTCTGGTACTCGCCCGACTACCCGGGAAGGCAGCGGGAGCTCGACGAGACCTTCGCCTACTACCGGCGGATCATGAGCCCGGGCTTCCTGGCCATGTACTGGGGGATGGCCGCCGACCAGCTCCAGCGCAGCCTGTTCGACTTGGCCCCGGACATCGGCCAGCCGACCCGGCTGCTGTGGGGCGATCAGGACCACGGCGCCCAGATGGGCAAGGGCGTGGCCCGCCTGCACGAGCTCCTGCCCGACAACGCCCTGCACGTGTTCGCAGGCCGACGCCACTCGCTCGAAGCCGAGTGCCCCGACGAGCTGGCGGAGCAGATCCTCATCGGAGCCGGCTGAGTTGGGCCTGCTAGCAACGGGGGATGGCCACCCCTCCGCTCCCGCTGCGCTTCGTCATGTCGGGCACCCGCGTCGAGGACCTGCCGCCCACCCGTGGCGAGGTGGCCATCGTCGGCCGGTCGAACGTCGGCAAGTCGTCGCTCATCAACTCGATCGCCAACCGCAAGGGCCTGGCCAAGGTCTCCAAGACGCCCGGGCGAACGCAGCTGCTGAACCTGTTCGAGCTGCCCGACGGGACTTCGGTGCTCGACCTCCCGGGCTACGGCTTCGCCAACGCACCCGCGTCGGTGCGGGCGAAGTGGCCGGAGATGATCGAGGGCTACCTCCTCGGCCGCCAGAACCTCCGAGCCGTCATCGCCCTGATCGATGCCGAGGTCGGCCCCACCAAGAACGACACCCAGACCCTGGCGTGGCTGCGCTCGCACGGGCTGCCCGTGAAAATCATCGCCACCAAGCACGACAAGGTGAAGCCGTCCAAGCGGGAGCAGCGCCGCAAGCAGCTCGCCGAGGGTTGCCTGCTCACCCCCAAGGACGTCCTGTGGGTCAGCTCCGCCAAGGGCGTCAACATCGACGAGCTCCGGTCGCGCATCGTGGGCTGGCTCGACCCCGTCGAGGACTGGGACCCCGCGCCCCCCACCCGCAAGCAGCGGGCCGAAGCGCGGGCCGCCGAGGCTGCTGCCGCATCGGGCTCGGGTGTCGAGGACGAGCCCTACGACGACGAGGACGAGTGGAACTAGGGCCCCGCCTGTCCACCTGGAGAATCGGGTCGTCGGTGCACTGTGGAGGTGCACGCGTGACTTGCGTCGCGTGGGTGGGTCAGGCCCGGCGGACTCGTTGGTCGAAGAGGGTGCGGTAGATGCCGGGGGTGAGGGCCACGGTGCGGGCGAGGGCCCTCGTCTGGGCGTCGGCGTAGATCTCGGGCTGGCGCTTGTCGATGCCGCGGATGATGGCCTGAGCGACCTGGTCGGCGGAGATGGGCTTGATGGAGCCGGCGATGGCCTTGGTCTCGGCCGGCTTCACTCGGTTCTCCTCGGCGAGCATCGGGGTGTCGACGTCGGGCGGGAACACGCAGCCGACGTGCACGCCGTGGGGGACCAGTTCGGTGCGCAGCGTCTCGAACAGGCCGCGCACCGCGAACTTGGCCGCGCCGTACGCGGCGTAGCCGTAGACGCCGACGAGGGCCGCCGCCGAGGCCACGCCCACGATCGACCCGTTGCGGCGCTCGGCCATGGAGGGTGCCACCGCCCGGGCCGGCCAGAGCGTGCCGTAGTAGTCGACGTCGATCATGTCCCGGAAGGTCTGGTCCTCGGCCTCGAGGAACCGGCCCGGCAACGTGATCCCCGCCGAGCACACCAGCACATCGACCGGCCCTCGCTCTTCGGCCGCAGTGGCCAGCGCGGCCGTCACCGCATCGCGGTCGCTCACGTCGCATGGCACGCCCGTCGCGCCGATCGGCCCGGCCACGGAAGCCAGGCGGTCGGCCCCGCGGGCGATCAGCGTGAGCCTCGCCCCCTTGGCCGCCGTGGCGATGGCCAGAGCCTCGCCGATCCCGCTCGACCCGCCCGTGATCACCACGTGCTTGCCCGCCCAGTCACTTGCTCCGCTGCCCATGGCCGTAGCCTCTCACCCCATGCCTGCGTTCGACGTCGACGGTCCGATCGGGAAGCTCACCCGCAAGATGGCCACCAGTTCCTGGTTCCGCAAGGTCGGACCCAAGGTCGTCCCGCCGATGGACCGTGCCCTGCACAAGCTCACGGGCGGGCGGGTCATCGTCAGCAAGATGATGGTGCCGAGCATGGTGCTCACCACCACGGGCGTGAAGTCCGGGCTGCCTCGGGAATCGCCCCTCGCCTGCGTGCCCGATGGCGAAGGCGGCTGGTGGGTGGTCGGCTCCAACTTCGGCCAGGAGAAGCACCCGGCGTGGACCGGCAACCTCATCGCCGACCCCAACGCCAGCGTCTCGTTCGAGCACAAGGACACCGCCGTCCTCTCGCACCTCCTCACCGAGGAGGAGAAGGCCGAGACCTGGCCGAAGCTGATCGCCGTCTGGCCCGCCTACGACGACTACGTGAAGTCCAGCGGCCGCAGCCTCCGCGTCTTCCACCTCACCCCCGCCTGACGGCGTCTCCTCACTCGCTTCGCTCCGTTCGTCGAGCTTTCGATCCACGGGCTGACGCCCGGCTGCCTGCGCAGCTCGGCACGACTTCGTCGCACCTCGCTGGCTCGAAGGGGCTCCGCAAGCTCCGCCCCCTCGAACTCCCCCGAGCTCGCTGCGCTCGAAACCCGACCTCGCGCTTGCGACTAGCGGCTTCTCGGGGTGGGGTGCCAGGCGGTGGCGCCGAAGCTGAGGTACCTCAGGCGGCGTTCGGTCTCGCGGACGACCTCGGGCTCGCGCTCGGGGGCTTCTTCCAGCACGTCGATGAGGCGCTTGGCCGTGTCGACCATCAGGCCGACGATGAGGTCGGCCAGCATCACCAGGTCCGGCGTCGGCCACTGGTTGGTGACGGGCAGGCGGGCGAGGTCGGTGGAGAGCTCCGTGGCGAACAGCTTGATCTCGCGCCGGATCGCCAGCTTCACCGAGGTGACCGGGGAGAACTGTTCGCGTGCGATGAAGCGGTAGTGGTTCTGGTGGCTGCGCACGTGGGCCACGAGCACCGTGACGGAGTTGTTGATGATGTCGTCCGTATCGGCCGCGCCGGTGCGTGCCTCGTTCATCAGCTCGCGCAGGGTGACGAAGGCCTCCTCCACGAGCACGAGCCCCAGGTCGTCGATGCGCTGGAAGTGGCGGTAGAAGGCGGCAGGCGCCACGCCAGCGGCCCGGGTGACCTCGCGGATGCCGAGGTTGTCGAGGCTCCGATCCCGGAGGAGGTCTAGGGCGCCATCGAGCAGGGCACGCCGGGTCCGGCTCTTGTCGACCGAGCGGGGCTCGGCGTGGAGGGAGCGAGGCGGACGGGGCACCGGAACAGCGTAGACGGCATGGACAACACAACTGTTCACGTAACCGAAACGCCCGATGTGACCGGTGGCTCTTTACAGGGCAACGGTTGGCCCGCATACTGGTGAACAGTTGTTCACTCGTAGCCCCGAGTGACGCCTCGGATCTTGCGAGGCCCCAGCCCCGAGAGAGGACGCACCATGGCGAGGATCCCCCAGCCCACCATCCTGCGGAAGGCCCTGGCATCGGACCTGGTCGACCGCCTCACCGCACCCCACGGCATCGACCGCTACCTCGAACTGATCGACCCCACGTGGACGGTTCGTGAGGTCCGCGCCGAGGTCGTGGCCGTCCGCCGCCAGACCCCCGGCACGGTGACCCTGGTCCTGCGCCCCAACGAGACCTGGACCGGCTTCACCGCCGGTCAGCACGTCGTCGTCGGCGTCGAGATCGACGGCGTCGTGCACGACCGGTGCTTTAGCCTCGCCGGCTCGCCCCACGGCGGCGAAGGCACCCTCGAGCTCACGGTGAAGGCGAACCCGAAGGGCCGGGTGAGCAAGCACCTCGTCGCGCGGGCTGCGCCCGGGATGGTGCTGCGCCTGTCGGAGCCGCAGGGCGACTTCGTCCTGCCGGCCGCCGCCGAGCGAACGGCCTCCGGCGAGCACCTCGTGTTCATCAGCGGCGGCAGCGGCATCACGCCGGTGCTGTCCATGCTCCGCTCGCTGGTCGACGAGCGCCACGTCGGTCCCGTCACCTTCGTCCACTACGGCTTCACCGCCGACGACGTCTGCTACCGCCAGGAGCTGGCCGAGCTGGTCGACGCCCTCCCCGGCGCCCGCCTCCTGTTCGGCCTGACCGATGCGCCCGGCGAGGGCGACCTCGACGGCTTCTTCGGCCCGGAGCACCTCGCCGAGATCACGGCCCACCCGGAGCGCGCTCAGGTCTACCTGTGCGGCCCCGCCCCGCTCATGGCATCGGTCGAAGCGGTCTTCGCCGACCTGGAACTGGCCGACCACGTCCACCTCGAGCGCTTCGGTCCTCCGCCGATCGACCCGGCCATCGCCGTGGGCGACGGCGCCGTGGCGTTCGCCCGGTCCGGTGTCACCGCACCATCCGTCGGTACGGTCCTCGAGACGGCCGAAGCCGCTGGGCTCACCCCCGCCTTCGGCTGCCGCCGCGGCATCTGCGGCACCTGCACCCGGACCAAGGCGTCCGGCCAGGTGCGCAACCTCGTCAGCGGCGAGCTGTCCGCCGATGATGCCGAGCCCATTCGCCTCTGCGTGTCCATCGCCTTCGGCGAGGTCGTCGTCGACCTCTGAGTCGCCCGCCCCGCCCCACTCCCCGTCCGCCCCTCACCCCAGGAGCACCCCATGCCCGTCCCCGCTTCCGCCGCCCATCTCAGCCCCGCGCAGATCGATGCCTTCGGCGCCGAGCTCGACGACCTCCGCCAGCGCACCGTCGCCGACCTCGGCGAACGCGACCGCGAGTACCTCCAGAAGGTGGTCCGGGCACAGCGCGCCCTCGAGTTCGCCGGCCGCGCCCTGCTGTTCGCCGGCTTCCTCCCACCGGCATGGGTCGGTGGCACCACGGCCCTGGCCCTGTCGAAGATCCTCGACAACATGGAGATCGGCCACAACGTGATGCACGGCCAGTACGACTTCCTCCAGGACCCGGCCTACCAGGGGAACTCGTTCGAGTGGGACACGGCCTGCCCCGGTGACAGCTGGCGGCACTCGCACAACTACCGCCACCACACGTACACCAACGTCGTCGGCGAGGACCGCGACATCGGGTACGCCGTCATCCGCATCGATGACGCCAAGCCGTGGAAGCCCTCGGACCTCGGCAACCCGATCTACGCCCTGCTGCTCGCCACCTTCTTCCAGTACGGCGTGATGCTCCACGACCTGGAGGTCGAGAACCTCCAGAAGGGCAACACGACGTGGTCCGACACGGCCGAGCTCCGCAAGGACATGGCCCGCAAGGTCGGCAGCCAGACGCTCAAGGACTACGTCCTCTGGCCGCTGCTGACCGGTCCGTCTGCGCCGTTGACCTTCGCCGCCAACGCCACCGCCAACCTGGCCCGCAACCTGTGGTCGTTCACGATCATCTTCTGCGGCCACTTCCCCGAAGGCGTCGACACGTTCACCAAGGAGGAGGCCGCTGACGAATCACGGGGCGGTTGGTACCTGCGCCAGCTCCTGGGCTCCGCCAACATCGAGGGCGGACCGCTGTTCCACCTCATGAGCGGCAACCTGAGCCACCAGATCGAGCACCACCTGTTCCCCGACATCCCCGCGCACCGCTACCCCGAGATGGCGGTCGAGGTGCAGGAGATCTGCGAGCGCTACGGCCTCCCGTACAACTCCGGTGGTCTGGCGAAGCAGTTCGGCTCGGTCGTCTCCAAGATCGTCCGCTTCGCCCTCCCGTGGTCGAGCTCCGACCCCGCGCCGACCCCCGACCCGGCCAAGGAGTGGAACGAGCTCGACCTTGATGAGCGAGCGGGACGCCTCATCGCGCGGTCGGCCGCCTGACCACCGAAGGCGGTCAGGCGCCCGGGTTCGGCGCCATCATCGGAGGTCCGTTCGCAGGCCACGCCCCTGGCGTCGCGGCGCTGCTGATCCTGGGCTCAGGCGATGCGGCTGCCGCCGAGGCGTTCGCGGAGGCCATCGGCGGCCCGATCTCCGATGCGCCGGAAGGCGAGGGCGAGGATGGGGTCGCCGAGTCGGAGGATGCCGTGGAGCTGGAGGTCGGCGTCGTAACTGACCACGCTCCCGGGGCCATCGGACGACACGCTGATGGTGTCGACCGAGGTGAGCCAGCGGTTGCGGGCGTGGGCACGGATGCGGTTGGGCGGTTCGTGCTCGTCGACGATGTAGCGCAGGACCGAGCCCGAGGCCTCGACGTCGTACTCGGCGCCGACCCCTGGCCCATCGCCCGCAACCTGCACCGATGAGGCGACGCCGGGATCCCACTCGGCGAAGTTGGACAGGTCGGCCAGATAGGCGAAGGCCTCGTCGGCGGGCCAGTCGGTTCGGATGCGCATTCGGTAGCGGGCCATGGCCGTCCTGTACCCCGATGATGCCCATGTCAGAAGCAGGACCGCCGACCGCGGCGGGCCGTTCTTGGGTGAGACGTGGCTGACAACCAGCTCGTTCGTGCCCGAGATCAGAAGTCGATGACGGTGCGGATGCCGGTGGTGGTGCGGATGTCGTCGAAGGCCTGGTTGATGTCGTCGAGCCCGCGTCGGGCGGTGATGAGCGACGCCAGGTCCAGTTGGCCGTTCTGCATGAGGTCGATGAGCCGGGGGATGTCGCGCAGGGAGTTGCAGCTGCCCAGGAGGCTGCCGACGAGCTTCTTCTCGCCGATGGCCAGCACGGCTGGGATGGGGTACGTGAGGGGATCGTCCAGGCCGGGGACGCCGACCATGACGGTGGTGCCGCCCTTGCGGGTGGCGTCGATGCCGGCGACGACGAGCGCCGATCGGCCCACCGCGTCGAACGCGAAGTCGGCGCCGATGCCGCCGGGGGAGAGGTCGAGCACCGCGGCGAGGAGATCGTCGGTGGTGGGGTCGATGCCGTGGGTGGCACCCATGGCGAGCGCGGTGGCTCGGCGGTCCGCATCGGGCTCGCTCACGATGATGCGGCTGGCGCCGGCGACGCGTGCGCCCTGGATGATCGACAGGCCGATGCCGCCGGCACCCATCACCAAGACGGTGTCGCCCTCGCGGACGCCGGCCGTGTTGAGCACGGCACCGACGCCCGTCTGCACGGCGCAGCCGACGACGCATGCCACGTCGAGCGGCACGTCGTCGGGGATCTTGACGGCGCCGTTCGCCTGGATGATCACCGTCTCGGCGAACGCGGCCACGCCCACGCCGCGGTAGACCACCTCGCCGTGGCGCGACAGGCGCGTGCCGCCGTCGGGGTGGGCCCCGGTCATCATCGAGTCGCTGCTGACGCAGAGGCTCCACTCGCCGCGGATGCACCACGGGCAGGTCCCGCACGGTGGACACGGCGTGAGCACGACGTGGTCGCCGACGGCGACGGTGGACACCCCGGGGCCGACCGCTGCGACGACACCGGCGGCCTCGTGGCCCAGCACGACGGGCAGTGCCGAGGGGAAGGACCCGTCGGCGATGCTCACGTCGCTGTGGCAGACCCCGCAGTGCTTGACGGTCACCGCCACCTCGCCGGCACGTGGCTCTTCGACGACGATGTCGTCGAAGACCGCCAACGGACGACCGGCCTCTTCGAGCACTGCAGCGCGCATGTCATCCCCTGATCTCGTGTGCGACGGACGTTGCGGGCGCCACCCTGCCACGTCGCCGCCGCCGAGGAGGACCGTCAGTCCGAACCGAGCAACTCGCGGATATCGACCTGGAGGCGGGCCGCAAGCTCGTCAACGCGCGAGCGGCTGATGAAGGTCGACCCCCGCTCGATGCCATCGAGCACCTCCGCATCCATGCCGGTGGCGGTGGCGGCGTCGGCGTGCGACCAGCCCCGCTGGAGCCGGATGCGCTTCAGGTTGGAGGGGAGGGGGTCGGAGGATGGCATGGAGGAGGAAACCCACCATGCCCGCAGATCTGACGGTCCAGACCCCATGCGACGAACGACACGTCTTGAACGGCTTGCTCGATACCCCCTAGGGGTATATGGTACACATGTCGATCAACCCCAAGGACCCCCCCATGACTCCGACCACGACCACCTACGCCGTCACCGGGATGAGCTGCCAGCACTGCGTCGATGCGGTCACCGCCGAGGTGGGCCGGATCTCCGGCGTCGAGCAGGTCCAGGTGGACCTTCCGACGGGAGCCGTGACGGTCACCAGTGCCCTACCCTTGGAGCTCGAGGCCGTGCGGAACGCGCTCGACGAGGCCGGGTACGTCCTGGCAGGCCAGGGGTGAGTCCCATGTCCATCCCCGTCAAGCTCGCCGGCTTCGCCCTGGTCCTCCTCGCCACCTTCGGGGCGTCGTTCGGCATCGGCCGGGCCGTCGGTCCGGTCGGCGACGACTCGGCACCAGCCCCCACCCGCTCCGCCACGACCACCACGATGGTGATGGACCACGGGGGTCACTCATGAGCGCCACCGAGGTCGCGCCGGGCGACGCGGAGGTGTGCCGGTTGGAGGACCTCCAGATCGTCGGGATGACGTGCGCCACGTGCGCCACCCGCATCGAGCGGCGGCTGAACAAGCTCGACGGCGTCGAAGCCACCGTCAACTACGCCACCGAGGCGGCTCGCGTGTCCGCGCCGGAGCACGTCTCGCACCAGGACCTCGTTGCGCAGGTCGAAGCGGCCGGGTACCACGTGGCGGAGCCGACGCCCTCGGCCCACGACGGCCACGCCGCTGGCGGCCAAGACGGTGGGCACGAGGGTCACCACGTCGAGCTCGCCGACGACGACCTCCGGCGTCGAGTGCTCATCTCGACCGTGCTGACGCTGCCGGTCCTCGTGATGGCCATGGTTCCGCCCGCTCAGTTCGACCACTGGCAGTGGATCTCGCTCGCGCTGGCGTCGCCGGTCGTGATCTGGGGTGGTTGGCCGTTCCACCGCGCGGCCTGGACCAACCTGCGCCACGGCGCCGCCACCATGGACACCCTGATCTCGGTCGGCACGCTCGCCGCGTACGGCTGGTCGCTCTACGCGCTCCTCTTCACGCCGGCGGGTGACGACGGCATGCAGATGGCGTTCGACCTCGTGCCCCGTCAGGGCGGCGGCGTGCACGAGATCTACCTCGAGACGGCGGCCGTCGTCGTGGTGCTGATCCTGGCCGGTCGGTGGTTCGAGGCCCGGGCCAAGCGACGCTCCGGTGCCGCGCTGCGCGCCCTGCTGGAGCTCGGGGCCAAGGACGTGGCGGTGCTCCGGGGCGGAACCGAGGTGCGCATCCCGATCGAGGATCTGAGCGTCGGCGACCACTTCGTCGTGCGCCCGGGCGAGAAGGTCGCCACGGACGGGACGATCCTCGAAGGAAGGTCTGCACTCGACACGTCGCTGCTCACGGGCGAGCCCGTGCCCGTCGATGTCGGACCGGGCGATGGGGTCATCGGTGCCACGGTCAACACGTCGGGTCGCCTGGTCGTCGAGGCCACGCGTGTCGGCTCGGACACGGCGCTCGCCCGCATCGCCCAGCTCGTCCACGATGCCCAGACCGGAAAGGCCGAGGTGCAGCGCTTGGCGGACCGGATCTCGGCGGTGTTCGTGCCGGTGGTCATCGCCATCGCCGTGGCCACGCTCGGGTTCTGGCTGGGGACCGGTGCCCCTGCCACCGAGGCGTTCACCGCTGCAGTCGCCGTGTTGATCATCGCCTGCCCGTGCGCCCTCGGCCTGGCAACGCCGACCGCGCTGATGGTGGGCACCGGCCGAGGCGCGCAGCTCGGCATCGTGATCAAGGGCCCCGAGGTGCTCGAGAGCACGCGCCGCGTGGACACCATCGTCCTCGACAAGACCGGAACGGTCACGACCGGTCGCATGGCGCTCGTCGAGGTGGTCTCGGTCGATGACGAGCGCGGGGAGCTCCTGCGCATCGCCGGTGCGCTCGAGGCGGCCAGCGAGCATCCCATCGCCGCAGCGATCGCCACGGGTGCCGTCGATGAGCTCGGCGCTGTGGCCTCGGTGGATGGGTTCGCCAACCACGAGGGCCTCGGCGTGTCCGGCGTCGTGGGTGGCACCGCTGCGGTGGCCGGTCGAGAGGGTTTCGTCCTCGACCAGCTCGGCGTCGGTGCGCTGCCGCCGCTGCTCGCCCAAGCCCGGGACGCGGCGGCCGGCGCCGGACGGACCATCGTCTACGCCGGCTGGTCCGGTGCGGTCCGGGGTGCCTTCGTGGTGGCCGACACGGTGAAGCCCACCTCGACGGAAGCCATCGCCGCGCTGCGGGAGCTCGGCCTGCGCCCCGTGCTGTTGACCGGGGACAACCGGGCTGCCGCGGAAGCGGTCGCAGCTGAGGTCGGCATCGACGTGGCCGACGTCATCGCCGAGGTCCTGCCCGCCGAGAAGGTGGACGAGATCGCCCGGCTGCAGGCCACGGGTGCAGTGGTCGCGATGGTGGGTGACGGGGTGAACGACGCGGCTGCGCTGGCTCGCGCCGACCTCGGCCTCGCCATGGGCACCGGCACCGACGCGGCGATCGAGGCCTCGGACCTGACCCTGGTCCGCGGCGACCTCCGTGCCGCCGTCGACGCCATCCGCCTGGCCCGCCGGACGCTCGGAACCATCCGGGGCAACCTGTTCTGGGCGTTTGCCTACAACGTCGCCGCCATCCCGCTGGCCGCGGCCGGGCTGCTCAACCCGATCATCGCCGGCGCGGCGATGGCGTTCTCGAGCATCTTCGTCGTCAGCAACAGCCTGCGCCTGCGGGGCTTCCGCAGCGCCTTCCCGGACCTCGCCGCCGGCGGGACCGACCACGTTCCCCACGTCGCACCCGAGAGGACTCCCTGATGCGTGGCTACACCATGGAGAAAGACGACTACCTGAAGCGCTTGCGCCGCATCGAGGGCCAGGTCCGCGGCATCCAGCGGATGGTCGACGAGGACGCATACTGCATCGACGTTCTCACCCAGATCTCGGCCATCACCAAGGCCATCCAGAGCGTGGGCATCGGCCTGCTGGAGGAGCACGTCAACCACTGCATCATGCAGGCGGCGCGCGACGGCAACGACGAGGCGACCCGGGAGAAGGTCGCCGAGGCGACGCGGGCCATCGAGCGCCTGGTCCGCAGTTAGGTCTCGTCACTCGTTCGCTGCGCTCACTCCGTTCCTCGAGCGTTCGATCGACGGGCTGACGCCCGGCCGTCTTCGCTCAGGCGCACGACTGCGTCGCACGCCTTCGACTTGGGGGGCTCCGCAAGCTCTGCCTGTGATGCTTGGGCGTAGGCCCGGCATTCGTGGTGGGCTGTCGCCGACAGCAGCGGTCGTGGCTCCAGCTCTGCATGGCTTCGTGCCTTACAT
>JBKJPY010000031.1:0-63523 GCA_046594195.1 Acidimicrobiales bacterium | reverse complement strand
TGCGGGTGCGTGCGTTCAACCACCTCGGACCGGGCCAGACCGACAAGTTCGTGGCTCCGGCCATCGCCTCGCGCGTTGCCAAGGCCGAGCGCGATGGCGGTGAGGTCATCACCATCGGTGATCTCTCCCCTCGCCGGGACTTCACCGATGTGCGTGACGTGGTGCGGGCCTACCGCTTGCTGATGGAGCACGGCGAGCCGGGCGAGGTCTACAACGTCTGCTCCGGCGTGGACCTCGCCGTCCAGGACCTGGCCGACCAGCTCCTCGCCCAGGCCCGCATCCCCCTGCGGTTCGAGACCGACCCGGACCTGTTGCGCCCGGTGGAGGTGCCCGTGCTGCGCGGCAGCTACCAGCGCCTCGAGCACGCCACCGGCTGGAAGCCCGAGATCCCCATCAGCCAGACCCTCACCGATCTCCTCGAGGACTGGCGATCCCGCGTCGCCGCCGAGTCCTGACCGCCCCCGTCGCCGTCCCCGCCTCACTCGCGAATCGGGTCGCCTGAGCACCATCACGGTGCACGGGTGACCCAAAACCGCAGGGTCAGACCGGCTTGGCAACCGGGTCGCCGGCGGTGACGGTCCACGTGGCGGCGGTGGAGACGGCAGTCCTCGGGTCGGCGACGTCGTCGACGGTGCGGAAGGTGGCCGTGAGCTCGTCGGGCGTGACCGCAACCACGAGGTAGCCGTACTCGTTGATCTGCTGGCGAAGCTGCGGCGTGCGCTTGGTGACGTCGGCGTCGAACAGTGCCGAGGAGATCGGCGGGGCCATGAACTCCGGCGCCACCACGGGGGTGTCCTGGTCGAACGGGACCTCGTGGACGTCGAGCACCATGCCGGCGTGGTAGTCGCCGGTGAGCACGACCGGGTTGTCGACCTCGGCCAACTGGGCGATGAGCCGCTTGCGGGCGTCGGGATAGCCGTCCCACGTGTCGAGGTAGTACGCCGGGTCCTCGCTCCCTGCGTCGACGCCGGCGAGCACCACCGGGTTGCCGAGCAGGTTCCAGGTGGCGGTGCTGTCGGCGAGCGCCCCTTCGAGCCACGTCTCCTGGTCCGGGCCCAAGCGGGTGCGGTCCTCAGCAGCGACGTCGTCGCAGTTGCCGAAGTCCAGCCCGGTGGTCGACGAATCGCGGCACGGCGGCTTGGCTGCGTCTTGGCGCTCGTCGAGCAGGTACAACCGGGCGAGGTCGCCGATGGCGAAGTCCCGGTAGACGGCCAGGTCGGCGCCCTTGGGCGGGTCCATGCGCACGGGCATGTTCTCCCACCAAGCGCGGTAGGCGGCGGTCTTGCGCGCCACGACCTCGGCCTCGGTGGCGCCGCCCGCGACCGTGTCGCCCATGTAGTTGTTGGCAACCTCGTGGTCGTCCCAGGTGGCGACGAACGGGAACCGGGCGTGGGCGGCCTGCAGGTCCGGATCGAGCTTGTAGGAGGCGTAGCGCAGGCGGTAGTCCTCGATCGTCTGCACCATCCGGTTGGGCAGCGAGTGACGGCCCTCGCCCTCACCTCCGGGGTACTCGTAGATGTAGTCGCCGAGGTGCACAACGAGGTCGATCTCCTCGTCGACCAGGTTGCGGTAGGCCCCGTACGCCCCGCCCTCGTACATCTGGCAGTTGACGACGGCGAGCCCGAACGAGTCCGGGGACCCGTCCGGCAGCGTGCGCGTCCGGCCGACGGGGCTCCGGTGCTCGCCCACCGTGAAGCGGTACCAGTAGTCCGTGCCGGGTTCGAGTCCGGTCGCATCGACGTGGACGGCATGGCCGAAGGCGGCCGTCGCGACGGCGACGCCCTGCGCCACCTTCCGGTCGAAGCCTTCGTCGGCGGCCATCTCCCACACCACCTCGAGGTCGTCGGCGTCGACGCCGCCGGTGCCGTCGTCGGCGGTGGGGTCGACGGCGAGCCGCGTCCAGATCACGACCGCATCGTCAAGCGGGTCACCCGAGGCGATGCCGAGCGTGAACGGGTCGGTGTCGAACGCGAACGGCGACCCGTTCGATCCGATCGGGGCCATCGTGGTGATCGGGGCCAACGGCGCCGAGGTGGTCGAGGCACCGGCGCTGGTCTTGGTGGCGTCGTCGCTCGAGCAACCCGATGCCACAGCCGCCGCGGTCGCCGCCGCACCAATCAGGAAGCGACGCCGTCCGACCTCGGGCAGCACCCCGCGTTCATGTCCCGGTCGCCCCTCGTTCATGTCCGAAGTCTGGCATGACCGCCGAGGCCGGACCGGTACGACGCACGTCACAGCCCCAACCCTCGCCAGCCTACCTACCAGTAGGTAGGCTGGGTCCATGGACCAGACCGCACTCCTCACCGAGCTCGAGCCGGTGGCCGACCAGTTGCTGAACAAGCACCTTGCTTCCGCCAAGGAGTGGTTCCCGCACGAGTTCGTGCCGTGGAGCCGTGGTCGCGACTTCGAGCCGGGACAGGCCTGGACCGAAGAGGACGCACCGATGGACTCGGCCGTGCGATCGAGCCTCTTCGTCAACCTGCTCACCGAGGACAACCTCCCGTACTACTTCCGCACCATCGAGACGCTCTTCGGGGCAGACAGCGCTTGGGGCACGTGGGTGCGCCGGTGGACCGCTGAGGAAGGACGCCACTCGATCGTCCTGCGCGACTACCTGACCGTCACCCGCATGCTCGACCCCGTTGCGCTGGAGCGGGCCCGCATGCACCAGGTCGAGGGCGGCGAGGTGCCGGCGGTCGACTTCGTCACCGACGGCATCGTCTACGTCACGCTGCAGGAGCTCGCCACCCGAATCGCGCACCACAACACGGGCAAGCTGCTCACCGACAAGGCCGGCTACGAGGTCATGAAGCGCGTCGCCGCCGACGAGAACCGCCACCACCTCTTCTACCGGGACCTCGGCACCGCGGCGCTGGAGCTCGACCCATCGGCGATGGTCATCGCCATGGAGCGCCAGGTGCGGGAGTTCGAAATGCCGGGCACCGGCATCCCCGACTTCGAGGCGCACGCCCACGCGATCGCCCGCGCCGGCATCTACGACTTCACGGCCCACCACGACTCCGTGCTGGTGCCCGTGATCCTGCGCCACTGGGATGTCGAGCACCTCGAGGGCCTGTCCTCCGAGGCGGAGGAGGCCCGTCGGAAGCTGGTGAAGCGCATGGAGCGCATCGCCCGCGTCGGCCGGCGCTTCGCCGCCAAGCGCGACGAGGAGCTGGCGGCGGACCTCGTCAGCGCCTAGCGCCCGGTGCAGTGACCGCACCGGGGGGTTCGGCCCCGCTCAGCCCTGCTTGTCTGGGATGAACCCGTAGGTGGCGAAGCACATCTCGTCCTCGGTTCCCTCGGCGAAGACGATGTACTTCGGCGGGCGGTTCGGGTCTGCGCTGCGGTCCCACGAGCAGTCCATCCGGATCTTGTCGCCGGCCTTCACGTGGATCGGCTCGGCCAAGCCGTAGTTCATCTGCCAGTCGAAGCTCCACTCGGGGATGTCGAGCAGGATCGTCTCCTTCGATGTGTCCGGGTCGAGGGTGAGGCGGAACGTCTTGCCGAGCGTGTGCATGTGGCCGAGGACGCCGACGATGGTGCCGTCGTAGGGGACGATGTTGTCGCAGGACGAGGACGCGACCTGCCCGTCGAAGGTGGCGGCCAGTTGCTCGGCCGTCTTGCCACAGAGCATGAGCAGGCCGGATTCGTTGGCTGCACCTGAGGGCCCGTAGAGGCGGACGTTCTCGGCCAGCGCGGCGTCGCGATCGCACAGCGGCGCCTTCTGGTCTTCGGGCGCGCACGGGATCTCGACCGGCCCAATCGGGTTGATCACGAGCATCTGCTTGCGCTTGGTCTTGGTGGAGTCGACCTGCAGCGCGAGCGTCGACCGGTCCGGCGTCGGCGTGCCGTTGTAGTGGTAGTGCATCTGCAGGACGAGCGCGTCGCCAGGTTGGAGGATGACCCCAGCGTCCTCGGGGAAGGTCACGGGCGACTGACCCGGGACCCAGCCGGCCACCAGGCCGTCCTGACCGCTGAAGCTGCCGGGCGCCGCAGGGCCGAAGTCGCCACGATCATCGCCACCACGCAGCTTGGCGCGCTCGTCGGGGTGGGCGGCGAACCAGGCGCGGATCTCCGAACGGCTCTTGCCTTCGAGCTCAGCTGGCAGCTCGAACGAGGAGAGGCCCGGGCCGCTGTAGCAGGACCAGCCCGGCTGGCCGTCCTTGCCATCCACCTTGGCGGAGTTGGCCTTCTGCGCCGCGGTGATGTGGAACACCTGGGCGTGGTGCAACTCCTCGCGCTGGTCCTCGAGGAACGTGTAGCCGGTGAGGTAGGTGGGCTTGGTGAGCTTCGGGTCGAGCACGAAGCAGCGGTAGTCGTTGGTGTTCTCGAGCGAGCCCGTGTACGCCGGGCGCTCGAGGGCGATGTCCTTGCGCGGGGCGGGCCCGACGGGGTTCTTCGTGGGCCGGAGCAATGCCGAGGGGTCCACGTCGAGCGGGCCGCCGGCATCGGACCACGAGGCGATGGCGTCGATCTCCTTCGCCGAGAGCTTCATCGGATGCTCGAGCTCGACCCCCTTGTCCGATGCGGGCCACGGCGGCATGTGGCGGAGCTGCGTGACCGTCTTGAGCCCGTCGGACACGGCCTGGGCGTCGCCAGCGGAGTCGAGGGTCAGGGTGTGGGCGCCCATCTGGCCGGTGTTGTGGCACGAGACGCAGTTGGCCTCGAGGATGGGCTGCACCGTGCGGACGAACGACGGGCCACCCTTGGGCTCCTTCGCATCGGGGCCGGTGATCGTGGTGGGGATGGTGCGATCGTCGGGGTCGTAGGCCGTGAGCTTCAGCGTGAGCGTGGCATCGTCGGAGGTGGAGACCATCCCGGCGATGTTGATGGGACCGGCGTCGAAATCTGAGAGCTTGGCCTTGGTGGAGACCTCCGCCGTCAGCGCGCCGTCTTGGAGCGAGGCGGTCCCGGAGAAGGTGGCCGGCTTGGTGATGCTCTTGACGGTCAGGTTGCCCGTCAGCTCGATGTCGTGGTCCTCGCCTTCGACAAGCTTGCCGTCGAGCCCGGACACGTCATCGACCTCGAAGCTGGCGAGCGGGTACTCGTGTGACTCCAGGTAGTCCAAGCGGAGGCGGGCATCACGCAGGTTGTTGTCCGAGTGGAGCTGCTCCAGGTTCACGACGACCTTGCCGACGCGGGCGGCCCCGAGGTCCGACGGATCGATGGCGATGTCACCGGCGATGCCGTTGGTGGTGCCGGTCGCCGAGCTGGTGCTCTTGCCGGCGAACTTCTCCTGCACCTCGTAGCTCAGCGAGGACTTGGTGGGATCGATGCGATACACCGTCTCGCCGGCGGCCGGGGTCAGCTTCGGTGCCTTCGGCACCTCGTAGGTGATGGACGCGTACTTGCGCGACTCCACCACCGGCTTGACCTGCTTCCAGGTGAACAGCGCGGCGCCGGCGGCCACGATCAGGACGCCTCCCAGCACGAACGAGCGGGTCTTGAGCGAGCGCGTGCGTGGCGGCAGTTCGAGCTCGGTGAGGTCTGCGGCGTCGCCGTCGCTCATTGTTGTTCCCTTCGGTGCCCGTCCCCTGATGAGCATGGCGCCCGATCATCCTATTTGCATCATCGGTGCGAATACAGGCGGGTCCGATGTGACATGTGTCCAGACGGCCAGGACGCATCCTCAGGTCTGACTCAATCGTAGGTGGCCTCCCGCCACCAGCGCCCGGACTCGACGGCGAGCAGGTGCGCACCCCCCTGTTGATCGACCACCTGGAAGCGGGCCCGGCGCCGGTGGCGGTCCGGATCCCACCACCGCTCGTCGACCGGCCACGGCCCGGCCCACGCGGTGAGGACCACAGGGGCCCGGCCGGCCAGGGTCAAGGAGGCGAGCGGCGCCGAAACCTCGGTGCGCCCCGAGACGGTGACCGGCTCCCCCTGGGCATCGGCCACCAGGACCGGCTCGGGCTCGGCGAGCACGGTGGCGGGGGCGGGTGCAGGGACCTGCCCGGGCCAGGGCTCCGCGATGCTGGCCACCTGGGCCGCCCGCCGATCTTCGGTGAGGTCCACCGTGGCGACCGGGACCCGAACGACCCGCTCGCCCGGACTGCGCCCGCCTCGCACCTCGGGCACGGTGACGGCCTCGGACCCGAGCTGCCCCTGCAGGCGGGCGATCGCCCGCCAGATGCGCTCGTCGACGAGCGTCTCCCCGCCCCAGAACCCGAGCTGACGGCCCCGGGCCGCCACCACCTCGACGGGCACCAGCGTGAGGCGGTCCACCCCGGCGGTTGGACGCGTCGACGCGGCCCCCGTCAACCAGCCGTCGAGCTGCCACCGGACCCGGTCGGCCAGGGCTGCGGCGGTGAGCGCCCCCTCGTGGCGCCACTGCCGGGCCAGCACCTCCCCGTGCTCGGTCCGGGCCTCGACCAGGACCTGGGTGCAGGCCAGCCCGTCCGCGGCCAGACGGGCGTGGAGCTGATCGGCCAGGACCTTGGCCACGAACGCCGCACGGTCGACCTGGTCGACCGGTGGGTCCAGGTCCTGGGTGACCGCCAGGTCCGGGGCGCGGTGCCGCGCCGCCAGTGGGCGCAGGTCCAGACCCGACGCCAAGCGATGGGCCGCCACCCCGGAATGGCCGAAGCGGGCGGCCACATCACCCCGGGGCAGCTCGACCACGTGGCCCAGCGTGCGCAGCCCGAGGCGCTGCCACACGTCGACCACGTCGGGTACCTCGAGGCCCTCCAACAAGGTGGCCACCGGGTGCACGGCCAAGAACGCGGCGCTCCCCCCGGGCGGCACCACGACAGCGGACGTGCCGCGCTGGTGCGCCTGCTGAGCGGCGAGCAGCGCCGCGAACGCACCGTCGGCCACCCCCACCCGGACCGGCCACCGACCGCCCAGCGCACCCGACACCATCCACGCGACCCGTTCCGCGAGCGACTCGTCGCCGCCGAAGTAGCGCGACGGGCCCCGGGTGGCGAACGCCAACGTGCCAGGCTGGCTGACCTCGACCCCGGGGGTGATGGCGTCGAGCGACAACGCCACCGGCTCGAAGGCCCGAGCGTCACGACCCGGATCGTGCTCGACCACCTCGACCGAGGGGCAGCGCCGTTGGGAGGCGCGGCGGCGCAGCCCGACCTCGATTCCGGCGGCGCGAGCCGCCATCGACGCCGCCACCACCCGGTTGGCCCGGACCACGATGACCGCCGCGGACGGCTCCGGATCTGACGCCAGGACCGCCCAGTCGGGGCACCAGACGACCAGGGTGCGGGTGCCGACCTCGTCGATCATCCGGCGTCGCGCCACTGGGACGCGGCGATCCCGTGCGGCTCGGCGGCGGCCGGGCGAGCGGGGGCGGCCAGGGCGATCTGCCCGTCGGGACCGGGGAGCCAGAGCTCCGCGGTCCGAGGACGCACCGCGCTGCGGCGGCCCGAGACCGAGACCTCGACGCGGCGGGCCCGGAGCCGGCCGTGGCCCACCCCGACCCCCTCCCATCGGGAGGCACCAGCGGTGACCGTGAGGTCCGGCTGGGCCGCCCAGACCTCAGCGCGACCTCCCGCCTGCACCAGGACAGATCCTCGGTCGCGCGCCCGAGCCACCAGCCGACGCTGGACCGTGGGGGTGACCGAGGCGGTGGGCTGCACCAAGACGACCTCGACCGCGTCGAGCAGGGCCGCCACCGTGCCCGCCCATTCCTGGGGACCGGGATCGTCGATCAGCAGGGTTCGCCCCAGCGCCACCCCCAGCTCCGCAGCAGCCAGCAGGCCCAGGTGGGCGACGCCGACGACGGCGCACCACGACCCGGCGGCGGTGGCCGGACCGGCCAGGGCCAGCGCCAGGCTGGTGGCGGCGCTGCCGCTGGTGACGACCGTGCTGCCGCGCACCAGCCCGCCTTGGGGAATCAACGCGGCGAACGCCGGCGGCACGGGGAGCACCCGCTCGGCCGCCGCGCTGAGCGGACGGACCCGCTCGCCAAGCTGGCGGAGGGCGACGAGATCAGGAGCAGGAACGGCCACCCCGCCAGTATCGAACATCTGTTCGATCCTGGCAAGCGGCTCGAACCGCCCAGACGCGGGTGCTGGCTCAGTTGCCGGAGCTCGAGCCTCCGTCGGCTTCGGCCGGCGTCAGGTCGTGGATGTAGGCGATGAGGTCGTCCAGCTCGGCGTCGCTCAGCTCGCCCTCGTAGATCGGCATGCCGCTCGAGTAGCCGTCGACGATCTGGTTCTTGGGTTGCAGGATCGAGTTCCGCAGGTAGGCATCGTCGGCGACGACCTTCGTGCCGTCATCGAGGGTCACCGTCGAGCCCGCCAACCCCTTCCAGGTCGGGCCGATGGCCTTCTTGCCGTCGGGGGTGTGGCAGTTGACGCAGCCCTGCTCCTTGGCGATGGTCTGGCCCCGCTCCCCCGCCGTGCTCAGCATCACGTCGGAACCACTGCTGGTACCGCTGCCGCACGCGGACACGGCCGCGCCCAGGCTGAGTGACAGCGCGACGGCGCCGACCACCAGTGAACGACGCAGCACGGGCCTCAGGCCTCGGGGTCGTCGGCCTCGACAGCCGGCTCCGGGGCAGCCTCAGTCTCGGGCTCCGGGGCAGCCTCGGCGGCGGCCGGCGGATCGACCGGGGCCGGGGGCTCGGGATCCGCCTGCGCCTCCGGAGCGGCGTCCTCCTCGGCCAGCGGCGCAGCCGGGGCCTCGGGGGCGTCGGGGTAGAAGCGGTAGAGGTTCTCGATGACCTCGAGGAGACCGGCGGAGTCAAAGCCCTTGAAGAGGTCGACCGTGACCATGTTTCCGTTGATCTGGACCCCGGCCACCGACGGCTTGGCGAGGAGGCGGCGGGCGAGCTCGTCGGGAGGACGCTCGCCCCAGATCTCCTGACCGGCCACGTACCGCTCGTGGTCCATGCCCGTGAGGGCTCGGTTGGTCTCGAACCGGGTGATCCCGGGGGTCGAGGATGGCTTCTCGGTGACGACGATCGACTGGCCCATGGCAGCGGTGATCGTAGCAACGCCACCTCTCTGCACCCCCACCCGCCCATCCCCGTCCGAGCGAGATCCCATCGATACCGTCGAAGCCATGGAGTCCCAACGTCGTTCGGTGGACGTCCGCTACGTGGCGGTCACGACGTTCGTGGTCATGAGCGTCGTGATCGGGGTGGTGGGATCGATCTGGGCAGTCGGGCGCCTGTGGCGGGTGGTGTCGTACCTGCTGGTCGCGCTGTTCTTCGCCGTGGTGTTGACGCCGGCGGTCGACTTCCTCCAGCACCGGGCCAAGATGCGCCGTGGCATTGCCACCCTGATCGTGTTCCTGCTGGGCCTCGTGGCGCTGACCGGGCTGATCTACGCCTTCGTGCGGCCCATCGTGGATCAGGGCCAGAAGTTCTCCGACAACCTCCCCGGCCTGATCGACGACGCCCAGGCCGGCAAGGGGCGCCTCGGCAAGCTGATCACCAAGTACGACCTCGAAGAGAAGTTCAACGACAACCGCAAGGCCATCGACGATCAGATCAACAGCGCCGGCAGCAAGGGCGTGACCATCGTCGGGACCGTGTTCTCCGGCATCATCGCCGCCCTCACCGTGATGGTGCTCACGGTGCTGCTGCTGCTCGCCGGGCCAGACCTGAGCCAGTCGTTCCTCAACATCCTCCCGGATGGCCGACGAGAACGCGTGCGACGCGTGGCGTCGGACGCGTCCCTCGCCGTGTCGGGCTACATGTTCGGCAACGTCGTCATCAGCATCCTCGCGGGCATCGCCGCGTACGCCTTCTTGCGCATCGCGGGGGTCCCCTACCCAGAGGTCCTCGCCCTGTGGGTCGCATTCGCCGACCTGATCCCGCTCGTCGGCGCCACCCTCGGCGCCATCCCGTCGGTGCTCGTGGGCTTCCTCGTCTCCACGCCGGCGGGCATCGCCACCATCATCTTCTTCGTCCTCTACCAGCAGTTCGAGAACAACGTGCTGCAGGTCACGGTGATGGCCCGGACCGTGAAGATCAACCCGCTGGGGATCCTCGTGTCGGTGCTCATCGGCATCGAGGTGTTCGGCCTGCTCGGGGCCCTGCTCGCCATTCCCGTCGCCGGAGTGATCCAGGTCGTGGTCCGGGACCTCTGGAACGAGCGGGAGGGCCGGCCGAAGGATCCCATCACCCTCGGATCCGACGAGACGCCGCTCATCGAGGCAGATCCGCCCGCATCACCGGCCTGATCCGGGCTCCACGGCGGCGTCGTCGCAAGACTTCGGTGCAGTGCGCGGGTTGCAGCGGGCAGCAAGGAAGCCGGGGAGCTCTGCGACGTACATGCTGCCGAGGTCCTGGGCGCCATCGGGTCCTGGGTAGTCGGTGCTGACCCACTGCGCGCCGCTGGCGAGCGCGGCGTCAACCCGCGAGGTGTCCTCGGCCGCGGCCTCCACGTTGTTGGCGTCCGCCCGGCTGCGCACGAGGTAGCCCTGGTCGACCAGATCCATGATCCGCTCGGTGTCGGCGAGGGGGTCGTCGAGACCGATGTACGACGCGTCGGGCTGACCCGGCTCGGCGTTGGTGAACAAGATGCGCCCCTCCAGCCCGTCGTGGCCCTCGAGGTAGATCGAGCGGTAGGGCTCGGGGTTGATCATGAGGAACAGGACCTTGCCGCGGCTCTCGCCCAGGGTGGGCCAGTCCTTCGCCAGGACCGCTTCCTCGAGCGTGGCGTGATCGCCGCGGACGTCGTCGGGGGTGATGAGCTGGTTCTCGTCGAACACGGAGCGGATCTCGTCGTCGAGCCCGTCCATCGCCGCGGTCGTCCACTTCTCGGGAACCGCCTGGTCCGGCACCGGGAAGATCAGGGGCCCGTCCTTGAACTGGATGTTGATGGCGATGGGCACGTGCTGCGGGTGGGCGTCGGACCACGTCCGGACCTCGGTGAGGCAGGCGACGAGGGTCGGGCAGACGGAGTGGTAGTCGACGTCCTGCTCGTGGAGGACCTTGGTCCCGGGCTCGTCCATCGCCGGGTCGACCTTGGCGTCGCTCGCCGCCAGCGCCGGCTGCGAGTAGAGGCCGCCCTTGGAGTCGGCGAAGACGTCGAGCTCGATCTGGCGGATCTTCTGCTCCCCCAGCTGCGTCGTGAGGTCCGGGTGGGTGTAGCGGCGCTGCGCCGCCTGCTCCTCGTCGAAGGCCGCGACCTGGGCGAGCTCGTCCTCGGGCGCCTGGACGTGGAAGCTGTTGTGGGTGCCGATGACCTGGATCTGGTTGAGCTTCAGGTCGTCGTCGGGGGCGACGGTCGTGGTGGTCGAGCCGCCCGGGGCCTCCGCTCGACCATCGGTGGACGCCGTGGTGCCCCCGTCGCTGCTCCCGCTGCACCCCGCCAGCGCCGCCGCCACCAGGGCGACCCCGACCAACAGGGCCCGCCTCCCGACCGTTCCATGTGCCATGGCCCAAGCTCTAGCAGCCGGACCGGCCTGGTGCCCGAGGCGCGTGCTCCGACCCGTGCCGAAGCGCCTCAGCCCCAGGCGGCGATCGACTCGCGGTCGGTGGGCGTGCCATCGGTGGTGCCACCCACCGGCGTGCGTCGGGTCCAGCGGAAGGCGAACCATGCGGCGCTGACCGATGCAACGGCCAACACGGCGTGGACGATCTTGAACGCCACCTCCTCGGAAGCGGTGAGGTCGGGGTGCTCGTTGACCGCGATCATCGGAAGCCGGATCGTCCAGTACACGCCGGTGCCGAGCGCGAAGCCCTGCACCAGCAGCCGGAACCAGCGGGCATCGCGGTCGGCGCCGCGCAGCATGGTCACCAACAGGACCGTCGCCGCCAGCACGAACGCGCCGATCGGGACCGTCCAGAGGGCCTTGCGACCCACCGAGTCGGTCCCGTTCGTCCACGTCAGCCAGATGCGGTTGACCCAGATGAAGAGCGTGACGGCGCAGAACACCGCGACCGGGTAGGGACGGAGCCGATGCATGCACCCGAAGGTATCGGGGCACCGGCGCCGCCCCCCACCCGGCTCATCAGTCCCAACCATCGCGGCTTCCCGCACCGGGGAGACCTCACCCATTGGAAAGCCTGCTCGGGCGGTGCCCGGACGCGCAGCTGCCCTGGTCAGGGGCGGGATCCCAACCAGGGCAGCTGCTGGCGTTGCCGGCGTAAGCGCCGGTCAGGAGTCGATCAGGAGCCGATCAGGTGTCGATCTCGGCCAGGACCTCGCCGATGATCTTGGTGGCCTTGTGGGGCGGCAGCGGCTCTCCGCCCTCGGCTTCGGCGACCTCGGCGGCGAAGTCCTCGACGGAGTGCACGCCACCGACGAGCACGTGGCGCAGGGCCTCCCCGCTCGCCTCGGGATCGTTGAGTTCTTCGACCGCAGGGGCGACGGCATCGGGCGATTCGGCGACCGCCGCCACGACGTGCATCGCCTCTTCACGGCCCGACGGCGTCGACACGGCGACCTCCCGATCGGGGTTCTGCTGGGCATCCCACGCAGCGAGGGCCTCGTCGTAGCCGCCCTCGCCGGGGTGGAGCACCCGGGTGGTGGGGGCGTCGGCGACCGCCACGTCGACCATCACGCCGTCTTCGTCGGGCTCGCGGACGCGTGGGGCGTCCACCGGGACCACGAGGGTGCCGTCGTCGTTGCGCACGATGTCCATGGGGTTGCTGCTCCAGTGGTGGTCGTCGCCCCGTTCGGGGCCGTATGTGCTCCAGTACCCAGGATCGGGTGGTGGTGAGCCATCTGCTCCACCGACGTCGCCTCGACCCGTCCGACCCGATAACTTGACCAAGCAGTCAAGTTCTTCCACAGGGGCACCCACATGACCGATCTCACACTCGACGAGTTCAAGGCCGAGGCCACCGCCTTCCTCGAGGCCAACGCCACGGCGAAGCCGGCGGCCACCGAGTTCGTCTGGGGCCATGGCGACGACGACGTGGCACTGTTCGAGGAGGTCTCCCCCGAGGAGGAGGCTCGCCAGCTCGCCGATGCCAAGGCCTGGCTGGGCACCAAGGCCGGCGCCGGGCTCCATTGGATCTCGGGGCCCACCGACCTCGGCGGCCGAGGCCTGCCCGCGGCCTACGAGACCGCCTACCGCTCGATCGAGTCCCGCTTCGAGGTCCCGAACCAGAGCTTCTTCGGAATCGGCTTCGGCATGGTCGTCCCGACGATCCTCGCCCACGGCACCGATGAGACGAAGGCCTACCTGAACCGCATGCGATCGGGTGAGCTCGTCGGATGCCAGCTCTTCAGCGAGCCGGGCGCCGGGTCGGACCTCGCCGGGCTCACCACCAAGGCCGAGCGCGACGGCGATGAGTGGATCGTCACCGGGCAGAAGGTATGGACCTCTGGTGCCCACTACTCCGACGTCGGCGAGATCATCTGCCGCACCGACCCGGAACTGCCCAAGCACAAGGGCCTCACCGGCTTCGTCGTCGACATGCACGCACCCGGCGTGACCGTGCGCCCGCTGCGCCAGATGACCGGCGGCGCGGCGTTCAACGAGGTGTTCTTCGACGAGGTGCGGGTGCCCGACCACCACCGCCTCGGAGACGTGAACCAGGGGTGGACCGTGGCGCTGACCACGCTCATGAACGAGCGCGCCTCGATCGGCGGCGGCGGCGGGGGTGGCGGAATGGGCCTTGCCAGCGCCTCCCGGTTGATCCAGATGATGGAGCACTTCGGCGTGGACCAGGACCCGGTGCTGCGCGACGAGTTGGCGCGGCTCTATACCGGCTTCCAGGTCGCCAAGTTCACCAACCAGCGCGCCGCCGAGAAGCTCAAGGCCACCGGCATCCCCGGCCCGGAGCTCTCGCTGGGCAAGCTGATGCTCACCAACAACCTCACCGCCACGGCGGAGTTCGTGGCCAAGGTCCTCGGTCCTCGCCTCATCGCCGACTCCGGCGAGTGGGGCACCTACGCCTGGTCGACCTTCGTGTGCGGCACGCCCGGCATGCGCATCGCCGGCGGCTCCGACGAGACCCTCCGCAACATCATCAGCGAGCGCGTCCTCGGCCTCCCCAAGGAGCCCGGCATCGACTCGAAGAGCCCGTTCAAGGACATCTTCAAGGGCTGACCCCGGGCGACCGGCTCCTCCTCGAATCGGACATTTCCGGTTGTTTCGGGTTTCCCGTTGTCATCGCCTACACCGAGCGCTCGGCGCCGGCGGGAGAGCCGGCGAGGTGACGGCCGATCGATCGGCAGGCCCGCATCAAGACCGGCCAGAACCCCACCCGCGTGAGGAACGGGTTCGTGATGCCCGAGGTGATGCAGTAGTGCGACTCGTGCGGCGGCGTGTGGTGGATCTCGTGATGCGCAGGCGAGAGGATCAGTCCTCGGCGCTGGAGCCGTACGACGGGAACGGGCACCCGCTCACCGATGCGGGCGAGGTGCGCCCACTTGTGGATCTGGTTGGTCACGACGACCAGGCCGAGGAGCGAGAGGACGAAGGTCCCTACGAAGACGTGCGCACCGATGTCGACCCACAACAGCACGGGGATCACCAGGGGCAGGCAGACCAAGAAGTTGTCGGCGTTGACCCGCACGAAGTCGCCTCGGGTCATGTCCAGCGGGTCGGCGTGGTGCTCGCGGAACGACCGGATGAACTTCTGGCCGACCACAGGTGTGTCGACGGAGCCGAGGTTGTCGCACAGGGCGTGCACAAGACCCGACAGGAAGTCGGCAGCGAGGTAGGCGGCGAAGGCGGACGCGGCGACGCCCAGCGCCGTGGACGGGCTCAGCTGGGCGACGGTCGCTCCGACCACCCGTGACGCCAGCACGGCGGTGCACCCGACCCATACGACGATCGCCACCAACTCGATGACCCGATGGCTGGTCGGATAGGCGTAGGTGCCCAGCCAACGTCTCGGGCGGTCGGTCAGGGCATCCATCGCATCAGCTCTACGGACCCGAGGCCGGATGCGGATCGGTGCCGAACCCCCATGGGCGAGGGCTGGCCGGGCGGCTTACACCGGAAACGGCGAAGCCGCGACCGCCGCGGCGACGCGGGTGAGCAGCGCGTCGGACCAGGCTGGGCCGATCAGGGTGAGGCTCGTGGGCGGGCGATCGGCCCGATCGACGTCGGTCGGGACTGGGAGGGCCAGCGCGGCGAGGTCGAGGAGGTTCACGAAGTTCGTGTACGTCCCCACCATGGCGTTGCGAGGAACGGTGCGAGGTCGACCGGCACGGCCTATGCACCGGCACGGAGCAGCGCTCGAGTGGCCGCATCGAAGCGGGCGCTGCCTCCGGCGTCGCCGTCGAACGTCAACCCGGACGCGACCGGCACACCGATCCGCAGCGGAGCACCGTCGGGGCCCAAGGTCCCACGTGCGGGCAGGCGGGGGGCGACGCGCCGCCAGGAATCCTCGCCCCCCAGTCGCGCCGATGCCGCGACGTCGGCCGCCGCGACCGCGGCGCCGACCGTCGGGGCGAAGACCGACACGCAGTCGAGGGAGCGGCAGGCCGGCACGACCTCACCCGTGCTGAGCCGGCCCCGAGTGGGCTTGACCCCGACTCGGGCTTGACGACGTGGCCCTTCAGGCCGGGCGTCACGTCACGAAGTAGGAGTTGCCCGCCCGGAACACCGGTGCGAGCACGACGCCGTCGATCCGGCCGCCCTGGGGCCCGGCGACCGTCAGGTCGACGTCGACGCAGAGGTGGTCCTCGCCGACCTGGAGCACCGTGACCGTCCCGGTCAGGTCGTCGGTCAGCTCGAGCGGATCCTTCGAACCCTTCGGGACGATGGCGGCCTGCACCGGGACCTGTTCGGAGCGGGTCTCGTACCCGAGTTCGCCGGTCGGCGCCACGACCTCTCCCTCGATGAAGCCCCCTTCCGCCGCCGGAACGATGCGCACGGCGGCCACCGTGGCCGATCCATCGGCGACGCGTCCTTCGTCGTTGCCCTCGAGCTGGGCCGTGTCGATCTGCTCATCGCTCACATAGACGGTGTACTGCCCAAGCGGCGACACCGCAGCCTGCGAGGACAGACCCGCCATCTCGCTGGCGTCGAAGGCCATCCTCCCGGGGAGGATCGCCACCCGCTGCGCTGCCGGATCCGTGACGTCGAAGGTCGACGGCTTCGTCCCGTCACCGACACCGAGCTGGATCGGGAACGGTGCGGCGTCGCACCCGGCCGGCGCCTTCGCCGCCGTCGTGGATGCCGCGGCACCGTCGCCTCCCCCGCCGCCGCAGGCGGCGAGCGTGAGGACCGCACCCGCAGCCAGGGCGATGGCCAGCGATCGACGAGTGGCGGTCATCGGTCCAGAACCACGGTGGAGGTCACCTCCCCCTCATCGGCACGGCCCAGCAGCCCTTGAACCCCATCGACCGGTCGGGGCGATCGAGCCGTATCCTGGCCCCGACCGAACGGGAGGCACCGATGGCTGCTCCAGGACCGACCACCGCCGCGACGGACGACGCGCACGGCGCCATCTCCGACGAGGAACTGGAGCGCCTGGCGCTGGCAGCCCGTCCTGACGCCGAGCTCGACGACGATGCCGTGCCGTGGAGCCCCACGGGCCTCGATCCCCTGATCGCCGACTGGTACATGCCCGCACCGGTGGGGACCCGCCGCGACTGGCTGGCCCGAGCCGTCGCCGCCACCGTCATCGCCAGCATCGTCGCCATCAACGCCGCCGGCCTCTGCGTCACCTACGGCCGAGTCATCCTCGGCTGACGCCTTCTCGTCATCCGTTCGGCTGCGCCTCGCTCCCCCGACCACCAGAGGAACGAGCGCGAGGAAGGGCTCCGAGCGAAGCGAGCTCGGGGGAGCTCGAGGGGACAGAGCTTGCGGAGCCCCCTCGATCGAGGGCGTGCGACGCAGTCGTGCGCCCGAGCGGAATCGTCGCCGTCAGGCGTTCCCCATGGTTCAGCTCGAGGAACGGAGCGAAGCGAGTGACGAGAAGGGCCGATGCGAAGCGAGGCCCTACTCGTACATCTGGAAGCGGGGAGCCCGTCCCGCGAGGCGGTCGTCGTTCTCGTTGCCGACGAGGCGCTCCCAGAGGTCGCCTTCGTGGGTCGTGACGTAGAAGCGGCCGGCCTTGACCTGGGAGAGGGCGTGGCGGGCGCCCACGAGGGGGTCGAGTCCACCGTCGCCGAGGATCTGGCTGATGCTGTCGCTGGCGAGGTGCGACGACTCGGTGTCGGTGGCATCGGCGAGGTCGCCGGGTCGGTTGCGGTCGCCGTGGTCGATGTTCGTCGCGACCATGCCCGGGCAGATGACCGACGTGGCGACGTGGGCAGCCCCGGCGAGGCCGAGGTCGTGCTGGAGGCTCTCCATGAGCCCGACCGCAGCGAACTTGGAGGTGCAGTAGGCGGCGGAGGCGGCCGAAGCCACGACACCGGCGATCGATGCGGTGCCGATGAGGTGGCTGGGCTCGCCGGCGTCGATGAGCCGCGGGACGAACGAACGGATCCCGTGGACCATCCCTCGGAGGTTGACGCCGAGGACCCAGTCCCAGTCGTCGAGCGTGGTCTCCCACGAGTACCCGCCGGCGAACACCCCGGCGTTGAGGCAGACCACCCGGAGGCCTCCGGTCCGCTCCCAGGCGACGGCCGCCGCATCGTCCACGGACTTGGGGTCCGTCACGTCGCAGCGGACGCCGGACACCTCGCCGAGCCCGAGCTCGGTGAGCTCGGCGACGGTGGTGTCGAGCGCGCCCTGCTCGATGTCGGCCAGCACCACGTGGGCGGCGCCGTCCTCCAGCAGCGAGGTGGCGAGTCCGCGGCCGATGCCGCTCGCGCCACCCGTCACGAGTGCGGTCGTCCCGGTGAAGTCGTCCATGTCAGTTCTCCTGTTCAAGCAGCGTCTTGGCCCAGTCGATGCTGGCGGCGTTGGATGCGAAGAAGTGCTGGCCGCCCGCATGCAGGTCCCGGAAGGCCCGCTGGAGCCCACCGTCGCGCAGGGCAACGGTGCCGGCGAGCCGGTAGGCCTCCTCGGCAATGTCCACCCCGGTCTGGTTGACGTGGACGCAGGCCTGGCGGACGAGGTTCGACGTGGACAACGAGAGGAAGTCCCCGGAGGCTTCGCACTCGGCCACGGCCTGCTCGCAGGTCTCGCGCACCCACGCCCGCCCGGCAGCCCACTTGGACTCGAGCCGGGCGATCGTGATGAGGCCGTGGTCGGAATCGGCGATCGACGAGGGTGCACCCATCCGGGTCCGCGAGGCGGCGACCAGCAACTCGTCGAGGACCCGACGGGTCACGCCGATCGCCCAGGCGGCGTGCCCGACCGCCGTGAGCGGCAGCACGCCGAAGTGGTGCATCGCCGTGCCCCGGTACCGGACGGGGGCGAAGAAGTCGAAGGTGTGCCGGTCCGGGACCCGCACCCCGTGCACCGTGTAGTCCACCGACTGGGTGGCTCGAAGGCCGAGCACATCCCAGTTGCCCTGGACCTGGGCCGCGTCGATGGGCAGCACGCCGAACCGGTAGCTCGCGTCACCGCCGTCGGCCGGCGTCGCGAAGAAGCCGCAGCCGGCGAGGGTCGCAACGGTGAGACCCGAACCGAACTGGTAGCTGCCGTCGACGATCCAACCGTCGCCGTCCTCGGTCCCGGAGCCGTTGGGGGCGAACTGGCCGGCGAGCTTGGGCAGCCCGTCGGCGACCAGCTCGGCGATGCCATCGTCGGGCAGGTAGGCGCCGAAGTAGGACAAGGCCGAGTCCATGGCGAACGCCACCCACCCGATGGAGCCGTCCGCTCGGGCCAGCTCGGACCAGACGTCCACCACCTCGAGCAGGGGCAGCTCGTTCCCGCCGACCTCCTTCGGCACGGAGATGGCGTCGAGACCGGCGTCGGCGATCTTGGTCAGGGCGACCGGATCGAAGGACCCGCCCGCTGGGGCCGCGGCCCCGATGGCGTCGAGCTCGTCGAAGAGGGCCGTGGCCTGCTGCGTTGCGGACATGGCCCGCTGTCTACTCCTCGAAGAGGGTGCCTTGCGGGTCCGGTCGGTGGTAGCGCACCGCACCGGTCCACGGGATGTCGTCCATGAAGGCCCAGCTGCGGCGATGGATGGCCGACGGCCCCAGCCCCCGCAGCGCCTGCTTGTGCCGAGGACAGGGGTAGCCCTTGTTCCAGGCGAAGTCGTAGGCCGGGTAGTGCTCGTCCTCGAGCCGCATCATCCGGTCGCGCGTGACCTTCGCCAGGATCGATGCCGCCGAGATCGACAGGCACGTCGCGTCACCCTTGACGATCATGGTGGTCATCCCGCCTCCGATGAAGTCCCACTTCCCGTCGATGAGGTACTGGTCCGGGGTGACGCCGAGGCCCTCGATCGCCCGTCGAGCGGCGAGGCGCTGGGCCTCCGACATGCCGAGCTCATCGCACTCCCGCTCGGATGCGTGACCCACCGCCCAGGCCTCGCACCAGTCCGTGATGCGGTCGAAGAGGGCCTCGCGCTCGCGCTCGGTGAGCTGCTTGGAGTCCCGGATCTTGTTGACCCGGCGATCCTTGGGCAACACGACGGCCCCGATCGTCAGGGGTCCGGCCCAGGAGCCACGGCCGACCTCGTCGATGCCCACGACGGCCTCGTGGCCCGCATCCCACAGCGCTCGTTCCCTTGCGAGGCCTGGCGCAGACCGCTTGAGCGCGCTGCGGAGCTGCGGAGCGGTCGCGGGAGCCATCGGCTCCGCAACCTATCGCTGAGATCCGGTGAGGGGCGCGGTCTCGTACTGACCCTGCCGAAGTGGGATGATCGATCCGCTCGGCTGCACTCCACTTCGCACGCCCCTTCGCCCCTCGAGGGCATCCCGTTGCCTCCCGACGCCTCCACCGACATCTCCGACGACCGCACGACGACGGTTACGCGCGAACCGGCTGCTCCGGTTCGGATCCCGCACGCGCCGGGGCTCGACGGCCTTCGCGGCCTCGCCGTCGCCGCCGTGGTGGTCTTCCATGCCGGCCCCCCGACCTGGATGCCGGGCGGGTTCCTCGGCGTCTCGCTGTTCTTCACCCTGTCCGGGTACCTGATCACCACGCTGGTGCTGGCCGAGGTGCAGCGCGACGAGGCCGTGGGCCTGGCCAACTTCTGGTCCCGCCGGGTCCGCCGCCTCATCCCCGCCCTGCTCGTGCTCACGCTCGGCGTCGCCGTCCTGGCGCGCCTCGTGGACCTGGGTCGCGGCATCCGGGTCGACATCACCGGTGCCCTGACGTACACGACCAACTGGATCGAGATCTCTCGGGGCCAGGCGTACGGCGACCTGTTCCGCGCCCCCTCGCCTCTGGTGCACCTCTGGTCGCTCGCGATCGAGGAGCAGTTCTACGTGATCTTGCCCCTGGCGGCCTGGGTGCTGGCCCGCCGATCCCCCCACCGGGTGCGTCGGAACCTCACGTTCGGTGCCATCGGCGTGACGATCATCGGGTTCCTCGCCACCTGGCTCGCCAACGATCCCACCGTCGCGTACTACGGCACCCTCCACCGGGCCCCCGAGATCGCCATCGGCGCCCTGCTGGCCACGTGCACCCGCCCCACGCTCGAGCGCTCCCCCACCTGGTTCACCCGGGTTGCGTTCGGCGCCCTCGCGATCACCGTGTTCGCCTGGTGCACCACGCACGTGTCCGACCCGTGGGTCACCGGCGGCGGACTGGTGCCGTTCGCCAGCCTCTCGGCGATCCTGGTCCGCACCGCCGCCCGGCCGGGGCCGATCTCGACCTTCTTCTCGGCTGCGCCCCTGCGGCGCCTCGGGCTGATCAGCTACGGGCTGTACCTGTACCACTGGCCGATCGTCGTGCTGTTGAGCCCGCCTCGGGTTGACTTGGCGCCGGTGCCCCTCTTCGGTGTGCGGGTGGGAATCTCCCTCGCCCTGGCGGTGGCGTCGTACTTCCTGCTCGAACAGCGCTTCCGACGCGGCTGGCCGACCACCCCCGCCCGCACCGTCATCATCCTGGGGCTCATTGGACTGGCGCTCACCCTGGTGGTCGCCTTGGCCATCGCCCCCGCTGGCGAAGCCGAGTCGGTTCGCCGCAAGCCCGCCCCCGCCGTCGTCGACCCCAAGGCCGCGGCGACCCAGACCACCACCGCCGAGGCGCCCGGGCCGGCCCGACTGGCCATCGTGGGCGACTCGGTCCCCTCGTGGATCATCCGCGACGGCGGCTCGGGCCTCGATCCCGAGCAGGTCGCACTGGTCGACGGCACGCTCGAAGCCTGCGACGGTGCGCGGGGCAACCCGATCGCGCGATCCCGAACGGGGGAACTGGTTCCCACGCCCGAAGGCTGTACCGGTTGGCCCAGCCAGTACCCCCAGTTCTTCGAACGAGCCGACGACGTCGCCGTGCTCATGGTGGGTGGCCACGCCGTCCTCGACCGCCAGATCGAAGGGCAGTTCCGCGGGCCCTGCGATCCCGTCGCGGCGGACTGGTACCGCAACGACGTCGAGGAACGCCTGCTGTTCCTGCGCCAGTACGCCGAGCACGTCGTGCTGATCCTGCCCACCTGGGCCGAGGACCTCGCGGAGTGGATCTACCCGCCCGACCACGTCGCACGCATGGACTGCGTGCGCGCTGCGCTCAGTGGGGCGGCGAAGGCCGAAGGTGCCGATGTCATCGACTTCGGCTCCTACGTGTGCCCCGACGGTCCCGGTCGGTGCCTGCCGCTGCGGACCCGCGACGGCATGCACCTCGATCCCGACAAGGCGCCGGCTGCGCTGAGCTGGCTGGTCGACCAGGTCCTCGAGGACACCGGCACCGCGCCGCCGTCGAGCGCCACCACCTCGTCCACCACGGTCCCGTCGAAGCCTGCCGGGGGCCCGGCCAAGTCCGCCAAGGGTGAGGCCGCTCCCACGTTTGCCAACTAGGCCCGCAACGCATCGTCGAACCGCGTACCGTTCGGGGATGCCTTCGTACCGGTCGAGCGCGTCGGCTCTGAGCGCCTTCAGCCATCGTTGCGCGCTGTCGTTCGCCTCCGCTTGGTCGATCGGCTCCGCCGGGTCGGTGTTCTCCGTTGCGTCCGCGGGCTCGTGCTTGTCGATCGGCTCCGCCGGATCCGTCCTCTCGATCGGTTCCGCCGGATCGGTCCTCTCATTCGGTTCCGCCGGATCGGTCCTCTCGATCGGCGCCGCCGGAGAAGCCGCCACCGCCGGAGACACCCGCGCCATCACCGCTGCACGCCTGCTGGCCTGCTGCGCCCTGCTCGCCGCCACCCGTCACGCCCTCGCGCCCGCGCCATGCCCTCCGGAGGCCCCATGACCCCCTCGCCCTCCACCGGAACCGCCAGCCGCCGAACCTTCCTTGCGGGTGCCCTCGCCGCGGCCGGTGCCGCACTGCTCGATCCCCGCCATCTGGCCGCCGCCCGCAGCCGCACCGCCCTGCTCCCCGTGGGCGACCTCTTCCCGCTCGGTGTGGCGTCGGGCGATCCCACGGCCACCAGCGTGATCTTGTGGACCCGTCTGATCGGCCCGAACGGCGCGCCGCTGCCCCCCATTGACCTCGCGGTCGACTGGGAGATCGCGTCGGACGACGCCTTCACCGACATCGTCGCTTCGGGCACAGCACCTGCCGTCGCTGCCCTCGCCCATTCCGTGCACGTCGACCCCGGGGGGCTCCAGCCCGACACCTGGTACTGGTACCGGTTCACCGCAGATGCCCGCACCAGCGCCATCGGGCGCGCCCGCACCTTCCCCGGAGCCGGTACTACGCCGGACCAGGTCCGCTTCGGCCTGGCCACCTGCCAGAACTGGAGCGACGGCTACTACACGGCCCACGCCGCGCTCGCCGAGGAAGACGTCGACTTCGTGGTCTTCGTGGGCGACTACATCTACGAACGGTCGAAGTCGTCAGGTCCCCGACCGATCTCGCTGCCGCTGTCGGAGGACCTGGCCACCTACCGCGCCCGCTACGAGCTCTACAAGAGCGACGCTGACCTTCAGGCCAGCCACCACGCCTGCCCGTGGATCATCACGATGGACGACCACGAGGTCGCCAACGACACCGTGGGCGACGCCGGACAAGAGGGCGCGGGTGCCGGAGACCCCGGCGCCATCGCGGCGTTCCGGGCTCGCCGGGCCGACGCCTTCCAGGTCTGGTACGAGCACCAGCCGCTGCGCCTCGATGCGCCTGACGGCCCGGACTACACGCTCTACCGCACCGTCGAGCACTCGGACCTCGTGCGCTTCTTCGTCCTCGACGGGCGTCAGTTCCGCTCGCTGTACCCCGACGGAAAGGGCAGCGGCACCGACACGCCGGCCCGCCATGCCGAGAGCCAGACCATGCTGGGCCTCGACCAGGAGGACTGGCTCGACGGGGAACTGACCGCCACCTCTGCTCGGTGGAACGTGATCGCCCAGCAGACCGTGATGACGGCCACGCCGCTCGCGATCGGGACCTCGGTCCTCTACAACTTCGACCAGTGGGACGGCTACGTCGCGGCGCGCGACCGCCTCCTGCGCAGCCTGGTCGACCACCGAGTCCGCAACCCGATGGTGCTCTCGGGGGACATCCACCTCGCCGGCGCCGCGGCGCTGCGCATCGGCGACTACGAGGCCCCGGGCAACCCGGACGTCGCCTACGAGGTCGTCGCCACCTCCATCAGCAGCGGCTTCGGCGACGACCTGCTGCCGATCTTCGAGGCCGCCATCCCCAAGATCAGCTGGGTCAGCTACGCCAACGCCCGCAAGCGCGGGTACAGCGTCTGCACGGTGACGGCGGACTCGTTCACCACCGAATTCCGGGTGATGGCCACCACCGCTTCGCCCACCAGCACGGTCAGCACCGACCACACCGACGTGGTCGCGGCCCGCGAACCCGTCACCCTGCCTACCGACCCGACCGACCCGACAACCACGACCACCACCCCAGGCGGCGGCACGGCCCCGACGGCTCCCGGCGCCGTGCCCGTAGACGGCGCTGCCTCCTACACCGGGTGACGCCATGAGCCAGGACTCCCCGGTCCACACCTACCGCACCTCCCTGGCGTGGGAAGGCTCCACCGCGCTCGGCTACGAGCAGTACGGGCGCACGCACCGCCTCGAGGCCGAGCCGGCCGCGACGGCGATCACCTTGTCGTCGGATCCCGCGTTCCGCGGCGATCCGTCGCTGCTGAACCCCGAGCAGCTGCTGGTGGCGGCGGCTTCGTCGTGCCAGCTGCTCTCGTTCCTCGCGGTGGCCGCCCGCGCTCGCCTCGACGTGGTCGCCTATCGAGACCGGGCCGAGGCGGTCATGCCCGAGGACGACCGACCGGTGCGCATCACCCGCATCGAGCTCCACCCCGAGGTCGAGCTGGCGGACACCGGGGCCACCCGTCCAACCCTCGAGCGCCTCGCGCACCTGACCGATGTCGCCCACCGCGAGTGCTTCATCGCCAACAGCCTCACCGCCGAGGTGGTCGTGACCCCGACCTTCACCTGGTCAGCCTGACTCGCACGCGCCCGTCGCTGCGGGAGGGGGTAGAAAGGGGGTGCCGGCGTTGTCGGCACCGGGGAGGACGGACATGTCGGCGCCAGCCGGATCAAACCGCGACACCTCCTCAGCCGCGGTGCCCTCCGACCTCGAGGGAGCGCTCGAAGCGCTGCTCACGGCGACGACCACCCTCCCCGTCAGCGACCTCACCCGGGTGGTCGAGCTCGCCGGCGAGGCGCTCGGCGCGACGTCTGCCCGGATGCTCGTCGCCGACTACGGGCTGACGACGATGCAGGAGCTCGGCCTCGACGGACCGACCGGGCCACGCCGCAGCATCGAGGGAACGCTTCCCGGCCGCTGCTTGGCCAGCGGCCAGACCGTGACGACTCGCGATGGAGGCGGGACGGTGTGGGTTCCGTTGTGCGAGGGCACCGAACGCCTCGGCGTGCTCGAGCTCGAGCATCCCGCCTGGTCAGATGACGTGGCTGACCGAGCCACCGCGATCATCCGGGTGCTCGTCCTGACCCTGATCAGCAAGCGCCGGTACACCGATGTCGTAGTGCGCGGACGGCGCGACCAGCCGCTCTCCATCGCTGCGGAGATCCAGTGGGCGCTCCTGCCTCCCTTGACCTGCTCAGCCAGCACGGTGTCGGTGAGCGGCATCCTCGAACCGGCGTACTCCATCGGCGGGGACTGCTTCGACTACGCGCTCAACCCCGAGCGCGTGGAGTTCGCGATCGTGGACGCCGTCGGGCACGGGATCTCCGCAGTCTCCATCGCCGTGCTCGCGCTGAACGCCCTGCGCAACGCGCGACGGGAGGGCCACGGCATGGAGCAGGCGTACCTCGACGCCGCTGAGGTGATCCGGGCCGAGATCGGAAACGCCGCATTCGCGACCGCCCAGATCGGATCGCTGGAGTACCGGACGGGCGAACTGACCTGGATCAACGCCGGCCACCCGCTGCCGCTGCTCGTGCGGGACCGGAGCTTCGTCGGAGAGCTGCGGTGCGCACCATCGAGGCCGATGGGCCTGGGAGGACCGGTCCGAGAGGTGGCGATCGAACCGCTGCAGCCCGGTGATCGTGTGCTCTTCTACACCGACGGCGTCACCGAGTCCCGGACCCCGGACGGCGAGGCCTTCGGGGTCGACCGGCTCGCCGACCTGACGGTCCGGGCATCGACCGAAGGAGTCGGTCTGGCGGAGACGGTCCGCCGGCTCTCCGCCTCGGTCCTCGACTACTGCGGCCACACCCTGCGCGACGACGCCACCCTCTTCATGGTCGAGTACCACGGAACGGCCTGACTGGCGCACCCGGGCGGTCCCACGCCATCGGGCTGATCAACCAGTCGACCAAGCCCACCAACAAGGAACCGCGTCATGACCACTACCAGCCACCACCACCCGGTCTCGATCGAGGCCGACCCGACCCTGCCGATCATCCGCATCACCCGCGACTTCGACGCCACGCCGGCGGAGCTGTTGGAGACCGGCGTCGACCAGGGCTACGTCAAGCTCGATGCTCTCCTCGGAGCGCTCCGGTGAGCGGCCCGGCTGACGAGCACCGCCGCATCGCCGGCGCCTTCACCACCACCGTCGAGGGCGCCGCTCCCGACGCCTGGGACGCTCCCGCTCCGGTGGAGGGCTGGGTCGCTCGCGACGTCGTGCGCCACCTCGTCGAGTGGTTCCCGGCATTCCTCGAAGGAGGGACCGGGATCGTGCTTCCCACCGGCCCGTCCGTCGACGACGATCCCGTCGGGGCCTGGCGCAGCCAGACCGAGGCCGTGCAGGCGCTGCTCGACGATCCGGCCACGGCCCAGCGGGAGCACGACCTCCCGCACATCGGCACGATGACGCTCGAGCAGGCGACCGACATGATCTACACGGGCGACGTCTTCTTGCACCGGTGGGACCTCGCCCGGGCCACCGGCCAGGACGAGACCCTCGACCCCGAGAAGTGTGCGGCGATGCTCGAGGGCATGCTCCCCATGGACGACGTCTTGCGCCAGAGCGGCCAGTACGGACCCCGTGTGGAGGTTCCCGACGATGCCGACGTCCAGACCCAGCTCCTCGCGTTCATCGGCCGCACCCCCTAGCGACGGACTCGCGCCGATGGCCGGATCGGGGCGGGATGGAGACCTATTCTCAGCGGGTGCCCGACGCTCCCCGAGACGCCGCCCGCCCGGGTCTGGAGCCAGGCACCCGCGTCGAGGTGCGCACCGGGTTCGATCGGTCGTGGGCGACGGGGTTCGAGGTCGCGGAGGTCACCGAGCAGGGGTACCGGGTGCGTCGCCGCAGCGACGACCACGTCCTCCCCGTGGCCATCGCCGCCAGCGACGTCCGCAAGGAGCGCAAGAACACCATGTGGTGGGTCTGACGCCGTCCGGCGCCGCCTGACATCAGGCCGGACGGATCCGGAACCAGACGTCCTCGATGACGTCCGCGGTGGGGTGACCGGGGAAGTGGTAGTGGCGGATCGGGGTCGGCGGCTCGATCACCTGGACCTGGCCATCGACCAACCGGGATAGGTAGTGAAGCTCGTAGTCGTCAACGCCGATCACCACGTCGGTGGGGCGGCCCTCGGGGACGACGAGGGCACCCGGGGTCGGGGCCGCCGCCACGGTGACCTGGACCTTGCCGTCGACGACCTCCAGGACCTGGTCGTCGTCGCCGACCGATGCCGTCACCTCGCCGTCACCGGTGACCAGGGCAGCGAGCGTCACGGTCGCACCGGAGGTGACGGCGATCTCCTGGCGCGTCAGCGTGCCGGAGTCGAACGGCTGCCCGGCGCCATGCAGCTTGAGGGTGTCGACGACCGTGCGATCCCCGAAGCGGTCGAGGAGCTCGAAGCGCCGGTCCCCCTCGGTGGGATCGACGGCCACGAGGTGGTCGGTGTCGAGCGAACCCGGAATCGGCACCGGCACGAAGATGTCGCCGGAGAAGGTCCGCGGTGCGATCGTCAGGGTCCGCGGGCCCGAGCCCGGGCGCAGCGCCTCGACCAGGTCGATCTGGTTGCGTCGCGCTTCTTTCACCGCGTCCACCGTGTCGCCGCTGGTGACGACCGAGACCGCTACGAGCAACCCGATCGAGAACACGACGACGGACGGTGCGGGCAACCGCCGGAGCGGACCGGGACGCGAAGCCGCCAAGCGATCGATGCCGGCGCCACCGAGCACGCTCACCGAGGCGAGCGTCGGAAACCAGTAGAGCGGGCCGAGCAGGTCGTGGAGCTTGTAGGACCAGGCGTTGGCCGCACCCCACCACACGAAGTAGCCGACCGGGAAGAGCAGCCCCTGCGCCATGACCAGCCAACCGAGCCCACGGCTGCGCATGGCGCGAACTCCCAGGTAGGCGAGCACCAGGATGAGGAGACCGCCGGGCAACCAATCCGCCAGCGACCCGGCGAACCCGAGCATCGTCCGCCACGCCTCGCCGGGTGTGAAGTCGTAGAACCCGGGCTCGCCCGGGTCAGCCAGGCTCGACCGCAGACCGAAGCCGAACCGATCGTTGGGTCCCACCAGCGAGAACGCGAGGGTGAAGACCTTGCCGGTGACGACCCGGTTGTACGCGAAGAACAGCAGTGCGAATGGCGCCGCGCCCAGCGCGATCCGGCCCACGTCACGACGGATCGAACCCGACCGCCACTGGGTCACCACGAACCACACACCCAGCGGGGCGAACCCGATGACGGCGTCGAACGGCCGGTGGAACACGCCCAGGGCCATCACCGCGCCCGCCACCACCCACAGGCGGCTCGCACCCGTCCGGGCGGCGCGCACCACCAGCGCCGTCGCGCCGCACAGCAGCGCCGTCGAGGCCGGATAGGCCAGGTAGGTCCCGGATTGGATGACGAACCAGGGCGACGTGGCGAACACGAAGCCGGCGGCGAGCGCCGCACGTCGACGCAACGTGACCTCGAACGCCAGCGCCGCCACCGCAAGGGCCGAGGCGACGCCGGTCAGGGCGAGGGCGGCCGTCGGCGTGCCGGTGGCGGCCTCGCTCGCTGCGATCATCGCCGGCCACGCCGGCTGGTACTTGAACACCACCCGCTCGCCGTGCACCCCCGAGAGGAACGGGAGGAAGAACGGGTCGTGGTCCTTCGCCGACAGGGTGAGGTGGCCAGCCCGGAGGGCATTGGCCTGGGACAGGTACCCCGCATCATCCCGGTCCGGAGATCCATCCGGGAACACGTGGCTGGCCACGAGGACCGGGGTCGCCGCCGCGAGCAGCACCAGGAGGACCCAGGCCACCTTCGACCACGGACCGAGCGGTGCACGCGCGCCGAGGTCGAGTGCCGCGTCGCCCATGGGGGTGGTGAAGACGACGCCGACGGGGCCGATCAGGCCGGGCCGGACCCTCCGCCCATGATTGCGATGAAGTCCTCGACGTCGATCGCCGTGAGCGTCAGCGTCTTCAGCGTGCCCCGCGACGCGAGCGTGCTGGCCACCCGGGCCATGGTCCCCTCGTCGGGTGCCTCGAGGATGTTCAAGAAGTCGTAGGGGCCGAGCAGGGCGAACTGCTCGAGCACCTTGACGCCCATGGATTCGACGTCGGCGTTGACCTCGCGCAGCCGTTCGGGGTTCTCCCGCATCCGAGCGTGGCCGTCGGGTCCCAGCGTGGAGAGCATCACGAACTTCGGCATGGCCGAAGGGTAGTGCCCTGCCGTAGCGTCGGGCCATGCCCACGCCGGTCGTCCGCCAGGTCAACGTCGTCCCGCACACGCACTGGGATCGGGAGTGGTACAAGCCCTACCCGCTATTCCGGATGCAGCTGGTCGAACTGCTCGACGACCTGCTCCCGCGCCTCGAGGGCGATGGATCGTTCGCGCACTTCCAGCTCGACGGGCAGCTCGCCGTCGTCGACGACTACCTGGAGATCCGGCCCGACCAGGGCGAGCGCATCACCGCCTTGAACGAGTCTGGCCGGCTCTCGTTCGGCCCGTGGTACACGCTTCCCGACGAGTTCCTCGTCTCGGGGGAGACCCACGTTCGCAACCTCCGGCTCGGGCTCGCCACCGCGGCACGCTTCGGCGGGTCGATGCCGGTCGGGTACCTGCCCGACATGTTCGGCCACGTCGCCCAGATGCCGCAGATCCTCGCCGGGTTCGGCCTCGCCGATGCCGTGGTGTGGCGCGGGGTGCCCGCAGCGATCGACGCGCCCGGCTTCTGGTGGGAGGCCCCCGATGGGACGAAGGTCCGAGCGGAGTACCTCACCGATGGGTACGGCAACGGCGCCCGCATGCCCGAGCACGGCAAGGAGCTCCTCGAGAAGATCGACGCGTTCCGCGAAGCCCAGGGCAACAAGGTGGGCGACTCGATCCTCTGGATGAACGGCACCGACCACCTGCTGCCGCAGGCGCACCTCGGCCGGGTGGTGGCCGAGGCGAACGAGGCCTCGAACGACTACCGCATCGTCGTCACGTCGCTCGCCGCGCACATCGCCGCCATGCCGCGCGACGGACTGTCCACCTGGCAGGGTGAGCTGCGCTCCGGCGCCCGCTCCAACCTGCTGATGGGCGTGGCCTCGTGCCGCGTCGACGTGAAGCAGGCCGCCGCTCGCGCCGAGCGCTGGCTCGAGCGGGTGGCCGAGCCCCTCGCCACCTGCTGGCAGCCCGCCGACGCCTACCCGGCTGCGTTCCTGGCGTACGCCTGGCGCGACGTCATCCGCAATGCGGCCCACGATTCCATCTGCGGCTGCTCGGCCGACGAGGTCAACGACGCCGTCCTGCACCGCTACGCCGAGTCCACCCGCGTCGCCGAGGCCATCACCGAGCGCGCCCTCATCCGGGTCCTCGCCGAGTCGGCGCAGGCCGCGGTGGCGGTCAACCCGACCAGCCGCGAGCGCGCCGGCATGGTGACCGCGATCATCTCCGGCGACGTCGCCCCGCCCCACACGCAGCAGCTCTCGGTCCGCGACGCCGTGGACCGCACGCACACCATCAACCGGACCACCGCGGTGCCGGTGGTCCAGCGGCTCATCATCGACGACCCGAAGGTGAGCAGCGCCGAGGTCGCGGAGCACCCCGATGGCACCGTCGTCGCCACCTTCCAGGCCGACAGCGGGCCGAAGCTCCAGGACATGACCGCGTTGCGCCTCCAGCTCGAAGCCCTGGCCGCCGCCGATCCCGAAGGCATCGTGCACCTCGACATCGCCCGCTCGCGAGCCACGCAGGAGGTCCTGCTGCGCACCGAGCCCATCCCCGGCTTCGGCTGGCGCGGCCTCTCCCCCGCGGACCTCGGCGAGCATGCCGTTCGCAGTATCGGCCAGGGCCTCACCAATGGCCTGGTGACCATCCTCCCGGACCAGAGCGATGGCACGTTCAGCCTGAACGGCGTGGTGGGGATGGGCAAGATCGTCGACGACGGCGACGAGGGCGACACCTACAACTGGTCCCCTCCGGCCTTCGACGGCGCGATCGAGCGTCCGCAAGACGTCGACGTGCTGGTGACCGAAGCGGGGCCGGTTCGGGGCCGCATGGAGATCACCCGCCGCTACCGGTGGCCCACCCGCATCGACGGCGGCCGGCGCGTCGGCCCCATCGACGTGTTCGTTTACACCACGGTCGAGCTGCGCGCCGGCGAAGACCTGGTGCGCGTCACGGTGGGGTTCGACAACCCCTCGACCGACCACCGGGTGCGGGCCTGGTTCCCGCTGCCCGAGCCCGCGGCAGAGTCGGTGGCCGAGTGCGCCTTCACCACCGTCACCCGCGGCCTCACCGCCGAAGGCGGCCCCAACGAGGTCGGTCTGCCGACGTTCCCGTCCCGGCGGTTCGTGTCCGCCGGCGGGCTCACCGTCGCCCACGACGGGCTATGCGAGTACGAACTGGTCGACGTCGAGGGCGACGGCGACGCCGCCCGGGCCTCATCGATCGCCCTCACCCTGCTGCGCTGCGTGGGCCTCATCTCGGCCGGGCCGATGGCGATGCGGGCCCTGCCTGCCGGCCCCCCGACCCCCACGCCGGGTGCGCAGATGATCGGTCCACACGAAGCCCGACTGGTGCTGCACGTCGCCGGGCGCGATCCCTACGTCGTCGCCGACGAGGCGTTCACGCCCCTGCTCACGGCGCGCTTCCCCGGCAAGGACGGCCTCGGCGATCCGGCGTCGTCCGGTTCGGCCCTCCAGGTCGCCGGGGCCGAGGTCAGCGCCCTCACCCGCCGGCAGGATGGCCGGGGCGAACTTCGGGTCGTCAACACCAGCGACGAGCCCACCACCGTCATCGTCGCCGGCCGGACCGGCCAGCTCACCGACCTCAACGGCACCGAGACCGGTGAGCCCTTCACCGGCTCCCTCGAGCTCCGCCCGCATCAGATCCAGACCATCGCACTCGACTGACGCACCGAGTGACCGTTCTTGCCACGATTCGGGGTCAGAGACCAGGAGAGGCGTCGCCGGGGGTCTTCTCGGCCGGGACGTCCGCGTCGGACCGCTTGGACCGCCGGTCGTGGCGCCGCTCCTCCATCTCAGCGACCCGTGCCTCGCGGCGCTCGGCCCGGCGGCGCTCGGCCTCCTGGCGCGACGATCGGGGCTGTTCTTCCGACGAGTCGCGGCGGACGAGGAACAGGGGCACCTTGCCGATGTCCTTGAGGTTGCGGGACCCGATCGACTTGGAGGTGATCCCCTCGGCATCGGCCAGCGATTCGATGATCTCGCCCGACACCACCACCGACCCCGGGAAGGCGATGTTGACGATGCGGCTCGCCCGGTTGACGACCGGCCCGTACAGGTCGGCCTCGCGCTGCAGCACCGGACCGGCCGCCAGGCCGACCCGGACGTCGGACAGCTCGTCGTCGTCGCGGTAGGTCTCCGCCAGCGACAGCGCGATCTCGACCGCCGAGGCCTCATCCGGCACGGAGAACATGACCTCGTCGCCGATCATCTTCACGACTCGTCCGCCGAGGCGGTTGACGGTGTCGTAGGCGATCGTCTCGAACCGGTCGACGACCCCGGCCAGCTCGTGCGCATCCACCTGTTGGCTGAGGGCCGTGAAGCCGACGAGGTCCGCAAAACCGACAACGCGGTGGTCCGGGTCACCATCTGCGTGCTCGCGGGCCATGCGGGCCCGGGCTTCGGCCTGCACGTGGCGCCGCCACACGTAGTCCATGACCTGCAGGAGCATGGGCAGCAGCAGGGGCGCGATCGCCGCGAAGCCGTCGTCGCTCTGGGGTCGTTCAGCGGGGACTCGCGGCTCCTCGGGGTCGATGCTGTCGATTAGCGCGCTCGCCACCCGCGAGAGCGAGGAGCCGATGACCCGGGCCATCTGGATGGTGAGCTCGTTGTCGATCCAGCCCATCGCGAGCAGCTGGCCGATCGTGCGGAGCATGTCGACGTCGACGTCGGTGAACAGGTGGTCGCCAGGCTGCGGCTCCGCGAACCCGAGCGAGCGCCAGAGGCGGGTGATCTGATCGGTGGAGAGGCCGCTGACCTCGGCGATCCCCTCGAGGTCGTACTCCGCCACCTCGGGGATGACGAGGTGCTCGATCGCGAGCAGCTCGAGGTGGTGGTCCTCGCGCGCCTTGGCGATCTCCTCGTCGGCCATCCCGGCCGCTCGCAGCAGCTCGGTCATGTCACCGGCGTCGAGCGCCGGGCCGAGGTCGCCGGGATCGGGCGAATCGAGCCGGGGCGCCTCCGGGTCGGGGGTGGGATCGTCGGTCACGAGAACGTGCCGCCTTCGGGTAGCTCGGGTGAGGCGGCGTCCGGGTCGTCCGCCTCTGGGCGCATGTGCTCCTGCAGGCCGGGATGCTCGGCGACCTCGCGGATCAGCTCGATCCCCTCGGGCGGGGCGACCTCGGCGAGCAGGGCGTCACCGCGCGGCTCGGTGGTGGACCAACTCGGATCGAGCCCCGGGACCGTCAGGGTGACGGGGTCGAGGCCGGGGTGCGGTTCGAGCTCCCACAGCAGGGCGGGACGGGTCCCGTGCCAGCGGATGGCGAACGATAGCCGACCGAACCAGGTGGGTGCGTCGTGGAGCTCCACCCCTGCCCCATACCAGGTGTCCGGGAACGCGGGCAGCAGCGCGAGGCCGCCAGCGTGCTCCCTCACGAGCAGGGCTCGGGCGGCGGCGATAGTGGCGGCGGACGCAGCGAGGTCGTGGCCGATCCCCCGTCCGGCGCGGCCCGGTCCCGGCCAGGCACCGGTCGAACTCGCCTCGGCGAGGACGCGTGCAACGGCGTCGTGGGCCGCGCCATCACCCGATGCCGCCGAGTCCGCCGCGTCGAGGAGCCGGGCGACCGGCCCCACTGCCTCCGGTGCGGGGCCCGCTCCGATCCGTGCCCCCAAGCGCGCCACCTTGGCGGCCGCCGACGGCTGGTCGCGGCGGGCGAGGATCTCGGCAGCAGCCGCGAGGGCAACCGCCGCTCGGCGACGATCAGCCGGATCGGCGAGGTGCCCCCGTCGGTCGGCGCGGTCGATGCGCTCGACGGCGGCAGCCACCTCCGGCAGCATCCAGTCCAGCAAGGTGTCGTCGCGGTGCAACTGCCAGTGCGACGCGATGCTCGTGAGGGCGACCGCGTCGAACTGCGGGGACGGGTCGGCGAGCCGGCCCTGCCAGCGTGCGACCACAGCCACCACGTCGGCCGGCTTGTCGAGGAGGTCGAAGGCATGGAGGATCACCTCCGTCGCACCGGGCTCGACGTCGGGCTCGTCGGCTCCGTCGCGCCGCACGGCCTCGCCGTCGTGGGCGAGCAGGACCTGGGTCCGCGCTCGTTCGACGGCCTGCTGGAGCCGGCGCCCGGGCAGCTCGAAGCGGGGGCCGCGACGGTGGATCTCCCAGCCCGCGGCCACCGCGTCCGCATCGGGCACGACCGCCGGGTACCGCACGGCCTCGGCCGGGTCGAGGTCCCCGACGGGGATCAGCACACGCAGCGACGCCGTGTGCGGCACCGGAAAGAGGAAGGCCAGCGTGGCCATGCCGTCGGGACAGCTCGCCACCGCAACGTCCTGGCCGGCTTCGTTGCGGGTGACAATGTCGACGATGTCGCCGTCGGCGAGGTTCCCGGCCTGTACGGCGGCCGGGCGCCGCGGCAACACCACCGCCGGAGCACCATCGATGCGCACGAGGTACGCGACGTCGCGCCCCATCCCGCCCTCGACGGGCTCGAGGGTGATCTCGTTGATCGCGCCGACGGCATCCGCCATCAGCGGGCGGATGACGAGGGCCACGGCGAGCGGGACCGGGGTCTGGTTCTCGACCTCGACCACGACCCACTCGTCTCCCACCAGCCGGGGCGAGCGGATGCCGTAGGCCCGGTGCACGGCGTCGCCCCCCGGGATGCGGGCACGGGTCTCCACCATCGGCGAGTCGGCGACGAGGTCCTGGCGGACCGCGGCCTCCCGCGCGGGCACGTACCAGCGGTCGTCGCCGCCGATCCACCAGTCGAGGCTCCACCCCGCGCCGACCACGAGGCCGTCCGGATCCACCGGCGTGGCGGTCGGCGAACCGACGGTGCCGATCAGGGTCCAGGCCGGCGGCCGATCGTCGTGAGCTGCCCCGATGCCGCGTGGGAGCACCCACCCGGCCTGCTCGAGGTCCGTCGCCGACACGACGGCGGCGACGGGGGTCGGAACGGCGGACGCGGCGGACGCGGCGGTGGCACCGGTCACAGGATCAGCGGGGCGACGGCGGAACATGACCACCGGGGTCTATCCGGCCGGGCTGATCCCGTCCATCTCACGGCCGGTCCCTCGTCTCAGGAGGCCGCTGTAGGCCTCGGCAGCGGTACGGCCCTCGTGGCAGCAGGCGTAGACCTCCGAGCCGATCGGCATGTCGATGCCCAGCTCATCGGACAGCTCCATGACGACCTTCGATGTCTTCACGCCCTCGGCAACCATGTTCATCGCCGCGATGATCTCGTCGATCGTCTGGCCACGCCCGAGCTGTTCGCCGACGTGGCGGTTGCGGCTCTGGGTCGAGATGCAGGTGGCCACGAGGTCGCCCATGCCGGCCAACCCCGAGAAGGTGAGCGGCTCGCCGCCGAGCGCCACCCCCATGCGGGTGACCTCCGAGAGGCCCCGGGTGATCACCGCCGATCGGGTGTTGTCGCCGGCGCCGAGCCCGTCGGCCATGCCTGACGCGATGGCGATGACGTTCTTGAGCACCCCGCCCATCTCGCAGCCCACGATGTCCTCGTTCGTGTACACCCGGAACAGTTCCGCCTGGAAGATGTCCTGCACGGCGCGAGCGATGTTCTGGTCGTCCATGGCGACGACGCTGGCGGCGGCATGACCAGCCAGGATCTCCTTCGCCAGGTTGGGGCCGGTCAGGATCCCGACCGGGTGGCCGGGCAGCACCTCCTCGATGAGCTGGCTCATCCGCAGGCGCGTCCCCAGCTCCAGGCCCTTCGCCAGCGAGATCACCGGCACCCAGGGGCGCAGGTAGGGCTTGACGGACTCCAGTGCACCCCGGAAGCCCTGCGACGGGACGCCCATCACCAGCAGGTCGGCCTGGCGGACCGCCTCCTCCAGGTCGGCGGTGGCTCGCAGCTGAGTCGGGAGGCGGTAGCCCGCGAGGTAGTCGCCGTTCTCGTGGTCGGTGTCGATCTGTTCGGCCAGGGTGGCCCGCCGGGACCAGAGCACGGTGGGCGCGTTGTGGGCGGCGAGGGCGGCGACCGTGGTTCCCCACGAGCCGGCGCCGATGACGGAGACCCGGATGTCCATGGAGCCGGACACTACGTCGGTGCTCTTCGGCGTGTGGCCGGACCCGGCGCCAGTAGCGTGGCGCCGTGCAGGCTGCCGTCGTCATCCCGGTGAAGGCGTTCCACGCGGCCAAGCTGCGGCTGGCACCGGCGCTGTCGCCTGACGCCCGGGCCGTGCTCGCCCGGGAGATGGCCACACGCGTGGTCCGCGCCGCCGGCGCGCTGCCCGTGCTGGTGGTCTGCGACGACGAAGGGGTGCGGTCCTGGGCCAGGGACGTCGGCGCAACGGCGCAGTGGACTCCGGGGCTGGGCCTCATCGGTGCCGTGGAGGCCGGGGTCGACGCGGCTGCGGCGGCCGGGGCCGAGCGCGTGCTCGTCGCCCATGCGGACCTTCCCCTGGCGACCGGGCTCGACCACGTCGTCGGCCACGATGGCGTCCTCATCGTCCCGGACCGCTGGAACGACGGCACCAACGTCATCTCCGTGCCCGCTGCTGCCGGGTTCCGGTTCGCCTATGGGCCTGGTTCCGCCGAACGCCACCAGGCCGAGGCCCGTCGGCTCGGGCTGCGGGTGGAGGTCGTCGACGACCAGGTGCTGGGGTGGGACGTCGACCTGCCCAGCGACCTCCAGCTGCCCAGTGGCGAGGACCTGGCGGCCGGAGCCCGTTCGTGATCGGGCCAGCCACGCGCCAGCTCCCCGTCCCCGCCCGGGCGCTCGCCGTCGGCGCCCACCCCGACGACATCGAGTTCGGAGCCGGCGCCACCCTCACCCGCTGGGCCGCCGCAGGGTGCGAGGTCTCCCTGCTGATCTGCACCGACGGCTCCAAGGGCACCTGGGACCCGCACGCCGACCTGTCCGAGCTGGTGGCCACCCGCCAGGTCGAGGCGCGCGCCGCCGCCGCCGCGCTGGGCGCCACCGGCGAGGTGGTGTTCCTCGGCGTGACCGACGGGGAGCTGGAGAACGATCGCCCCACCCGCTCGGAGCTGGCCCGCTGGATCCGCCTGCTGAAGCCCGACGTCCTCCTCGGCCACGACCCGTGGATGCGGTATCGGCTGCACCCCGACCACCGCGCCGCCGGCTACCTCGTCTGCGATGCGCTCGTCGCGGCTCGCGACCCCCACTTCTTTCCCGAGCACGGCATCGCCCACCACCGTCCCGATGCCCTTCTGCTGTTCGAGGCCGACGAGCCCGATCATGCCGAGCTGGCCGACGAGGCGGCGCTGGCCGCCAAGGTGGCGGCGCTGGAATCGCACCGCTCCCAGTACCAGTCGACGATGTTCATCACCGACGACCCCGCGGCAAGCGCCACCGAGCAGGAACGCTTCCGAGCGGAGGTCCGCTCGAAGCTGGCCGAAGCCGGCGAATGGGCCGGCGTCGCCCTCGCCGAGCGCTTCCGCCTCATGCCCACCGACCGCTGACGATCGGTCCGCCCCGATCCGACGGAGCGACGGACCGACGGACCGACGGACCGACGGACCGACGGACCACTGCCGGGCAAGGTGGTCAGACGGTGGCGAACTGGGCGGGATCGCGGCCGAGGGGGCCGGCGTCGATGGACCAAGACGGCGCGATGCCCTCGATGCGGCCGGCAAGGGGGACGCGTCGCAACGGCCCCCAGGCCGTGTCGCCGTGCTCGAGCGCCGCGCCGGCGATGGTCGTCGGCGACGCCGCAATGCCGTGCGGCGACGCGTTGGCCTTCACCACGTTGGACGCGCCCACGAGCGAGCCTCGGGCGTTCGCGGCGGTGCCGTCGGTGATGAGTCGGGTCAGTCCCCGGCAGGTGGCGGCCGCGACGAGGTGGCCGATGCCGTGGTCCAGGGCTTGGGCCGGGAGCGGCGTCGGGCGGTCGGTCCCGGCGGCGGCCGCACCGGCAGCAGCGATGCCCGTGCTCATCTGGACGAGGCTGTCGAAGCCCCGTCGGACGGCCCACGGGCCCGCCCAGCCGTAGGCGTCGTGGGTGACGGTAATGAGGGCCGGGTTGATCGCCCGAAGCGCATCCGAGCCGTACCCGAGGCCGGCGAGGGCACCCGGACGGAACCCGCCCACCACGACGTGCGCCTGTGCGACCAGTTTCTCGAACCGGGCACGACCGGCCGGAGCCGTGAGGTCCAGGGCGGCGCACCGCTTCCCCGCCGTGACCTCGGGCAGCAGGGCCGGTACCTCCTCGAAGCCGACGGGGTCGATGCGCAGGACGTCGGCGCCGTACCCCGCCAGGTACCGGGTCCCGACCGGTCCGGCGATCACGCGGGTCAGGTCGAGCACCCGGATGCCGGCGAGCGGCGCCGCGCTCGTGGGTTGCGAGAGGTCGGGCCCGGTCCGCCCGGAGAAGGGGACCGGTGCACCGATGACCATGGGGCGCTCGCTGGCCGTCGCCGCACCAGCGGGATGGGCAGCCCACTCGTCCACCGTGCGCAGGGCGGCAGCGCACCCGCCGGCGGCGACCACCGCGGCCTCGAGTTCGTCGACCTTCCACTGCGCCACCTCGGCGGCGACGGCCGAGCGTTCGGCCTCCACCTCCAGCACCGATCGCACGGCTTCGAGGTGGTGGCGGTAGTTCGTGTGGAGGCGGATCCAGCCGTCAGCGGCCTCGTAATCACCCGCCACCGGATCCCAGATGGGTGGGAGTTCCCAGCCCTGCGGTGCGACCAGCCCCTCGAACCGGAACGAAGCCGATGCCGTCAGTCGATCGACACCCACCGGAGGGACCGGCTGATCCGAGCGGACCGCGGCCAGTTCGGCCACCGCCAGCGCCGCGGCGGCGACGGTCGCTGACGCGAAGCCGGTGACGTCGTAGACCGATGGCAACACGCCCTCCGGGCCCTCGATCAACAGGGCATCCAACGCGGTGCCTGGGCCGCCGAGGTCGTTCCAGAGCTGCTGGGTGAGGTCGAGGTCGTCCATGGCTTCCACCTTGACGGCCCTTCCCTCTCAGATCAACGTTGATTATCGTCCACGTTGATGAACGGGCCCCTCACCGCAAAGCAGGTCGCCGAGCGCCTCGGCGTCGAGCTGGCGACCGTGTACGCCTATGCCAGTCGAGGCGCGCTGACCCGCCGGCCCGGACCCGACGGCCGGAGCTCCACCTACGACGCCGATGAGGTGGAGCTCCTCACCCGCCGGGCGCGGCCGCGGTCCACCCGCCGTCGCCCCGGAGCCATCGACGTGGTCATCGGCACAACGGTCAGCGAGCTCGGCGACGGCTGGATCCGCTACCGGGACCACGACCTCATCGACCTCGTCGGCTGGGCCACCTTCGAAGACGTCGCCCACCTCCTCTGGACCGGCGAGCTCGAGCCAGCCAGCGACCCGACGGCGGCTCCCGTCGACCGGCCGTCCGTGGTCGACGCCGTCGAGCGGGTGGCCGCCGCCCTCCCGGCGACGGCATCGGTCAGCGCCCGCATGGCCGCCGGCGCCGCCGCGGCGTCGTCCTGGGTCCCTCGGGCTACCACCGAGGAGACGTCGGTCCTGGCCGCATCGCTGGTGATCGATGCCCTCATCGCTTCGCTCCCGCTCCTCGGCCAGCGGGCCGCGCCCGACGCTTCGGTCGCCGTGCGGTTGTGGCCACGCCTGACGTCCCTGCCGGTTACCCCCGAGCAAATCGGCGTCCTCGACACCGCGCTGGTCCTGCTGGCCGAGCACGAGCTGGCCACGTCGACCCTCGCCGTGCGGGTCGCGGCGTCGACCCGGGCGAAGCCCGCCGAGGCGGTGCTCGCCGGCCTCGGGACCATGAGCGGCCCCTTTCACGGCCGAGCCGCCGTCCGGGTCCACCGCCGGATGGCGGAGGGCCTCGGTCCGGTCGACAGCAGCCCCATCGCCGGGTTCGGCCACCCCGTCCACCAGGTGGGAGACCCCCGGTTCGCTCCCCTGCTCGCCGGGGTGCTCGCCATCGCCGATCCCGACCGCGGAGCAGCCATCGAGCACTACGTGGCGCCGGTCCGAGGGGCGGCCCCGTTCAACGTCGACGCCGCCCTGGGCGGCCTCGGCTTCGCCGCAGCGATGGAGCCGGGCCTCACCGAGGCCGTGTTCGCCGTTGCCCGCACCGCTGGCTGGCTCGCCCACGCCTTCGAAGAGGCCGACGAACTTCCGCTCCGCTTTCGAGGCAGGACCCTCTTCCGCGGCCCCCGCTGATCACCCGTCCGTGGGGATCCAGTTGCCGTGGAAGCCGAGCGGGATCCGCGCCGGAATGTGGACGCGTGCGACGGGCCCCTCGGTCGGTGCCGAGGCGTCGAGGACCACGAGCTCGCTGGTGTCGTCGCGGTGGTCGTTAACCAGGGCGAGGTACCAGCCGTCGTCCTCCGCGGCGTCGGGCGAGCGGGGCACGAACACCGCTTCGCCGATGGAGCGGCCCGCCCCGAACGAGATCGTCTCGCTCGCCTTCCGGTCGGCGTCGTAGCGGACCAGGTCGGCCGTCGGCCACTGCAGCTCATCGTCGCGGAACCCAAGCTGGACGCCCCAGCTGAAGCGGTGCCGCCGTCCGATGACGCGTTCGTCGACCCGTGGGAACTCGATCGGCCGATCATCGACCTGCTGTTCCGTCGCCGAGCCGGTGGTGCGGTCGAAGGTCCAGCGCCAGATCGACGGAGGCCCCTCGTCAGGCCCCTGACGATCCTGGTCGAACATGCGCGGGTGACGGGCCACGTCGATGATCACGCGATCGCCTTCGTCGCGGGCGTTGACCGGGTGGAACACGTAGCAGTTCTCCACCTCGAACCACTGCACCTGGTCCGGGTGCCCTTCGAGCGGCAGGATCCCGACCCGGGCGCCGTACTCCGGGTTCCACGCATACGGAAGCCGGTGACCTTCCATGGCGCGTTCCAGGTCGAAGGTGCACGGCAGGTCGTAGAGGACCATCGACGTCTCGGTGATGGATGCGTCGTGGACCATCGGGTTGCCCGGCACCGGCACATCGACCGCGTGCTCCACCCGGCCGTCGGCCCCGACCACCACGTACTCGATGACCTCGGGCCGGGCCCAGTAGTAGTTCGCGGCGTGCATCTTGCCGGTGCGTGGGTCCTTCTTGGGGTGGGCCGTGAAGCCGTTCGGCAGGGTGCCGTCGAGATCCGTGAAGCAGCGGGTGCCCAGCTCGTCGTCGAGCTCGGCGATGGGACCTCCGGCCTCCACGATGGCCAGCGTCCGACCTGCATGGCCGATCACGTTCGTGTTGGCCACGTCGCCGAACGTGCCGCTCCCCGGGACCGGCACCTCGCCGAGAGCCGCGCTCACCGCGCTGCAGCGGACCCATCGGTTGCGATACCACTCGGCCTTCCCGTCCCGGAGGCGCAGGCCGTGCACCATGCCCTCGCCGGTGAACCAGTGGTAGCTGGCGGGATCGGGTGGGCTCACCGGGTTCGGACCGTTGCGCAGGTACCGGCCGTCGAGCTCCGGCGGGAGGGTGCCGGTCACCTGCAGGTCGAAGGCGGTGAGCTCCTCGTGCACGGGAGCGAACGGCCCCTCGAGGTAGCGGTTGGTCGTCGTCTCAGTCATGCCGGTTCCCCTGATCGTCCCGTGTGCACCCGTTGTACTCCTCGATTACCGGCCTTTCCTCGGCTGTGACCGATGCCCCGACGCGACGAAGGGAGGGCCGGAGCCCTCCCTTCGCGCCGTTCTGCGACCCGGGGGCCGAACCGTGGGGCTAGGTCAGCCCTTGACGGCAGTCTTGAAGGTCGCGCCGACGGACACCTTGGGGACGTCCTTGGCGGCTACCGGCACGGTCTCGCCGGTGCGGGGGTTGCGGGCGGTGGTCGCCGCCTTGGACACGCGCTGGAAGGTGAGGAATCCGGTCAGAGCAATCTTGTCGCCCTTGGTGACGCCGGCCACGACGACGTCTTCGAACGCCTTCAGCACGGCAGCGGCCGTGGTCTTGTCGGTGCCAGCAGACGCGGCGACCTGGTCAACGAGCTCGGCCTTGGTGATGTTGGCCACAGCCAACCTCCTGGTTTGTAGGGGTAATGCGTTCCGCACGGTAGGCGCGAAGCCGCTGGGGTCAAGTATTTCCGCCTTCTGACCCCAGTTGGGGGATACCCCTACGATGCGGCGGTGCTCGAGGACGGGATCTACGACGTGCTGGTGGTCGATGCCGAGGCGGTCGATGCCCCGGAAGGTGCCATCCGCGTCGAGCTGACGATCATCGCCGGCCCGTCGAAGGGCGAGGTCTTCTCCCTCACCGCGGTGGGGCTGGGGCGCGATCCGCTCGACCTCCTCGCCGAGCCCGGGACCGTCACCGTGGCCGACGGCGTGCCCGTGCTGGTCCTCGAAGGCTGAAGCACCCGCGAGGCGCCGCCAGCGACGTCGCCTCAGATCTCGTTCGTCAGATCTCGTTCGCCTCGCGGATCGACTCCACTCCCTCGCGCAGAGCGAACAGGGCGATGGCGAGCGCCGCCACGCCGTCGGCCCACGACCATCCGAACGCCACGTTGACGGCGAGGGCGGTGAGGATGCACAGGCACAGGCACCCATCGAGGAAGGTCATTCCTGCCTCGGCCTCGAGCGGACCGCTCCCCAACGACAGCGCAGTGCGCCGTTTGATGAGGGCCAAGCCGAACATCACCATCGCCGTGACGGCGAGGTAGGCGATGCCCAGCGGCGACTCATCTGGGGTGGCGCCGAGCACCAGGCTGCGCACGCTCGCCACCAGGAGGACCGCACCGAGCAGGAAGAAGGCAGCAGCGATCAGGCGCAGCGCCAGCCGGGTCCGGTGCGGCGCAGGATCACCTCCCTTGAGCAGGTGCCAGATCACCACCGACGAAGCGAACACCTCGATCATGGAGTCCATGCCGAAGGCCACGAGGGCCAGCGACTTCGAAGCGATGCCAAGTGACACGGTGACGAAGACCTCCATGAGGTTCCACGCCGTGGTGGCCCACTCGAGTCGGATGCCTCGGCGCAGGAGCCGGTCGGTGTCGGTTCGGGTGGCGGTCATGGGGTTCCTCTCCGCCGACCAGACGGAGGGTGACACGCCTCCGACCTGGCGCGACGTGGCCTGGTCGAAGGTCTTGCCCGCCTGGCCGGAGCCAGGCTCGCTCACCGGGGATCGCGGGATCCCAGCATGTCGATGAGGCGATTGGGGGCTACTCCCCTTCGACCACGACCGTAGCACCGGCCGGGACCACCAGACCCACCCAGCACCCTCGGTGACGGGAGCGTGAACAGTGTCCGAGCATCCGCGCGTTCGGCGCGAACCGGGTGTTGCATGGTCCCCGGTGACCCACCGCCCAGCCGTCAGCGACTCCGGTCCGTTGCAGGACCCCGTAGATGCCGATGGCTGCCGACCGCCCAGGGGGCTCTGTTGACCGCACTTCCCACTTCCGTTCCGTCGCGTCCTCGGACCTACGTGCTCGACACCTCGGTGCTGCTCGCAGATCCGCAGGCGCTCGAGCGCTTCGACGAGCACGCCGTGGTGCTGCCCATCGTGGTGTTGATGGAGCTGGAAGCGAAGCGCAACCACCCCGAGCTGGGCTGGGCGGCGCGCCAAAGCCTGCGCACGCTCGAACGGCTCCGCCTCGAGCACGGGTCGTTGACGATCCCCCTCCCAGCCAACGAGCACGGCGGAACCCTGCGGGTGGAGCTGAACCACCAGTCGACGGCCGGGTTGCCTCCCACCATGACCTCGGACAACAACGACCACCGCATCCTGGCTGTGGCCCACAACCTCCGCCTCGAGGGCCACGACGTCACCGTGGTCACCAAGGACCTGCCGCTGCGGCTGAAGGCCAGCATCGTGGGCCTCGATGCCGACGAGTACCGCAACGAGTTGGCCGCAGACACGTCGTGGACCGGCTTCGTGGAGCTCGACGTCGAGCCCGACGTCATCGACGACCTCTTCACGCACCGCGAGGTCGACCTGCCGGAGGCGGCGGAGCTGCCCTGCAACACCGGGGTCGCCCTCCACGCCGGGTCCCAGTCGGCGCTTGCTCGGGTGCACGCCGACAAGTCGCTGCGGCTGATCCGCGGCGACCTCAGCCTGTTCGACGTGGTGGGCCGCAGCGCCGAGCAGCGCATCGCCCTCGACGTCTTGGCCGATCCCTCGGTGAGCATCGTGAGCCTCGGCGGGAACGCCGGCACAGGCAAGAGCGTGATGGCGCTGGCAGCCGGACTCGACGCGGTGCTCGAGCGCCGGACCCACAAGCGGATCTTGATCTTCCGGCCCCTCTACGCCGTGGGCGGCCAGGACCTCGGGTTCCTGCCGGGCGACAAGGACGAGAAGATGGGCCCGTGGGCCGGGGCCGTGTTCGACGCGCTGGAGTCCATCGCCGGGCCCGAGGTCGTCGAGGAGGTCGTTTCGCGGAGCCTCCTCGAGGTGCTCCCGCTGACCCACATCCGCGGCCGAAGCCTGACGGACACGTTCGTGATCATCGACGAGGCGCAGAACCTGGAGCGCCCGGTGCTGCTCACCGCGCTCAGCCGCCTGGGTGAGGGCAGCAGGGTGGTGCTGACCCACGACGTGGCCCAGCGCGACAACCTCCGCGTCGGCCGCCACGATGGGATCGCGTCGGTCATCGCCGCGCTGTGCGGACACCCGATCTTCGCTCACGTCACCTTCACCCGGTCCGAGCGCTCGGCGGTCGCCGCCCTCGTCACCAGCCTCCTCGACGACCCGCGCTCCTGAGGCGGGCCACCGTTCCGATCACGAGATCGGGAAGGTCACCGTTGCCTTCTGCTCGACGTAGGCCACGATCGCCGGCGACATGGTCCGGGTGTGGCCCGTCAGCACGAACCCGAGCGGAGCGAGCGCGGCGCCGATGAGGCCGCCGCGGCGGGCCGCTCCTTCCCAGGGCAGCCCGGACGTGATGATCACGGCGAGCACACCGAGGGTCGTCAGGAGTGCGGACCAGCCCATGCCGTCGGCGACGGGTCCTCGCGACGCCGCAGCGTGCTCCCGATCAAGACGTACCCCGAGGCCCGCCCGCCTCGCCCGGCCGGTGCCGAGTTGGGCAGGTGCCCGGATCGGCCCTACGATGGCACGTCCGTCCAACGAGCCTGGTTTGCCCCGGCTCGCACCCTCGCCACCGGGAAGACCTGCACCATGTCGAAGAGCGACAAGCGCCCGATCATCAAGCTGAAGTCCACCGCCGGCACCGGCTACACGTACGTCACGCGCAAGAACAAGACCAACACGCGCGAGCGCATCGAGCTGATGAAGTACGACCCTCGGATCCGCAAGCACGTCATCTTCAAAGAAGAGCGCTAGAGCGGCTCGCTCCGCTTCGCCGCTTCTCCTCACTCGCTTCGCTCCGCTTCGCCGCTTCTCCTCACTCGCTTCGCTCCGTTCGTCGAGCTTTCGATCGACGGGCTGACGCCCGGCTGACCTCGAACCCTTCCTCGCGCTCGTCGCTTGCGCTGGTGAGGGGGTTGTTCGCGCGGGGCGTGAACCATCCACCACACGCGCGCGTGGTCCCCGTACGATTTTCCTTGCAGGGGATCAACACACAGCCATGTGGGGAACCGATGGGCCAACACGCAGCGATCTACGGGCTCGACATCGAGACCGACACCACCGAGGACGGCCTCGACCCCGCGGTCGCGTCCGTGCGAGCGGTGGCGTTGTCCGGTGCCACGTTCGACGAGCTCTACGTCGGTGACGAGGTCGACATCCTCCGAGCCCTCGATGCCCGCCTGGCCGGCCTCCAGCCCGGCGTCGTCGCCACCTGGAACGGCAGCGCCTTCGACCTTCCGTTCCTCGCCGATCGGGCGCGGATCCTCGGCGTGGACCTCGGCCTGAAGCTCTGCCTCGATCGCCGGCTGACCCTCCACCGGGCTCCGCTCCCGGGCCACGCCGGTGCCTACCGCGCCAGCTGGCACGACCACGGCCACCTCGACACGTTCCGCATCTACGGCTCGTCGCAGAGCGCCGCCCAACGGCTGTCGCTGCGCTCGCTGCGACGTCTGGTCGGCTTCGGCGGGGAGTCGGTCCACCCCGCTCGCACCCAGACCCTGAGCAACGAGGCCCTGCACGCCTGTGCGCCCAGCGACGCCCGCCTGGCGCGCATCCTCGCCGAGCGGCGCTGGCCGGCGGCAGCCCGGATGATCGACCGCGTGGAGTGGACCGAGGCTGAGCCGGTCGCCGTGGCGGCCCAACGCCTGGCCCGCCAGGACCGCGCCGTGCCCAGCGGACTGCGGCCCGCCGTCGCTTCCTACTAGCCCGCAGCGAGCGCGCTCCTGTGCAGGAGCACCTCAGCGATTCCGGGCGCTGTGCCCGCCATCGTCGGGCACACTGTCGCCCACGAGGCTCGCCGTCCCCTCCGCCTTCGGGCCCGGACCGCCGGAACGTCCCTGCTGCTCCGGAGGCCCCCATGGCCACTCCCCCGTCCCCGGCCCTCGTCAACGAGGAGCCCTCGCTCGCCCGCACCGCCTCGATCCTCCACCGCTCGGCCACCGACGGCCCGGTGGCCCGGGTCGTGTACGTCCAGACCAACCCCGTCGAGGAGACGCTCGACCTCGGCTTCTGGGACGTGCCACCGGGGCCCGGGCACCCCGTCGAACCGCTCGTCGGCTTCGTGGCGCCCCAGACCTGGAGCGCCATCGGCCTCATCAGCTCCGGCCGTCTCCGCCACCTCGATCGCCCGTCCGAGGACCCCCACGCCGTCCAGAGCACCGTGCTCCTCCACCGTGATGGCACGGCTGCCGGCATCATCGGTGCAGGGGACGGCGCAGAGGTCGTGCTCGAGGAGCCGCCCCAGGGATTGGTGGCCGACGTCTTGAACCGGGTGCTGGGTCTCCCCACTCCGCCACCCGATGCCCCCACCGGGGCCGTCGTGGAGCTGACCTGGCTGGATCGCATCGCTGCGGGTCTGCTGCACCAGCGCGGCCGCGGGCGGTCCTGGCGGTGGTTGGCCGATCGCCATCCGCTCCGGGGTGGCGGTCCCGTCCCGTCGCCCGAGGAACTGGCGGCCCGCACGGCCGCCTACAGCGAGGAGCGGACGTGGGCCGGCCTGCGGCTGCTGGCGGTGACGCAGGACCTTCCCGCCGCTCGGTGCGGACCGCCCGGAGGCACCACCGCACCGGCGTGCACGTGGTTCGACGACGGCTCGCTCGCCCGCTGGCTACTCAGCCGCCTGCCTCCGGCCGAGGCGCTGGTGCCCGACCTGCTTTCGGTCGTGCCCAGCCATGTGGGCGCGGACCTGCTCGAAGCGCTCGGGGCGGTCGACGGCACCTGGCCGCCAACCGTGTCGGGCTAGAGGCCGGCGCGCTCTTGGACCTCGGCCCAGAGCTTGCGGTACTCCGATGCGGCCAAGCTGCGCGGCGCGCCGAGCACCGCAGGGACCTGCTCTTCGCCCATGCGGGCGACGGCCGACGACGTCGGGATGGCGGCGCCCAGGTATCGGCCGCTCTCGAGCACCTCGGCCTCGATCCGCCGGTGCATCGGGAGGTTGCGGTCGACCATGCTCAGAAACGGCGCGACGATCTTCGGCGACGCGGCCTTGGTGTCGGTGAGGAACTCCTCGTAGCGGGCGAGGGCCCGGAACGGCAGGGGCTCGGGCACGACCGGCACGAGGAGGATGTCCGCCACGTTGGCCACGGCCTCCACGACGGGGCTGAGCCCGGGCGGGCAGTCGATCACCACGAGGTCGGCGTCGCCGCCGACGCCGCCGATCAGGCGCCGCACGAGCTTGGTGGGCTTGGAGCTCGCCCACAGGACCTTGTCGACCTCGCGCACCGATGAGTCGGCCGGGACCACCGCCAGGTTCTCGATGTCCGTTGTGCGGGCCACGTTGGCCAGCCCGTCGCGGTTGCCGCGGAACAACTTGGTCGCCCCACCCTTGAGCTTCTGCTTCAGGTTCAAGCAGTAGGTGGCGGCGCCCTGGGGATCGAGATCCCAGAGGATCACCCTCCAGCCTTCGCTCGCCGCGAGCGCGGCCAGGTTCACCGAGGTGGAGGTCTTGCCCACGCCGCCCTTGAGGCCGGTCACGGCGATCACGCGCATGGCGCCCATCATGGCCGCTGCGCACGACCGACCGCGCACTGGCGCCCCAGGGCCCTCAGCGGGTCAGCCGTTGTAGTCCTTGAGCAGCGCGGTGGCCTCCGACTCGGCCGTGGCCAGGGACTTGTCGACGGCTGCGCCGTTGAACAGGACCTTCTCGAGCGCACCCTGCAAGATGTCCTGGAACTGGCGGTACGGGCCGATCAGCGGTCCCGAGCGATCTGGATCAGCGGTGGCCAGCTGATCCACCGCTGGGGTGAGGAGCTTGCCGTCGAGCTCGGTGTCTTGGAACTTGGCGATCTCGGGATCGTCCACGATCTCCTTGAGCACCGGCAGGTAGCCGCCCTGGAGGTGCCAGATCTTGGCGTTCTCGGGCTTCCACATGAACTTGAGGAAGTCCCACGAGGCCGCCTGCTGGGCAGGACTCGACGTGTTCATCATGAAGAACGCGCCGCCGGATGCGTAGATCTGGCCGGACGACTTGAGACCCGGGTACTCCCCCGAACCGGGGACGATCTTCTTGCCGTCGAGTGCCGACGTGTCGATCTGCACACCACCGGTGCCGTTCTTGAGCTCGCCGCCCAGTGCTGCGGCGATGGTGCCCGAGGCAGTGGACGTCTCCACGAGCATCGAGCTGTCCTCGTTGATGAGGGCGAGGTAGTGGTCGATGCTGCCATCGGTCACGGGGAACGCGTTCAGCAGGCCATCGTCGTTCATGCGCTGGAGGTCATCGAAGATCTCCTTTGCCGGCTTGCCGTTGAAGGTGGCAGCGGACGCCGGCTTGGAGCGGCCGTTTTCGTTGTTGACCATGTCCTGGCCCACGCCCGACAGCCACGTCGAGATGAACCACTGGTCCGCTTTGAAGGAGAACGGCTTCTTGGAAACGCCCTTGTCCTTGAGCACCTTGGCCGCCGCCTCGATCTCGGCCAGCGTCTTCGGCGGGTTCTCCGGGTCGAGCCCAGCCTTCTTGAAGTGGACCTTGTTGTAGTAGAGGATCGGCGTCGAGACGTTCATGTAACCGGGGTAGAGCACGTCGTCCACGCTGTAGGCCGCCCGCGCTGCCGGGGCGATGCCGGTGGGGTCGAAGTCGTCCGCGACCATGCACGTCTCGGCCGGAAGGACCTGGCCCTTGTCGACCAGTTCACCCAGCATCGTGTCCTCGAGGTACATGATCTCCGGGAGCTGGTTGGGCGTGGCTGCGGCACCCTCGTACTTGTCGAGGCCCTCCTGGTAGGCGTTGCCCTGGTTGTTGGTGGTGACGATGACCTTGTCCTGGGATGCGTTGTAGCGCTTCGCCATGTCGGTGAGCACCCCGAGCGCCGGGTCCACCAGGCCGGAGAACCACAGGTTCACCTTGACCGGGCCCTTCGCCTTCTCGAGGGCGGCGATCGGGCAGTCCTTGGGGTTGATCTTCCTGGGACCGTTCGTCCGGCCCGCGCCCGAGCCCGTGGTGGTGGGGGGCGCGCCACAGGCGGCCAGCCCAAGCAGGCCCACAGCGGTGAGCCCGACGAGGGCTCGGCGGACGGGCCGGTAGACGGCGGGGGCGGGAGCTGCGGTCATGAGGAACCTCTCAGGGGTGGATCACTTGACGGCACCGGCCGTCAGGCCACGGATGATCTGGCGCTGGAACGCGATGAGCAACAAGATGACGGGGACCGCGGCCACGAGGGCTGCAGCGATGGCCTGGTTCGCGTTGGCGACCTCGCTTGCCGACGCCAGGCGCAGCTGGATCTGCAGGGTGTTGAACGAGTTGCTCTCGGTGATGGAGCGGGGCCAGAGGTACTGGTTCCACGCGCTCAGCGCCGAGATGACCGTGAAGGCAGCGATCACGGGCCGGGTGAGCGGCACGGCGAACTTGGTCAAGAAGGCGACGTGGCCGTAGCCGTCGAGGCGGGTGGCGTCCTGAATCTCCGGCGGCAGGCCGCGGAACCCCTGGCGGATCAAGAAGGTGCCCAACGCCGACGCACCGAAGGGCAGGACCAGGGCCTGCATGGTGTCGGTCCACCCCAACTGGCGGATGGAGGCCACGTTGCCGACCAGGGTGACCTCGAGCGGCAGCAGCAGCGTGGCCATGAAGAGGGCGAACAAGATCCGCTTGAACGGGAAGCGCAGGAACACGAAGGCGTACGCCGCCATGATCGCCGTGCTCACCTGCAGCACCGTGACGATGATGGTCATCACGAAACTCCGACCCATGGCCGGGCCCAGGTTGTAGCGGGTCCACGCAAGCGTCCACACGGTGGGCGCCACGAACAAGATGCTGAGGGCGACGAGGCCGAACCCGGTGAACAGGGCCATCACCACCGCGCTTGCGATCGACCGGCCGGGACCGGAGGCGTAGCCCCAGACCTGGGTGGCGGCCACCAGCACCATGGCCACGACCGTGACCACCAGCGTGTTGCCGTCCTTCTCGTACAAGGACTGGAACACCGGACCCATCGCCACGGCGAGCACGGCGGTGCCGCCCACCACCGCGACGAGGCGCGCCGGCGACCAGATCGCCTTGTCGCGCCACGAACCACCGGAGGCGACCCGCTGCAGCCAGGCGAGCAGCAAGAACACGATCACGGTGCGGAACACCAGCGAGGCGATGCCTCCGGTGAACCACGTGCGGTCCTGCCACGACACGGCCACCGGGTGCAGAGGCCGGCCCTCGTTGACATAGGTGAACGGCGGCGAGAGCGCCTGGATGACCGTCAGGCCGATCGGGCCGAGCACCAGCAGCGACAACAACCCGAGGCTGACGTACTGACCGGTCAGCCCCAGGGCCTTGCGCGTCGGACTCTGACCCATCCGCAGGGCGGTCGCACCTTCATTCGTCGCCATAGTGCACCCGCCGATCCAAGATGGCGAACTGGAAGAACGTGACCACCAGGGTCACGAAGAACAGGCCCACCGAGAGCACGGCGCCGCGGCCGTAGTCCTGGGTCTGCTTGAAGATCTTGAACACCAGCGTCTCCGAGGCGCCACCCGGGCCGCCCTTGGTGATGATGTCGATCTGGGCGAACGCCTGGAAGCCATAGATGACCAGGATCACCAACAGGAACATCAGCACCGGCGAGATGAGCGGAAGCGTGATGCGGGTCAGGCGGCGCCAAGCCCCGTAGCCGTCGAGCCGGGCCGCCTCCATCACCTCGTCGGGCACGGCCTGGAGACCGGCGAGGACGATGACGAAGGCAAGACCCAGGTTCTGCCAGATGGCGGGGAGGGCGGCGGCGAACATGGCCATGTCCGGATCGGACTGCCAGCTGACCTGGAAGAAGCCGACCGCCGGGTTGAAGAGGAAGAAGAAGATCACCGACGAGACGGCGACCGAACTGGCCAGCGTGGAGGAGAAGATGGCCTGGAAGACCTTGATGCCCTTCAGTCGGCGGTGGGCGGTGACGGCGAGGAGCGTCCCGAGGATCAGACCGGCGGGGACCGTGTAGAAGACGAATTGGAGGCTGTGCCACAGACCCTGGCGAAACTCGTCGCCGCCGAGCACGTCCTTGTATTGGGCGATGCCGACCTGGTTGTAGGACGCACCGCCCCGCACCGACTCGTAGGTGCCCCAGCTCAGGAGCCGAGCGAACGGGAGGTAGAAGAACACCGAGAACACCGCGAGCGACGGGATCAGGAAGAGGAGCGCAAGCCCGCCCTCCTTGGCGTCGTACTTGCCGCGCCGTGACCGCTTCGGTGTTTCGAGGACGGGAGCGTCGTCGCTGGGGAGCTCCATGGCGTCGGTGACGCTCATCAGCCGATCCGCAGCGTCGTGTTCGGGTCGAAGAGGTGCACGTTCGCCGGATCGGCGCTGAGGCGAACGCCCTGGCCGGTCTGGTTCCCCGACATCCCGACCTCGCGGATGACGATCGTCGATTCCCCGACCGAGGCCGAGATCAGGCACTCGTGGCCGAGCCACTCGACGGCACGGACCACCACGCCGAGGGATCCTTCGGCCGATACCTGAAGGTGCTCAGGCCGGACCCCCACGGTGATGGTCGAGCCTGCCGCCGGGATCGAGACGAGTCCGGCGGGCAGCGGCAGCGTCCCGCCCTCGACCTCGATGCAGCTGGCGTCCGCAGCGATCGTGCCGGGGAAGCAGTTCATCGGCGGGGTGCCGATGAACTGCGCGACGAACGTGTTGATCGGACGGGCGTACACCTCTTGCGGAGTTCCCACCTGCTGGAGCTTGCCCATCGTCATCACGGCCACCCGGGTCGCCATGGTCATGGCCTCGACCTGGTCGTGGGTGACGTAGACGACGGTGGTGCCGACCCGCTCGTGGAGCTCGACGAGCTCGATGCGGGTCTGTGCCCGGAGCTTGGCGTCGAGGTTCGACAACGGCTCGTCCATCAAGAACACCTTGGGACGACCCACGAACGCCCGGGCCAGGGCGACGCGCTGGCGCTGACCGCCCGACAGGGCCGCAGGCTTGCGCTTCATGTAGGGCTCGAGGTCGAGCACCCGGGCGGCCTCGGCGACCCGCTCGTCTCGCTCGGCCTTGGTGAGCTTGCGCGCCGGCCGGTCGGCACCGTCGACGTGGTAGCTGCGCACGAGGAGCGGCGACTCGATGTTCCGCTGCACGGACATGTGCGGGTAGAGGGCGTAGCTCTGGAACACCATCGAGATGTCTCGACGGGACGGATCGACGTCGTTGACGACCTCGTCGCCGATGGAGAGCTTCCCGTCGGAGATATCCTCGAGGCCGGCGATCATCCGCAGTGCCGTCGTCTTGCCGCAGCCCGACGGCCCGAGCAGGACCATGAACTCCCCGTCGTCGATGGCGAGGTTGAGGTCGTCGACCGCAGTGACCTCTCCGTAGCGCTTCGACACGGCGTCGAACGTGACGCTGGCCATGCAATCCTCCTGGATCAAGACCTCGGACGGGCGAAACCTACGGCCCGCAGGCGAACCGAAGGTGACGAGGCGACGCCCGACAGGTGACGGCAGGCGAAGGCTCGGCGTCACCCTAGAGGCTCCCGGTGGACGCGGCGGCGAGGCTCCCCGGGAGTCTGGGGTCGCTTCGGTAGATTCGAGGGCGAAGCTCCCTCCCCCACGGTCTCCCATGGTCTCACCCGCACTTGCCGATCGCAGCTACCGGCCCTCCCCCCAGGGCTTCTCGCTCGAGCCCGCCGCCCGGGCGCTCTACGCCGCCTTCGCGCCAATCCCCTCCACGTTGCGGGTCCCCCACTGCACACACTGCGTGTCCGACTCGGACGTCGCCGACCTCCAGGCTCGGCCCTCGACGCTCGCGCCCGACCCGGTCTCGCGCTTCGTGCGCAAGACCGGCACCACGTGGGGCGGCACCAGCGAGCTCCGCCGGGTCACCCCGCGCATCTTGACCCTCGCCGCCGATCACCGGCTGAACGTGAGCCGGTCGCTCGTCTGGCAGCAGCTCCGAGCCGCAGGGTGGACCGAGTGGCCCGAGGCCGAGGTCGACGCAGTCGGCCGGTTCCTCCTGGCCGAGTTCACCCGGCTGCTGCGCGTGCCCCCTCGTCCGGCGCACGTCGCCCACCGATGGCTCGCCCAGGTGTCCGCCGGCATTGACGACCTCTCGGGGTTCCTCACCGTGTGGCACGACTCCATGGGCCCGCTCCCGGACCCGAGCATCCAAGTCACCGCGGTCGGCCACCTGGTGGAGCTGCTCACGTCCAGCCCGTTGCGCCCCGACCTGCCCGCCACGATGGTCGACGTGTTCCCTCAGAACCCGGCCGTGGCCTCGCAGATCACCGGGTTCCTCATGGGCCCCGGCACCGACCTGGACCTGCGCCGCGCCGCATCGGAGCTGTCGGCCACGCCGGCAGCCCGCCGCATCAACGTCGCCGTCGAGCGCCTCCGCCGCTTTCGTGCCGCCGCCGGCGGGGACACGAGCGCCACGGCCTGACCCGGTCAGCTCGGGCGGCCCACCTCGCCGTGGGTCTTGCAGCGGGCCTTCCAGCCGTTGGGGCTCACGTTCACGGCCATGCGGGCACCGCACTCGGCGCAGAAGTGCGGTGGGTCGTACTCCCACCGGCAGCCGGCGCATTCGGTGGACGGCTTTCCACAGCCGTCGCAGAACCCGGCCGCGGTCGGGTTGCTCATGCCGGTGCTCAGATGACCTTGCTGAGCAGGCCGACCGGCATGCGGAGGTCGTCGAGCATCTTGAGGTCTTCCTGCGGCGAGCGACCGAGGTAGGTGAGGTAGTTGCCGATGATGAGGGCGTTGATGCCGCTCGTCATGCCCATCGCCTGGAGGTCGCCGAGGGTGAACTCGCGGCCGCCTGCGTAGCGGAGGATGACCGTGGGCAGGGCGATGCGGAACAGGGCGATCCAGCGGATGGCCTCGAGCGGCTCGACCGCCGGCAGGTGGGCGAAGGGGGTGCCGGCCATCGGCTTCAGGAAGTTGAGCGGGACCTCGGTGGGGTCGACCTCGCGCAGCTGGCCGAGCAACTCCAGGCGCTGGTCGATGCTCTCGCCCATGCCCAGCAGGGCGCCGCAGCACAGCTCCATGCCGTTCTCGCGTACCAGGGCGCAGGTGTCCTCGCGCTCGGTCCAGTCGTGGCTGGTGACCACCTGGGGGAAGTAGCTCTTCGCCGTCTCCAGGTTGTGGTTGTAGCGGTGCACGCCGCCCTCGGCGAGGCGCTTGGCCTGCTCGGGGGTGAGGATGCCGGCGGACACGGCGACGTTCAGGCCGGTCTCGTCGTTGATGATGGGCACCAGCTCGAGCAGGCGCTGCATCGTCCGCTCGTCGGGCCCTCGGACGGCCAGCACGATGCAGAACTCGCTGGCGCCGAGCGCCGCTGTCTCCCGGGCGGCCTCGAGGACCTCGTCGGTGTCGAGGAAGGGAGTGGCCTTCACCACCGTGTCGAACTTCGAGGACTGGCTGCAGAAGTGGCAGTCCTCGGGGCAGCCGCCGGTCTTCGCCGACAAGATCCCCTCCACCTCGACCTCGGGGCCGCACCAGGCGAGGCGGACCTCGTGGGCGAGCGCAGCAAGCGAGGGAACCGAGGCATCGGGGACGTACGCCAGTTCCTCGAGCTCAGCGGCCGTCAACATGCGGCGCTCGTCGAGCAGTGCGGTCTCCGCCGCCCGGATTGCCCGCCGAGCCTCATCAGCCGTCAGGAGGTCGCGCGACCCCTTCGCCGGGGAGGGCTTCCGCTGGATCTGGACCGGCTGCAGGGTGTCCGACATGGACCGGGAGCCTACCGATGCCTCTCGCCTTGGCCCCAATGGCACGGCCCCGTTTCCACTGTCAGACCACTTCCGTACGCTTGCGACCGGCGGGGGCGATCGATTCACGCCCGTCGAAGCGTCTGCCCCTCAACCGAACGACCCGAAGTCCCACCGCCACCCCACCAGGAGCACCACCCCATGGCACCGATCATCGAGGCCCACGGCCTCACCAAGCAGTTCGGCGACACCCATGCCCTCGCCGGGCTGGACCTCGTCGCCGAATCCGGACGGGTCACGGCGTTGCTCGGGCCCAATGGCGCCGGCAAGACCACCTTCATCAGCGCCGTGGCCACCCTCCTCAAGCCCGACTCCGGCTCATTGAAGGTCGCCGGCATCGACGTGTTCGCCAACCCGAAGGCGGTCCGCCAGGTGATCGGCCTCGCTGGCCAGTACGCGTCGGTGGAGCCGGCCATGACCGGGCTCGAGAACCTGCGGATGGTGGCCCGGCTCTTCGGACTGTCCAAGGAGGCATCGGCGGACGCCGCCGTGGACGTGCTCGGGCGCCTGGGCCTGAGCGATGCCGGCGACAAGCTGGTGCGGGATTACTCCGGCGGCATGCGCCGTCGGTTGGACCTCGGGGCCAGCCTCGTCGGTCGACCGCACCTGCTGCTGCTCGACGAGCCGACCACGGGGCTCGATCCTCGCAGCCGCATCGAGCTGTGGGATGCCATCCGGGGCCTCGTGGCCGACGGCACCGACGTCTTGCTCACCACCCAGTACCTCGAGGAAGCCGATCAGCTGGCGCGCGACGTGGTGATCATCGACCACGGCAAGGTCATCGCCTCGGGCACGCCCGACGAGCTCAAGAACATGGCGGGCAGCGACGTCATCGAGGTGCGCCCCCGCAGCGCCAACGACCTCGAAGCGGTGCGATCCGCTCTCGCCACCATCGGTTCCGAGGCGCCCCGCATCGACCACGACACGCAGCGGGTTTCGGTCGCCGTCACCGACGGGGCCAACCAGCTCAGCACCGTGGTGCGCCTGCTCGACGAGGGGAACGTCACCTCCGACGACATCGGCCTGCGCCGCCCCACCTTGGATGAAGTCTTCCTCGGCCTGACCGGTCAACCGCTCGACGATGCCGGACCCGACGACGATGCCGCCAACGCGGCCTGAACGGAGCACCTCACCATGACCACCACCACCGCCTTCGAAGGTGCCGTCCCGGCGCCCGCTCCCCGCACCACCGACACCACCAGCGGGGCCGGCTTCGCCACCACCGCCACCACCACCTCCCGTCGCACCGTCCTGCAGTTCTTCCGAACGCCGCAGGTGCTCTTCATGGGCAGCATTCAGGGGGCGCTGTTTCTCTTCATGTTCCGGTACGTGTTCGGCGGGGCCATCAACCCCGGGGGGAACCTGGACTACGTGAACTTCCTCGTTCCGGGCTTCCTCGTCACGGTCATCTTGTGGTCGGGCATGAGTGCCGCCGCCGGCGTGGCCGAGGAGTCGTCCACCGGCGTGCACGACCGGCTCCGCTCGCTGCCCATCCCCCGCGCGGGCGTGATGGTCGGCCGGTCCATGGCCGACGGGGCGCTCGTCGCCTGGGGCATCTTCGTCACCGCGATCATCGGGGTGCTCATCGGGTGGCGTCCCGATGGCAGCGTCGGGCAGATCGTGCTCGGGTTCGCGTTGATGTTGATCGCCGGGTACGCGTTCACCTGGATCTTCATCTTCATCGGCCTCGTCGCCGGCAACGCCCAAGCCGCCCAGGGCCTGTCGATGCTGGTGATCCCGTTCTCGTTCATCTCGAGCGCCAACGTGCCGGTCTCGTCGATGCCGGGCTGGATGCAGCCGTTCGCGGCCAACCAGCCCATCAGCGTGACCATCAACGCCGTGCGGGGCTACATGATCGGTGACATCGACCAGCTCGGCGTCGGCCACAGCCTCGGCTACTGGACGGTGCTCTCACTGCTGTGGTGCGCCGGCATCATCGGTGTGTTCGGCACGCTTGCGGTGCGTCGGTTCTCGAAGATGAAGTAGCTCGCACGGGGGCTCCGCCCCCGTGTGCCCCCGACCAAACTCGCCGTGGAGGTCAGCCGTTGACGAGATCCGCCACCAGGCGGAGCTGGTCGGGGCCGCCGTTCACCAGCAGCGTGGTCATGCACGTCTTGCGCCACTTCTCGTCGAGCTCCTCGCGGACCTTGTCGAGCGGGCCGACCATGGCCACGTCCTCCACAAGCGCAAGCGGGACCCGCTTGATGGCCTCATCCTTTTTTCCGGCCAGGAACAGGTCCTGGATCTCCTCGACCTCGTCGCCGTAACCCATGCGGGCGAACAGGCTGGCGTGGAAGTTGACCTCCTTCGCCCCCATCCCGCCGATGTAGAACCCGAGGAACATCCGGACCAGGTCGGCGGCGGCTTCGACGTCGTCGTTCACCACGATGTTGACCATGTTCGGGATCTCGAAGTCCTCCATCGTGCGGCGGGCACCGGGGCGGGCGAACCCTTCGGCCAAGCATTCGCGGTAGTGCTTGTCGAGCTCGGGCGACAAGAAGATCGGCAGCCATCCGTCGGCGATCTCGGCGGCCATGGCCACGTTCTTCGGGCCCTCGGCACCGAGGAGGATGGGGAGGTCGGCGCGCAGCGGGTGGGTGATGCTCTTGAGCGGCTTGCCCAGCTCCATGGTCCCGGGGCCCCGGTTGGGCAACTGGTAGTGGTCGCCCTGGAAGTCGAGCGGCTCCTCGCGCGCCAGGACCCGCCGGACGATCTCGATGTACTCGCGGGTCCGCGCCAGCGGCTTGGGGTACGGCTGCCCGTACCAGCCCTCGACGACCTGCGGCCCGCTGGCGCCCAATCCGAGCTGGAAGCGACCGCCCGAGAGGTGGTCCAGCGTCAGCGCACTCATGGCCGTGGCCACCGGGGTGCGTGCCGACATCTGGCAGACCGCGGTGCCGAGCTTCACCCGAGAGGTCGCCGCGCCGTACCAGGCGAGCGGCGTGAAGCAGTCGGACCCGTACGCCTCGGCCGACCAGATCGAGTCGAAGCCGAGGTCCTCGGCCGCCGCCAGCGCTTCGGGCACGCCGACCGGCGGCCCGGCGAACCAGTACCCGAGGACCAAACCGAGCTTGAGATCATCGTCAGCCATGGCGGGCACCGTATCTCGCAGAACGAGAACACGTTCTACTTCTGGGGGTAGCCTCGGCGCATGACCATGCCCACCGACATCGGCATCATCGACCTCATGCTCGACATCCCGTCGGGTGACCAGAGCGAGTGGTACGAGTTCCTCAAGCCGCAGCTGCGCGAGGAGTCGAAGGACCACGAGTTCCCGGCGCAGTACATGTTCGGCGACGTGCCCCACCCCGAGGTCGGCGACGATCCGGTGTCGTCGGTCCTCAAGCTCATGGACCACTTCGGCATCGAGAAGGCGATGGTCGGCGTCGGGTTCGAAGACGAGCGGGTGGACAAGCGCAAGGCCGTGGCCGACCACCCCGATCGCTTCATCGGATCCTTCAGCGTGGACCCCAACAAGGGCATGGCCGGCGTTCGTGACCTGGTGAAGGCGTACGAGACGCTCGGCATCAAGTCCGCCATCGCCTTCCCGGCCGGCTACCTGCCACAGGTGCCGATCAACGACAAGAAGTTCTTCCCGATCTACGCCAAGTGCATCGAGCTCGACATCCCGATCGCCTGCACCACCGGCATCTGCGGTCCCCGGGTCCCCTCGGCCTGCCAGGACACCATGCTCATCGACGAGGTCTGCTGGTTCTTCCCCGAACTGAAGCTCGTGATGCGCCACGGCGCCGAGCCGTGGGCCGACCGCGCGGTCAAGCTGCTCCTCAAGTGGCCGAACCTCTACTACTCGACCTCGGCGTTCGCCCCGAAGTACTACCCCCAGGCCATCCTCGACTTCGCCAACACCCGAGGTGCCGACAAGATCATGTACGCCGGCTACTTCCCCATGGGCTTGAGCCTCGATCGCATCTTCGCCGACCTCCCGAACGTGGGCTTGAAGGACGAGGTGTGGCCCAAGTTCCTCCGCGAGAACGCCATGCGGGTTTTCCAGCTCGACTGATCGACGGTCCACAGTGGCTTTCCCCCGGGGGGCCACGCGGGGCTATCACGGGCTTGCCTGGGGGTCCACGGGGGGCGGAGCCCCCCGTGTGTCTAGACTAGAACACGTTCTAGTTTTCGCCGATCTCAGGTAGGCCGATGATCCACGACGCCGTTGCGAACCGCTACCCGTTCTCCATGCCGTTCGGCTGGTTCTCGGTCTCCGAGACCGACGAGCTGGCCGTGGGACAGACCAAGGCCGCGTACTACTTCGGCACACACCTGGTGGTCTGGCGCGACGAGACCGGCGAGGCGCACGTCCAAGACGCCTTCTGCCCGCACCTCGGTGCCCACCTCGGCCACGGCGGCACCATCCGCAACTGCGAGATCGAGTGCCCGTTCCACGGCTGGAAGTTCAACGCCGAGGGCGACAACACCGACATCCCCTACTCCGAGCGGACGAACAAGAAGGCCAAGCTGAAGACCTACCCGGTCACCGAGGTCAACGGCTTCGTCTTCGCCTGGTACCACCCGCAAGATGCGCCGCCCAGCTGGGAGATGGAGGAGGTTGTCGAGATCGGCACGGACGACTTTGCCGGCCCCAAGAAGTCCAAGCACGTCGTGCAGGCCGGCATCCAGGAGATGGCGGAGAACGCCGTCGACTCCGCCCACTTCCGCTATGTGCACCACGTCGCCGAGGTACCCGAGATCGTCCGCTACGACATGGTCGACCACCAGACCTTCATGGAGTCGCTCCAGCGCTTCCCCACTCCACGCGGCGTCGTCGACGGCCAGATCAACGCCCAGCAGATGGGCCCGGGGTCGAGCATCGTGCGCTTCAACGGCATCATCGACACGATCCTGGTCAGCGCCTCCACTCCCATCGATGCCGGCCAGACCGAGACCCGCTTCCACTTCTACGTGAAGAACCTCGGCGACGCCGCCACCAACTCCAGCGTGGGTGACGCCTTCGCCACCGAGGTCGACCGGCAGTTCGTCGAGGACATCCCGGTGTGGGAGCACAAGGCCCACCTCGTGCGCCCCGCACTCGCGGACAACGACGGCCCGTTCATGAAGTTCCGCAAGTGGTACTCCCAGTTCTATGCCGAGGAGACCACCACCGAACACACGGTGTTCCCGCCGCCGTACTGGCCCGAGAAGATGGACGAGACCCCGGCCAAGGCCACCGCCAGCGCCAAGCACGGCGACAACGCCTGACCCTGGCGCTGGTGCGGATCAGCGGGGACCGAGCACCAAGACCTGGTCCCTCTCCCCGAGCTGGACCGTGGTGTCCTTCGCCGGGTTGACCACCACTTCGCCTGTGCTGTCGATGCGCCAGCCGAACGCGCTCTGTCCCCGCTGCGACGCTGCAGCCACGATCTCGGCGAACCCGGTGGATGTTCCCGGCGATGCGTAGAGCGGCGCGGGGTGCAGCGCCACGAAGCAGCCATCGGCATCGAACAGCTCGTCGAAGACCATGTGCAGCTCGAGCCGCTCCGACAGCTGGGCGATCATGAGACTGGAGAGTTCGTCGCTGACGATGAAGTCGTCGACTCCGGTGGTCTGAGCCACTGCGACGTTGGCGCGGTCGAGCATCTCGGCCACGACCCGGGGTCGCTTCGGGGCGCCGGTGAACGCCTTGTCGAGCGTCAGGAGGGTGAGCATGGTGCGGGCATCCGCCTCCGACATCGGAACCTCGCCGCGGTAGCCCAACACGATCGCCTGGTCGAAGCCCGACGCTGCCATCTCCATCAGAGCCTCCGGACCGCGCCCGCCCGGGTGCACCGTGATGACGCAGTTGGCCATCGGGGGGAGCGCCGGGTCGAGCTCGTTGAGGTCCGACGTGATGAGGGCCGGATCGACGACGAGGTCGATGGTGGTACCTGCGGTGAGGAACTCGTCGAGCTCCCGCATCACGCCTGGGCCTAGGTCGCTCCAGCCGATCATCAAGATGCGCTGAGCTGGTTCATCGAAGGCGACCGTCGTGTCGACGCGAACGGCTGGACTCGGGACCACCCCCGTGAACACGACCTTGTCGTCATCCTCGGCGACGGTGATGATCTCGTAGCCGGCTCCGAACGTGGCATCGGCTGGCGGATTGAGCTCGACGATGCCGTCGTCGCGGATCCACCCGAGGACGCTGCAGTTCCCGAACGCCAGAAGGGCGTTGCGGTAGGTCACACCGACGAGGTCTGGGACAGAGGTGAAGTAGATCTCGTCGCCGTCGAAGTCGAGCAGCTCGCGGAACACCGATGCGAGACCGGCCTGGTGGCACGCCTGTGCGGTCAGCTCGGCGATGATCTCGTCGGCCTGGATGGTGACGATGCGCCCATCGGTGAGGGTGCGGAGCGTCGCGGCGTGGCCGGGATTCTCGAGCTCTGCCACCACATGGGCACTGTCGAACGTCGGGTCGATGCTGCGCACGGCGAGCACCGCCTTGACAACGCCCGCATCACCCTCGTCGCCCCCCAGCACGATGATCGACCGAGCGCCTCGTGCGTTCACCATGGCCAGGTCCGCCCGGCTCGACGGATCGCCGGTGCGACACACCACTCGGGTGGTCCGCGTCTCGGGGACTCGGACACGCAGTTCGTCCTCCATCTCGTCTTTCGGCAGGTTGGCCAGCACGACCACCGCCGACTTCTTCTCGTTCGAGTTGGCCTCGACCAGCTCGCTCAAGATGGTGGCGAGGCGCGGCGACCAGCCCAGCACCAAGGTGTGACCCGTCTCGAGGACGGTGGAGCGGCCCTTGCGCAGCTGCTCGATCTGGATGTCGACGGCGCTGGCGATCAAGCCGATGAGGCTGCCGGCGAGGAAGATGCCGCAGATGGTGATGAACAGGCCGACGATGCGAGTGGGCCAGGTGGCATCGCCCGCGAACGTGCCGGAGTCGACCACGCGCAGCATCGCCTGCCAGAAGGCGTCGAACGGGCTCCCGATGGGCTCCCCGCCGTTGACGCCCTTGAGCTGGAACACCCAGATGAAGATCGAAGCGACCACGATGATGGCGAGCATCACCACGCCGAGGTAGCCGATCACGACCAACGGGCCTCGCGAGAGCGCCAGGTCGAAGCGGTAGCGCAGCTTCGACCAGATCGTGGGCTCGGTCGGAGACTTGGCCACCTGGAAGGTCGTGGTTGCTCCCGTGCCCGGCGCCTTGGATCCCTTCGGCATCGCCGTCCGTCGCCGCTTCTCTGCGTTCACCATCTGTCGTGCCCTCCGGCCACCCGCTGACTGCGGGGAACCTACTGCTCGGCGACCACCAGCCAGACGAACCTCCAGATCGGCAGACGTCGGGCAGGTCTAGGGCTTGTCCTTGCCGACGACCCACATCGCGAAGAACTGGGAGCCGCCGCCGTAGGCGTGGCCGACGGCCTTGCGGACCGAGTCGATCTGATGGTCGCCGGCGGTGCCGCGGACCTGCATGGCGGCCTCGCCGAAGCGGAGCATGCCCGAGGCACCGATGGGGTTGGTGCAGAGCACGCCGCCGGACATGTTGACCGGGAGGTCGCCGTCGAGGGCGGTAGCGCCCGCTTCGGTCATCTTCCAGCCTTCGCCCGGCTCGGCGAAGCCGAGGTTCTCGAGCCACATAGGCTCGAACCAGCTGAACGGCACGTACATCTCGACGGCGTCGACGTCCTTGCGAGGGTTGGTGATCCCCGCCTGCTTGTAGACGTCGGCGGCGCACAGCGCGCCACCGAGGGGCAACACCGTGTCGCGCTCGGCGGACAGCGTCGGCTCGGATCGCATGGCCGTGCCCTGGATCCACGCCGGCTGGCGGCCCTGGGCGGCGGCTTCGTCGGCCACCTTCTCCGAGCCGAGCACGAGGGCGCACGCACCGTCGGACGACGGGCAGGTCTCGGCGTAGCGGATCGGGTCCCACAACATCATCGACTCCTTGATGGAGTCGAACGTGATGTCGGGCTCGTGGAGGTGGGCGTAGGGGTTCTTCAGCCCGTTCTGGCGGTCCTTCAGGGCCACCAGCATGCCGATGTGGTCGGGCGCCTTTGCGCGGCGGATGTAGCTGCGGATGTGCGGGGCGAAGTAGCCGCCGGCGCCGGCGTGCAGCGGTGGCGTGAAGGGGATCGGCAGCGAGAGGGCCCACATGGCCTCGGACTCGGACTGCTTCTCGAACGCCACCGTCAGCACCCGTTCGTGGATGCCGGCCGACACCAGCTGGCTGGCGACGATGGCGGTGGAGCCGCCGACCGAGCCGGCGGTGTGGACCCGGAACATCGGCTTGCCCGTGCAGCCCAGCGCGTCGGCGAGGAACAGCTCGGGCATCATGACGCCCTCGAAGAAGTCGGGGGCCTTGCCGATGACGACGGCGTCGATGTCCGACCACGTCATCTCGGCATCGGCGAGCGCTCGACCGGCCGCTTCGCGAAGGAGGCCGGCGACGGAGACGTCACCGCGGGTTGCTTCGTGCTTCGTCTGGCCGATGCCGACGACGGCGACTCGTTCGTGACCCATCAGGCCTTCTCTCCTTCGAGCACGGCGACCAGGTTCTGTTGCAGGCAGGGCCCGCTCGTGGCATGGGCCACGCCGCGGTTGGCGTCGCCCGACGAGATGCGAT